>JASSUC010000010.1:0-68586 GCA_031963245.1 Mycoavidus cysteinexigens
TCTCCAACCTCCATGAACTCAGAATCAAGATCGTGCGCTTGTTCGGACAGACCGCTTGCAAAATCTATCAGATTGAGACGGGGGGTAGCGGAATATAGGTAAGGATAAAGTTCGCGTTGAGTAAGCAAAACGGGGCCAAAGCCCCGTAATAAGAAACAAGCGAAGAAGGCGGCACAGAGATCATGATCCTCTCTCTGCGCCGAAAGCCCTGACAGAAGACTATCCGCTAAGCTCTCAATTCCTTTCGCAATTGTGTTGATTTCACTGGATAGGTTTTGCTTGCAGCGGGTACAAGAAAATTTCGACTCGCCGGTTTTGCATGCGGCCAGTCGGCGTGAGGTTGTCCGCAATGGGTTGAGCTTGCCCGCGCCCTTCGGAGGAGAGCCGGCCAGAGGCAACGCCGCGGCTGACGAGAAAATTAACCACCGCCAGTGAGCGGCTTTGGGAGAGCGTCATATTGTAAGGGACCGCGCCGGTATTATCGGTGTGACCAATGATCCTGGCGACCAACTCTGGATTTTGCACTAAGGTGCGTGCTACCTCATCAAGAGCAGGCGTAAATGTTGGCCGGATTTGATAGCTATTCGTTGCAAAAGAGACTGAACTCGGAATATTGACTTTGAGCGAACCGTCTTGTTGTTCAGTGATTTGCGTGCCAGTGCCTTGCGTGGCGCCTGCTAAGCGTTGTTTAATAGCTGACCAGTTGTAAGCCGTCAGACCGCCCGCTACGGCGCCGATTGCACCGCCGATCATGGCGCCTTCCGAGTTGCCAACGAGCGCACCCAAGCCAGCGCCTGTTGCAGCGCCGATGCCTGTGCCTAGCGCGGCATTGTTTTGTTGCCCAGCAGGCGCTGCACAACCCACCAAAAGTGCGCTAACAAGTAGGCAAGAAGCCAACGGTTGGACGATTTTTTTTGAGTTAACTTTCATACTACACTCCGGAGATTAAGTTATGGCGCTAAAGTTTGTTGCCGCCACTGGCGCAACCCTAACTACAAGGATGACCTTCACACAAGAATCAGTTTGCGTTCCTGTCTGAGTGTGAATAGTTTAAGGTTGCTCTAGAGCGGCCGCTTTGTGCAATATATTTTTAGATTTCTTTTGTCATTGTCTGAATTGCGCATCACCTAAATGCTTTGTATCCATTTGAATTATCCAATTTGCTTTGATCTCACGTTATGATGAATGGTTCTGAGCCGCTTTTACCAAGCTTAAGGGATAGGGCTATTGCACATTTAGGCTGCATAGTTTTAAATCTGTGGCTAAATAGGCCTTACCGTGACAATCAATGAGGTGGAATTTTATGAGTATTGATAACGCTCAGATTCAAGCTGCGCTAGCTCAGGTTATCGATCCGCATATGGGCGCGGACCTGGTCTCGACAAAAAGCATCCGCCATAGTGCGATCGAGGAAGGCTGCGTGACGGTTGATGTGGTGCTCGGCTATCCGGCGCAAAGTCAGTTTGAGGCATTGCATACGCGCATTACCCATGCGCTGGCTGCCTTGCCTGGGGTGGAGAGTGTTGACATCACGATTTCGCAGCAGATTACCGCACACGCAGTGCAGCACGGCATTAAATTACTCCCCAATGTAAAAAATATCATTGCTGTCGCATCTGGCAAAGGTGGGGTGGGAAAAAGCACCACAGCCGTTAACCTAGCACTGGCGCTGGCGGCCGAAGGGGCAAGCGTTGGCTTACTGGATGCCGATATCTATGGCCCCTCCCAGCCAATGATGCTTGGCCTTGAGGGCAAGCCTGAATCAAAAGACGGCAAATCGATGGAGCCGCTTGAGCGCTATGGCATTCAAGTTAATTCGATTGGTTTTTTGGTGGGTACTGATACGCCAATGGTCTGGCGGGGGCCAATGGTCACTTCTGCATTTGATCAGTTACTAAAGCAAACCAACTGGCGTGAACTCGACTATTTAATTGTCGACATGCCGCCGGGGACTGGGGATATTCAGTTAACGCTAGCGCAGCGGGTGCCAGTGACTGGCGCGGTGATTGTGACTACGCCGCAAGACATTGCCTTACTTGACGCTAAAAGGGGGCTAAAAATGTTCGAGAAAGTGGGGATTCCAATTCTTGGCATTGTGGAGAATATGAGTACCCATATTTGTACTCAGTGTGGGCATGCAGAGTCTATTTTTGGCGCGGGCGGCGCAGCGCAAATGTGCGCTCAATACGGCGTCGAGTTGGTGGGCAGTTTGCCGCTTGATATCAGTATTCGCGAGCGGACCGATGCGGGTTGTCCAACTGTGGTGGCGCAGCCGCAAGGCCACAATGCAGGCATTTATCGTGAAATCGCTCGCAAAATTGGCATTGCCGTTGCGCGTAAGGCGCGCGATATGCGCTCAAAGTTTCCAGATATTGTGGTGCAAAATACCTAACGTCTTAGCCAGTACAATTTCCCCATATTCTGTCTCGAAAGCAGTATTATGATGTTTGAGTTAGCGTGATGGGGAGTGGCTAATACTTTTGCATAAAGGCCGCATTTTATCGAAGTATGAGTATTAGAGGATTGCATGAAAAACCAATCAGGCAAGGTAATTTCTCGGGTTTTTATCATACTGATGATAGTGGGCGGTTTCAGTGTGCTGAATGTCGGCTGTTCGACTTTATTCGGGCCCCGTGAAAAGAGCGCGCACGCGATACTTCTGCCTGTGGTGGGGGGCACCGCACGCGGTACGGTTAATTTTGTTGAGCGTGCAGATGGTATGCAGGTCACCTACAACATCGTGGGCCTACCGGCAAATAGTGATTACAGATTTCAAATTTATGAACGGGGCCACTGCAATGCATTCAGTGCGCGCAATACTGGCCAGGTGTTCGACCCGAGTCGCTTGAGTTGGAGTGGCACCCCGGGTAACGCGCGGCCAGCAGGCAATATGCCCAATATTAAAGCGGACACAAATGGCGTCGCAACGGGTTTTGTGGTGGTCAATGAACTGACATTGGACGGTATTCGTTCAGTCATCGGCCGCTCGGTCGTGGTGTTGCATGACGATGATACTGCTGTAGAAAAATCACGGCTTGCTTGTGGCGTGATTCGACGGTAGGTAGTCTGTTCATAATGTCCTCCTAGTAATGTGGTGCGGTGTTAATCATAAATTGGACAAACTGCTTATCCATTTCATGCCCTTCTTTTGCTAAATAATGTAGTAATCCTTGTCTTTCTTCAATGACTAATAGATAGCGGTCAAAAAACTCAAAAATCTTAGGCACAAGTTGTTTCAGATTCCAGCTATAAATGTGTTTTTGCACTAGCTCTAATGCTACACAACGCTTATGTGTCATAAGATATCGTCTGGTATTGCTGATAAAGCAATCAACTGAATGGGTTTGGTTAATGCTAATATTTTTTGTGCTAAAGTCTTATCCATAAAACATTCTAAGAGGCTGAATATAAAAAATTGCACTATGACCTGCCGAAATTTATGAAAAAGATGTAATCGTTGCTCTAGTGCTTAGCTTTGAATTCGCTGGCTTGATTAAAAAACTCAAAAAATCTCTTGCATAATTTTTTTTAACCTTCTATAGTTGAAAAACGCGTGATGGAATTTAGAGGTAATACTCAGTTGTGATAATTCCATCGGTGTGCAGCAGATGTCATCCGCCTGCAGTATGGGTGGTTTATTTTTCATTATTAGAATGAGGAAGTAATCATGACCGATAGCAAAAAAATCAACACACAAGATACCCAATTGCAAGACGAAACTCTGACCGAGTTTTGTGCTTCTGAGTCGACAATGGGTGGCTCAGGACAATATAGAGAAGCTGGCGTTGGCCGATTCCTATAAGAGTCATTGGCTTTTATAACTTAAGAGGGGGGGGGGCGCCAGACAAGGCACTTAAGAGCAGATCAATAGCTTGTGTCTGGCGTTTTGGCAAGACCATTACACAAAAAAGAATAGATGCCTCATCATTTGATGCCCAATATTTTCGGGGCTTGCTTTTCAGGGCAAATTATTGTGCTCGACGTGATCCGTGACCGATACGTCGTTTTATCTCATGGGCAGTCAGCCGCAGTCGCTCCTTATCTCGGTCTTGATGCGGCTTCTTTTGAAGCGAATATTGCCCCCAATGCCAGTATTCTGCAAAAATTAATTGACGCTCATTTAGTCACAGCGCAAACGTTTTCGGCAGTCGATGCCAAATTAAATTCGCTCAGTCCTTCGCCGCAAACAGGGGGTATGTCTGCTAACGGGTGGAAGCTGGCGGATAATGCTTTTGAGCATAGGCCCGCTTGGCGCTGGATCGTAAAAGCGCTGCTTGACCTGAGAGCGGTACACAAGCACGGTACCAAGCAGGGGCTCACTGGAATCTTGCAACTGTGCTCTCAAGCTATTGAGCAAAATGAATTGCATTTTGGTCAAACAGAAGAATACACACCTTTGGTGAATGCACTCAATTGGGCGTGTTTATTCTATCCAAAACCGACTAAATGTCTGGAGTGGTCTGCTGCGCTAACGCTCGTGTGTGCACGTGCGGGCCTGGCATCAAAGCTGCTGATTGGGGTGCAATCTTTCCCATTTTATGCGCATGCGTGGTCGGAAACCGACCATACGATCATTGGCGACAGTGCTCTGAGAAGAGAAGAGCTGTCCGTCATTCTTGAATTTCCAACTCCGCTCTTGGAACTACCCTATGACCGTTCTCGGCATCATTTATCCGACAACACAGGAGCTTTTAACGTCAAACCGGGACTGGGTTTTAACTCACGATAAAACCGGCCAGCTAGCCGGTGCGTTATGGCAGGAGGCAGGCGAGCGCCATCCTACATGCACTTTGTATCGTGAGAGCGAAGCGTATTTCTATGGCTTTTATGGACAGGCGTTTTCAAAGCAAGACAATCGTGAAATTAATGAACATGACTTGCGTGAGATTGCCTTAAAAGGCCCGTCTTTGTTAACCGCTAAATTTTGGGGGCGGTATTTATTTATCTGCTTTGATAAGCTAACCAAGAAATTCATTTGCTGTTGCGATCCGAGTAACCGGTGGGCAATCTATTGGGTATGGTCTGAGCGCCACGGGCTGTGGTTTTCAGATAGCATTGCCTGCTTGCATCAGACGCTCAAGGAGAGGGGCGAGCGCCCGGGATGGAATACCTCGTTTTTTACCACTTGGCTGCGAACCGGCTCAGTGCAAAGTGGCGAGTTGCCATTTGAGGGTATCTCGGAACTGCCGCCAGGATGCGCTATTTTCTATACACATGGGCATCAGCCGGAAATGCTACCGGTTTGGAATCCGCTCATTAGCGCGACAGATGGCTTAGCTTCTCAAAATCCATATGAGATTTTGAAAAACTACCTGAGCTTGCAAGTGCCCAACGATGAGCGGCCGGTATTAGAACTTTCAGGCGGCTTGGAGTCGAGTTCCGTTTTACTGGCATTGCGCGCAGTAGCACCTAAGCAGAAGATTGCTTGCGCTCATTATTACAATTCGGCGGTGGGCTCGTCTAACGAGCTTGAGCATGCTCGCCGCGTTGCCCAAAGCGCGGGTGCTCAGCTCGGTGAAATCGACACTGACGTTTTGTCGTTTGCGCCGGTCAAAGACCTGCCGCGTGTTGCCAAGCCGCATATCCGCTATTGCTTGCTGGCCTTTAATCAGCATTTTGCGAGCCGGCTCGAGCAGCGTGAAAACAGTGTGTTGATTAGCGGCCATGGCGGGGATTCGCTCTTTCTAGCGCCGCCGCCTTTTGGCGTGCTGGCCGATGCCATGCTCACCCTGCGCTGGCGGCAGTTGTTTCGGATTGCGATGGATTTGGCCTTGATCCGTAGAACATCGCTCGCTCACATTGCGTGGCAGGCCATCAAGTCCTCACTCGCGGCAGACCCCTCTGAGGGCGTGAATGGCACGTTTGGCTTAATGTCTGATGCGGCCCAATTACCCTCCCTTGATGGCCGCTCTCATTTGCATCCGTTTATGCAAAAAAACCAGACTCGTTTGCCTGGCAAGTTATACCAATTATTCCTCGCCTATTTGTCGCTTGATGATGTAAGAACGCCAGCGTATCCATTCAAAAAGGGTACGCATTATCCATTTCTGTGTCAGCCAATGGTCGAATATGCGCTGTCGATCCCCAGCTATCGTCATTTTGATGGTCCGCATAATCGGATTATCGTTAGGCGGTCTGTCTCCGAAGCCACCGGCTATGCGCATCTTTGGCGGCGCAACAAAGGCGAAACCTCCGGTATCGATTTGCTTGGCATACGCCAACATAAGGATCATGTGATGGCACACTGTCTTGAAGGTTTTCTCGCCAAAGAGGGGTATATCGATCCGATTAAAACCCATACTGCAATCCAAGAAAGTTGCAAAGGCCGTAGCGAATATTTTATGGATATTTTGCATCTTTATGCTGCAGAACTCTTTATTCAGGGATGGCAATAGCCAATGAACTCACTCAACATGCCTAAAGCCTTCAAGGCGCTTCGTTTTCTAATTAGCTGCTTATGGACGCATGAGCGATATGCCCGCTGGCAAGTGCTAGCAGCTACCGGATGTACCGGATTTTCAATTGGTCTGGCGGTGGTGACGCCGGTGCTGCTTAAATTGCTGATTGATGATTTTTCTAATTTATCGACTTCATCCATTACCGCTTATATGCTGTGCGTGGCGTATGGCTGTGCGTGGTTCTTTTCACAGGCGTTGCGGCGCGGCGAGCAGTATCTGGTGACGGCCATCAATGAGCGCATCAAACGCTTGATCACGGTCAATTATGTTAGCCAAATCCTGAATCGTCCCGCTACTGCGCTGAGTGAGCACCAAAGCGGTGCTTCGGCGAGCGAGGTAAGCCGCGCACAAGACAGCGTGATGCGTGTGCTGATTGGGATTTTTTGGCATATTGCGCCACTGTGCATTGAAATTTGTCTAGCGTGCATCGTCGTGTTTATGATGTTTGGCGCGCTTTATGCTTTTGTCTTACTCGGATTTTTATCGGCTTATCTGTATTCCACTACCTTGACAGTTTCCCACTACACGGGCTTACAGCGTCAGAAAAATCTAGTCTCGGACCGTGCTTCAACGGTGCTGATTGATACCCTCACGCATGCCGATACGGTCAAAGCTTTTTCAAATGAAGCGGGCGAATTGAGGCAGCTTGATCGAGTTTACAAGGCGCGAGAACAAGCGAGTGTCGAGCTTGCCCGCAAAATGGAAATTTTCGGCGTGCTGCAGTTACTGATTGTTGGCATTGGGCTCGCTACGCTGACAAGTCTGGCGTGCCGAGATATCTTTGCGCATCGGCTTACCGTGGGCGATTTCGCGCTGTTAAATGGTTATCTTTTGCAATTCACCCTGCCATTGAGTTCTTTTGGCTATGCCATCCGTGAAGCACGGCTTGGTTTGTTCAATCTCGAAGAACTGCTGGATAAATTGGAGACCCGCTGGGAGTTCAAGTCGGCTAGTGATGCGTTGTTTGAGCGCGCGCCATCGATTCAATTTAAGCATGCGAGTTTTAGCCATGCCCCGGGTAAATACGTTTTGCGAGAGGCGAACTTTACCGTTCCAGCCGGTGCATTTTGTGCGATTGTCGGCCCAACTGGCGCAGGCAAGTCGACCTTGATGAAGTTATTATTGCGTTTGTATTCATTGGATAGCGGAGCGATTTTGATTGATGGTCGACCGATCGAATCGTTTGCTGAGCAAAAGTTGCGTCAGTCGGTCAGTTATGCCACTCAGGACGCGCATTTGCTAGACCGGTCGCTACGTGAAAACATCAGTTTTGCTTGTCCGCATGCATCAGAGGCAGAACTTGAGCGGGCCATCGGTACCGCGGCGCTCACGTCAGTGATTGCGGCGGCACATGCTGGGCTCGAAACTCAAATCGGTGAGCGCGGCAATAAACTTTCAGGGGGGGAGCGGCAGCGTGTCACACTGGCCCGCGCACTTCTGAGGCAAAGTCATTTACTCCTTTTAGACGAGCCAACAGCCGCACTCGATGGGCAAACTGAAGCGACGATTTTTAAGCATTTGCATGAACGGTATCGTCAAACCACCCGGCTGATCATCGCTCACCGGCTGTCGGCCATTCAACATGCAGATTTGATCCTAGTGTTAAAAGATGGCGCGATTGCTGAGCAAGGCACTCATGGTAGTTTGTTGGCGAAAAATGGCATCTATGCGAGCCTTTGGTATAAGCAGGTTGGGTCCCCGATGCTTGAACAGCATCAAGTCAGCGCCGTGTTTTGAAGTGGCCGGTAGTGGCAGCGTAGCCTGGCAGGATCAAGCATTCAGCGCAATCATGCGATGGTTTTATAGCGTCGACCTGGGTTAAGCTAAGCTGCAGTCAACCGGCGGTGGCGCCGGCAGCGAGGCACGACATTCAGTGCCAGGCCGGCGAATGTATAGCGGCTTCCACCAAGCGGCTTCAATCAAGTAAAATAGTCGCCTTTACTTCTCTTCTCAGCACATCGAATGACAATTAAATCCGATAAATGGATTCGGCGTATGGCCGAAACGCATCAGATGATCGAACCGTTTTCAGCGAACCAAGTTCGTCTCGGTGAAGATGGCCAAAAGATTGTCAGCTATGGCACCTCAAGCTATGGCTACGATATCCGGTGTGCGGACGAATTTAAAATTTTCACCAATATCAATTCAACGATCGTCGATCCGAAAAATTTTGATGAAAAATCGTTTGTTGATTTTAGGGGAGACGTGTGTATTATTCCGCCGAATTCGTTTGCGCTGGCGCGTACGGTGGAGTATTTTCGGATTCCGCGTAGTGTCTTGACGGTTTGCCTAGGAAAATCAACCTATGCTCGCTGTGGCATTATCGTTAATGTGACGCCGTTTGAGCCAGAATGGGAAGGTTATGTGACGCTGGAATTTTCTAATACGACGCCGCTGCCCGCCAAGATTTACGCTAATGAAGGTGTGGCGCAGGTATTATTTTTTGAGAGCGACGAGGTATGTGAGGTCTCATATCGTGATCGTGACGGAAAATATCAGGGGCAAAGAGGCGTGACTTTGCCCAAAGCTTAAGCCCTTAATGTGCGGCTTGGGCCGTTGAAGTTTGAGTAAAACGCTGTGTGCTTGCGATCTCGGGCCGACATACCCGCCATCCACGCTTTGAAATTCTCTCCCCCGTCTTTGAGAAGCCTCTTTAATGAAATTTCGTTTTCCCATCGTTATTATCGATGAAGATTTTCGCTCCGAAAATATTTCGGGATCTGGTATTCGTGCGTTGGCTGAAGCGATTGAAGGCGCAGGCATGGAGGTGCTTGGCTTAACGAGTTACGGGGACCTGACATCCTTTGCGCAACAGTCAAGCCGCGCCTCGTGTTTCATTCTGTCAATTGATGACGATGAAATCAGCGCCAGCGGCGTCGATGAAAATGGCGAAATCATGGGCGCCTTGATTGCCTTGCGTGCTTTCATCGCCGAGGTGCGCCGGCGTAATGCTGATCTGCCGATTTTTTTGTATGGCGAGACGCGCACCTCGCGGCATATTCCAAACGATATTTTGCGTGAGCTGCACGGCTTTATTCATATGTTTGAAGATACGCCGGAGTTTGTAGCGCGCCATATTATACGTGAGGCGAAAAGCTATCTTAATTCGCTGGCGCCGCCGTTTTTTCGGGCGTTGACCCATTATGCTTCGGATAGTTCATATTCGTGGCATTGCCCAGGGCACTCGGGGGGCGTCGCGTTTTTAAAAAGTCCGATTGGTCAGATGTTCCATCAGTTTTTTGGTGAGAACATGCTGCGCGCTGATGTCTGCAATGCCGTCGATGAATTGGGCCAATTACTTGATCATACGGGTCCAGTAGCCGCCTCTGAACATAATGCAGCGCGCATTTTTAACGCCGATCATGTGTTCTTTGTCACCAACGGCACATCGACTTCTAATAAGATTGTTTGGCACGCAACCGTGGCGCCTGATGATATTGTTTTGGTTGACCGCAATTGCCATAAATCGATTTTGCACGCGATTACAATGACTGGCGCGATCCCCGTGTTTTTAACGCCCACACGCAATCACTATGGGATTATAGGCCCGATTCCACGGGATGAATTTAAGCCAGAAAACATTCGCCGCAAGATTGAAGCAAACCCGTTTGCACGTGAGGTGCTCAAGCGAAATCCACTCGTGCGGCCACGCATCTTGACCATCACGCAAAGCACTTATGATGGGGTGGTGTACAACGTTGAAATGATTAAAGAGCTGCTTGGAGATCTGCTGGACACGTTGCATTTTGACGAAGCGTGGTTGCCACATGCAGAGTTTCACCCCTTTTACCGGGATATGCACGCGATTGGCGCCGGCCGTGCACGCACCGGTGCACTGGTCTTTGCGACGCATTCAACGCATAAATTACTGGCGGGTATTTCGCAAGCATCGCAGATTGTGGTGCAAGATTCGGAGCATTTTACGTTTGATCGGCATCGCTTTAACGAAGCGTATCTGATGCATACCTCAACCAGCCCACAATACGCGATTATTGCCTCGTGCGATGTGGCAGCTGCAATGATGGAGCCGCCTGGCGGTACTGCGCTGGTCGAGGAATCGATTGCCGAGGCGCTTGATTTTCGCCGTGCCATGCGCAAAGTGGGGGCTGACTATGAGGCTGATTGGTGGTTTGAGGTTTGGGGACCAGGTGCTTTAGCTGAAGAAGGCATCGGCGACCGTGCCGATTGGATGCTGGCGCCGAATGACCGCTGGCATGGCTTTGGCGCGCTTGCCGAGAATTTTAATATGTTGGACCCGATCAAGGCGACGATTATTACGCCAGGGCTTAATGTAGACGGAGAATTTGGCGAGACGGGTATCCCCGCTGCGATGGTCACGCGCTATCTGGCCGAGCATGGCATTATTGTTGAAAAAACTGGGCTCTATTCTTTTTTCATCATGTTTACCATTGGCATTACGAAAGGCCGCTGGAATAGTATGGTGACCGAACTCCAGCAATTTAAGGATGACTACGACAGTAATCAGCCGCTATGGCGCATCTTGCCGGAATTTGTGGCCAGCTATCCGGCCTATGAAAAAGTCGGCTTGCAGGATTTGTGTCAACAGATTCATACGGTCTATAAGTCAAACGATGTGGCCCGGATGACCACAGAGATGTATCTGTCCAATATGGAACCTGCGATGAAGCCGGCTGATGCATTTGCCAAACTCGCGCACCGCGAAATCGATCGGGTCCCGATTAATGAACTCGAAGGCCGTGTCACGAGCGTACTATTAACGCCTTATCCGCCGGGCATTCCATTGTTAATCCCAGGTGAGCGCTTTAATCGTGCGATTGTCCGTTATTTACAATTTGCGCGTGAATTTAACCAGCATTTTCCGGGTTTTTATACGGATATTCACGGTCTGGTGGCAGAGATCGTGAATGGGCGCGCTGAATATTTTGTCGATTGCGTGCGCAGCGCATGACCCGTGTATCAAATAGCGTGTTGAATTAAATTTAAGTAACGTCAGATCACATTATCCGAACTGACGTTACTTAGGCACTTTGCAAGCGGCAACCAGCACTGAGGTTACTTAGACGCTTTGCAAGTGGCAACCAGCACTGACGTTACTTAAGTGCTTCACGCGCGGCATTCAGTGCCAACTGGACTTGTTCCGGTGCGGTGCCACCTGGATGCCGGCGGCTTGCAACTGAGCCTTCGAGCGTTAAATAGCTAAACACCTCTGGCTCGATTAAGGATGCATTCTCCGGCAGGATACCGCGTAATTCAGCCAGCGTGAGATCGGTCAGATTACAATCGCGTTCGACGCAAACGCGCACTGCATGCGCCACGGCTTCATGCGCATCGCGAAACGGTACGCCGCGCCTGACCAAATAATCGGCTAAATCCGTGGCCGTCGCATACCCTTGTAATGCTGCTGCGCGCATGGCTGCGGGTTTGACCTCAATGCCGCTCACCATATCTGCAAAGATGCGTAAGGTATCGGTGATGGTATCAACGGTATCAAATAGGGGCTCTTTATCTTCCTGATTGTCTTTGTTATAGGCCAGTGGCTGCCCTTTAACCAAGGTCAATAACGCTATCAGGTTGCCGTTGACGCGGCCAGTCTTGCCGCGGGCGAGCTCAGGAATATCTGGGTTCTTCTTTTGCGGCATGATCGATGAGCCGGTACAAAAACGGTCAGCTAAATCAATAAACCCCACGCGCGGGCTCATCCACAGCACCAACTCTTCAGATAAACGCGAGAGGTGAGTCATAATCAGAGCGGCTGCGGCGGTGAATTCAATCGTAAAATCTCGATCGGAGACGGCATCGAGTGAATTGGCGCATAGCTTATCAAAGCCAAGTAAATCGGCAACCCGCTGCCGGTCAATCGGATAACTGGTGCCGGCCAGAGCAGCAGCGCCTAAGGGCAGATGGTTAACGCGCTTGCGGCAATCTAATAAACGTTCGCTGTCGCGCGCCAGCATTTCGACATAAGCCAGTAAATGGTGGCCAAAGGTGATGGGCTGAGCCACTTGCAAATGCGTAAAACCGGGCAAAATCGTCGCTACGTGATGTTGGGCAAGATCGATCAGAACACGCCGCAACTCAATCAGCAGCGTATGGATGTGATCGATTTCACCGCGTAACCAGAGCCGCATATCCGTCGCGATTTGATCATTGCGTGAGCGGCCGGTATGCAAGCGTTTACCCGCGTCGCCAATCAGCGTCGTGAGGCGTGCTTCAATATTTAAATGGACATCTTCTAAAATAAGCTGCCAGTTGAATTCACCGCGTTCTATTTCATCTCGGATTTGTGCCATCCCACGCTTGATTTGGTTGAGGTCATCCAGGCTGATGATGGCGCATTCCGCCAGCATCGTGGCGTGGGCGAGTGACGCTTCGATATCGACGAAGGCCAGCCGTTTATCAACAAAAACCGATGAAGTGTAGCGCTGGACGAGTTCGGATAACGGTTCGGAAAAACGAGCCGACCATGCTTCGCCTTTTTTATTAAGCTGAGAGGTCATTGAGATCGCCAATAGAGGTGATAGGCTAACTGGCCTATGCAGTTTAAAGATTTTCAGATTATAACAAGCGCCCGCGCGGCTTGAGAAAAAACTACTGGCTTGATTTCAAGGCGGCTCCCCAGCCGTTTGCTACCTCTGCATCAAACTAAAACGAGCCTGTAGAATTAAGTGAACTGAACAAAGTTAGGTGGTTCTTTTGCAAAAAGGCAGCGAGTGCGTGCTACCATTCATTTTTAATTTACCAGTGTTTCAATGCCTTCTAAGTCAACTCCGTTACGAGCACCTAGCACGCTAGTGATTGCTTCGCGACAAAGCCGTTTAGCCCTGTGGCAAGCTCAATATGTCAGCGATGCGTTGCAAAAATTATATCCAGCGACAAAGATTGAAATCCTGGGCATGACAACACGCGGTGATCAGATTCTCGACCGCACCCTCTCGAAGGTCGGTGGCAAGAGCCTCTTTGTTAAAGAACTTGAATATGCACTGGCCGATGGCCGAGCTCACCTTGCGGTGCATTCGTTAAAGGATGTGCCGATGTTATTGCCAAAGGGGCTTAAGCTGGCGGCTATTTTGGAGCGAGCCGATCCGCGCGATGCTTTTGTTTCTCCTTATTACGAGTCGCTGGCTGCATTGCCAGCGGGTAGCGTGGTTGGCACCTCGAGTTTGCGCCGCGAGGCGATGGTGCGCGCGCGCTATCCGCACCTTAAAGTGCGCCCGTTGCGTGGCAATTTGGATACCCGCTTGAATAAATTGGATGCCGGCGAATATGCGGCGATTATCGTGGCGGCTGCGGGCTTAATCCGGCTTGATTTGAGTGAGCGTATTCGCCTGGTATTGGAGCCGAGCGAGAGTTTGCCGGCTGCTGGGCAAGGCGCACTGGGGATTGAAATTTGTGCCGCGCGCGCTGATGTCGAAGCCTGGCTTGCGCCGTTGCATCATCACCGCACTGCCTTCGCAGTTGAGGCTGAACGGGCTGTGTCTGGCTCGCTTGGCGGTAGTTGTGACGTGCCATTGGCGGCTTTTGCTCAATGGCAGGGAGAGTTGTTGTATTTAGAGGCAAAGGTGGCAACGCCTGACGGTGGGCGGGTTCTGTGCGCGCAAGGTGAAGCCACGCCAAGTACGCTGGCGCAGGCGCTAGCGCTTGGGCAAAGTGTCGCCGCTGAACTGGGTAGGCAGGGCGCGCACGAGATTGTGCAAGCGCTGAGTTCGCATGCCGCCCCTGTGCATAGTGAATAAATCGGCGATTTTTTTAATCGCGCGTGGGCGTAGCTTGCTTTACCGTTGTTTAATACAATGATGTTATGTCGCTGCAGGCTATGAAGCGTACCGCTGTGCTGACTGGCTCACGAGGGCAATCGGTTAGCCTGCTCCAGGCATTGACGGTAGCTGGCATGGAGACCTTCGAGTTTCCGCTGATCGAGATTTTCTCAACGAATGACCAGACGCTGTTGGTTAAGGCATTTGCTGCGCTTAAGCACTATGCGTTGGTTATTTTTGTGTCGCCCGCGGCGATTGAGTTTGCCTCAGCTCATTTGCCGCTACAATGGCCAGCGACGGTGCCCATCGGTGTGGTCGGGCCAGGCAGTGTCCGCGCACTTAAGCAGTACGGCATTGCCGCGCCATTACAGCGCGTGATTGCACCGCATCAGCGCAGCGCAGACCAAGCGGTGCGATATGACTCTGAGGCGCTGGCAGCAGCCCTCGATCAAACGCTTGGCTTAGCCTCATTAAACCGGCGTAGCGTGCTGATTGTACGCGGCGACAGCGGCCGTGAGTGGCTGGCGGATACCTTACGTGCAGAGGGCGCTCAGATTGAGGTGGTCAGTGCCTACCGCCGCGCGCTGCCTGTGCCTACGCTAGCTCAATGGACACGCGTACGCGCCTTGCTGGCGGGTGAGCCGCATGCGTGGCTGTTGACGAGTTCGCAAGGGGTGCGTAACTTGGAGCGCTTAGCTCAGGCCCATTTAACTGAGGCTGAGCAAAGCGCGCTGAAGCGCTCCCCGATGATTGTGCCGCACGCACGGATTGCCGAATCTGCGGCTGCGGCGGGTTTTGTTACGATTACGCAATGTCACGCGGGCGATGCATCAATTGCGCGTGCTTTGCTTTTTTCCACAAGTTAGCGCTATAGGCGTATAAGCATGACTGATCATAAAAATCTGACGCAAGAAGCTGCCGCGAAAGTTCCAGCAAAACCAGCCAGCGGCGCGCAGCCATTTTTGTCTGCGCCTGCGGCAACTAAGCCACAGCGCGCGGCTAGGGTGCTTTGGCTTTGGTTGATCTGGTTATTGACCGTGGCCGGCGGGCTTGCTGGCGGCTACGTCTTACACCAAAAATTTAAAGCTGAAAATACCCAACTTATTGAGCGCCAACAGACCAATGAGCGCGCGTTGATTGAAGCCGGTATCAAGAGCCAGCAAGCACTTGATACGCTAGGCCAGATGCAAATGCAATTGCTGCAGTTGACGGACAAGTTGGACGAAACTCAAACTCGCCAGCAGGCCTTGGAGAGGCTTTCGCAAAAACTGACGCAAAGCCGGGATGATTGGATGTTAGCTGAGGTCGAGCAGACCTTAGCGTTTGCCAACGAGCAGTTGCAATTAACCGGCAATGCTCAACGGGTTTTGGTGACACTGCGCCATGCCGATATGCAGTTGGCCGCCAGCACTTCACCGCGAGCCTTGGCGGTGCGCAAAGCGCTTGGGCGGGACCTGGAAGCGTTAAAAGCCACGCCGCAGATTGACCTGATGGGACTTGCGCTCAAACTGGATGCTGTCCTGGCGCTGGTTGATAGGTTGCCGCTGGCGGGTGAGGCGGCCGTGCCGTTAGTCGTGCCAACAGCGCATAGCGAGAGTCCGACTGAGCGTCAGCCACCCCTGTGGCAAATCGGCTGGCAGCGTTTTAAGGCCGGCGCGATGCAGCAGCTAGCGAGTTTCGTACAAGTGCGCCGGCTTGATCATGCTGACACTTTATTCGTTGCGCCGGATCAAGGTTATTTTTTACGTGAGAATTTAAAGCTAAGGCTGTTAGCGGCACGTTTATCGCTTTTTGCGCGTAACCCGGTCCAGTTAAAAGCGGATGTGCAGGGAGTGACAGCTGCTCTGACGCGTTATTTCGATGCGGCCTCAACTCATACGAGTAGTGCGCTTGAGTCAATCAAACAGATTGAGCAAGCTGCTGCCGACGTTGCGTTACCAAGTTTAGAGGCCAGCTTGCAAGCTGTGCGTCAACAAAAAAGCGGGAGCTAAGCGATGGCAATCCGAGGGCTTTTATGGCTGGCTTTCTTATTTGCGGCAGCTGTTTTGATTGCGCTGCTGGGCAGTTGGGACACGGGGCAAGTGCTGATTATCCAGGCGCCTTACCGTATCGATATGTCGATCCATTTATTCGGCGTGATGCTGCTGGCCGCATTTATTGCCTTCTACCTACTGCTCCGTTTGCTGGCTCATTTACTCCAAATGCCCGCACGTTTAGCGGCGTATCGTATGCGTTTACGTGCGGCCAAAGCGCGGGGTGCGCTGTCCTCTGCGCTGAGTCACCTTTTTGCGGGCCGTTTTACCCGGGCGGAAAAAGCGGCTCGTAGCGCCTCCCTGAGTGTGGAAAATAAAGATGCGGCAGCGTTGATTGGTGCACGTGCTGCGCACCAACTGCATGAATATGCCCGCCGCGATGAATGGTTGGCGCAAGCGACTGCACGTCAGTGGCAAGAAGCTAAGCTGTTGTCCAGTGCTAAAATGCGCATCGATGCGCATGATGCAGAAGGGGCTTTGGCGGCACTGAGTGAGATGCCAGCTCAAAGCGCGCGTCGTTTCTCTGCTCAGCACATTGCCCTACGTGCGCACCAACAGCTTAAGCATTGGCCGCAAGTGTTACAGGTGATCAAAACCCTCAATGCGCATGAAGCGTCGCACCCCTTAGCCAGTTCCTGGCAGCGCTTGCAGCAGGTGGCGGCAGAGCACGTTTTGCATGAATGCCGTTATGAGGCGCAAGCGCTTCTTATGGGTTGGCATAGCCTGCCTCTCGCGGAACAACAGAGGCCACGCACAGCGGATTTGGCGGCGCAACTACTGATTGCTTTAGAGCGGCATAAAGAGGCTCGGCGCATTATTGAGGAAGTGCTTGCTGAGCACTGGGATGCGTCTTTGTTACGGCGTTATATTCAATGCGCGGGCCAGGATCCTTTGCCTTTAATTCAACGAGCAGAGGCATGGCAACTTGAGCACCCAGACGACCCTGACTTGCTGTTTACGCTGGGGAGCTTGTGCCAGCAGCAAAAACTATGGGGCAAAGCGCAAGCTTTTCTGGAAACAGCATTGCGCCTTGCCAGCCGCAGCGAGGATAGCGTTACGTTGCGCGCAGAAGTGCATCGGACGCTGGCTCGTTTACACGAAGAGTTGGGTCAGCGGGACCAGGCGAGCGAGCACTACCGAGCCAGCGCGCTTGCGTTTGAATTGAAAATGGGTGGCTTACCGTTCTAATCTTCCTTAATGAACTGCCTTCAAAACTGAACTCTCATTTTGTTGACTTGCGGCTTTGGCAGGGGAAACATATTCTTTCGGCGGAATTTTTCCACTGAGCAGGTCATCGAAGAGTTGGCGTGAGCGGCCACGTAAATAAGGCGCGATGACTGACAAAATATGCCGGCTTGCTTGATTGAGTTCTGCGCCAATCGCGGCTTGGTCATTATATTTCCGCGGATTCATGACAAATTGATAGGACAGCCAATAAGTCGCTAGCACGCACATATTGGTTGACATGGTCTCGATCTCCGCCGGCGTAGCTGCCATCTCGCCGTCAGCGACCAGCAACTCGCATAAATCCCGCGCAAAGCGCACCTTATGTTCCATAATTTGTTTGAAATGCGTCTCAAGTGTGCGATTGCGTGCCAGCAGGTCATTCAGGTCGCGGTACAGAAACCGGTAGCGCCAAAGAAAATTGGTCATATATTGTAGGTAGGCCCACACTTCATCAATAGTTGTCCGATGATTTTCTGGAAAACGTAGGCGTTTCTCGATTTCTTGTTCAAACTGCGTAAAGATGCTGTTGATAATGTCATCTTTATTGCGAAAATGATAATAAAGGTTGCCCGGGCTAATTTCCATTTCATCAGCGATGGTGGTGGTCGTGACGTTGGGCTCCCCAATTTCATTAAAAAGTTTTAAAGAAAGTTCAAGAATGCGCTCACGCGTACGGCGGGGTGGTTTTACGTCTATCATTTTATATCCCTATTTTAAATTTAGATAAGTCTAAGAAGAGCGGCTTGGATCTATTCCGGGATACTATAAGCCATTATAGTGAGCTTAAGCACAGTTAGGCGGGGCCTTGTGTCGTGCTTGTACAACGAGCCTCGATGTGTTTTGCTGGGTGTAATGAGAAGCATTATTATATGCGCTCATCTGCTTTACCCAGCAAGGCGTAAATTTCTGCTTGACCGACACATAGTAGCAAGCTATCGTCCTGGGTTCTAAGTAAAAAGCGCTCTCTTATTGTAAAAATTGTATGTTGTGGATCCCAACGGGCTATTGAAAGCTAGCCATTGGCGCCGCCACACCATCCCTTGAGACATGTGAGAGCCTCAGTTGCGATGGCTAGCCATAAGCTGGCCCTGAGCAAAGTACCTGATCGATTTTTACCAAAAATTGGCAATGGTGAGAAATGAGTGTAATCAATCAACGTAACGAGCAATCTTCTGTCGCCAATTCTCCGGTGCCGGAGTCAAATGCGCCTACTCTAGGTGACTCGATTGGCGCGACTGTGCTGATCCGTGCGCTTGAGAAAGAGCAGGTTGAATATATTTGGGGCTATCCCGGCGGCTCGGTTCTCTATATTTACGATGAACTATATAAACAAGATAAGATCGCGCATATTCTCGTGCGTCATGAACAAGCCGCGGTCCATGCCGCCGATGCCTATGCGCGAGCAACCGGTAAGGTTGGCGTCTGTCTGGTCACTTCAGGGCCTGGCGTGACCAATGCCGTGACCGGCATCGCCACGGCTTATATGGATTCAGTGCCGCTGGTGATTATCAGCGGGCAAGTGCCGACCACGGCGATTGGACAGGACGCATTTCAAGGATGCGATACAGTGGGCATTACACGTCCATGCGTGAAGCACAATTTTTTGGTTAAAGATGTGCATGAGTTGGCAACGACGATATGCAAAGCCTTTCATATTGCAAGAAGCGGACGGCCTGGCCCGGTTTTAATTGATATCCCAAAAGATATCTCAAAAATGTCGTGCCGTTTTGAGTATCCGCAAAACCTTACGCTGCGCTCGTATAACCCCATTACCAAGGGCCATGCTGGCCAAATCCGTAAAGCGTTGAATCTTTTGCTGTCTGCGCAACGGCCCTATATTTACACCGGCGGTGGCATTATTCTCGCTAATGCGTCGGCTGAGCTTAATCAATTTGCTGATTTACTCGGTTATCCGGTCACCAATACCTTGATGGGGCTAGGCGGCTTTCGTGCTTCTGATCGAAAATTTCTCGGTATGCTTGGCATGCATGGCACCTATGAAGCCAATATGGCGATGCAGCATTGTGATGTACTGATTGCCATTGGGGCGCGCTTTGATGATCGAGTGATTGGCGATCCAGCGCATTTTATGTCAGTTCCCCGCCAGATTATCCATATTGATATCGATCCTTCATCGATTGCCAAGCGCGTCAAAGTGGATATTCCGATTGTCGGCGATGTCAAAGAAGTTTTACAAGCTATGCTCGAGCAATTGCCGGCCGGGCGCTTGCCGGTCAAACGCGAAGCTCTGGCTGCTTGGTGGGCGCAAATTGAGCAATGGCGCAGTCTTGATTGCTTAAACTATGATCGGACAAGCGCGATCGTTAAGCCGCAATTTGTGATTGAAACCCTGTATCAACTGACCCAGGGCAATGCCTTTATCTGTTCAGATGTAGGTCAGCATCAGATGTGGGCGGCGCAATATTACCGCTTTGATAAGCCGCGCCGCTGGATCAACTCTGGCGGTCTTGGGACGATGGGGTTTGGGCTGCCGGCAGCGATGGGCGTGAAGATGGCGTACCCTGACGATGATGTAATTTGCATCACCGGCGAAGGTTCGATCCAAATGTGTATTCAGGAGCTATCTACCTGTTTACAGCATAATACGCCGGTGAAAATTGTTTCGCTGAATAACCGCTACTTGGGCATGGTGCGTCAGTGGCAACAAGTTGAGTATAGTAAGCGTTATGCGCACTCTTATATGGAAGCCCTACCTGACTTTGTTAAGCTGGCGCAAGCGTATGGCCATGTTGGCATACGGATTGAGAAAACCGTCGATGTTGAGCCTGCGTTGAAAGAGGCATTGCGGCTAAAAGACCGTACGGTCTTTTTAGATTTTCAGACAGATCCAACCGAGAATGTTTGGCCGATGGTGCCAGCCGGTAAGGGCATTACTGAAATGTTGCTTGGCTCAGAAGACCTTTAATTTTTGTTATGAAGCACATCATTTCTATTTTGCTAGAAAACGAGCCTGGTGCATTGTCGCGCGTGGTTGGGCTTTTTTCCGCGCGCGCATACAATATCGAAACACTCACGGTAGCGCCAACGGCAGATCCTTCGCTATCACGCATGACCTTGGTGACAACTGGCTCGGAAGATATTGTTGAACAAATGACAAAACATCTCAACCGCTTAATTGAGGTTGTGAAGGTGATTGATTTGACGGCAGGCGCTTATCTTGAGCGTGAGTTGCTACTAATCAAAGTCAGAGCAGTAGGCAAAGAGCGCGAGGAAATAAAGCGTATGGCTGAGATTTTCCGCGGCCGCATTATTGACGTAACGGATAAAACCTACACGCTTGAATTAACCGGGGATAGTGGCAAGCTTGATGCCTTTATCGACAGCATTGAGCGCAGCCTGATTTTAGAAATAGTTCGCACCGGTGCTTCAGGGATTGGACGTGGTGAGCGTATTCTCAAACTTTAAATGGCTTGAAATTTTATAAGGAAATATGAATGAAAGTTTATTATGACAAAGACGCAGATCTTTCTTTAGTGAAAGGTAAAACCGTAGCCATTATCGGCTACGGTTCGCAAGGCCATGCTCATGCGCTTAACCTGAACGATAGCGGGGTTAAGGTAACGGTTGGTCTGCGCCGCGATGGCGCGTCTTGGCATAAGGCTGAACAGGCTGGCTTGACGGTTAAAGAAGTGGCCGCGGCCGTACAGGGCGCGGATATTGTCATGATGTTGCTGCCTGATGAGCAGATTGGTAGCGTTTATCGGTGCGAAGTTGAGCCCAATATCAAAGCGGGCGCAGCCCTGGCCTTTGCGCATGGTTTTAATATTCATTATGGACAAGTGGTGCCGCGCGCTGACCTAGATGTGATTATGATTGCGCCTAAAGCGCCAGGTCATACGGTACGCTCAACGTATACTCAAGGCGGTGGCGTCCCTCATTTAATCGCGGTGGCGCAGAATCAATCGGGACTGGCGCGTGAGTTAGCATTGTCCTATGCAGTCGCCAATGGCGGTGGGCGCGCAGGCATTATTGAAACGAATTTCCGTGAAGAAACTGAAACCGATCTATTCGGTGAGCAGGCCGTTTTATGTGGCGGCACGGTTGAATTGATCAAGGCGGGTTTTGAAACTTTGGTCGAAGCCGGTTATGCTCCGGAAATGGCTTATTTTGAATGTCTGCATGAACTTAAGCTGATCGTCGATTTGATCTATGAAGGCGGGATTGCGAATATGAATTATTCGATCTCGAATAATGCGGAATATGGCGAATATGTTACTGGCCCTCGCATTGTGACTGAAAAAACCAAAGATGAGATGCGCAAAGTGCTGCAAGATATTCAGCGTGGCGAATATGCAAAAAGCTTTATCACTGAGCATCTGACAGGCGCGCCTACGCTGATCTCGCGGCGGCGTTTAAATGCTGAGCACCCAATTGAGCAAGTGGGTGGTAAATTACGCTCAATGATGCCTTGGATTACGAAAAACAAGCTGGTTGACCAATCAAAAAATTAAACGACATATGAACTATCCTCACCCAATTATTGCCCGCGAAGGCTGGCCTTTTTTGTTATTTATCGCGGTTTTGACGCTCGTCGTGCAAATCTTTGCCGGTTTTGCGTGGTCTTGGCCACTTTGGCTGCTGACCGCATTTGTGGTGCAGTTTTTCCGCGATCCGCCCCGCCCGATTCCAAGCCAAGCTAATGCCGTGCTCAGTCCTGCTGATGGCCGCGTGGTGGCGGTGCAAACTTGCCGCGACCCCTACGCTGAGCGTGACGCATTGATGATTAGCGTATTTATGAATGTTTTCAATGCCCATTCGCAGCGCTTGCCGGTCGATGGCGTGATTAAAAAAGTGGCTTATTTTCCAGGGGCATTTTTCAATGCAGCACTGGATAAATCCTCGCTTGAGAATGAGCGTAATGCGTTGGTAATCGAAACAGAGGCAGGACAAACCGTGACTGCGGTGCAGGTCGCCGGACTAGTGGCGCGCCGGATCCTGTGCTATGTGACGACGAATGAGTCTGTTAAGCGCGGTCAACGTTACGGTTTTATCCGTTTTGGCTCGCGTGTTGATGTGTATCTGCCGCTTGGCAGCCGCCCAAAGGTTGCGATTGGCGAGAAAGTATTTGCTACTTCGACTATTCTGGCTGAATTTGAGTCTTGAAGGTCCCCTACCTAACCTAGGGACTTGGGGCAGGCCCCAAGTCCCTAGCCCAAAGGTATCGCATAACCTGAAATATTAGGTCAGCTGCGCTTTTTTAAAGGAATTTGAATGTCTGCTTCCAAGCTGCGCCGCGTACGCCAAAATGGTACGTTTTTGCCGCGCTCACTTCGCCATCAAGCCGAAGGCGAGGTTGATAATGAAGATACGCTAAGGCTCGAGCGTCAAAGGCGTTTACGCAAACGGGGCATCTATTTGTTACCGAATGCATTTACTACGGCGGCACTTTTTTGCGGATTTTTTGCCATTGTGCAGGCGATGAATCAGCAATTTGAAATTGCTGCGATTGCGATTTTTGCAGCTATGGTGCTCGATGGGATGGATGGCCGGGTGGCGCGTATGACAAAAACGCAAAGTGCCTTTGGTGAGCAATATGACAGCATATCCGATATGGTGTCATTTGGCGTCGCGCCTGCGTTAGTTATGTATGAATGGGCCTTAAAGGATTTAGGGCGTTGGGGCTGGCTCGCAGCCTTTGTCTATTGTGCGAGCTCGGCATTACGGTTAGCGCGCTTTAATACCAACCTGAACAAAATCGACAGTCGTTTTTTCCAAGGTTTGCCAAGCCCCGCCGCGGCTGCCTTAATTGCGGGTTTTGTCTGGTTGGTGATTGATAACCGGATTCCGATGAAGCTCAGCTGGCTGCCTTGGGTCGCCTTTACGTTGACGCTGTATGCCGGCATCACCATGGTTTCAAACGCACCATTTTACAGTGGCAAAACCCTAGACATCCGGTATCGTGTGCCGTTTGGGGTGATTTTGTTGGTGGTGCTGGCTTTTGTGCTGGTGTCGTCCGACCCACCGATTATGTTGTTTGGCTTATTTGTTCTGTATGGGCTTTCAGGCTATGTCTTCTGGGTAATTCATATGCTGCGTGGTAGGTTAAGTTCAAGCGCCAAAGACCAGCCATCAGTAGAGCAGGGTGATACAGAGTGAGCTGTTAGGCTCGGCTTAATTTTGGCTTTTGGGGTGGCTAGAGATGTCACCCTTTTATCGCAACCTCGCCATTGCATATGGAAAAGAAACTGCGTATGACGCCCAAGTAAATGTTTTAACAGCTTAACCGCATTCTGTACAATTCTGCTCTTTTGGTTGAGTGACATTGTCGGGTCACAATCGTGCCTTCTGTCCGACCTTTCGCTTTTGAGGAAAGTATCATGTTAAACCCTATTTCAAGCTCGGCTACTGCCTCCTATGGCGTAGTGCAAAAATCTCCAAAGCCTTTACTACTGTCGCTGCCTAACGAAGTTCGAGAAAAAATAGAAAATCATCTATCAGTAAGGGACCGGCAGAATTTTTTTAAAGCGCTAACAACGGTGACCCGAGATGGGGAACCTGTGGACTCACCGGTACTGAAATTACACCTGTTGCAGGAAAGAATAGCGGCGCCATATCATCAGAATTTAGCACGTGCGGATGTGAGCTTGCGAGCCTTTGCATTGGACCAATTGCAGAGGCTATGGGAATCTGGACAACTCGATCAAGTGGTAGAGAAGCGAGCATTTTTTGAGTTGGTATGCCTTGTTGATGATCCAGAACTATTTGACTATTTAAGGGAAAAAATTCAACAAGAGCCGGCGTTAAAGGAAAAGCTACTAAACTGGGTCGAACGCTCAAAAACAGAAGAAGTGCAACCCATGGCGGCGAATGCGCTGACACTCTTGGTGAAAAGTGGTGTTCAGTTTAATGGAGCAGATTTAAGGGGAATCCGCATACCTGGAGCGGAACTGAGTTTTGGGGTATTTGATTCGGCGCAGTTACAAGGGGCGGATTTAAGCCAGGTCAATCTTAGTCATAGTTGGCTGCGTCAGGCAAATTTAAGCGGCGCACAGATGGTCGGGGTGCAGTTTGGCGCATGGCCTTATTTCCAAGAAGAAAGCGGGGTGAGGTCCTGCGCCTATTCATCGGATGGGAAAAACTGTGCGATAGGTCTTTTAGATGGAAAGATCAACGTGTATTCGACCTCGGATTGGAAAAAAATTCACACCTTAGAAGGACATACCGACTCTGTTACTAGCATGGTGTATTCGCCGAGCGGTTTGCAGATCGCCTCGAGCAGTCATGATAAGACGATTCGTTTGTGGAACGCGCAAAGCGGGGCCCCTGGACATACCTTAGAGGGACATACCAGCTTGGTTCATAGCGTGGTGTATTCGCCGAGCGGTTCGCAGATTGCCTCGGGCAGTTTAGACAAGACGGTTCGTCTGTGGGATGCGCACAGCGGAGCCCCTGGGCACACCTTAAAAGGACATACCTCCTATGTGAATAGCGTGGCGTATTCGCCGAGCGGCTTGCAGATTGCCTCGGGCAGTTCTGACAATACGGTGCGGCTGTGGGACGCGCACAGCGGAGCCCTTAGGTACACCTTAGAAGGACATACCTCCTGGATTTATAGCGTGGTGTATTCGCCGAGTGGTTCGCAGATCGCCTCGGGCAGTTTAGACAAGACGGTTCGTCTGTGGGATGCGCACAGCGGAGCCCCTGGGCACACCTTAAAAGGACATACCTCCTATGTGAATAGCGTGGCGTATTCGCCGAGCGGCTTGCAGATCGCCTCGGGTAGTTCTGATAAGACGGTGCGGCTGTGGGACACGCAAAACGGAGTCTCTAGGCTGACCTTAGAAGGGCATACCGCCGCTGCTATGAGCGTAGTGTATTTGCCGAGTGGTTCGCAGATTGCCTCGCTTGGTAGTGACAATACGGTGCGCCTGTGGAACGCGCACAGCACAGCGCCTGGGTACACCTTAGAAGGACATACCGCCTATGTGGATAGTGTAGTGTATTCGCCGAGCGGTTCGCAGATCGCCTCGGGTAGTTGGGACAGTACGGTTCGTTTGTGGGACGCGCACAGCGGAGCCCTTGGGCACACCTTAGCAGGGCATACCGCTGCTGTTTTGAGCGTGGCGTATTCGCCGAGCGGTTCGCAAATCGCCTCGAGCAGTATGGACAAGACGGTGCGTCTGTGGGACGCGCACAGCGGAACTCCTGGATATACCTTAGAAGGACATACCTCCTATGTGAATAGCGTGGTGTATTCGCCGAGTGGTGAGCAGATCGCCTCGGGTAGTTGGGACAAGACGGTGCGTCTGTGGAACGCACACAGCGGGGTCCTTGAGCACACTTTAGAAGGACATACCTCTTATGTGGATAGCGTGGTGTATTCGCCGAGCGGCTCGCAGATCGCTTCGGGCAGTGCTGACAAGACGGTGCGTCTGTGGGACGCGCACAGCGGAGCGCCTGGAAATACCTTGGAAGGACATACCGACTGGGTTTTGAGTGTGATGTATTCGCCGAATGGTGCGCAGATCGTCTCGGGTAGCGACGACAAGACGGTTCGTCTGTGGGACGCGCACAACGGAACCCTTGAACGTACCTTAGAAGGACATACTTCCTCTGTTTTAAGCGTGGTGTATTCGCTGAGCGGGTCGCAGATCGCCTCAGGCAGTTTTGATAAGACGGTGCGGGTGTGGGATGTTGCCTCGGGTGAGTGTCGGGCGGTGATTGAAGGTTTTGACGGAGGCGTTTATAGCGTCGCCTGGAAAACCACCCGCGACGGCAGCTATCTGGCGACTGGGAGTGTCGATAAATCAGTGCGCCGCTGGCAAGTAATAGAAGAAAGAGAAGAGACTAAAGCGATTTTATGCTGGAGTTCAGGGCATCAAGCCTTGAGAGTGAAGGATACGTTATTCGAAGGGGTGCGAGGGTTAAGCGAGATGAATGAAAAGCTTGTGAAGCAGCGCGGCGCGGGCGTGTTGTAGGCGTACAGCGCACTGCAATCCTATCGGCAGCTTGGTACATGTGTTTTTTTATCCCTTGTCAGTTTTGTCCTGGCGCGGCCGATAAATCTTCACCCGAGGTTGAGTTTTGCGCTTGGCTTTAAGCATTTGCATTGGACTGATGGACACCGAATCCGTAGCGTGCGAAGCTGCGCGCCAAGATAAAGCGCCCATTCATCGGTAGATCGTTGGTGTTCAATTAGAGACATATATTTGTCTTTAATAGCTACAATTTGCTATTAAAGTCATACTTATATCTATACCTCGCTTATTCCATTGAAGGTTTTGCTTACGCAAGGCAAGTAAAAAAAAATCACCCGCCTCGCATCCGGGGCGTCTAGGTTTCAACAGTCGTCAAGCCACGAGACCTTGGATATCTCTTCGCGGCATAAAGATCGAGCGGTTAGGTGGATTCTCTGATTTTAAGAATTTTTGACGTATGTTGCGCGGTGTTATATGCGGAATCGGTAACTCTTTTGTGGAATTAATTGATGCTGAAAGCATGAATCTGCGTTTAGAGACTTGATGTATCTATCCCTTTGAGCAAATAAAAGGCCTTCCTTATACTTGAAAAAGGTCTTCCCTATACTTGACTAAATCCCTAGGTTATTTATACTTGATAAAGATAGCCAGATTATTGAGTGTACTGAGTGAGTGCACTACATAGAAATAGTTAGGCTACTGAACCTAATTTGATCACTTTGTCCGCTACGATGTTTTTGCCTACCTATGAGACTTACGACAAAAGGCCGTTTCGCAGTGACTGCAATGCTAGATTTAGCATTGCAGCGTGCTAAAGGCCCTGTCACGCTTGCCGGCATTAGCGAGCGGCAACGCATTTCGCTGTCGTATTTAGAGCAATTATTTAGCAAGCTGCGCCGGCATGGCATTGTTGAAAGTGTGCGTGGGCCAGGCGGCGGCTATAAACTTGGCCGGCAAGTTGCAGAAATTACAGTCGCGGATATCGTGATTGCCGCTGATGAAACGCTTGATGCGACGCGCTGCGGCGGCAAAGGCAGTTGTGACCATGCAACCCACCCAGCAGGGCATTGCATGACGCATAAATTATGGTCGACATTGAATCAAAGAATGCGTGAGTATCTTGATTCAGTGTCACTACAAGATTTAGTGGCGCAGCAGCTTATATCTGCTGCGCCTGGCTTGACCGTATTACACGACCAGCGTGTCAGTACGATGGATATAATTTAAGGTTTTCGGAGCTATTGATGAAAGAAGTTCTTCCCCGCCTTCCGATCTATCTGGATTACAGCGCGACTACGCCTGTTGATCCTCGGGTTGCGGACAAAATGATCCCTTATTTGTGCGAGCAGTTTGGCAACCCGGCTTCGCGCAGCCATTCTTATGGTTGGACGGCGGAGCAAGCGGTAGAAGACGCGCGTGCGCAAGTGGCGGCCTTGGCCAATTGCGATCCTCGTGAAATTGTTTGGACTTCGGGCGCGACTGAATCGGACAATCTAGCCATAAAAGGCGCTGCGCATTTTTATCAAAGCAAAGGTAAACATATTATTACCGTCAAAACCGAGCACAAAGCTGTGCTGGATACCTGTCGTGAGCTTGAGCGACAAGGTTTTGAGGTGACTTATCTTGAGGTTCTAGAAAACGGCTTGTTGGACCTTGATGTCTTTAAGCAAGCGCTTCGTCCCGATACGATCTTAGTGTCGGTGATGATGGTCAATAATGAAATCGGTGTGATCCAAGATATTGAGCAAATCGGTGAGATTTGTCGCGCTAAAGGGATTGTTTTTCACGTGGATGCAGCGCAAGCAGCAGGTAAGGTGAAGATTGATCTAGCCCGCTTAAAGGTTGATTTGATGTCTTTTTCTGCGCATAAGGCGTATGGCCCTAAAGGCATTGGCGCAATGTATATTCGCCGCAAACCGCGCGTGCGCATCGAAGCGCAGATGCATGGCGGCGGCCATGAGCGGGGCATGCGCTCAGGTACTTTGGCGACGCACCAGATTGTCGGCATGGGCGAAGCTTTTCGCCTAGCCCATGAAGAAATGGACGCTGACAGTAAGCATGCGCGTGCGCTTTATGACAGACTGCTGCAGGGTCTAAGTAAAATGGAAGAAGTGTATGTAAACGGCGATACACAGCAGCGCGTGCCTCACAATCTAAACATTAGCTTTAATTTTGTTGAGGGCGAATCGTTGATTATGGCGGTCAAGGATATCGCCGTATCATCTGGCTCTGCTTGTACCTCGGCCTCGCTTGAGCCTTCTTATGTATTGCGTGCGCTTGGGCGTAATGATGAACTGGCGCACAGTTCAATTCGGTTTTCTGTAGGGCGTTTTACGACGTTACAGGAAATGGATTACGTGATTCGTTTGATGGAAAATAAAATTGCTAAGCTGCGCGATTTGTCGCCATTGTGGGAAATGCATCAAGCAGGGGTCGATCTGGATTCGATCGTCTGGGCAGCACATTGACGACGGCTAGAGTCGATTCTCGATAAACGGTTTGTAGGTGTGCCTAAAGTGTACAGTTTGTAAATTGGCTTAAATTAGTGCGCTCTATGCGGAAAAGCGGGCTAAGTAAACAAAAGATTTTTAGGAGTTAGATCATGGCATACAGTGATAAAGTACTTGATCATTACGAGAATCCTCGTAATGTTGGGTCATTTGATAAAGAAGGCGATGGCATTGGCACGGGTATGGTAGGCGCGCCGGCCTGCGGGGATGTGATGAAGCTGCAAATTCGCGTGAGTGCTGATGGCGTGATTGAAGATGCAAAGTTTAAGACCTATGGCTGTGGCTCAGCGATTGCCTCAAGCTCGCTGGTGACTGAATGGGTTAAAGGTAAGACGCTTGAGCAGGCGCTGACAATCAAGAACACGCAAATTGCTGAAGAATTGGCGTTGCCGCCAGTGAAGATCCATTGTTCGATTCTGGCCGAAGATGCGATTAAAGCTGCTGTGAAAGATTATCAAGAGCGTCATGTTAAAGTGGCTGAGTTGGCTGCAACTGAGCCAGCGGTTTAATTTTAGACGGTAAATAAGCAGGGCGACATGCCCTACATTTTTCTGAGTGAAGATGGCCATTACGTTGACTGAAAAAGCGGCGCAGCATGTGGAAAAATATTTGCTACGCCGTGGCAAAGGGGTTGGCTTGCGCTTGGGCGTGCGTACGACGGGCTGTTCTGGGCTGGCGTATAAGCTTGAATATGTGGATGCGCTGGCGCCAGAAGACCAAGTATTTGAAAGTTATGGCATAAAAGTCGTAGTTGACCCAAAGAGCCTGGCTTACATTGACGGCACTGAATTGGACTTTGCGCGGGAGGGCTTGAATGAAGGTTTCAAATTCAAGAATCCCAATGTCAAAGATGAATGTGGGTGCGGTGAATCATTCCGAATTTAAAACAGCAGCGGCAACCAATCTAGCATCTAAGCGTAGCGCTAATTTATGCTAGTTTTTTGCCGTTAGCTAAGAGCTTGGCGGCTTAATTTCCCATGTCATCTTTAAGCAGTACTCATTTCGAATTATTTGGCCTGCCTACTAGTTTCACCATTGATGACACTAAGCTTGCTAGTGCTTATCGTACGGTGCAGGGGCACACTCACCCGGATCGTTTCGCCGCGGATTCTGAGGCTCAAAAGCGAGTTGCCTTGCAATGGGCGACACGGGCTAACGACGCCTATCGCACGTTAAAGGATCCATTACGACGGGCGATTTATGTATTGCAGTTACGCGGTATTGAAACGCAGGCCGAGAATAACACCGTGATGGCAAGTGCCTTTCTAATGCTACAGCTAGAATGGCGCGAATCTATTGACACCGCAAAACTAGAAAAAAATCTGCCGGCGCTTGAGGCGTTGCTCGATATACTGCAAGCCGCGCGCACGACGCGTTTTGCAAAACTCGCGAGTCTGTTTGAGGCCCAGATGGATCAAGCTGCGGCTGATGTGGTGCGCGAATTGATGTTTATCGAACGCGTCGTCCATGAAGCGCAGGCTCAGATTGAAAAACTTGAATACATGTAAAAGGCAATCTGATGGCTCTATTACAAATTTCCGAACCCGGTCTAGCGCCCGCACCTCATGAGCGGCGGCTGGCGGTTGGCATTGATCTTGGCACCACCCATTCATTAGTTGCTGCGGTGCGCAACGGCGTGTCCGAGGTACTGCCTGATCTGGACGGGGCGTTGTTATTGCCCTCCGTGGTGCGCTATCTAGCAACGGGTAAACCGCAGCTCGGCCGATTGGCCAAGGAACAGGCCGCACTTGACCCTAAAAATACGATTGTTTCGGTCAAGCGTTTAATGGGCCGTGGCAAAGCAGAAATAGAAAATACCGCGCACGTGCCGTATGATTTGGTGGCTGCGCCTGGCATGGTACAAATCAAAACGGTAGCTGGCGTCAAAAGCCCGGTCGAAGTCTCGGCTGAAATTCTTGCCGCCTTGCAGCAACGTGCACAAGCCTCGCTCGGAGGCGAGCTGGTTGGCGCAGTGATCACGGTGCCGGCTTATTTTGATGAGGCGCAACGGCAAGCCACCAAAGATGCGGCCGAGCTTGCCGGCCTTAACGTCTTGCGCTTGCTCAATGAACCCACTGCTGCCGCCATTGCCTATGGCCTTGAGAGTGGCGCGCAAGGAATCTATGCGGTCTATGATCTAGGTGGCGGCACCTTTGACTTGTCGATTCTTCAGTTGACGCAAGGCGTATTTGAGGTCCTGGCCACCGGTGGCGACTCAATGCTGGGTGGTGACGATTTTGACCAAGCATTATTGGAGTATGTGCTGGCTAAAGCGGCGCCAGAAACCCAAACCAAAGCTGCGCTAGAAACCCAAACCAAAGCCACGCTAGAAACCCAAACACTAACCGCTGGCGATAAGCGACTGTTGCTGGATGCTGCGCGTAGCGCGAAAGAAGCGTTATCGAGTGCATCACAAGCCTGTATCGATCTTCTGCTCTCAAATGGCGTACGGATCGCCGTGACGGTGAGCGAGGCCGAGTTTGCTGAACTCGTTCAGCCGCTCGTACAGCGGACTTTAGTGACCATGCGCAAAACTTTACGCGATGCGCAGATTGCGGCAAGAGATGTGCAAGGCATTGTGTTAGTTGGTGGCGCCACGCGGATGCCGGTGGTGCGCCGCGCGGTTGAACTGTTTTTTGCGCAGCCAGTGCTCACCGGCATTGATCCGGACCAAGTGGTGGCGCTGGGAGCCGCGATTCAAGCGGATCTATTAGCCGGTAACCGGCGTGATGAGGATGATTGGCTGTTGCTAGATGTGATTCCGCTCTCGCTCGGGGTGGAAACCATGGGTGGCTTGGTGGAAAAAATTATTCCACGTAACTCGGCCATTCCGGTGGCGCGAGCGCAAGAATTTACAACCTTCAAAGATGGCCAGACGGCAATGTCGATCCATGTTGTGCAGGGCGAGCGTGAACTCGTGGCAGATTGCCGTTCGCTGGCGCGCTTTGAGTTGCGTGGGATCCCGCCAATGACCGCTGGCGCTGCGCGGATTCAAGTAAGTTATCAGGTTGATGCCGATGGTTTATTGTCCGTGTTTGCGCGTGAGCTGCAATCCGGTGTGGCTGCTTCAGTCGTGGTCAAGCCCTCATACGGCTTAAGCGACGAAGAGATCGGTCGCATGCTGGATGACAGTTTCCAAGCGGCCAATATCGATAAACATGCGCGTGCCTTGCGCGAACTACAAGTCGACGCTGAACGGTTATTGGCCGCAACCGCCAGCGCTTTAGCCCGCGATGCAGATTTGCTCAGTGCGTCAGAGCGAGCAACCATTGATAGCGCCACAAAAGCGCTGCAGGAAGTCAAAAATGGCGCGCACAGCGATGTCCTTGAGCGCGCCATTGAGGTATTAGCCGCCGCCACCGATGAATTTGCCGCACGGCGCATGAACCAAAATATCCGCGCGGCGCTTGCTGGCCGCAAAGTGGATGAACTGACTGAACAATAAAATTACCCTTAATCGAAACTGGAACACTAGATGCCTCAGGTCATTGTATTACCTCATCTCGAATTATGCCCAGAGGGCGCCGTCATTGACGCGGTACCCGGCAAAAGTATTTGCGATACATTGCTTGAAAACGGGGTTGAGATCGAGCACGCATGCGAAAAATCGTGCGCGTGTACAACCTGTCATGTGGTCGTGCGTGAAGGCTATAATCAACTTGGCCATCCCGATGAAATTGAAGAAGATTTACTCGATATGGCATGGGGTTTAGAAGCCACTTCACGCTTAGCGTGCCAAGCGCTTATCCCGGCCGATGCTGACGCGAATATTGTGGTTGAAATTCCACGTTATACAATTAATCATGCAAAAGAAAAGCACTGAGAGCATATGTGCTGTCGTCTGCTATGTTAAAATCTATGGATAGGCAGCTTCTATCAGTTATTTGATTGAAGCTGCCGTGTGATTACACACTCCTTCCTGGGCGCTAATTGCGATCCGCTAAATGGCCAGGCCGTGCTGCGGGAGGTTTAATTAACCCGCTATTTCTCGACAAACTTGAGGAAAGGTGAGCGTCAGATGATGCAACAATTTCAATCAAATTCATATTTATTTGGCGGTAATGCGCCGTATGTTGAAGAGCTTTATGAGGCTTATCTCAACGACCCCGCTTCCGTGTCCGATCATTGGCGCGCGTATTTCGATGCGTTGCAGAACGTGCCAGCGGTTGATGGTTCTACTGCCAACGATGTCGCCCATGGCCCAATCGTTGAGTCGTTTGCGCAACGCGCTAAAGCGAATGCATTTTTGCAACGGGCGGGCAGTGCTGATTTAGCCATTGCGCGTAAGCAAGTGCATGTCCAATCACTGATTGATGCCTATCGTTTTCTAGGTTCGCGTTGGGCAAATCTTGATCCGCTTAAGCGTCAAGAACGCGCACAGCTCGCTGAGCTTGATCCTGCTTTTTATGATTTCACAGAAGCTGACATGGAGCAAACGTTCCATGCTGGCGACTTATACTTTGGTTCTGAGCAGGCCACCTTGCGGGAAATTGTCAAAGCGCTACGCGATACGTATTGCGGCACAATTGGCGTTGAGTTCATGTATATCAGCGACCCTGAGCAAAAACGCTGGTGGAAAGAGCGCCTTGAGTCGATTCGTGCAACTCCGGATTTTTCGGTTGAAAAGAAAAAGCATATTCTTGAACGACTGACTGCAGCTGAAGGCCTTGAGCGCTACTTGCATACCAAGTTTGTCGGCCAAAAACGCTTTTCGCTTGAGGGCGGAGAGAGTTTTATTGCAGCCATGGACGAGGTGGTGCATCGTGCGGGCGCCAAAGGGGCGCAAGAAATTGTGATTGGCATGGCGCATCGTGGCCGCTTAAATATTTTAGTCAATACCCTTGGCAAAATGCCAGCCGATCTCTTTGCTGAGTTTGAAGGTAAGCACTTTGATGAGTTACCTGCGGGCGATGTCAAATATCATAAGGGTTTTTCAAGCGATGTATCGACCGAAGGCGGTCCGGTTCATTTGTCACTGGCGTTCAATCCATCCCACCTTGAAATTGTCAACCCAGTCGTAGAAGGCTCGGCCAAAGCACGGATGGAGCGTCGTGGCGACTTAGATGGACGCCAAGTCTTGCCAATCCAAGTGCATGGCGATGCAGCATTTGCTGGCCAGGGTGTGGTAATGGAAACGCTTAATTTAGCTCAAACACGTGGTTATGGCACGTTTGGCACAGTGCATGTGGTGATTAATAATCAAATCGGCTTTACCACATCGGATCCGCGTGATGCGCGCTCAACGTTGTATTGCTCAGATGTCGTCAAGATGATCGAAGCGCCGGTACTGCATGTGAATGGCGATGATCCAGAAGCCGTGATCCTGGCTGCGCAACTCGCTGTCGATTTTCGCACGCAATTCCATCAAGATGTCGTGCTCGATATCGTTTGCTTTCGCAAGCTTGGACACAATGAGCAAGATACCCCTGCGGTCACGCAGCCGTTGATGTACAAAAAAATTGCGCAGCATCCAGGCACGCGCGCGCTCTATGCGGAAAAACTGGTCGCGCAAAGCATCTTAACCCGCGATGAAGCGGATGCTTATGTGAAGCGTTATCGTAAAGCAATGGACGAAGGACAACATACGGTTGATCCAGTGTTGTCGAATTACAAGAGTAAGTATGCGGTAGATTGGATGCCATTTTTAAATCGTAAATGGACCGATGCGGCAGATACTGCTGTGCCACTGGCTGAGTTGAAACGCTTAGCTGAGCGCATTACGACGATTCCAGAAACGCTCAAGCTGCATCCTTTAGTTGAGCGCGTGATCAAAGACCGCCGTGCAATGGGTAACGGCGAGGCGCCGCTTGATTGGGGCATGGGCGAACACCTGGCTTTTGCTTCGTTAGTGGCCTCTGGCTATGCGGTGCGTTTAACCGGCCAAGACAGCGGTCGCGGTACATTCACCCACCGACATTCGGTGCTGCATGATCAAAATCGCGAAAGCTGGGATGGTGGCAGTTATATTCCATTGCAACATGTAACCGATAATCAGGCCGTCTTCAATGTCATTGATTCGGTGCTGTCGGAAGAGGCGGTGCTCGGTTTTGAATATGGTTATTCAACGGCTGAGCCAAACACGCTGGTGGTATGGGAAGCGCAGTTTGGTGATTTCGTGAATGGCGCGCAGGTCGTCATCGACCAGTTTATTTCATCGGGTGAAGTCAAGTGGGGCCGTGTTTCAGGCCTGACGATGCTGTTGCCTCATGGTTATGAAGGTCAAGGGCCAGAGCATTCATCGGCGCGGATTGAACGTTTCTTGCAGTTGTGCGCAGATAACAATATGCAAGTGGTGCAGCCGACAACGCCTGCGCAGATTTTCCATCTATTGCGCCGGCAGATGATTCGTCAGTTCCGTAAGCCATTAATCGTGGCAACACCAAAATCGCTACTGCGTCATAAAGAGGCGGTGAGCAGCTTGTCTGAGTTGGCTAAAGGAACCTTCCGCACGATCATTGGCGAAACCGATACGGCGCTCGAGCCTAAAAAGATCAAGCGGGTGGTGCTGTGCTCCGGCCGCGTCTATTTTGATCTGGTCGCACATCGCCGCGAAGCCAAACTGAAAGATGCCGTGATTATCCGCGTTGAGCAGCTTTATCCATTCCCCCATAAAGCGTTTGAAACGGAACTCAAGAAATATGAGCATGCAACTGAAGTAGTCTGGGTCCAAGATGAGCCGCAAAACCAAGGACCCTGGTTCTATATCGAGCATCATTTGCTAGAAGGCATGAAAGAAGGGCAGAAGCTCGCGTATAGTGGCCGCCAAGCCTCTGCTTCGCCTGCGGTCGGCTATTACGCTAAACATTATGAGCAGCAAAAGCAGCTTATTGATGGGGCGTTTGGTCGTTTGAAAGGTACAGTGCGCGTGAAATAAAAGCGTTGGGCCCAATTGGGCCCACGCTGTATGAAATTAAGTGTGCGAGTATTTTGCGTTAGCGTGGGTTATGCAGCAAAATAGACGTGTAGTCGGTTTTTTTAAAGATATGTTCAGGAAAGTCAATGGCTATTGTAGAAGTCAAGGTCCCGCAGCTGTCCGAATCCGTCGCTGATGCGACGCTGCTGCAATGGAAAAAGCGCCCCGGTGAAGCGGTTGCGCAAGATGAGATTGTGATTGAAGTTGAGACGGATAAGGTGGTGCTTGAAGTGCCTGCACCTGCCGCCGGCATCATGGCACAAATTATCCGTCAAGACGGCGACACCGTGATTGCGGATGAAGTCATCGCCAGAATTGATACTGAGGCACAAGCATCGGTATCGAATGAGGCCCAAGCAACGCCGGCAGCGAGCGTGCCAGCCTCTGCCGTGCCAACTGAAACAGTCAGTGCAAAAGCCATGCCTTCAGCCGCGAAACTGATGGATGAAAAAGGCATTAGCGCGGCTCAATTGGAAGGCAGTGGGCGCGATGGGCGGATCACGAAGGGTGATGTACTCGCCGTTCAATCAGCCAAGCCTGCGGTTGCAACTGTTTCCACCACGCCACTGCGCGCGGCTGACAAACCGGTGCTGCCTGAGGTTAAAGCTGCAGTCAATACGAGTCAATCGCTCGACGGCCGGCCTGAGCAAAGAGTGCCGATGTCACGCTTGCGCGCACGGATTGCACAGCGCTTGCTTGAATCGCAACAAACCAATGCTATTTTGACGACCTTTAACGAGGTCAATATGCAGCCTGTCATGGAGCTGCGTAGTAAGTACAAAGATAAATTTGAAAAAGCACATGGCGCGCGTTTGGGCTTTATGTCCTTTTTCGTTAAAGCCGCTGTGCATGCGTTAAAGAAATATCCAATCGTGAATGCCTCCGTGGATGGTAACGATGTTGTCTATCACGGCTACTTCGATATCGGTATCGCAGTGGGTTCACCGCGTGGGCTGGTGGTGCCGGTATTGCGTAATGTCGATCAAATGAGTTTGGCGGACATTGAAAACAAGATTGCTGAATATGGTCAAAAGGCGAAAGAGGGCAAACTGTCGCTAGAAGATCTCACCGGCGGCACCTTCTCAATTTCAAATGGGGGTGTATTTGGCTCAATGCTCTCGACGCCAATCATTAACCCGCCGCAATCGGCGATTCTCGGGGTACATGCAACCAAAGAGCGCGCCGTAGTAGAAAATGGCCAAATCGTGATTCGTCCGATGAACTATCTAGCCATGTCTTATGACCATCGCATCATCGATGGCCGTGAAGCGGTATTAGCGCTGGTGGCAATCAAAGAGGCGTTAGAAGATCCAGCCCGACTTCTGCTCGACCTGTAATCCTCTATCACTTCTGCGACCTGAATTATGTCTAATCAATTTGATGTTATCGTGATTGGCGGTGGCCCTGGCGGCTATATTGCCGCCATTCGCGCCGCGCAGCTTGGCAAATCCGTTGCCTGCGTTGAAAAATGGAAAAGCCCAAACGGTGAAGTAGCCCTGGGTGGCACGTGCCTGAATGTGGGCTGTATCCCCTCCAAAGCACTGTTGGCTTCGTCTGAAACCCTTGAGCATACGGCTCATCACCTTGCCGAGCATGGCATTGAAGTGAAGGGCGAAGTGGCTCTTGATTTAGCGAAAATGCTGTCCCGCAAGGACACTATCGTGAGCAAAATGACCAAGGGTATTGAGTTTTTGTTTCGCAAAAACAAAGTGAATTGGTTCAAAGGCCACGCTAAATTTACCGCTCGCAAGAGTGATGGTACTTACCAACTCGAAGTCAGCGGCGAAGGTGCGGCACAAACCATTACCGCTCAGCATGTGATCATTGCAACCGGTTCAAAAGCGCGCCATTTGCCACAGATCCCCGTCGATAACCGGATTGTTGCCGATAACGAAGGGGCGCTGTCGTTTGATTCAGTACCTAAAAAACTGGCGGTGATCGGTGCCGGTGTCATCGGTCTTGAGCTTGGCTCTGTCTGGCGGCGGCTAGGTGCGCAAGTCACCGTGCTAGAAGCCTCATCAGGCTTTCTGGCGGCAGCTGACGAGGGGGTCTCAAAAGAAGCCTGGAAACACTTGACGAAACAAGGGTTAGAGATTCACCTTGGGGTTAAAATCGGCGCCGTCACAACCACGCAACAGGGCGTTTCGATTGCCTATACTGACAAAGACGGCAAAGCACAAACGTTGGCTGCTGACCGTTTAATCGTCTCGGTGGGCCGGGTGCCAAATACGGATGGCTTGGGCTTGGAGAATATTGGCTTGGCAGTGAACGAACGTGGCATGATTGACGTCGATGATCATTGCCATACAAAACTGCCTAACCTCTATGCGATTGGCGATGTGGTGCGAGGTCCAATGCTGGCCCACAAAGCGGAAGATGAAGGTGTGATGGTCGCTGAAGTGATTGACGGCCAAAAGCCGCATATCGACTACAATTGCATCCCATGGGTGATTTACACTTCGCCAGAAATTGCTTGGGTTGGCAAGACTGAACAGCAACTCAAACAAGAAGGGCGCGCTTATAAAGCGGGGCAATTCCCATTTGCCGCCAATGGCCGCGCGCTGGGTATGGCGAAGGCAGAGGGTTTTGTCAAAATGCTCGCGGACGCCACAACCGATGAAATTCTTGGCGTGCATATTGTCGCGTCTGCCGCTTCCGATTTAATCGCTGAAGCGGTGGTGGCGATGGAATTCAAAGCCGCCTCTGAAGATATCGGTCGTATCTGCCACCCTCACCCATCCTTGTCTGAAGTGATGCGTGAAGCGGCGTTGGCCGTGGAAAAGCGCGCGTTGAATATGTAATGCGTGATAAATAAATGCTAAATGCCCAGCAAAGGCGAATAAAAAAGGCGAGGCGACTCGTCTTTTTTATTTGGGTGCGTAATGAATGTCATTGACTATTACGAGCGTGAACTCGAAAGCCGTGGTTATCGTGTGGACTCGGCTCAGCGTGTGGCGGTGATGGGTTTGCAACGTTGCTACGATCAATGGGTCCATTACCAAGCTCGGTACTCCAACCGATTCCTGCGGTGGCTCAACCCGGGTGAAGTGCCTAAAGGCATTTATATGTGGGGGGGCGTTGGGCGTGGTAAAAGCTTCTTGATGGATAGCTTTTATGCCTGTGTGCCACTACAAAATAAAATCCGCCTGCATTTTCATGAATTTATGCGTGAAGTGCACCGACAGCTTGAAGACCTTAAAAAAACCGCTAACCCACTGGATCAGTTAGCGCGCGATATTGCCAAACGCTATCGCTTAATTTGCTTTGATGAATTTCACGTGTCGGATATTGCCGATGCAATGATCCTGTCGCGTTTGCTTGAGTGCTTATTCAAAAATGGCGTGCAATTTGTAGCCACCTCAAATTACCACCCTGACCTGCTCTACCCAGATGGCCTGCATCGTGACCGGATGTTGCCGGCGATCGATCTGCTCAAGACCCAACTTGAAATCATCAACGTCGATGGTGGTGTCGATTATCGGCAACGGACCTTCGCCCAAGCGAATATTTACTATACGCCGCTGAGCGAGTCAGTCGACGAAGCCTTGTGTCAAACTTTTGTGGCGCTGGCTGCCATGCCGGATGAAAGCCCACTATTGCGGATTGAGCAACGTAAACTTCTTGCGTTACGCCGTGCTGGCCAGGTTGTTTGGTTTGATTTTGCAACCCTGTGTGGGGGCCCTCGTTCACAAAATGACTATCTTGAACTCGCCAATCGCTTCCATACGATTATCCTTTCAAATGTGCCGCAAATGACGCCGCGCATGGCGTCTGAGGCCCGCCGTTTTACCTGGCTGATCGATGTCTTATACGACCATAAAGTTAAGCTCTTAATGTCGGCTGAAGTGCCACCTGACGAGCTATATTTTGGCGGTCCATTGGTCAATGAATTTGCGCGTACCGTGTCGCGGATTATTGAAATGCAGTCAAAAACCTACCTAGAAACCCCATGCCGGGCGCTGGACACTTCACTGACATAGGCATCGATAGCGATTCAGCACATGCTGCAGAGATATTACCCCCCCACCAGTTCAGATCCAGAAGGGCTTGTCGTTCTTCGGAAGCAAAAGGCATTGCGTTTCCTCGCTGCTGTTCGCGATTCTAAGGCTTAATTGTGGCAACCCCATCAAGTTTAGCTTAAATCATTTCACACAATTTCACGCAATTTCATTGTATTTCACGGGGTCCCTTTGATTTCCGTGCAATAAACGACGGTATCAGCCCATTGTGTTCATAAGAGTTTGCGCAGGCTTTGCATAGAAATATCCTTATAAATCAATAGCTTATTTTTTTGCTTCTTAGAAGAGTATTATCAACAACGGTATCAGCAAAAAAAGATACACCACCTCTCTGAGCGTGCGCAAAAGAATTGGATTTCGACTATTTAAAAAGCTATATAAATCAATAATTTATGTTTTTTCTTAGAAGAGGAAGGAGGCCATCTTATGAAATCGTCGATGTATATTACAGCGGCTCCTGTTGGGGCAGTACCCAAATATATTGATCCGCTTGAACCCACATTTATATCCAGCCTTATTCTTGATTACCTCATTTCCGACGGTGAAAAGCAGAGCATTTTTGAGATCCTGAAGCAAGAAAACTGGACATTCACAAACGCTGGTGGTATTGCCCTTCAATTCGGCTATCGCGAAAATTTTACGCATGAGGCCTGTAATAGCCTAACGGCCTCCGAACAAGAGTTAGCGGTGCAAGCGCTAGATCGCGCTGGCTGGCTAAACCACGGTGACGGTTGGATAAACCCCGCTACCTGCCATATCGCCGGGCCTCAAACCTTTAAATTGAAGCGAGATCTTCTTAATCTGCTGCCTTCACAAAAGCTGATTAGAAAGCTCGTCTTGCAGCTGACTACTTACGGCTGGCAAGCTACCCAAAATGGGGATCTGCTATGGCCCTATCCTCGCGTACATAGCTATCTACCTCCTGAAATAGTCACCGAAATCAAACTCCTGTCTCCGACAGTTTTTGAAACCCTGCTTAACATCGGATGGAAATACCAACCTTCTGGGTATTGGCATCCTGGAAAAGCATGTTCACCTCATATGCCTATTTCTCCTACTAAAATTATCGAGGAATGTCATCTTTCGTTTCGGGAGGGAGCCGCTATCGTACATTTACACACTAGAGATACAAGTGATCAGCGTAGCGAGACTCTGCCTGGCTTAGGCGCGCCTCTTTCAAGTAGTCAACAAGTAAATCACATTGACCTAGCGCAATTTGACCTCATCGTGCCGGCCATTTTGGAGCAAGATCCTGACGGAGTAATCAATCTTTCGACAAGTGTACGAGGTAACAAAGCAGCATTTGACAGTCCATTACGACGCGCTCATTTAAAGCCTTATGGCGCGAGTCAGTTAGTTCCAGATATAGCCTCATTCAGCCCTGGGCCAGTGCTATTTCAAAGTGGTGGAGGCTATGAAAATCCTCCAGATTTTATCGATGCGCAATTAGCTCACTTTAAAGCCCACCATATTCTTCCTGAAGTGGAAGTGTTCAATCTTACAATTTTAAATAACGCACTTACTACCTATAAGGAGGCGTTAGAAGAACTGGGACCGTCTGTACTATTTATGCTGGTAGCCGGCGTCGATCAGCATAAAAGGGTAGCAGAAAGCGAAGAGCTGGTTGATGACTCATTAATACCTCCTGCCATTCGTCAACGGATCAGCGATCTATTGCAGGCTGATGACACAGCATCACAAGCACTAGCGGCTGAACTGGCCACAGCATGTCTCTTGCCGATTACGCAACGCATCCGGCAATGCTGCCCTGCCTCTATGATTTCAATGTTATTGCCAGGCACGATGCACGCTATTCTGACGACGGTTGCCTTAGCACTTGATTTAGATGGTATCCGCGTTGGTTTAGAAGATTCACTGACGGTCTTTGATGAACTTGTGCCAGGTCGTATTCGTAAGGCATCGGGTACGAGTGAGCAAGTGCGAGCGATCCGTTTAGCGCTCGAAGCTCAAGGAATATCTGTCATTACCCCTGAGCATTTAAGAGATAGGCTCAACCTACCCCGTGAAGGGGCCCAATTATTTTGTCGTATTTCAGCTAATTCCTGAGGGTAATCCCCCCACAGTCGTTGGGGTGATGGTCTTTTTTAAATTTCGAGCAGAAGTCGGAGTCGTGTATGACTATTGGCGTTGATTCGGTTATCTATCCTCTAGCCCCGGTGCAGGCAGAGATTTGGCTTGCGCAGCAAATTGATCCGCATAGCCCTGTTTATAAAGTTGCTCAGTTCACCGTGATTGATGGGCCTATTGAGCCTGCGATTTTTGAAGCTGCTTTGCGCCAGGTAGTGGAAGAAGCACAGAGTGTGCGCCTGCAATTTATCAATAGTGGCGATGGCGTGAAGCAATTCGTTGGCTCACCGAAGTGGACACTAACGACGTTCGATTTCAGTGCAGAGTTGGATCCTCAAGCTGCAGCTGAAGCCTGGATGAAGGCCGATTATGAGAAGCCGGTCGATGTATTAAATGGTGCTTTATTTGGCTATGCGTTATTAAAAGTAGCCGCCGATAAATTTCTTTGGTATCAACTCAATCACCATATCACGATGGATGGATTTGGACGCTCGCTCATCACGCAACGTGTGGCCGACGTGTATAGCGCGATGGTTGAGGGTCAAGCCGTTGCACCTTGTCCGTTTGGAACGCTGGCGCAACTGCTACAAAGCGAGGCTGAATATCGTGCGTCCCAGCAATCGACCGAGGATCGGGCTTATTGGCTAGAACGATGTTCTGACCTGCCAGAGCCGGTCACACTGGCGAGCCGTCATGCACCTGCTTCTCATGATTCTTTGCGGCAAACAACTTATTTAGCCCCTTCTTATCTGCAAGGATTTGGCGCCTCCCAATCTTTTGCACGCGATGTGGCAGCCTTCAGCACCGCCTCGATGGCGGCATACCTTTATCGGATAACGGGTATGCAAGACGTAGTAATAGGCTTTCCAGTTACAGCTCGTAGCACAGTAGAGCGAAGCATTCCTGGCATGGTCACGACGACGCTACCGATACGTCTAAGCGTGCAGCCTAATATGAGCCTGATGTCTTTGATGGAGCAGACGACCCAGGAAATTCGCCACACCCTCAAACATCAACGTTATCCCGGTGAAGTGCTACGGCGAGATTTAGCATTGGCATCTCACCAACGGTTATTTGATGTCATCATTAATATTGTGCCGTTTAATCATGACTTAACCTTTAGCGGGCACTTATCAACGCTTCATACGATTGAAACGGGGCCTGTTGAAGACCTTTCGGTTCGTATCTACCCACAGTCGAATAATCAAAACCTGCGCATTGATTTTAATGCGAATCCTGCATGTTATACCTCGGCAGAGCTCATCGCTCACCAGCGCCGTTTTCTACGCTTCCTCGAAAGACTGGCGACTAACCCTAATCAGTCGATTAACGAGATTGATCTACTAGATGACGCTGAGCGGCAGCAACTACTGATTGAATGGAATGCGACCGCTGCGCCGTATCCAGAGCAGCATTGTCTGCATCAGTTATTCGAAGCTCAAGTTGAGCGTACACCCGATGCTGTTGCGTTGATACGAGAAGAGCAGAGCATCAGCTATGCGCAACTCAATGCGCAGGCAAACCGCCTGGCGCATTATTTGCAAGAGTTAGGCGTGCAGCCAGATAGCTGTGTCGCACTCTATGCGCAGCCAAGCTTAGAGATGGTGGTTGGGATGCTGGCCATCCTCAAAGCGGGTGGCGCCTATGTGCCATTGGATCCAAATTATCCGATTGAGCGACTAACCGAGATGGTGGCAGATAGTGCGCCTGTGGCTCTGCTCAGCATTGGTGTGCCGCATGCTGCGGTCACAGAGTGTTTAGGCAAGGATGTTCCGGTCATAGATTTACAAGCGGATGCCGCGCGCTGGCAATACGCCAGTAACCAAAATCCTCAAGTATTTGGCTTGCATCCGAAGCATTTGACCTACGTAATTTATACGTCTGGTTCCACCGGTCGGCCAAAAGGGGTCATGGTCACCCATCAAGGCGTGGTCAATTTAGTCACGGCAATGGCTGAGCGGCTTGAATTAAGCTCGCAAGACCGCATGCTGCAATTTGCCTCACTCTCCTTTGATGTGTCGGTCGAAGAAGTGTTTGTGACCTTAACCCGTGGTGCAGCGTTGGTACTCCGCACCGATGCGTGGTTGGCCGGCGCTCAGCAATTCTGGTCACTGTGTGAAGCCAACCAAATCAGCGTGATGGATGTGCCGGTGCAGTTTTGGGCGCAATTAGCGCAAGAACAGGTGCCTGCGGCTCAGAGTGTGCGCGCGATTTTGATCGGCGGCGATGCGTTAAGCGCGTCAGCGCGTCAAGCTTGGTTTAGCGGCTCTGGCCATCGACCACGTCTGTTGAATGTTTATGGTCCTACTGAAACGACGATTAGTTCGACGGTGCATGAAGTGACTGCCGATGACAATCGATGGCGCATCATCGGTCGCCCGCTTGCAAATACGCGTTTGTATGTGTTGGATGCGGCAATGCGACTTGTGCCATTAGGGGAGATTGGGGAACTTTATATTGGCGGGGCAGGGGTAGCGCGTGGTTATTTAAATCGCCCCGAGTTAACGGCTGAACGGTTTCTGCCTGATACCTTCAGTGATCAAGCTAATGCATGGATGTATAAGACGGGCGATTTGGTGCGTTATCTCGCGGATGGCAATCTAGAGTTTCTGGGGCGTAATGACCATCAAGTGAAAATACGGGGATTCCGGGTTGAGCCTGGCGAGATTGAAACCTGCCTAGCTGAATCTCCGCAGGTGCGGGAAGCGGTAGTGCTCGCGTTAGGAGAGGGAAGTGCTAAACGTTTGATTGCGTATGTAGTTGCTGAACCTGACGCACAGCTGGTCCATTCGTTACGTGTACATGTTGCAGCCAGATTGCCTGAGTATATGGTGCCCGCCGCTTTCGTGCGCTTAGATACACTGCCATTAACCCCCAACGGCAAGCTCGACCGCCGAGCATTGCCGGCACCAAATGACGAAGCCTTTGCTCGTCAAGCGTATGAAGCACCACAAGGCGAGATTGAAGCCACCTTGGCAAACATCTGGGCTGAACTGCTTGGCATTGAGCGCGTCAGCCGTCATGATAACTTCTTCGCCCTCGGCGGTCATTCGCTACTCGCAGTACGCCTAATGAATCGGGTTGCTGCGGTGGGCTCTGAGTTACCGTTATCCGTCTTGTTTTCTGCACCCAACCTTGCCGCATTTGCCGCAGCCGTGAGTGAATGTTTGGCTCAAGCAAAAAACGTCCTCCCGGCGATCAAGCCGTTGTCGCGCGAGGGTGCTCTGCCTCTATCATTCGCCCAGCAACGTCTATGGTTCTTGGCTCAATTTGATGGCGTCAGCGATATTTATCATGTATCCCTGGCTTTTCGCCTGCAGGGGAAGCTGGATCGAGCTGCTTGGCAGCATGCACTCAATACCTTGTTTGCGCGTCACGAGGCGCTGCGCTCAAGGTTCACCACGATTGACGGCCAGCCCAAGGTCCAGTTGCTCTCACCCGAGTTAGGTCTGCCGCTCCACTGGCATGACTTGCGGGAGAACCCCGATGCTCATGAACAACTGGAACGCTTAAATGCTAAAGAAGCGCAGGCACCCTTCAATTTGGAGAAGGGGCCGCTGATTCGTGCGCGCCTGATCCAACTCAAAGACGATGAGCATGTATTCCTGCTGACCCAACATCATATTGTTTCAGACGGCTGGTCAATTGAGGTACTGGTGCGCGAATTAAGCGGACTGTATGCGGCCTACCTGGCAGGCAAGCCTAATCCGCTGCCGCCGTTGGCGATCCAGTATCCAGACTATGCAGCCTGGCAGCGGCAATGGCTCTCAGGTGAACGACTTCAAACGCAAAGCTCGTACTGGCGTACAGCGCTAGCGAATGCGCCGGTGCTGATCGACCTGCCTAGCGACCGGCCTCGCCCCCCGCGGCAATCTTTTGCTGGAGCGCGAGTGCCAATTCGCCTGAATGCGCAGATGACGCGCTCGCTCAAACAACTGAGCCAAAAGCATGGTGTGACTCTGTTCATGACCTTATTGGCGGCGTGGGGCGCGGTCTTGTCTCGGCTCTCGGGCCAAGACGACATGGTGATTGGCATCCCTAGTGCCAATCGCGGCCACCCGGAGATCGAATCTTTGATTGGATTTTTCGTTAACACGCTGGCTCTGCGTATCGATTTAGCGGGCGCACCGAATACAGTTCAGCTGCTTGAACGCATTCAACATAGCACACTGTCTGCTCAGGCTTATCAAGATCTGCCGTTTGAGCAAGTGGTTGAAATCGTGCAACCGCCACGCAAACTTGACCACACGCCTCTATTTCAAGTCATGTTTGCCTGGCAAAACCATGAAGCAAGCGTTTGGTGCTTGCCCGCTCTCGAAGTCACTCCCGTTACCTTGAACCGTGAGACTACTATCAAGTTTGATCTTGAACTAAGTCTGCAAGAGATCGGTGATGAAATTGTTGGGGAATTGCTTTATGCAACCTCCCTGTTTGACCATCAAACGATTGAGCGGCAGGTCGGCTATCTGCAGGCGATGTTACAAGCGATGACAGATGATGCGACGCGATCAATTACCCAAATTGATCTCCTGGCACCTGCTGAGCGAGCTCTTTTGCTGCAAACATGGAACGAGACAACTGCGCCGTATCCGGTACACCTTTGCCTGCATCAGTTATTCGAAGCACAAGTTGAGCGGACCCCTGATGCCGTTGCGCTGATAAGAGAAGAGCAGAGTATCAGCTATGCGGAACTCAATACGCAAGCGAATCGCCTGGCGCATTATTTGCGAGAGTTAGGCATACAGCCAGATAGCCGTGTCGCGCTATATGCACAGCCGAGCTTACAGATGGTGGTTGGGATACTCGCTATCCTCAAAGCGGGTGGGGTCTATGTGCCATTGGATCCGAACTATCCTGCTGAGCGTTTAACCGATATGGTGGCAGATAGTGCACCTGTGGCAATACTTAGCATCGGCACTCCCGATGCTGCAGTTACCCGGTGTTTAGACAACAACGTTCCGACTGTGGATTTACAAGCTGATGCCGCGCTATGGCGGTATGGTAGTGATGAGAATCCGCATCCTTTAGGATTGAACGCGAAGCATTTGGCATACGTGATTTATACATCAGGTTCTACTGGTCTGCCGAAAGGCGTGATGGTCACTCATCAAGGCGTGGTCAATTTAGTCGCGGCGATAGCAGATCGTCTTGAGTTAAGTGCGCAAGATCGTGTGTTGCAGTTTGCGTCACTCTCCTTCGACGTGTCGATCGGAGAAGTGTTTACGACGTTAACCCGTGGTGCAGCGCTGGTGCTTCGCACAGAGGCATGGCTGGCCGGCGCTCAACAATTTTGGTCGCTATGTGAAGCCAATCAAATCAGCGTGATGGATTTGCCGGTGCAGTTTTGGTCGCAATTAGCGCAAGAACAGGTGCCTGCGGCCCAGAGTGTACGTGTGATCATAATTGGAGGCGATGCGCTAAGCGCGTCAGCACGTCAAGCTTGGTTTAATGGTACTGGTTATCGACCACGTATATTAAATATCTATGGCCCGACTGAAACGACGATTGGCTCGACCGTGCATGAAGTTACTGCCGATGACAATCGGTGGCGCCTCATTGGAAAACCAATTGCGAATACTTATCTCTATGTGTTGGATGCGGCAAGGCAACTCACACCCTTAGGGGCAGTTGGAGAGCTGTATATCGGCGGGGGCGGGGTGGCGCGGGGTTATTTAAACCGCCCCGACTTGACAACTGAGCGTTTTTTGCCTGACCCATTTGCTGATCAAGCTGATGCGCGGATGTATAAGACAGGTGATTTGGTACGTTATCTCCCAGATGGCAATCTGGAGTTTTGGGGTCGAAACGACCATCAAGTCAAGTTACGGGGTTTTCGTGTTGAGCCTGGCGAAATAGAAGCCTGTTTGACTGAGCATCCACAGGTGCATGAAGCGGTAGTGCTTGCATTAGGAGGAGGGAGTACGAAGCGTCTGGTGGCGTATGTGGTTACTGAACCAGATGAGCATCTTGCGCATAGCTTACGTGCGCATGTTGCTGCGGGATTACCGGCGTATATGGTGCCAGTTGCTTTTGTACGGCTCGATGCATTTCCGCTCACGCCGAACGGCAAGCTTGACCGCAAAGCCCTACCTGAGCCAGATCAAGCCGCTTTTGCTCATCAAGCGTATGAAGCGCCGCAGGGAGAAATAGAGACAGCACTGGCTCGCATTTGGGCTGAATTATTAGGTCTTGAACAAGTCAGTCGCCAAGATAATTTTTTTGAACTCGGCGGCCACTCGTTGCTTGCCGTGCAAATGATTGAGCGGCTGCGCCATTTTGGCTTAAAGCTTCCTGTCAAAGCATTATTTAGTACGCCGACGCTTAGCATGCTCGCGCAATCGTTGGACCAGCAGCAGGAAGAAGTGGTGGTGGTGGTGGTGCCGCCCAATCTCATTACGCCCGATACAACCAAGCTCATTCCGGAGCTGCTGCCATTGATTGATCTCACTCAATCAGATATCGATCAGATCGTCTCACAAACGCCAGGTGGGATAGCTAATATCCAGGATATTTATGCCTTATCCCCCCTGCAAGATGGCATCTTCTTCCACCACCTGCTAGCGACTGCAGGTGACCCCTATCTCTATATCAGTCAACTACGCTTTGCTAACCGGGGGTTGCTTGAGCGCTATTTGGAAGCGGTTCAGCAGGTGGTGAATCGCCACGATATTCTGCGCACAGCCTTTTTTTGGGAGCATTTATCTACCCCGGCTCAAGTGGTTTTGAGGCACGCGCCGTTATCCGTCACGGAACTCGCATTAGACCCAGCGCATGGGTCAATTGCTGAGCAACTTCGGCAGCGCTTTGATCCCGGCCATCATCGTATCGCTTTGACGCAGGCGCCATTGCTGTATGTTGTGGTGGCGCAAGATACGGATGGCAGTTGGCTAATGGTGCAATTAGTCCATCATTTGATTGGGGACCACTCGTCCACTGAACTAATGCATGCTGAAGAGCGGGCTTTCTTAAAAGGCCAAGGTGGTGCGCTACCTGAGCCGCAACCGTTCCGCCATTTAATCGCGCAGGTGCGGTTAAGTTCAAATTGGCAAACGCATGAGAGCTTCTTTAGCAAGATGTTGGCCGATATAGAAGAACCCACGCTGCCCTTTGGTTTGTCTGACGTCCATCTTAACGGTGCACAACTAAAAGAATCATCTCGCCTGTTGCCGCAAGCTTTAAATGATCGTTTACGCGCTCAAGCTAAACGAGTCGGCGTGAGTCTAGCTAGCCTCTGCCATTTAGCTTGGGCTCGGGTGCTGGCGCATACCAGCGGACAACCGCAGGTGGTGTTCGGTACGGTGCTATTAGGTCGGATGCAAAGTGGTGGAGAGGTAGATCGGGCGATGGGTCTTTTTATGAACGTTTTACCTCTGCGGATTGATCTAAATGACGCTAGCGTCGAGCACAGTGTACGCGATACTCACGCGCGCTTAGCCGCTTTGCTCGAACATGAGCATGCTTCTCTCGCATTGGCGCAACGCTGTAGTCATGTGCCCGCCGGGACACCTCTTTTTAGTGCATTACTAAACTATCGACACAACACAGTGCCGTCGGATGAAGAGCAAACGATACCCGGCATGGAGCTGCTATATGTAGAAGAGCGCGACAACTATCCGCTTGGGCTGTCGGTGGAAGATTCTGGCCAGTCGCTGGGGTTAACGGCTCAGATCGTGCAGCCATTCGAGCCTGAGCAGGTGTGTGACTATATGCAAAAGGCCTTGGCAAGCTTAGCTGAAGCGCTAGAGCGTGCGCCACAAATGCGGGTGCGGCAATTGGAGACGGTGCCTGATGCTGAGCGAGCTTTGCTACTTCAGACGTGGAATGCAACGACTAAATCGTATCCAACGCATCAGTGTCTGCATGAATTATTCGAGGCCCAAGTTGCATGCGCCCCCCATGCTGTTGCGTTAATCCTAGAAGAACAGAGCATCAGTTACGCAGAGCTCAATCTGCGCGCAAACCGCCTTGCCCATCGTTTGATAGACCTGGGTGTAGGGCCTGATAGTCGTGTCGCCTTATATGCACCACCTAGCATAGAGGTGATTATAGGTATGTTAGCGGTGCTCAAAGCCGGGGGGGCTTATGTACCACTAGATCCGAATTATCCCGCTGAGCGCTTAGTGGATATGGTAAAAGACAGTACCCCAGTAATCTTGCTAAGCATCGATGCACCCCATGCCGTGGTTGTGCAATGCTTGAGCGATGCTGTTCCGATCCTCGATTTACTCGGTGATGTAGAGCAATGGCAGCACTACAGTACGCGCAATCCTGCAACCTATAAGCTTGCACTGAATACAGAGCACTTAGCCTATGTGATGTATACCTCGGGTTCCACCGGACGGCCAAAAGGGGTGATGGCCCAACACCGTAGCGTGGTTAATTTAGTGAGCGCTATAGCCGAGCAGCTTGAGATTCGCCCACAGGACCGCATGCTGCAGTTTGCTTCATTAGCATTCGATGTTTCTATCGAAGAGGTGTTTGTTACATTAACTCGCGGCGCAACCTTGGTGCTACGTACTGATGCGTGGTTGGTGGGGGCCGAGCAATTTTGGTCTTTATGCGAGGCTAGCCAGATCAGTCTGATGGATCTGCCGATGCAGTTTTGGGCGCAATTGGCTCAAGCTCAGCTACCCGTGGCACCTTGTGTCCGCGCGATCATCATTGGTGGCGAAGCGTTAAGTGCCGCAGCGTGTCAGGCATGGTTTGCTGGCGCTGGCTATCGGCCTCGCTTGTTAAATGTCTATGGTCCCACTGAAACGACGATTAGCTCGACCGTGCATGAAGTCACCGCCGATGATAATCGGCGGTGCCTGATCGGCAAACCGCTTGCGAATACCTATCTATATGTGTTGGATGCGGCACGGCAACTCGTACCGTTAGGGGCGGTTGGGGAGCTGTATATTGGTGGCGCCGGGGTGGCGCGGGGCTATTTAAACCGTCCTGACTTGACCGCTGAACGTTTCTTGCCTGACCCGTTTAGTGATCAAACTGATGCGCGGATGTATAAGACCGGCGATTTAGTGCGTTATTTGCCCGATGGCAATCTTGAGTTTCTGGGCCGTAATGACCACCAAGTCAAGATACGAGGCTTCCGTGTAGAGCCTGGCGAGATTGAAGCCCATCTAGCTGAACATCCACAGGTGCGAGAAGCGATGGTACTGGCATTGGCTGAGGGAAGTGCGAAACGTCTGGTGGCGTATGTGGTGGCTGAGCCGGATGAGCATCTTGTGCACACTTTACGTACGCATGTTGCCGCGGGATTACCGGCGTATATGGTGCCTGCTGCCTTTGTCCGGCTCGATACATTTCCGCTCACGCCGAACGGCAAACTTGACCGCCAAGCCCTACCTGCGCCAGATCAGGCCGCATTTGCTCAGCAAGCATATGCAGCGCCCCAAGGTGAAACCGAAACGGCGCTAGCACGTATCTGGTCTGAATTACTTGAGATTGAGCGCATCAGCCGTCACGATAATTTCTTTGCGCTCGGCGGGCATTCATTGCTAGCGGTGCGGATGATCAGTCGAAGCCAAGCTGTACTGAATGTCAAGATTGCGCTACAAGCCTTGTTTAAGGCGCCTACCATTGCAGAATTAGCTCAGCGTTTATCCGAACGCAGCGAAACTCAGGATGATTCATTTTCGGTTTTACTGCCGATTCAAACTAAAGGGGCACGACCGCCTCTGTTTTGCATTCATCCCGTAAGTGGCTTGAGTTGGGGTTATAAAAGCTTAGCCAACTATTTAGATGCAGATCAACCCGTCTATGGATTACAAGCACTTGGACTGAGCGGCGTCTCATCGTTGCCAGAAACTATTGAGGCGATGGCAGCAGACTATATTCACCAAATTCGTAGCATTCAGCCTGAGGGGCCTTACTATTTATTAGGATGGTCTTTGGGAGGACATGTCGCCCATAGCATGGCCACGCAACTCGAGCAACAAGGAGAAAAGGTCGCCCTCTTAGCCGTGCTTGATAGCTATCCAATGCACGCTGAATGGGCAGAAAATATAGAACCGGAACCCGCTGACTACAGCAAAATCCTAGCTCGTTACGGCAATCAGAATATGCCGGAAGTAAGAGGATATCTATGGGAAAGAACCCAGGATGTGATTAAAAACAATCATCAAATTTTAGCTACTTTTTCCCCCTCTATCTACTGCGGCAATATGCTGCTCTTCCGTGCCACCGTACCGGAAAGCAAATCCATTTCGTCGCCATCTGGTGATTTATGGAAGCCTTACGTACTCGGAGATATCGAAGCTTACGACCTTGATTGTCAACACTCTGACATGGATAGGCCGGCATTTGCTTCTGAAATTGGCCGCGTTATAACCCAAAAGCTCAATGAGCTACAGGAGACGTTGGCCACTTAAAAAGAATGACAAGGCATTTTTCTAGAAAAGCTTTGCATAACCTGCGTAATAACGCTTTATTCTTTGCGCATAACCGATGTTATTTTAAAATAATCACTGAAAGGAGAACCGTAATATGCGTATCTTAGGAATTAATTCTGCATACCATGAGTCGTCAGCAGCGCTTGTTATAGACGGTAAAATCATCGCGGCAGCAGAAGAAGAAAGATTTACGCGAAGAAAACACGCGAAAGAAGCTGCGGTTCACACCCCAGCGGAACTGCCTGAGCACAGCATTCGTTTTTGCCTCAGTCATGCGGGTTTAACGGCGGCTGATTTAGATGGGGTTGCCTACTCATTTGATCCTGCCACACGGCAACAAGAGTTTGAAATTGATACATTAAGTCGGCCTGGCGATTGGGGTAGCGCCGAGGGCGAACAAACTTTTCTTGCTAAACTGCGTCAAGTGCCGAAGGCCGTCGATCAATTTTTAGGTCGACAACTCGGGGATAAATTTTCCTTTGTTTCTCATCATATGGCCCATGCGGCCTCTGCGTTCTACCCATCTGGTTTTAATCAGTCGGCTATTTTAGTGGTCGATGGCATTGGTGAGGCAGGGTGTACGCTATTTGCGCAGGGCAAAGGAGCGCAAATCACGACCCTAGATCAAATTTACTATCCTCATTCACTTGGCTTTCTATGGGAGAAGCTCAGTAAATATTTAGGATTTTCAGAGTACGACGCGTGCAAAGTGATGGGCATGGCGGCTTATGGAGACCCGGCTGTTTTCCGCAAAGAATTTGCAAAATTAATGAGCATGCAAGCGGGGCGTTATGAAGTTGATCCGGCCATCGCCTGTTTTCGGCTACCTGACTTTAGGGCGCTTGAAGAATTATTTGGCCCAGCTCGCTCAGACCATGAGCCGATTGAAGAGCGTCACTACCATCTTTCAGCCGCGTTGCAAGAAGCGACGGATCAGGCTTTATTGGCGTTAGCGCGTGAACTTCGTGCGCGTTCAGGTTCGGACAATCTCTGTTACGCAGGTGGGGTTGCATTGAATTGCGTGAGTAATTTTATGCTTAAAGAAAGCGGCCTATTCTCAAATATTTATATTCCTACTGCACCACATGATGCTGGCACTGCAATTGGCGCTGCGCTTCAATACTATTATGGACACGTTAAACAGCGTACATCACAATTGGATAGCAATCCTTACCTTGGTCCAGCATTTTCCGATGAGGATATCGTAGCGGCATTCCAAGAGGCGGGGTTAAAGGCTAATCAGTCTAACAATCCAGCTCATGATGTAGCGACGATGATTGCGGATGGTAAGATTGTCGCGTGGTTTCAAGGGCGCATGGAGTTCGGCCCCCGTGCGCTTGGCAATCGCTCATTGCTAGCCGACCCACGCAATCCATCGGTGCGCCAACTGTTGAATGTCAAAGTTAAACACCGCGAGGAGTTTCGTCCTTTCGCCCCAAGCGTGCTAGCCGAAGAAGCCGAGCATTGGTTTGAACTAGGAAAAGACTCGTTGAGCCAGCAATATATGCTGTTTACTTGCTCGGCAAAGCAAGAGCGCCGCGAAAAAATCCCCGCAGTATTACACAAGGATTATTCCGGCCGCGTGCAAATGGTGCATCAAGAGAGCAATCCAGAATTCCATGCGTTGATCAGCCACTTTTATAAAAAAACCGGCGTGCCGGTTGTTTTGAACACATCCTTTAACGATAGTGAGCCGATCGTCTGCACCCCATCTGATGCAATTAAGACATTTCAAGGGACAGCAATCGATGCGTTATTTATTGGAGATAGATTTATTACGAGATAAATAAAAACTTTAGAAATTTTTTATCGAGGGAACGTACATGAGTGATATAAATTAGAAAAAACTCTTTTCCTCATCGTTAAAGGGAGAGTGATCCAAACTGGGGGCCGACGTTTCTAGGCGGCCCCCTTGAGAGGCGTCAACTCAACACTCTCTTGAAGGTGCGGATGAGCACCGCAAAGTGCATTTAAGCCTGATCGTCAATCCTTACTTGTTCCAAAGTGGCAAATAATATTATTTAAAACTGTGTATTTCATGATTTTTGATGCACTTTCTAGACATAATGGCGCTTCTGTCCGAGCTACTCCAGAAGCATCCGGAACCGAATGGGCGATGGTTAGAAACGCTCATTTTCTGGCCGCTCCTAGCGCTCATCTACGCCTTCCGGATAGACCAACGGCTTATGTACATTTTCCGTTCGGTTGATCTCCGAGGGCCGGCAACTTCAGTTCATCTCAGTTTTTGCAAAAAACTGAGATGAACTACATCCAACGCGATTTATAAATCTCGGCGACGGCCGCCATACATGGCACCTAAACTGCCAAAAAAAGCACCGAAAAGCAACGATACAGAAAACCAAAGCGCTGCATAGGAAGACGCTTTGCGCACCTTGTCCGCGGATTCCTTCGCAGTGACCTCGGCCCCCTTGAGCTTCACCTGAACTTTGTCAAAGATAGCTGTCACGCGCTTTTCGGCATCGGCTTGAGCCATACCTGTGCGTTGCGCAACCAATTGGGCAATGTAGCGCCTATCTTCTGAAGGCAAAGTGTTCGTTCGGATGCTATTGGAAAAGATTCGAATCACTTCAGACTTGGAATTGGCCGAGCTGACTTCACTGCCTGTTGGCTGAGCTGAAAATGAGCCTGTTGATGCGCTCATGTCCTTGCGAAAAAGCGAATCGACAAAGTAATCCGCGTGCTCACCAAGGGAAGGGGCAGCGTTCTTGGCTACGGCCCCTCCAGCGCTGGCAGCAGTGCCGGCTACCGAGGCAGCTGCTTCGCCGCCTCTAGTGACAATAGAGCTGATCGTTGTAGTCAGCAATGCTGCGGTCAATAGCGTCGCTACGGCCCATGTAATGAAACCATGCGCTGTGTCGCGAAAACATATATCGTGCGTTTGCACGACCGCCGATTTCGTCCGCAGGCGACCGGCCAGATAGCCGCCCACACCAGACGCCGCTAGTTGCGTAAAAGTAAGCCACACAATGGTCGACATACCTATCGCCGCCGTGCTGACGCCTTGGTTCGACCACGGTGAGACGGATGACAAGCCGAGGCCCATGCCAAGCATCAGAAGAATCAAGGAAAGCGCTGCTGCCCCGGCTGCGCCTGCAAAAATGGCACCCCAAGAAACGCCTGAAGTGATGGGATCTATCTCAGTTGAATGAAGGCTGCGTGTGGTCTCGCTGCCCCCGCGTGAGGCTGTGGTGGCTAAGGTTGGTGTACTCATCTTTTCCTCTATCGTGAATTAAAAGCATTGTTCTCGCAAATCAATACATCTACCTTCAAAGAATCGATCGTAGTGTGTTTTGCCTTACAGGTCTCCTTGAAATTAAAAGGTTTAGATGGCTAACACGGTCTAATATAGCACCATGCTGTGGCTTATCAGTGGTAGATGTCCTCGAATTTTAGGGCTTGAATTGCTGCGCTGCTTGGACTATGGCCGGCGCTTGTCAGGATGAAAATGCGTCGGTCAAGGATGCGGCAGCCCGTGCGCTCAGTATGCATATTGAGCTTATTTACTTCATGCTGCCAGATTTGACGTCTGGCCAGCTTGAGAAGATTCCGTCGTTTTCAGCGGGTAAAGGGCTTAAAGAAAGTGTTGCGACACCCTAAGCCGTGCCGCTCAAAAGCCCGCCGTAGATAGATTCGTCCTGAATCTGAAGGGATGAAGAATGTCGTGGGGAGCAAGTTATGCTAACTGCGGAAGGTGCATTGATCGAAAATGCCCATAATTTAAGCCCTCGGGTTCACATAAAAAAATAAAGTCTGATAGGTACAGCAGACTTTATTTTTTAGGCGTGAACCCTAAGCTTTTATCTTAACTTTTTACGTTAACCTTTGAATACGGGCTAAGAATTTGCGCCATCTGAGCGTACAGTTTGGCGTTGCCCACCATAATTTCGCCGAGTTCAGCAAAATCTGTATCTCCGGTGTAATTGCCGACCAAGCCACCCGCTTCAGTCACCATCAGGCTGCCTGCTGCCATATCCCAGAAATGAAGCCCTTGCTCGAAAAAACCATCGAGCCGGCCGGCCGCGACATTGGCCAGATCAAGTGCAGCGGCGCCCGGGCGGCGAAGGCTGGCGCACGCTTCTGTCATTTGTCCAAAAAGTTTTAAATAAACATCCATGCCTTGTTGATCGCGAAATGGAAAGCCTGTGCCAAGTAATGCGTCAGCTAACCGGTCGCGGCGCGCCACGCGCAGACGGCGGTCATTCAGGTAGGCGCCGCTGCCACGTGAGGCAGTATAGAGGTCATTGCGAGTTGGATCATAAATCACCGCCTGCATAATCACGTCTTTATGCGCGAGCGCAATCGATACGCAATAATACGGAAAGCCGTGAATAAAATTCGTGGTGCCGTCCAGCGGGTCAATAATCCACTGATAGTCAGAGCAAGATTGCCCAGAATGGCCCGACTCCTCGGCCAAAATAGCGTGTTTTGGATAAGCCGTCAGCAAGATTTCGATAATCGCCGCCTCAGCGGCTTTATCCACCTCAGTCACAAAATCATTGTGTTGTTTCTTGCTCACTTGAATGTGATCAAGGTCAAGCGAAGCACGGGTAATAATCTGCCCGGCCCGGCGCGCGGCCTTGACGGCAGTATTGAGCATAGGATGCATGAATGAGGTCCTTTTTACCAGCTTTTTGCAAAATTATAACCCTCTATTTTAACGGACTTATGGACTTTCGAGGGGTAGATATATGCTTCATCCAGGGTTTGCGCCTACGCATGGGCGGCATAAGCATTTACAATTGCCTAAAATTTACTAAATAACGAAGTAGGACTGGCTATGACAAAAGATCTCACCGGCCTGGCCGACCACTTTAATGAACTGACTGCACAGACATCCTATATGCCACAAAAAAATCACCCGCAAACGGCCCCGCTAGCATCACCGCAGAGTTTAGGGAGTGATTTGAGCTTGACGCGTTTTGTGCTGGTTGAGCCTAGCCACCCAGGTAATGTTGGCGCTGCTGCGCGGGCTTTGAAAACCATGGGGTTTACCCGGCTGGTGCTGGTCAAGCCACGCGAGCTTAATGTGCTGAAGCATCCTGACGCGATTGCGATGGCCAGTGGCGCACAGGATGTACTCGCGTCTGTACAGGTGGTTGATGCGCTTGAGGAAGCCTTAGTGGGCGTGCAATGGTCAGTGGCGCTCTCGGCTCGGCCGCGTGGTTATAGTCCGCCGATCTTCACGCCCCGCGCGGCAGCACAACAGGCGTGTTTATTGGCTGCAGGGGGTGGCGTTGCTTATGTGTTTGGTAATGAGCGTGTTGGTTTATCCAATGCAAACGTTGAACGTTGCAGTGCGCTGGTGCATATTCCGGCTAATCCAGTTTACAGTTCACTTAATCTTGCGCAGGCAGTGCAGGTACTCGCTTATGAACTCAGAATGGCCGGCCTTGATCAGGCCGGTGGTGATGATCATGCATCTGCGTTGGCCAATGGCTTGGCAGTGAGCGTGCTGGCGACCAACGATGAAATTCAACAGATGTTTGTGCATCTTGAAAGCGCCTTGATTGCTTTAGATTTTTTAGATCCGGCACAGCCGAAAAAGTTGATGCCTAGGCTGCGGCGGCTTTTTGCCCGCACGGGGCTTGAACGTGAGGAAATCAATATTTTGCGTGGCCTAGCCAAACACATTGTATTGAAAACAAGCTCATCTGGTGTGGCGTAGTGCGGAAAAGTCTAGCGGCCACGCCATCAAGCCGCTTTGATCCAGCTTTAGATACCCGCCACGTGGGCTGCCATGATCGTAATCCCAATCGGTCAGTACCCAGCGCGTTGCAGCGCCATGCTGGTGTTGGGCGGGCCGGTGAGTATGGCCATGAATCATGGTGGTGGTGCCGTGTTGGGCAAAAAGTTGCTGCACGGCAGCTTCTGTCACATCTCCTAGCATCTGTTCACGTGGGCGTTTTTGCGCACGGCTACGGGCCCGGATGCGCGCGGCTAGCGCTAGCCGCCAAGTTAACGGCCAGCTCAGAAAAAAGCGCTGCAGCGCTCGGCAGCGTACAATTTTTCTAAACCCTTGATAGAAACGATCGGCAGTGCACAGCGCATCGCCATGCGCGAGGGTAATGCGCACGCCAAAGGCATCAATCATCGATGGATCCTCTAGCAGCTTCGCCCCTGCGGCTTGAGCCAAGTGCGTGCCCAGCAAAAAATCCCGGTTGCCAGGCATGATGTAAAGTTGAATGCCGCGCTCAGTCAGGGTGTGCAACTGCGTGCTGATCTCTTTGGCAAAGGGCGTGACGAGCATATCGTCGCCAATCCAATACTCAAATAAATCGCCAAGAATATAAACCGCCTGCGCATCGTTTGCGGTGATCTCGATGAAATGCCTAAACGCGGCCACGGTAGATGGAATGGCCGCGCTTAGATGTAGGTCTGAAATAAAGTAAACCGGCCGTGCATCATTTGGCTGATGACTCGTGAGGTCATTCGATGAACTACTCATAAGGTCATTCGATGCACTGCCAGGTTTAGGCATTCCTGAAAATTCCTTACTCAACGATGAGCGCTTTTTGGAGCACGACGTTTTCAAGGGGGACATCTTGATGGCCGTTCTTAGAGCCTGTTTTGACTGCTTTGATGGTATCGATGATGTCTAAGCCTTCTACTACTTTACCAAAGACGCAATAGCCCCAGCCTTGTGGGGTAGGGTTGGAGAAATCGAGAAAGGCATTATCTGTCACATTAATGAAGAACTGCGCTGAGGCTGAATGCGGGTCGCTGGTGCGGGCCATGGCAATCGCGCCACGCGTGTTTTTTAAACCATTGTCGGCTTCATTAGCAATCTGAGCATCCGTGGGTTTTTGTTGCATAGCGGTATCAAAGCCCCCGCCTTGAATCATAAAATTTGAGATAACACGATGAAAAATCGTATTGTCGTAATGTCCTTTTTTGACATAGTTGATAAAGTTTTCGACCGTCTTAGGGGCTTTGTCAGCGTTGAGTTCGAGTTTAATGACGCCATGGTTGGTGTGAAATTCGATCATCAAAGATATCCTTATTAAAATAAAAGTGGAAAAAAAGTAGGTGGATAAAATCCACCGGGAATATAGAAACTCTTTTTACCCCGTGTGAGGGTAGTTAACCCTCACATAAAACAAGATACTAAGGGCGTCTCTCTATTTTAAGCCACTGGTGGCCGGCGCGATAGTAAGAGGGCTAGCAGGGTCACGACCTAGTTTGGCGGGCATGGCTAGAATAGCGTCTATTTGCTGTTGCCGCTGAGCAGAAAACGTATCGCGCGGCTTGAGCTCAAGCGCTTGTTGATATGCTTGGGCGGCAAGTTGTAAATAGAGCGCGCCTAGATTTTGCTGCGTTAGCGCATAGTCAGGGCTAGCGCTGGTTGCGGTTTCCAGTGCTACGCGCGCCGCTTCATAGGCGCCATGCTTGCTATGTAGATAGGCTAGGTTATTGTAGGGCTCAGGTAATTCTGGATAGCGTTGGATGAGGTCCTGGAACGCGCTCACGGCTTCGTCATCGCGGCCAAGTTGGGTCAGCATGGTGGCGTGCTTAAAGCGTGCTTGCACATCGTTAGGATGTTTTTTGATGCGTTGCTCTAGCGGCTGCAGTTGAGCGGTAAGTCCAGCGTGCTCAGCGTTGGCAACATGGCTGGTGGGTAGACTACTGTCCACAGCCAGTTTGGACTGCCCGTATGCGCTACTGAGGGTGCCGCCGGTGCATAAGAGGAATATCCAAATACACGCAGCATAGGCCAGGCTGGGGGTCTTCATAGCTTTAAATCCACAATGTTATACTCTTGACCATTTTAACAAAACGTTTGCTATTTTCCAAAATTCCGGCGCGTAAACTTTAGCCTGTAGGTAAAGTATCGACGGCCGGCTCACGGTTTTCTATGAATTCACTGCGCATCTATAACACGCTTACGCGCGACAAGCAGATTTTTATACCCCTGGTGGCTGGCGAAGTCCAGATGTATGTCTGTGGCGTGACAGTATATGACTATTGTCATCTTGGGCATGCGCGCGTCATGATTGTTTTTGACGTGGTTAGGCGTTGGCTGCGCACGCTTGGCTATCGGGTCACTTATGCCCAGAATATTACGGATATTGATGACAAAATCATTCGCCGCGCCCTAGAAAATGGCGAGACCATTGCCGCGCTGACCGCGCGCTTTACCCGTGCGATGCATGAAGATGCTGCGGCACTGGGAGTGGAACGTCCTGATCTTGAGCCGCGTGCGACAGAATTTGTGCCGCAGATGCTGGCGCTGATTGAGACCTTGGAAAAAAACGGCTATGCCTATCAGGCGGCGGATGGCGATGTGAATTACGCGGTGCGCAAATTTGCCGCGTATGGTCAGCTCGCGGGCTTTGTTGCCGATGATTTGCGCGCTGGCGAGCGCGTTGCGGCCAATGCGGCGAAACAAGATCCGCTTGATTTTGTTTTATGGAAGCGCGCCAAGCCCGATGAGCCAGCCGATACTCGCTGGGATTCTAAATGGGGCAGTGGGCGGCCTGGTTGGCATATTGAATGCTCGGCGATGAGTTGTTCATTGCTTGGCAACACATTCGATATTCATGGTGGTGGCCAAGATTTGCAGTTTCCGCATCATGAAAATGAAATCGCGCAAAGCGAGGGAGCTAATGGGCATCCATTCGTGAATTACTGGATGCATAATGCCTATGTGCAGATCGATGATGAAAAAATGTCGAAGTCGCTGGGTAACTTTTCTACAATTCGCGATGTGTTGGCTAATTTTGATGCAGAAGTGGTGCGCTTTTTTATCTTGCGCACTCACTATCGCAGCCCAATTAATTACAGCGACATCCACCTTGAAGATGCACGCGGCGGGCTGACACGTCTTTATACGGCGCTGAAAGAGACTGAACCGGATACCTTGCCGCTGGATTGGAATGAAGCGCATGCGCAACGGTTTCACGCGGCCATGAACGATGACTTTAATACGCCGATCGCGGTTGCTGTACTGTTCGAGTTGGCGCTCGCCGTGAATAAAAACCGGGATCCGGTACTGGCCCGGCAGTTAAAGGGCTTAGCTGAGGTTCTCGGCTTGCTGGCGCGCGTGCCGCAGGCATTTTTGCAAATCACCACGGCCGTGAGCACCGCCTTGAGTGCTGAGGTAATTGCCGCGCGTATTGCTGAGCGGCAAGCCGCCAAGCGTGCTAAAGATTATCGTGTAGCAGATCAAATTCGTGCAGAACTTTTGGCCGCGGGGGTGGTGCTTGAGGATAAATCCGCTGAGCTGACTGAATGGAGGCGTGCTTGATGAACATGGTCTGCGCACAATTTGATTCTGATAGGATAACTGAGTGGGCAAAGTGACGAGATCCAAGGTCGTGACGGCCCAAGCTACGCCCACAGCGAAAGTCACCATGGCTGCTAAACGCGGGCTGCAAGAAACCGCCGTGCCTTTGCCGATCGACACCTTGCAGCCTACTACCACGCGGCCAGCATATTGGGAAAAAGCCTGCGCCGACCTAGTGAAACGCGATCGGATTCTGAAAAAGTTGATTCCGAAGTTTGGTCCGGTCCATTTGATTGGGCGGGGAGAACCCTTTGTCACTTTAGCTCGTTCAATTGTAGGCCAGCAAATTTCAGTGAAAGCGGCGCAAACGGTTTGGCAGCGCGTTGAAAAAACATGTCCTAAATTGACTCCCAAGCAGTTTTTGAAATTCGATGTCGAAACACTTGCCCAGTGCGGCCTGTCAAAAAGAAAAGCGGAATACATTCTTGACCTGGCGCAGCATTTTGTATCAGGTGCGCTGCACGTTGATAAGTGGACCACCATGGATGACGAGGCGGTCATTCTGGAGTTGACGCAAATTCGTGGGATTGGCCGTTGGACGGCCGAAATGTTTTTGATTTTTAACCTGCTAAGACCTAATGTGCTGCCGCTTGACGATGTGGGTTTAATTCGTGCGATTGGACTGAATTACTTTAGTGGCGAGCCGGTTACGCGCAGCGAGGCGCGTGAGGTTGCCGCAAACTGGGAACCCTGGCGCACAGTTGCGACTTGGTATATGTGGCGTAGCCTTGATCCACTGCCGGTTGATTATTAAAGCGATTGTTGCAGTGCCCGAGCGTGCACTCAATATAAACCTTACTTTAGTGTTGACGCCCACGTTTTGCGTGGGCAACGAGGATTGTACATAAAATGAAAACCACTTTTTTGGATTTTGAGCAGCCGATCGCTGAGCTTGAAACAAAAATCGACGAATTGCGCTTTGTGCAAGATGATTCAGCGGTTGATATTTCAGAGGAAATTGAGCGTCTGTCAAAGAAAAGCCAGCAGCTTACAAAAGATATCTATGCACGCTTGACACCTTGGCAGGTGGTGCAAATTGCTCGGCATGCGCAGCGTCCCTATACGCTTGATTACGTCAGGGAAATCTTCACTGATTTTCATGAGTTGCACGGCGATCGTTCGTTTGCCGACGATCTATCTATTATTGGTGGCCTGGCGCGCTTTAATGGGCAGCCCTGCATGGTCATTGGTCATCAAAAAGGGCGCGATACTAAAGAGCGCGCTCTGCGTAATTTTGGCATGCCAAGGCCTGAGGGCTATCGCAAAGCCGAACGTTTGATGCGGCTGGCCGAGAAATTTGGCATCCCGATTTTTACCTTTGTAGATACGCCTGGCGCTTACCCTGGGATTGGCGCTGAAGAACGGGGACAATCCGAAGCCATTGGCCGTAATCTCTATGTCATGGCTGAATTGAAAACCCCGCTGATCGTGACCATCATTGGCGAGGGTGGCTCGGGTGGCGCGCTCGCGATTGCCGTCGCGGATAGCGTTTTAATGCTGCAATTTTCAACTTATTCGGTGATTTCTCCAGAAGGCTGTGCTTCAATTCTTTGGAAAAGCGCGGCCAAAGCGCCGGACGCGGCCGAAGCCCTGAGTCTCACCGCCCATCGTTTAAAGGCTTTGGGTTTGATTGATAAAATTGTGAATGAGCCTTTGGGGGGCGCGCACCGTGATCCCAAAGCCATGGCGGCATTCTTGCGCCGGGCCTTGGTCGATAGCTTGCGCCAGTTACAGGGCATGAGCCTAGTCGACTTGCGCGAGCGGCGCCTTGAGCGTTTAATGGGCTATGGCAAATTCAAGGAAACCACCACCATCGGCTCTGCTCAGCGTTAAAGCCGCTGAGATTAAGCCGGTAGCGCAGGCGCTCTTAGCCGCACTGCAGCCGCTGCATGTCAATCAGACACTGGCGATTGCATTTAGCGGCGGCCTCGACTCGACGGTCTTACTCCATGCAGCAATTTCATGTGTCGGCGCTGAGCACTGTGTGGCACTACACATTCATCATGGCTTAAGCCCGCATGCTGGTGCCTGGCTAGCTCACTGTGAGGCATTGGCCGCGCAATTTGGCGTGCGTTTTGCCGCGTGTCAGATCGAGATCAATAGGAAGTCCGGCCGCGGTCTTGAAGCCGCTGCGCGGGACCTGCGTTATGCGGCTTTGGACGAGCTTTGCCAGGCCCAACAGGCGCAGTTTTTGCTACTGGGCCATCATGCGGACGATCAAGCTGAGACGGTCTTGCTGCAATTGTTACGCGGCACAGGGATCGCCGGACTGGCTGCGATGCCCGCGCTAAAAGAACAGAAAAAATCAGCAGATAGTGGCTTAGTAGCGCCAGATCTCCCGGCCTTAAATCTTCAGACGCCACCAGGTGCTCAAGCGCCAAACCGGCCAAGCTATATGCGGCCATTACTCAATGTACCCCGCGAGGCACTGGCAGCTTACGCGAGGCACTATAATTTGCGTTGGCTTGAAGATGAATCGAATACAGATTTGCGTTATACGCGTAATGCCTTACGTCACGCGGTATTGCCGCAGATTGGCGCTTATTTTCCGGCTTACCAGACCGCGCTTGCACGGGCCGCGCGGCATGCGGCAGATGCGCAAACTTTATTAGATGAGTTAGCACAACTGGATTTACAGCGTATCGCAGTGCCGCCCAACGCGTATGCGTTATCACACTCTGCGCTGATTGCCCTAAACCAAGAACACACCTTACGCACGGCCAATGTAATTCGTTACTGGCTGCGTCTGCTTAGTTTGCCGGCGCCTTCAAATGCTCGGCTTGATAATCTACTCAAGCAATTGTGCGCAGCGCGAGCAGACGCCACGATCCAGCTAGAGCATGCTGGATACCAGTTGCGGGTATACCGTGACAGAGTGTGGTGGGAGCGCGCCGATCGACCGCAAAACCAGCCATGCACGGCGGGCGCATTAGCGCCTGACGCCAATGCATTATTGAAGCCGTCAGATGCAACCCTGCACTGGTCTGGACAAACGGCATGGCCTCTGGTCCGCTGGCATGGTACTTTACTTTTTACCGCCAGCCACAGCCATAACAGCCATGAGTTAGTCAGCGTGCCCGCTGCGTTACTCCATTCAGCGCCGCTACGCGCCAGCCTGCGCCAAGGCGGCGAGCGGATGCGTCAATTGGCGCCAGGCCCTCGCCGCACTTTGAAAAATCTCTTCCAAGAAGCCGGTATCCCTGCCTGGCAGCGTGATGTACCCTGTATCTATGTGGGCGATAGGCTACTTTTTGTCCCCTATATCGGTTTGAATTATGAGATTCCCGAATTAAGTGATTTAGCAGAAGCCGAGCGAGTGCATCTTGCATGGCAAGCCGACACTAAGCCTGGAACCAATTCTTCCAGCTAATCCACAGACGACTCATCAGCCCGGTAGAGAGCAGTACCCCGACTAAAATGATTGAGCCGCTAGCCATCATATGGACGGATATTTTTTCTCCCAGAAACAGCATGCCCCACAACACGCCAAAAATAGGGACTAAAAACATCACCGAAATGGCATAAGTGGGTTCTGTAGTCGAAATTAGATGAAAATACACGATGAACGCAATGGCCGTGCAGGCAATGCCCAAGGTGGCGACAACCGCCCAGGACTGCCAGGGTACGCTAACGCTTGGCCATTGAAAAATAGCCACAGGAATCAGTGCAATGGCCGAGCACATCATGCTGCCGGTTGCGATCTCCAGGGGCTTTAGCGTGCTTAAATAGTGCCGCGTATAATTAGCGCTGATACCATACATGGATGAGGCCACCAGTGAGGCCAGGACGGCAAGTAGAATCGGCGAGGTGCCTGGCGTTTCCTCAAGTAAATCTATAGAGATAGACAACTGGCGCCAAATCAGCAACACGACTCCAGTAAAACCAATCATCAAGCCTATCGTACGCGGTAAATCTAAGCGCTCTTTAAACCATACCCGTGCCACCACCGCGCCCCAAAGGGGGGCGGTTGCCATAATCACGGAGGTGAGTCCGGCAGAGATCGTGAGTTCGGCATAAGCAAATAGAACGAAGGGCAAGGCGGCATTCAACATGCCTACTACACACAATGGCCAGAGATTGGCACGTAGAGTGTGTAAGCTGTTGACACCATGCTTATGTAAGAGAATCGCCAGCAAAAACAGCGCGGCGATAGTGACCCGTACTGCCATCAACGGAGTCGGGCCGAAAGTAGAAACGCCCATGCTGATAAAAAGAAACGAAGCGCCCCAGAGCGCCGAAAGAAAAAATAAAAGGAAAAATGATTTGTAGTTCACGTGTGATCCCCAGCACGAGTTTTTATACTGTATAAATATACAGTATTGTATGACAGGAGGCAAGAAATCATCATGGCGGTTTTCGGTGGGTGGGTGTGGCATGCGTCAATCAGCGTATGACCAGGAGTATTCGTATTGGCAGCAGCAGTTTCGTGAAGGCCGCGTGAAAATTCATTCAGTTATACGATATTCTGGCCAATAAGCTTGTTTTTTCAGCGTGCTTCATGTAATTTTCAACGCTTGCCTGCAGATGCATCGCTCGCGATACGCTCGTGCTGGTTACTCTTTTGTTTCAGCAAATACCTATGACTCTAATTGTACATAAATATGGCGGCACTTCGATGGGTTCGGTCGAGCGCATCAAAAATGTTGCGTTGCGCGTCGCCAAATGGCATAAGGCTGGCTATCAGATTGTTGTAGTCCCCTCAGCCATGTCTGGCGAAACCAATCGTTTGCTTAAGCTCGCCCATGAAATTTCTCCCCAGCCTGATCCGCGCGAATTGGATATTGTCGCCGCCACTGGAGAACAGGTGAGTGTGGGTTTACTGGCCATCGCCCTCAAAGAACTAGGGCTTGATGCGCGTAGCTACGCGGGCTGGCAGGTGCCAATTAAAACCGATAGTACTCATACCAAAGCGCGGATAGTTGAGATTGACGGCAAACGCGTGCAGCAAGACCTTGATGCCGGCTGCATCGTCATGATCGCCGGTTTTCAAGGGGTGGATAGCGAGCACAATATCACCACTTTGGGACGCGGCGGCACAGATACCTCAGCCGTAGCGGTAGCGGCTGCGCTTAACGCGGATGAATGTTTAATTTATACCGATGTGGATGGTGTTTATACCACCGATCCGCGCGTGGTCGAGGGCGCGCGCCGCCTTGAGCGCATTACATTTGAAGAAATGCTAGAAATGGCAAGCCTAGGGTCGAAGGTATTGCAAATTCGCTCAGTTGAATTCGCTGGAAAATATCAGGTTAAAACACGTGTTTTATCCAGCCTGACTGACCCTTTGATACCCCTTGAGGAAGAAATGCACTCGGGTACGCTGATTACTTTTGAAGAAGATAAATCTATGGAACAAGCTGTTATTTCCGGCATTGCCTTTCAGCGCGATGAAGGTCGGATCGTCGTTGTTGGCGTCCCGGACATCCCGGGTATTGCCTATCAAATACTGGGCTCGATTGCCGATGCGAATATTGATGTTGATATGATTATTCAAAACCAGAGCGTAGAAGGCAAAACGGATTTTACATTTACCGTTGGCCGCAGCGACTATACGCGCGCGATGGATATTTTGAATCAACTCATCAAAGACAAAGTCAAAGCCCAACAAGTGCTGGGCGACCCGAAAGTCTCCAAAGTCTCGGTCGTCGGGGTTGGCATGCGTTCGCATGTTGGCATTGCCAGAAAGATGTTTCGCACCCTCTCAGAAGAAGGGATCAATATTCAAATGATCTCCACTTCAGAAATCAAAATCTCAGTGCTCATCGATGAGAAATATATGGAACTGGCCGTGCGCGCACTGCATAAAGCGTTTGAGTTGGAGCAGGGGCAAAGTAAATTTTAAGTAGCGTATGCGAAGCGACAATAGGCGACTCAGACTCGCTAACAAAATAATTGGCAACCATAACTGGCTAATCGTTCGACCATAACCGGCTCCGCACCCCTTCCTCACCTAGGGATCAGCGGAACGGTTATGGCAGGCGCACCCGATTAAAGATTTTTGGGTAAAACAGGTGTTTTTAAAGGATCAAAATCGCGCCATTGCCCGCCCTCCCAACGTCCATGTGCGCGCTCAATATCTTTTGCGTTAGCCTGGCGCAATACCGCAGTAGCATCTGCCTGATTATTGACCGTCACATGAATTGCAAGCAGCACGCCGGATTGATGTATTTTGGCAGAGGGCCGCTCTTGCGTAGAAGTCAGTGTTTTGGCCATCGCGCCCATCAATGACCCAAGATAAGCACTCACTAAGGCAGCAATGAGCGTGAGCAGCAGAGGAAAGCCAAAGACCGCACAGAGCATAGCGCCGATGCTTGCGCCAAGCGCCGCACCCAATATCAGCCCGATGCCCGCACCTTTAGAAATGGACCTTGAAGCGCGATCTGCAACTTGAGCACCACTGCCTACCAGAGGGTCATGCTGGCCTGGCGGATTAACAAAGAAAAGTGTCACATCCTCCTCTTTAAATCCGTGTGCAAATAAGATTTTGGCGGCTTTCTGGGCTTCAGCGAAAGTATCAAAACGGCCAGCGACGATCAGCGACATAAAAAATTACCTCACGTTAAATTTACAGTGACATTGATTAGAGCGGCATGCTTGACATTGCAAAATGTATAAGACTTACCTGATTTCCCCCGCTTGGATATCTAACGAATCCTTAGAATATAGTACATTTCCTAGCGTTGAGAGGGTTTTTTCGACTTAACCTAGTGACCATCAAATGCAGTTAAATTTGACCTCGAAACCCGAACCCGCTATCATCTCGCTTTTGCCGCATTTATCTTCAAATGCGAACAAGATTCGGAGACGTGGCCGAGAGGTCGAAGGCACTCCCCTGCTAAGGGAGCATGTGGACAAAATCCGCATCGAGGGTTCGAATCCCTCCGTCTCCGCCAGTTACCTTCGGCGGCAGCCAAAATATCCCCCTTAAAATTACCCAAAAAGCCTTGTAAAATAAGGCTTTGACG
>JASSUC010000002.1:0-136428 GCA_031963245.1 Mycoavidus cysteinexigens
GCCTCTCTAGCGTCTTACCTACCATTTAACTTTACCTTAAAGGCTCAATTATAGAAATATTTCTTGGTAATGACTTACCTTTGTTGTTGGTTTAAGTTTTTAGATCAAATAGTACGCAAAGGGATTTATTCAGGACCGAATTATAGTGAGTTGGAACCTTATAATCATCCGGACAAGAGGGTCAATTGAAATATTTATCTGACCAGGCATTTCCTAGCGTTGTTCCAATTGCATTGGAACAATTATATAGCTGAAAATTAATTAACTTAATTCTCTGGAGGATGGCTCGAACTGCACGCCAATCCTTTTGTACCGATGATTCTTCAAAATGAAAATTTTAGAAATAAGGGTTTAGTTTGTTTTTGGGTGAATTTTAAGCCCATTGCTGAAACAATTTTGCTTATGAAGGCAACAGGAGTGCTGCTTGCTGATTTCGTCTAAGGTGTTTGGATATGACTTACGCCAGGTATTCGTATAAGCTCGGGTAGCGTAGCGTTTTCAAATTCGCTAGAATCAATGGCAGAAGCTACTAGAGCGGGACGATCCATGTGTGCACAGATAAAGAAATTTCGATTGATTCGATACGGCCAAGCGCTTTTTGTCGCCATTTTGCTGGCGAGTTGCGCAATAACCCCCAATTCAGGCGAGTATGTGAGCCCCACTCTGGCGAATATCAGTCATGGCCAAAATCCAATACAGATATTAAGCGACTCATGTGCTTAACTGTTTTCGTCTCGGCTTTTCGCTTGTAAATCGAGTGCTCGTGCGTAAAGGGCGTCACGCGAGACGTGCGTGAGCGTAGCTGCAAGCCTGGCTGCGGTGCTAACCGGCAGATGGGTTAACAGCAGTTGCAGCAGCTCATCGTGTTGGCTCGCAGCGCTTTCCTGAGCGAGGTCTGCGCCTTCTACGACTAATACAAATTCGCCGCGCTGTCGGTTGCTGTCTTCTTGTAGCCAGATTAGTCCTTCGGCTAGGGTGCCACGGTACAAATTTTCGTGTAACTTGGTTATTTCGCGGGCGATGAATAGCTGTCGTTCGCTACCCAGTGCCGTCGAAAGCGCACTGACTGTTTCTAAGATGCGATGCGGTGTTTCGTAAAAGACCATCGCATAAGGATGTTGCACCAGTGAGCGGAGTTGCGCTGCACGTTGTTTTGGCTTAGCCGGAAGAAAGCCAATAAAAGTGAAGGTTCCGGCTGGATTAGGAGCGCCGTGGCTGAAGCCTTCACCCGTAACACTAAGGGCCGTAGCGAGGGCATTGCAGCCAGGAATGGGTATCGTGGCAAAGCCCGCGACACGAACCGCATCCACTATTTTTGCGCCTGGATCGCTAATGCCGGGGGTGCCGGCATCGGAGATATAAGCAACTCGCTCACCTGCGCGCAGGTGCTCCACAATCCGTGCAGCGGATTCATGCTCATTATGCTGGTGCGCGGCAAACAGAGGTTTGCTGATGCCGTAACGAGCAAGCAATTGCGTACTGTTACGCGTATCTTCTGCGGCTATGCGATCAACCAGCTTGAGCACATGGAGCGCACGTAATGTAATGTCAGCGGTATTGCCGATGGGGGTGGCAACGACATATAACGCTGCGGCCGGATAAGTCTGATGCTGGGCGAGTGAAAGTAAATCAATCAATTCATGTCCTGAGTATAAAGCGGGGGATTGCGATGCTAGCCATTGTGCCATGCAATCACCTATTGACTGTGAGTAAAGGGCGGTGTCATAGCTATGTTTAAAACCACAAGAATGTTTGGAGCTGCGTTTGAAACGCGTGCATTAAACTATTTGCAGCAACGTGGCATGACGCTGGTGGCGCGCAATGTGACTTATCGCCAAGGTGAAATTGACCTGATTATGCGCGATGCAGAGAGTGTGCTTGTATTTGTTGAAGTCCGCGCCCGCGCCAGTATGCGTTTTGGTGGGGCATTAGCCAGTATTAACGCAACTAAATGTGCGCGCCTGCGATTAGCCGCGCGTCACTATCTTGCTAAATGGCGCGGTGAATTGCCGGTGTGCCGTTTCGATGCCGTCATATTTGACGGTGAGCAGATTACTTGGCTGACTAATATATTGGGCGCCGATCATGACTGAGGTGAGCGCTTCCTATAAAGCTCTTGGCTAAGAATTTAGGGCTTGATTTAAAGAAGTTGTCCGAGATTGTTTTCCAAGGTTGTGAGCAAATACGATAGAATCGATTGTACTATTTTAATTATGGCCCATTGCCAACGGAAAATTCGATGTTGATTGAAAGAATTCAGCAACACTTTCAAGATAGCGCGTCTACTAAGCTCGCCGCGCTTGAAGTGCTTGCGGCGCCAATTGCTGCTGCCATTGATACAGTCTTTTCGGCGTTTGCCAGCGGTGGTAAAGTGCTGATATGTGGTAATGGCGGTTCAGCTGCGGATGCGCAACATCTTGCGGCTGAGTTGATCGGTCGTTTTGAACAAGAGCGGCCGGCTCTGCCGGCGATTGCTTTGACCACCGATTCATCTGTGTTAACCGCGATTGGCAATGATTATAGCTTTGCGCAAATCTTTGCCAGGCAAGTATCTGGGCTGGGCCAGCCAGGTGATATATTAATTGCCATTTCTACTTCGGGTAACTCAGAAAACGTATTGGCTGCCATTGAAAGTGCACATGAACGAGAAATGCTGGTGATTGCATTAACGGGTAAAGGTGGCGGACGTATCAAGGATGTCTTGCTCGACACAGATTTACATATCTGTGCGCCTAGCGAGCGTACAGCACGGATACAAGAAGTTCATTCGCTGACAGTGCATTGCCTATGCGATGGCATTGATGCAATGTTACTCGGCGATAGGTCGTAGTCGTATCTTCATCACATTAACCAAAGGAGTTTGGCATGATTTCAATGCAAATAAGCAAAACAGTTGGCCGCGCTATATTAGCTTTTGGTTTACTCTCTTCATTGCAGGGATGTCCTTTATTGGTCGCAGGTGCAACCGGTGGCGGTGCGTTAGTTGCGTCGGACCGCCGTACCCTAGGCACGCAGACGGAAGATCGAGAGATTCAAGTCAAAGCGGCGACCCATCTCAAACGTGAGCTAGCAGACGAAGCGCACGTTAGCACCACCGTATTTAATCGGCGTGTGTTGTTAACCGGTGAAGTGCCAAATCTAGTGACCAAACTAAAAGCCGAAACTATCGCGCGCACCGTTGCCAATGTAGAAGGGGTTGTCAACGAGCTTGTCATTCAGGGGGCGAGTTCCTTTGGTTCGCGCTCAAATGATTCGTACCTGACGGCCAAAGTCAAGGCATCGCATGTCCACGCATCTGACATTTCCGCTACCTTTATCAAAGTGGTAACCGAGCGTGGCATCGTGTATCTGATGGGCTTGGTTACAAAAAATGAGGGCGATCGTGCAGCCGAGCTTGCTGGTCGTGTACCGGGTGTATTGCAAGTCGTAAAAGCGTTCCAATATATTTCTGAACCAGAGGCTAAAAAACTATCGCTTGGTACGCCACCGCAGCCTGGTCATACACCTGCCACGGTAAATAAACAATTGCCGACACCGACGCGGTCACATTAACCGTAAGCAACGCTCATTTCAAACGCCGTGTTTGCTAACAATTTACATAATATTCTGTGCCAAATAATACGCAAGTCGGTGATTTTTCTGGGTGTTGCTGCATGCGTGGTGAATAGTCTCGCGGTGCATGCAGTTGATGTAGTTCATGCGCAGTTATTATCTCGGCGCAATGCATGCATCAGCTGCCATACGGCTGACCAGAAACGAATTGGTCCTGCTTATCGGGACGTCGCGGCTAGGTACAGGGATCAGCCTGATGCCGTGGCAAAGCTAGTCGAAAAAATAAGAAAGGGAGGAGCGGGAGCATGGGGGGCCGTTCCAATGCCATCGCACCCTCGTTTAAGCGAAGTTGATGCACAAACGATTGTGGTGTGGGTGCTGGCGGACGCGCCGTCAGAATAAATCGGCGAGGCGAGAAAGCTTTGTTAATCTGTATCGCTAAATTTTCTAGGGCACAAGCGGTTTGAATTTGGGCGTCAGTTTGGGAAAAGTTGAGGTAAAATGGCAACCGCCTTACCGCAAGGCCTGCTGCGCAACACGTGTCACTCTGCCGAAAGACTGCCGCAGTCTACCTGTTTTGTACATGGCGCCAGGCAGGCGGGCTATGATCCACACCGTATTACTATCGAAAGCATCCGCTAAATGAGCACGAAAAAATCTTTGACTGAAGCTGAAATCCTAAAGATGGGCGAAAAGGATTATATGAACGACGAGCAGCGCGATTTTTTCAAGCGTAAGCTCGAACAGTTGCAAGCAGAGCTTTTGCATAACGCCGGTCAAACTACCGAGCATTTGCGTGAAACGGTGGTGGTACCCGATCCGGCTGATCGCGCTACCATTGAAGAAGAGCATGCACTGGAATTGCGTACTCGCGATCGAGAAAGAAAATTACTCAAAAAAATTCTGCAATCACTCGCACGGATTGAGTCGGGCGAATATGGTTGGTGTGAGGAAACGGGCGAACCGATTGGTCTGGCGCGCTTACTTGCTCGGCCTACTGCTACCTTGTCGCTCGAGGCGCAAGAGCGTCGGGAGTTGCGTCAAAAGCTCTTTGGCGATTGATTAGAGCCAGAACACGCCGGGTTTTGCTTTTAGGCCCAAGCATTAATTAAATACCCATAACGTATCGAAAAGTGTTTTGCGTTGCCCTTGATAATCTGGGCGGCGCCCTAAAATAATGGCATTCACGCTTAAGGTTAGCTCGCTCGGCCCCGTTGTTGTTTTGCTATAAGTCTGTTCTCAGCCATGAGGCGCAGTCAGCTGAGGGCGTAGCGTTTTCAGAGGGAATCTATATGGAACAGTATCACGGCACCACCATTGTTTCGGTGCGGCGCGGCAAGCACGTAGCTGTCGGCGGAGATGGTCAGGTTACCTTGGGCAATGTCGTTATGAAAGGCAGTGCCAGAAAAATTCGCCGCATTCATGACAATAAAGTACTGGTCGGCTTTGCCGGCGGTACGGCTGACGCATTCTCCTTGCTGGACCGCTTTGAGGGCAAGCTTGAGAAGTATCAAGGCAATTTAATGCGCGCTGCCGTTGAGCTCGCTAAAGATTGGCGTACCGATCGGATGTTGCGTCGCTTAGAAGCGATGATGATCGCAGCTGATGCGGAAACAACGCTGGTCTTAACCGGTAACGGTGATGTGCTTGACCCTGAAAGCGGTATCTGTGCGATTGGTTCGGGGGGGACTTACGCGCAAGCAGCAGCCCGCGCGCTGGTGCAAAATACCGAACTGGCGCCGCACGAAATCGTTGAAAAGTCACTTGGCATTGCTGGCGATCTCTGCATTTATACTAACCACAATTTTGTTATCGAGACCCTCGACTGAGCACTCTGATATGAGCAATATGACCCCCGCCGAAATTGTCTCGGAACTGAACAAGCATATTATTGGCCAGGATAAAGCCAAGCGCGCGGTAGCCGTGGCGCTACGCAACCGTTGGCGCCGGCAGCAAGTGGCAGAGCCATTGCGCCAGGAAATTACCCCCAAAAATATTTTGATGATTGGCCCAACTGGCGTAGGCAAGACAGAAATCGCTCGCCGTCTGGCGAAGTTAGCGGAGGCGCCTTTTATCAAAATTGAAGTCACTAAATTCACTGAAGTGGGCTATGTCGGCCGCGATGTTGATAGCATTGTGCGTGATTTGATCGAGATTGCGGTTAAGCAAACGCGCGAATCTGAAATGCGTAAGGTGCTCACTAAAGCAGGAGATTTTGCTGAAGAACGGGTCCTCGATATCTTATTGCCGACGCCACGTTCGTTAGCGGCCAACGCATCGTCTGACGCGGTCGAGCCAGAACCTCAAGAGGCGGACGACAAAGCTGACAATGATAAAAAAAATAATGCCACGCGCCAAACTTTTCGTAAGCGTTTGCGCGAAGGCAAACTCGATGATAAAGAGATTGAACTCGATTTAGAGTCGGCGGCGGCCACGATGGATATTATGGGGCCGGCCGGGATGGAGGAAATGACGGAGCAAATTCGCAGTATGCTCTCGAGCATGGGGAGTGGGCGTAAAACGCGACGCAAGGTTAGCATTAAAGAAGCGATGAAGCTTTTGACCGATGAAGAAGCGGCGAAGATGCTGAATGACGACGAGGTCAAATCAAAAGCCGTGCAGAGCGTTGAGCAAAACGGCATTGTATTTCTCGACGAGATCGACAAAATCGCTTCGCGTAGTGAAGCCAGCGGAGCCGAAGTATCGCGCCAGGGGGTGCAACGTGATTTATTGCCACTGGTTGAAGGTACAACCGTGAGCACTAAATATGGCATGGTTAAAACAGATCACATTTTGTTTATCGCATGTGGTGCTTTCCATCTATCTAAACCGAGTGATTTAATTCCTGAATTACAAGGACGCTTTCCAATTCGGGTTGAGCTTGATTCACTCTCCGTTGAAGATTTTGAAGCTATTTTGAGTGGCACTGACGCAAGTTTAGTGAAGCAATATGAAGCGCTTTTAGGGACGGATGGCGTAAAGCTGGATTTTGTTAAAGATGGCATTCGTCGCTTGGCGGAAATTGCCTTTTTAGTGAATGAAAAAACCGAGAATATTGGTGCGCGCCGGCTTTATACCGTGATTGAAAAATTGCTGGAAGAGATTGCCTTCGTGGCGGGCAGCCAAGGCAAGCAACAGGTGAAAATTGATGCGGCTTATGTGGATGCGGCACTCAACGATGTTGCTAAAAACGAAGATTTATCGCGTTATATTTTGTAAGCGTATCAATTGGAGTTTATACGCCTTACGACACTTACTGCTGAGTTATTGCTGCTATGTCCAAACAACTTGATTTATCGTTAATATCGAGTGAATTAAAGGCTCATATTCTCGCGGAAGCGCTGCCCCATATGCAACGCTATCACAGTAAAACTGTGGTCATCAAATATGGTGGTAACGCGATGACTGAGCAGCACCTGAAGCAAGGTTTTGCGCGCGATGCGGTGTTGCTCAAGCTGCTCGGCATTAATTTAGTCTTAGTCCATGGCGGTGGGCCGCAAATCGATCGGGCTTTGCAAAAAGTCGGTAAGCAACGCGTCTTTCTACAAGGCATGCGTGTCACTGATGCAGAAACGATGAGTGTCGTCGAATGGGTCTTGGCCGGCGAAATTCAGCAAGAAATTGTCTCATTAATCAACCATTATGGCGGCCAGGCGGTCGGCCTGACCGGCAAAGATGGTGGTTTGATTCGGGCGCACCGGATGCGGGTGCCGGATCGGGAACGCGTGGGCGAATTCCTGGATATTGGCCAGGTGGGCGAGGTTGAGGCAATTAATCCGGCCGTCGTCAAGGCTTTGCAACGGAGCTCTTTCATTCCAGTCATTTCGCCGATCGGCTTTGACGCCGATGGCGTTTCTTATAATTTAAATGCAGATTGGGTCGCGGGCAAACTGGCCACTATACTCAATGCGGAAAAATTATTGATCATGACAAATATTGCTGGCGTGATGGATAAAGAAGGCACGCTGCTGACCGATTTAAGCACCTCCCAAATTGATGCGCTATTTGCAGATGGCACCATCTCTGGCGGGATGTTGCCTAAAATCAATGCGGCCCTTGATGCGGCCAAAAGCGGCGTGCCATCGGTGCATATTATGGATGGCCGCATCGAGCATTCGCTACTGCTTGAAATATTGACCGAGCATTCGCTTGGCACGGTGATTCGCTCGCATTGAATGGTTGCAAGCTAATCTGCTCAAGCGCGTGTTGCGCGTGGCGCAGGAATGTATCGTCTCATTTCCTAATTTTGGCGATTGGTCGCATCGACTGGCGGCGCTGGGTGGCCGCATGCCGCTATCAGCGTCTTGGCCCTATCAGTGGCACAATACCCCGCATGTCCGAGTCTTGACCGTGCGTGATTTTGCAGCGCATGCGCATGCGGCGGGGATTAAAATTATTGACTGAGTGCTTCTGCATTAAGTGAGGGGTGTGCGCTGGGAACAAAATTGGCGTGGTAGTCTTGCAGTTTATCGTGTCAAACGATATGGCTAGCCGGCTCATCTAGCACGCTAGGAATCGCAAACTGATTATAGGTCTTTTATATGAAGCTTAAGCACGGCTGGGGTGTATATTTCAACACGCGCATGCTGATTTGCTTTTTTTTAGGCTTCACGTCGGGTTTGCCGCTCTTCGTTTTGCTTAATTTGGTGCAGGCATGGCTGCGTTCTGAAAAAATCGACCTGGAGTCAATTGGGCTGTTTGCATTGATCCAATTTCCGTACACCTGGAAATTTATCTGGGCGCCGATAATGGATCGCTTTATCCCCAAACTGCCTGGCGTGCAGTTAGGGCGAAGGCGTGCGTGGATGCTCTGCACGCAATTATTGGTGGCCGGCACCATCGCTGCGTTGGGTTTTGTTTCGCCTCATGATGCGTTGTGGGCGGTTGCTGCACTGGCGGCAGCACTCGCATTTTTTAGCGCGAGCCTAGATATTGTGCTGGATGCTTATCGCCGGGAACTATTAAATGATCAGGAACAAGGGCTTGGCACAGCGATTTATGTCAATGCTTATAAGATTGCCGGTTTGGTACCCGGCGCCTTAGCATTGATTTTGGCAGATTTCCTTCAATGGTCGGAGGTTTTTGTGATTACGGCGGCTTTTATGTTGCCAGGCATTATCTTGAGTTGTATTGTGCGCGAACCCAATGCGCACATCCTGCCCCCCAAAACATTGCGAGATGCCGTCGTACTACCCTTGCAAGAATTCATGATGCGTAATGGTTGGCGGCATGCTTTACTGATCCTGACTTTTATGTTTTTATACAAGCTGGGTGACAGTATGGCGACTTCGCTGGCCACGTCTTTTTATCTAGACCTAGGGTTCACTAAAACCGAGATCGGCATGATCGCCAAAACGGTTGGGCTTTGGGCGAGTATTGGCGGTGGCATCGTCGGTGGCGTGTTGCTGCTGAAACTCGGCATCGCACGGGGCTTATGGTTGTTTGGTGTGGCGCAAATGTTGGCCATTTTAAGCTTTGCTTGGCTGGCCCATAGGGGGCCGGTGGAGTTGTGGCTGGCGGTGGTGATTGCTTGTGAGATGTTTGCTACCGGGCTTGGTACAGCCGCATTTGTTGCCTATATGGCGCAGACTACGAACCCACGTTACACGGCGACTCAATTTGCCCTCTTTACCAGCTTATCTGCTGTGCCGCGCACCTTTGCTAATGCAGGCGCTGGCTATATCGTTGCGCAGATCGGCTGGTTTGAATTCTTCTTTGTCTGTACCGCGCTGGCCCTGCCAGGCATGTTATTGTTGCCTTGGATTGCGCCTTGGAAAACTCGGCAGGCCTAAAAAATGCCAGCCTATTTCAAGGTATACGCATAATCGATGGTCAACGGCGCATGATCGCTGAATTTGATCTCTTTAAAGATTGAAGTGTTGACTGCCTGTGCGGCAATCGCCGGCGTTGCAAGCTGATAATCAATGCGCCACCCGACATTTTTTGCATAGGCTTGTCCTCGGTTGCTCCACCAAGTGTATTGATCCGCACGTGGATCAAGCTTACGAAAAACGTCTACATACCCTACCTCATCAAAAAGCTTGGTAAGCCAAGCGCGCTCTTCAGGCAAAAAACCGGAATTTTTTAGATTGCCCTTCCAGTTTTTAATATCCATTTCCGTATGCGCGATATTGATATCGCCGCATAAAATGACTTCGCGTTGCTGCTTTAATTCAATCAAATGCGGCATAAAAGCGTCCATGAAGCGGAATTTTGCTTGTTGCCGCTCATCTGAACTGGAGCCTGAGGGCACATAGACGGACACCACCGATAGCGCGCCGTAACGAATCTCAACATAACGCCCTTCAGCATCGAATTCAGGGTTGCCAAAGCCGATAATGCAGTCATCGGGTTCGTGTCGCATATAGAGACCCGCTCCGCTGTAGCCTTTTTTAATGGCATGCTGAAAACAGCTGTGATAACCATGCGGCGCTACAAAATCAGTTGTCATATCGCCTTGTTGCGCCTTGAGCTCTTGCACGCAGACAATATCGGCTTGTTGTTCGCCGAACCAGTCAAAAAAGCCTTTTTTTGCCGCTGAACGGATGCCGTTCAGGTTGGCACTAATGATGCGTAACATTTGAGTTAAATCACGATCCTATTTTTTTAGAATATCCATAAACTAGCTGATGCTTCCGATCGAGCAATCATCAAGCTAGTTTTCGCTTTAAAATCTCATTGATCTGTTGCGGGTTGGCTTTGCCGCGGGTGGCTTTCATCGCTTGGCCGATCAACGCGTTAAATGCCTTTTCTTTACCCGCACGGAACTCCTCGACGGATTTTGGATGGGCGCTGAGCACTGCCTCTATGATTGCGTCGAGCTCGCTGGTATCGGAGATTTGTTGCAACCCTTTGGCTTCGATGATGCGGTCTGCTGCTTGCTCATCATTAGATTTCTCATCCCAGATCGCTTGGAATACTTCTTTGGCAAGTTTGTTTGAAAGTGTGCCGTCGGCAATGCGCACGAGTAGCCGCGCGAGTTGCTTAGGGCAGACCGGGCAAGCGCTGATTTCAATGTTGTCGCGGTTGAGTTGTGAACTGAGTTCGCCCATCACCCAGTTAGCCGCGGCTTTGGCTAAATTTGGATCAATCGTTTGGTTTTTTTGCAGTGCGCTGATGTGCGTTACGACGCCCTCGTAATAGGCTGCCAGCGCTTTTGACGAAGTCAACACAGCGGCGTCATAGGGGCTTAGCCCATATTGCTCAATTAAGCGTATTTGCATGGCGGCAGGTAGTTCTGGCAAGGCGCTGCGCACGCGTTCGATCCACGCGGCATCAATCACCAACGGCATCAAATCTGGGTCAGGAAAATAGCGGTAATCATGCGCATCTTCTTTACTGCGCATCGGGCGTGTCTCGCGCCGTTCGGGATCATATAAACGTGTTTCTTGTTTAACCATCCCGCCATCTTCAAGCAGCTCAATTTGGCGTTGTATCTCGTAATTAATCGCCTCTTCCAAAAAGCGAAAAGAATTGAGATTTTTGATTTCAGTGCGGGTGCCAAGCTCGGCTTGGTTGATTGGACGCACGGATACATTGGCATCGCAGCGGAATGACCCTTCTTGCATATTGCCATCGCAAATACCAAGCCAGACCACCAGCGTATGTAAGGTTTTGGCATAGGCCAGCGCTTCGGCGGCGCTGTGCATATCGGGCTCGGTCACAATTTCGAGTAAGGGCGTGCCAGCGCGATTTAAATCAATGCCGGTCATCTCAGAAAAATCTTCGTGCAATGATTTGCCGGCATCTTCTTCAAGATGCGCGCGGGTGAGGTGGATGGTTTTTTGGTAGGCGGCTTGTTTGGTTTTTTCATGCGCCGGGACATGGATGGTCAAGGTGCCGCCTTGTACCACAGGAAGCTTGCATTGGCTGATTTGATAGCCTTTGGGTAGATCTGGATAAAAATAATGCTTGCGCTCAAAAACACTGCGCGGCGTGATGGTGGCGCCAATCGTCAGACCAAAACGAATCGCGAGCTCAGCTGCGGTTCGATTCATCACGGGTAAAACGCCGGGTAGCGCAAGATCTACTACACTGGCCTGCGTATTGGGGGATGTCCCAAATTGCGTTGAGGCGCCGGAGAAAATTTTTGAAACACACGTGAGTTGTGCGTGTGTTTCAAGGCCGATAGTGGCTTCCCATTGCATAATTAAACTCCCGCTGGCATACGGGTATGCCAATCTGTTACTTGCTGAAAAGCGTGCGCAATTTGCAGCATGCGCGCTTCGCTAAAATAGTTGCCAATGATTTGTAGGCCAACCGGCCTTAGAGAGGTATCCCCATTGCCAAAACCGCAGGGTACGCTCATCCCAGGTAGGCCCGCTAAGCTGGTCGATAGCGTGTAGATATCTGCTAGATACATGCGCAGAGGATCAGCGGTTTTTTCACCGAGGTTCCAGGCGACAGTCGGTGACACAGGTCCCATCATAACGTCGCATTGAGCAAAGCTTTGCTGGAAATCCTGGGCGATGATGCGGCGAATTTTCTGTGCTTGCACATAATATGCATCGTAATAGCCATGCGATAGCACGTAACTACCCATCAGAATGCGCCGTTTAACTTCGGCCCCGAACCCTTCAGTACGCGTTTTTTGGTACAAATCGGCAAGGTCGCGATAGTGTGCCGCACGGTGTCCGTAGCGCACGCCATCAAAGCGCGACAAATTAGAGGACGCTTCAGCTGAGGCCAGCACGTAGTACACCGGAATGGAGAGTTCGGTCTTAGGCAGTGAAATTTCAATTAGCGTCGCCCCTAATGATTCATATACCTTAAACGCAGCTTCAATCGCCGTGCGTACATCAGCGGCTAAACCGGCGCCAAAATATTCTTTGGGGACACCGATGCGTAGACCTTTTAAATTAGGCTGCTCTTGTCGAGCTGGCGTTGGCTGACTGGCATGGACCTGAGCGCTCCATGAGTGTCCGAGGTAGCGGCTGAAATCTTCGGTCTCACGCTCAAGGCTAGTTGAGTCACGTGGATCAAAGCCTGCCAAGGCATTCAGAAGGAGCGCGCAATCTGCTGCGCTGACCGCGATTGGACCCGCTTGATCAAGTGACGAGGCAAACGCAATCATGCCGTGTCGTGAAACCCGGCCATAGGTTGGTTTAATCCCCGTCACGCCAGTGAACGCGGCGGGCTGGCGAATCGAACCGCCGGTATCGCTGCCGGTGGCCGCACTCACTAACCGAGCCGCGACAGCGGCGGCCGAGCCACCTGATGAGCCGCCTGGCACCGCGCTCAGATCCCATGGATTTTGGGTCGAACCAAAAAAGGAGTTTTCAGTGGAAGACCCCATGGCGAATTCATCCATATTGGTCTTGCCAACGCAAACCATCCCGGCATTGGCTAACCGCTCAACTACGGTGGCCTCAAACGGGCTTTTATAGTGAGCGAGCATTTTTGAGCCAGCGGTGGATTTCCAGTGGCGGGTCACAAAGACATCTTTATGGGCGATCGGAATGCCGGTTAAAGGTCCTGCCTGTCCGTTGGCAATCGCGGTATCGGCTTGCGCTGCAGAGGCGAGCGTGCACTCGGGGTTAATGTCAAGAAAGGCATTCAGCGCACTGGCAGCTTTAATGCGTGCTAGAAAGTGCTGCGCGAGTTCGATCGCTGACACGGCTTTGGTATCAAGCGCTAGGCGCAGTTCAGTTAAATTCTTTTGATGCATCGTGCGGTTTTCCGAAAAAAGCAAACGCAGTGAATAAAGAGATGAAATAACGTCATCGTTTTTAGGCTGGGTAGCGGCTATTCGATCACTTTGGGTACTAGGTAAAGGCCGCCTTGTATGGCGGGCGCATTACGCTGATATTCATCGCGGTCCGGGATTTCAGTCACCGCATCATCACGCAAGCGCAAGCGCGCTTCTTGAATTTGTTCAATTGGATGAGCTAGGGGTTCGACCCCCGTTGTGTCGACCAACTGCATTTGCGCGACCAGATCAAAAAAATGGTTAAGCTCAGTCAGCGTGTGCTCATCTTCGCCTGCAGCAAGCTCCAGCCGGGCAAGCTGAGCGATTTTTTTTACATCAGTTAAGGTCAAAGCCATAAAAATAACGAAAAAGAAGTGGATTAACCAGAAAAACTAAATAGAAAAGCAAAGTTTTGTGGAAAATCAATTTGCAGCACAAAAAGAGTTTTCCTGCAAGTAAAGGCAAATTATAAGGTATGATTAGCTATTTTATAGAGTCAGTTAGGATCCTTGAATGTTTGGTTTTCTGCGTAGTTATTTCTCTAATGACCTGGCGATTGATCTGGGTACCGCGAATACGCTAATTTATATGCGCGGCAAGGGCATTGTCTTAGATGAGCCGTCGGTAGTGGCGATTCGCCAAGAAGGCGGGCCCAATGGCAAAAAAACCATCCAAGCCGTCGGTAAAGAAGCCAAACAAATGCTTGGCAAGGTGCCGGGCAATATTGAGGCGATTCGCCCAATGAAGGACGGGGTGATCGCGGATTTTACGGTCACCGAGCAGATGATTAAGCAGTTTATCAAAATGGCCCATGAGTCGCGTATGTTGTCGCCTTCGCCGCGGATCATTATCTGCGTGCCGTGTGGCTCAACTCAGGTTGAACGCCGGGCCATCAAAGAAGCTGCGCATGGCGCTGGCGCCTCTCAAGTTTATTTGATCGAAGAGCCGATGGCAGCCGCTATTGGTGCAGGCCTGCCGGTTTCTGAGGCCACCGGTTCGATGGTGGTTGATATTGGCGGTGGCACGACTGAGGTCGGCGTGATTTCGCTCGGCGGTATTGTCTATAAAGGATCGGTACGCGTTGGCGGCGATAAATTCGATGAGGCTATTGTCAATTATATCCGTCGCAATTACGGTATGTTAATTGGCGAACAAACCGCAGAAACGATTAAAAAGAAAATTGGTTCGGCTTTTCCGGGTTCTGAAGTCAAAGAAATGGAAGTCAAAGGACGCAATTTATCAGAGGGCATTCCGCGCAGCTTTACGGTCTCTAGCAATGAAATTCTTGAAGCGCTGACTGAGCCCTTGAATCAAATTGTCTCGCAAGTCAAAATCGCCCTGGAGCAAACGCCGCCTGAACTTGGCGCGGATGTGGCCGAACGTGGCATGATGCTGACAGGTGGCGGGGCATTGTTGCACGATATCGATCGTCTGCTTGCTGAAGAAACAGGGTTACCCGTTCTCATTGGCGAAGATCCGCTTACCTGCGTGGTGCGCGGTTCAGGCATGGCGCTAGAGCGGATGGATAAATTGGGCAGCATTTTTTCGCATGATTGATAAACCAGAGCGTGTCGGTACCGCGACGGCACGACACGAATAACTAATGATTGGCGCCGACCATGGAATACAGTCCGCCGCCACTTTTCAAGCAGGGGCCGTCTGCATTTGCGCGGCTGATGGTTTTCGTTGCGCTAGCACTCGGCTTGCTGATTTCCGATGCTCGTTATCGGAAGCTTGAAACGCTACGCCAAGTTATCGGCACTGGGCTTTATCCGTTACAACGTGTAGCGCTTGCGCCGCGTGATCTGGTGCGGGGCATTTCAGGGTTCTTTGTCACGCTGACCACTTTGCGGGCTGAAAACCAGGAACTCAAAACACGCAACTTAAAATTCGCACTACAAGCGTTACAAGCGGTTCAACTTGGCTCTGAAAATGCCCATCTGCGCGCATTGCTGCAATTTGAACAACGCGAAGCAGTGGGGACGGTGCTCGCTGAAATTCAATATGATGCTCATGATCCCTTTACGCAAAAAGTGGTGATTGACCGTGGCCTGCGGCAGGGCGTGCAAGCCGGCGCGCCCGTGGTCAATGAAGAGGGTGTGATTGGGCAAGTCACCCGGGTTTATCCACTGCAAGCAGAAGTGACTCTATTGACGGATAAAGATCAGGCAGTGCCGGTACAATTGGTGCGCACCGGGGTTAGAAGTATTATTTCTGGTACGCCTCGCGGCGATTTGCTTGAATTGCGCTATATCCCAGTCAGTGCGGATATCCAAGCGGATGATCAATTAGTCACCAGTGGCCTGGATCGGGTTTTTCCGCCAGGTTTGCCGGTCGCAAAGGTGCTGCGGGTTGAACGTCAAGATGGCGCTGAATTCGCCCGGGTCATTTGCGTACCTTACACTCCAGTCCGAGGGACACGCCAGTTACTGGTGCTGCATTATGAAAACCCGCCGCCGCTTGAGTTAAATGACACGGCAAATACCCCAGCAAAAAATACCGTGAAGGCCCCGCAATGAACCGCTTGCATCACATCTTATTGCCGGTGAATCCGTTATTTATTGCGTTTAGCCTGATTGTTGCTTTTGTATTAAATCTGTTGCCTTGGGGGCGGCTGATGGGGATGCCGGATTTTGTCGCGTTGGTTGTCCTGTTTTGGAATATCCATCAGCCGCGCAAAGTTGGCATGGGGATTGCGTTTGGCTTGGGCCTATTGATGGACGTACATGATGCCAGCTTGTTGGGTGAGCATGCGCTTGCCTATACCTTGCTTTCATATGGCGCCATTATGATCCATCGCCGCGTCTTGTGGTCTCCGCTACTAGGGCAGGCGCTGCATGTCTTGCCGTTACTTCTGCTGGCGCAAATCGTACCCTTTACGATTCGCTTGATGACCGGCGCTGCTTTTCCGGGGTGGGGATATTTGGTAGATGGTTTGGTCGAAGCGGCGCTATGGCCAGTGGCCAGTGTCCTGCTGCTCGCCCCGCAAAAGCGCTCAGCCAATACTGATGATACGCGTCCAATATGATCAAGCGATTTAGTTTTATCATAAAGCGGATATCGGTTGGCGGGTTAGGACTTTTACTCGCCTTTAAGTTGGGCTCATTAGTTGCTTGGGCCTAAATTCATGCCTGAATTCAAAGATACCGAGCAGCAGCTACAGCAATTCCGCTTGCGGGTGGCCGCGGCCGCGATATTTGTGTTTTTGTGTTTTGCGCTATTGGCGGGACGTTTTCTATATTTACAAATCTGGCGCTACGGACAATATTCATTACAGGCGAATGAAAACCGTATTGCGGTCGCGCCGATTATGCCAAACCGTGGCATCATTACCGATCGCAACGGTATTGTGTTGGCCAAAAATTACTCCGCTTACACGCTTGAAATTACGCCCTCAAAAATTAATCGCACACTAGACGAAGTGGTCGATAGCCTGGCGCAAATTGTGGTGATTGATGCCCGGGATCGGCGCCGCTTTAAAAAGCTGTTAGAAGATTCAAAAAATTTTGAAAGCTTGCCATTGCGTATCCGCCTTTCCGATACCGAGGTGGCAAGGTTCACTGCACAGCGCTTTCGGTTTCCTGGCGTTGAAGTGCGGATTCGTTGGTTTCGCCAATATCCACTGGGCACCACTGCGGCGCACGTGATTGGTTATATTGGCCGGCTCTCGCAGCGTGACCAGGATCGCATTCGGAACGCAAGCGAACTCAATAATAGCGGGCTTAAACCTTATGATCCGCGGCTTGATGCAAATAATTATAAAGGCACTGACCATCTCGGCAAAATTGGCGTTGAACAAAGCTACGAGACTGAGCTACACGGCCAGACGGGCTTTGAAGAGGTCGAAGTGACCGCGGGTGGACGCCGAGTACGTACTTTGTCGCATAGCCGGGCAGTCGCGGGCAATAACCTGGTGCTCTCACTGGATATTAATTTGCAGCAAATTGCCGAGCAAGCCTTTGCTGGCAGGCGTGGGGCGCTGGTGGCGATTGAGCCTGCGAGTGGCGATGTTTTAGCTTTCGTTTCCGCCCCTAGCTTTGATCCCAACGCTTTTGTTGATGGGATTGATCAGCAAACCTGGGATGAACTTAATACGTCAACCGATCGGCCGCTTTTGAATCGTCCACTGCAAGGCACTTATCCGCCAGGCTCAACCTATAAACCCTTTGTTGCGCTGGCCGCGTTAGCATTGGGTAAGCGGACCCCGCAATGGGGTTTTCAGGATCCTGGGTCTTATACCCTGGCGGGGCATACTTTCCGCGATGATGTGCCCTGGGGGCATGGCTGGGTTGATATGTATCGTTCGATTGTGCTGTCGTGCGACACTTATTACTATATGTTGGCGCGTGACCTGGGCGTGAATGCAATGGCTGACTTTATGGCGCCATGGGGTTTTGGGCAGTTAACCGGCATTGATATTGACGGTGAGACGAGAGGTGTATTGCCTTCGACCGACTGGAAAAAGAAGGCTTACCGGCGCTCTGATTTGCAAAGATGGTACGACGGCGACACCGTTAATTTGGGGATCGGGCAAGGTTATAACTCATTTACTACTTTGCAAATGGCGCATGCAACCGCGATACTGGCTAATAATGGCGTAGTGATGAAGCCTCATTTGGTAAAAAAAATCGAGCATCCACTTACGCATGAAACCCGTCTGACGGTGCCAAGCGCAAGTTATCAGGTCAATGTGAACCAGCAGGATATTAATTTTATTAAGCGCGCTATGGTTGGCGTGATCACCCAAGGAACTGCGGCGAATGCTTTTAGAGGGGTAGGCTATCAAGCTGCCGGTAAAACCGGTACAGCTCAGGTGTTCTCGCTGCAAGGCGCAAAATATCGTGCGCATACGCTGGCCGAGAATCGGCGCGATCACGCCTTATTTATTGCTTACGCACCTGCTGATAAGCCATCGATTGCGCTGGCTTTAGTGGTCGAAAATGGTGGCTGGGGCGGGCAAGCTGCGGCGCCGATTGTACGCAAGCTGCTTGATTACTATTTGGTGGCTCGTCTCAAGCCCAAAACGAGCGCTGCTGCAATCCCAGTCACGCCTGTCACTGCCATGCATAAACGTGCCATCAAACAATAATGAGCCACGGCTAGCGCTCTTGGCTTGAGGACTAGAATGTCGATTAAAATTTATTTAAAACGCATTAAACCGCTTTTCATCGGTTTTGACCGGACTTTTTTCCTGTTTGTTTTAGCCTTAATTGCGGTCGGCATGCTGACCTTATATAGCGCGAGCTTTAATATGCCAGGTCGTGTGCAAGACCAACTGCGCAACATTTTATTGACCTTCGCCCTAATGTGGGGAATTGCTAATTTATCGCCCCAAGTGTTAATCCGTTTGGCGGTTCCTTTATATACGTTCGGTATTAGTTTACTCATTGCCGTTGCACTTTTTGGTCTGATACGCAAAGGCGCGCAACGGTGGATCAATCTTGGGTTGGTGATTCAGCCTTCCGAAATCATGAAAATTGCGATGCCATTAATGCTGGCGTGGTATTACCAGCGGCGTGAGGGCGCGCTGCGTTGGTATGACCATATTGTGGCCTTAGCATTGCTGGCAGTCCCGGTCGGTTTGATCGCTAAGCAACCTGATTTGGGGACCGCAATACTGGTGTTTTCGGCCGGATTTTTTGTGATTTATTTGGCTGGTCTGAGCTTTAAATTAATTGTACCGGTATTACTTGCGATTACGATTGCCGCGGGCTCACTGGTTGTATTTCAACAAAAAATCTGTCAACCACAAGTGCAATGGCCATTATTGCATGACTATCAGAAACACCGTGTTTGCACCTTACTTGACCCAACCACCGATCCTCTTGGTAAAGGCTTTCATACGATTCAGGCGGTGATCGCGATTGGCTCGGGGGGCTTATTTGGTAAAGGCTGGTTAAAAGGGACTCAAGCCCATCTTGAATTTATTCCTGAGCGCCATACCGATTTTATTTTTGCCGTGTATGCAGAGGAGTTTGGCCTAGTGGGCAGTATTGCTTTACTTTTGCTTTATCTATGTTTGATTGTGCGCGGATTATATGTTGCGGCTAATGGCGCGACCCTTTTTGCTCGTTTATTGGCAGGCTCGCTCACTTTAAGCTTTTTTACCTATACGTTCGTCAATATTGGTATGGTGATTGGCTTATTGCCAGTAGTCGGGGTGCCGTTGCCCTTCATGAGTTACGGCGGCACGGCCCTGGTTACGCTGGGTATTGCGGTTGGTTTAATCATGAGTATGGGTCGGCAAAAACCTTTAATACAGAGTTAAGTTCAGGCAGTGTTTAACTCACCGGGTGCTCAACCTCGGCCCAACAATTGGGGGTTTCATATAAGCGTACCCGCTTAAGCCTTAAATCTGCGCCATAGTGACTGTTATACGTCAGAGCAAGTGTATCAAACGCAATCGCGGCCAGATTTTCGACGGTAGGTATCTGTTCGAGGACCACCGTTTTATGGTTTGGCAGCGTATCAAGAAAGGCGCGTACAGCAGTATCGCCAGCGTAAACTAAAAAGGCATGATCCCAGTGCTCGACCAAGTGCTGAAGGGCGAGCGCTTTGACTTGTGCGAAATCCATCACCATGCCACGATCAGGCGCGCCTGCGGTGTCTATTGGCTTGCCTGTTAGCGTAATTTCAAGCACGTAACGATGACCATGCAGGTTGCAGCATAGGCTGCGATGGTCTGGAATACGGTGACCAGCATCAAATTCAAGTTTACGAGTGATGGTTAACACGGCAGGACAAATTTAGGGAATGTGTAAATATTTATGGGTTTGCATCGATAGCCGCCAACGCGGATGCTGTTTGCACCAATCGATGGCAAAGCGCGTATTAAGCTCGCGTGCTGCATTATCCATCGGTTGCACCAGAAAATGATCGAAGTCGAGTTTTTCATAAGCCAAGAGCTGCTGATGGTCCTGCGGCACCACCACTTTGAGTTCATTGCCCTGTGTGACGAGCAACGGCGCAACTGCTTTGGGGCTGACGCAAACCCAATCAATGCCTGCGGGTATTGGCAGTGTGCCGTTGGTCTCAAGCGCAATTTCAAACTGTGCGGCATGCAGCGCTGCGATCAATTCATCGTTAAGCTGTAGTAAAGGCTCTCCGCCGGTACAGACGACCAAGCGATGCGCCGCGCCTGCAGGCCATAGCGAGGCAATCTGGGCGGCTACTGCGGTGGCGCTTTTGTATTTGCCGCCATTTTCGCCATTTGTGCCAACAAAATCAGTATCACAAAAACGGCAAATCGCTTGCGCGCGATCTTGCTCGCGGCCGGACCATAGATTGCAGCCCGCAAAGCGGCAAAACACAGCAGGCCGCCCGGCATTAATCCCTTCACCCTGCAAAGTATAAAAAATTTCTTTAATTGAATAAAACGCCATGACAAAAAATTCTATCGACTTAAGGCCGCCACGTCTTTAACTTAGGCCAGCTATGAAAGTTTCATAACCCCGTTGACGTAACAGACAGGATGGACATTCACTGCAGCCATAGCCCCAATCATGCAGCGTACTACGCTCACCCAGATAACAGGTATGCGTTTCAAGGCGGATTAAAGCAAGCAATGCATCGCCGCCGAGCGTGTGTGCTAGTTGCCATGTTTGTGCCTTATCAAGCCACATCAGCGGGGTTTCAATCACAAAACGACGATCCATGCCCAGATTGAGGGCAACTTGCAAGGCCTTGAGGGTATCGTCGCGGCAATCGGGGTAACCAGAAAAATCCGTCTCGCACATACCGCCGACCAGTACTTGCAAGCCACGCCGATAGGCAAGCGCTGCGGCCATCGTCAGGAACATCAAATTGCGGCCTGGCACAAAGGTGTTTGGCAAACCATTAGCCAGCGTTTCAATCTGAACGTCACGCGTCATGGCGGTGTCGCTTAACGCACCGAACATCGATAAATCAACTAAATGATCGTCGTGTAGACGCGTACGCCAGGGTGCAAAGGCTTCGGTTTCTATAAGGCGTGCCCGAAAATGGCTGCGGCATTCAAGTTCAATCCGATGTCGCTGACCATAATCAAAGCTGATGGTCTCAACATGATGATACCGCTGAAGCGCCCACGCAAGACACGTAGCAGAGTCTTGGCCGCCAGAGAACAGTACGAGTGCGCGGCTATGAGGATGTGTTTGTGCCGTCACTTTAGTCTCCTGTCATGGAACCTATGCTGACAGTAAAAAGGACTTGCAATCATGCAAGTCCTGAAATGCTGGTGGCCTGGGGCGGGTTCGAACCACCGACACACGGATTTTCAGTCCGCTGCTCTACCGACTGAGCTACCGGGCCACGCAAAGAGAGAGTATAGCAAAGAACTATTCTGTGTGTATAGGTTTGCTGCTTCTCTACATCTTTGATGCCACCCGTCCCACTGTATATTTAACCAGTTATTGGTTGCCGTTTTTTTAAATTAAACTATCTACCACTGATAAAGCAGCATTAAAAATAAATAGACAGTACAGCCAATGGGGGCTTACACAGCAGGAACAGAGCACAGCATTGAGCGTTCTCGAGATATGCTGCTTCAACTTGAAAAGATTGGGTTATCTGATATTCCCGCTGCTCGGCAGTCTCTTTCAGAAACTTACGCTAATCCCACAAGAAATTAAAGAGATGGTTGCCGATCTTAAAAGGCGGCAAGCAATATTTAAAAAGCAGGCACAAGGGTTTCAGGCGTTGCAACACGAGATAGCGGTACTTCAAGCACGCGCGCATATGGATCCCAAAGTATCTAAGAAACTGCGCCGCTATCACGGTCGCACTTAAGCCACTCTTTAGGCCATTCGTCTAAATCTCTAATTCTTCTGCCCGATGGCAAGCAACCTGCCGCTGGTCCACTTCACGTAAGAGCGGCACTTCACGCCGACAACGCTCAATCGCATACGGACAACGTTGATGAAACGTGCAACCAGGCGGAGGGTTGAGTGGCGATGGCAGTTCTCCTTCTAGGTGAATTTGAATCCGTCTTTCAGCGGAGCGGATAGCCGGGGTCGCAGACATAAGGGCGCGCGTATAGGGATGACGAGCGCGGGCAAAAAGCCTAGCCTTATCGCCAACCTCAACAATACCCCCAAGGTACATCACCATAACGTCATGCGCGATATGTTCGACGACGGACAGATCGTGCGAGATAAATACATAACTAATGCCGAAACGATCCTGCAAATCCATAAAGAGATTGAGGATTTGCGCCTGAATAGACACATCAAGCGCGGAAACCGGTTCATCGGCCACCACAATTTGCGGCTCAAGGATCATCGCCCGCGCAATCGCAATGCGCTGTTGTTGACCGCCAGAAAACATATGCGGATAACGCCGCATATGCTCGGGCCGTAAGCCAACCGTAGCCATCATCTCCTGAATGCGCGTAAAGCGGGTGGCGCGATCAAAGTCAGTATTAATGATGAGGGGCTCGGCCAGAGTAGCGGCGACGGTTTTTCTTGGGTTAAGCGAGGCAAATGGGTGCTGAAAAACCATTTGCACGCATCGGCGTAGCGCTGTGCGGGTAGCGCGGTCAGCGGTGGCGACATCATGGCCATTGATCAAGAGCGTGCCAGAGGTTGGCTCTTCAACCATCGTGATCTGGCGCGCAAGCGTTGATTTGCCACACCCTGATTCCCCAACAACAGCAAGCGTTTTGCCACGGGCGAGCGAAAACGACACTTGATTTAAGGCCTTGACCTCGCTGTGTCCAAAAAATCCTCGGCGTACCGAATAATGTTTGGTTAAACGGTCCGCGACGAGCACGGTGTCTGGTGCATTCATGATGTAGAGTGAGGAACTACCGGCGTGCTGCCAGCGGATTGCAAATTGAGTGGCTTAATGCAACGCACAGCGCCTGCTGCAATCGGGGCTAATGGCGGTCGTGTTTGTTGGCAAGCTTCAATCCTATATTTGCAGCGCGGCTCAAACAAGCAGCCCGGTGGCCGGTCGTGCTGGCCAGGCACCACGCCTGACAAAGCGACTAGGCGCTGAGCGCCGCGATTATGTTCGGGGATCGCAGTCAATAATGCTTCGGTATAAGGATGGTGCGGTCGCTCAAAAATATTGGGGACATGATTGGTTTCAACAATTTGGCCAGCATACATGACGGCCACCCGCCGAGCGACCTGCGAGACGACCGCAAGATCATGTGAAATCAGGACTAAAGCCATACAACGCTCTTTTTGCAAATCAACCAGCAATTGCATAATTTGGGCTTGGATGGTGACATCAAGTGCCGTGGTTGGCTCGTCAGCAATCAATAATTTTGGATTGCAGGCAATCGCCATGGCAATCATCACGCGTTGGTTCATCCCGCCCGAGAGTTGATGCGGAAAAGCGTCCATGCGATTTTTGGCGTCTGAAATGCCAACTTGATCAAGTAACTCTAGCGTACGCCGCTGCAGCATTGCGCCGCGCAAATTCTCATGTTGCCATAGGACTTCCTTAATTTGCGCGCCAACGGTGTAGCTTGGGTTAAGGCTTGCCAATGGATCTTGAAACACCATTGAGATATCTTTGCCGATAATTTTGCGCCGCGCACGAGGCGATGCATTGAGCAAATCTTTACCATCGAAGCTAATCTCATCGGCGCGCACTTGACCCGGCGCATCAATCAGTCCCATTAAGGCCAGCATGGTAATGCTTTTGCCACAACCCGATTCACCGACAATCCCGACAACCTCGCCAGGCGCAATCTCGAGATCAATATGGTCCACGACGGGCGGCCCGCCGAAATTGACCGAAAGTTGGCGGATAGTTAAAAGGTTTTGCTTCATTGAAATTAGTGAATTTGTTTTAACTTGGGGTCAAGTGCATCGCGCAGCCCATCACCAAGCAGGTTAATAGACAGAACGGTCACCAAAATAGCAATGCCCGGCAAGGTCACCATCCACCATGCGCTATGCATGTAATCGCGTGAGGAAGCAAGCATTGAACCCCATTCGGCAAGCGGGGGCTGCACCCCAATGCCAAGAAAGCCAAGCGCTGCCGCATCGAGCAGCGCCGTCGAAAAACCAAGTGTGGCTTGTACAATTAACGGAGCTGCGCAGTTTGGCAATACTTGCAAAAACATCAAGCGCAAGGTGCCAGCGCCTGCCACGCGCGATGCCGTCACATACTCTTTGCTTAATTCAGCCCGGGCTGAGGCGCGTGTCAGTCGCACATAACCGGGGAGGGTCACAATGGCGATAGCATACATTGTATTGGTCAGCCCTGGACCCAGTACGGCGACGACCGCGACCGCTAGCAAAAGTGCTGGCAAGGCAAGCAGTACATCGATCAAACGCATGATCGGCACATCCAGCCAGCGCTGAAAAAATGCTGCGCATAAGCCAAGCACGGTACCCAGTGAAAGCGCGAGCAAGACTGAGATGCTGCCGATCCAAAACGACAAGCGGGCGCCATGCATTAAGCGCGAAAGCATATCGCGTCCCGCTTGGTCTGTGCCGAGTAAAAAACGCCAAGAGCCACCCTCTTGCCAGACGGGAGGGACGCGAATGGCATCGCGATATTGCTCAATTGGATCATACGGCGCAAGCCAGGGCGCAAAGATTGCGGCGAGCATAAATACGATAAGCAGCCCGCCCGCTAGGACAGCGCCCCGGTGAGTGCGGAAATGCGCCCAAAATTCCGCTAAATTGGATTGGTTCATTGTTACCTCGAATGACGAATACGCGGATTAAGCACGCCGTATAACACATCGACTAACAAATTAACGATGATAACCAGTGTGGCCAGGACCAGAATGCCACTTTGTACAATCGGATAATCGCGCCGGTTGATTGCATCAATCAGCCATTTGCCAACCCCAGGCCATGAGAAAATGGTCTCTGTTAGCACCGCGCCTGAAAGCAGCGAACCCACTTGCAGGCCAATTACGGTCACCACGGGAATTAAGGCATTACGTAATGCATGGACGATGACCACTCGGCTCGGCGAGAGCCCTTTGGCACGTGCCGTACGAATGTAGTTTTCACGCAAAACTTCAAGCATCGATGAGCGGGTCATGCGCGCGATGACGGCGAGCGGAATCGTGCCTAATACAACCGATGGCAAGACTAAATGACGCAAAGCAGAGCGCAAAGCACCCTCTTGGCCGGAGAGCCAGGTGTCAATCAATGTAAAACCGGTCACGGTGGGTATATCGTATTGAATCGCCAGATGGCCTGATACCGGTAGCCAACCAAGCTGCACTGAAAAAAACATAATTAAAATCAAGCCCCACCAAAAGATAGGCATTGAATAGCCAGCCAGTGCAAGGCTCATTATAGCGCGATCAAAAATCGAGCCAGCCTTAAGCGCTGCCAAAATACCAATCGGCAACCCAAGGATGAGAGCGAAAGAAAGCGCCCCTAACGAGAGCTCAACCGTGGCTGGAAAGCGTGCTAAAAATTCCCCCATCACACTCGTGTGCGTGGCCAGCGAAGTGCCGAGGTTGCCGTGCAGCACATCTGATAAATAGCGCAAGTATTGCACCGGTAATGGCAAATCAAGCCCGAGGCGATGTATCGCTTCAGCATGAGCTTCAGGGGTAAGTCCGCGATCGCCCATCATGACTTCGATTGGGTCGCCAGGAATCACATGAATAAGCGTGAAGGTAAGCATTGTAATGCCGATAAAAGTCGGCACGAACATACCAAGACGGCGTAGGATAGATCGCAACATAGCGTTATTTTATAACTGATTGATTCAATGATTGTACGGCAGACTAACGTAGCGTGGTGCGTGGTCCGTTAAAATACGCTTACTATGGTTTTTTCTTCGACTTCCCTATTATCTAACACCCGGCGCATTGACGGTGAGCGACTTCGTACACTTTTATCCGCCTCTTTACAAAAATTGACGATTGAGGTGGTGGCTAAGACCGGTTCGACGAATGCTGATTTAATCGCCCATTTAAGGGCTGCGCATAAACCCACCCTACCCATTGTACGGGTTGCGTATCAACAAACGGCTGGCCATGGGCGGCACGGGCGGCCGTGGTTTGCCGCGGCGGGCGATGCGTTACTTTTTTCGTTTGCCTATAAAATAGCTCGGCCACCTGCCGAACTTGCTGGGCTTAGCCTTGCCGTAGGTACCGCGATAGTCGCTGGCTTGCGCACTCTGATGCACGCAGATACGCAGCGGCTGGCACTTAAATGGCCCAATGATGTCTTGCTCGATGGCGCAAAATTGGCAGGCAGTTTGATTGAAACGGTGCGTTTTACCCATACTTCGAGTACGGTGGTGATCGGTATTGGACTTAACCTGGATGGTGAGGCGGCGCTCGCGGCACGGCTTGATGCCCAGGCCAATCCGCCGGCGGCCTTAGCGCGGGTATTACCGGCGGTGGCCATGACCGATGTCTTGGCCCATGTGCTGAATGCCCTGGCTATCATGCTTGAGCTTTTTGAGAAACATGGTTTAACGCCTTTTCTGCAGGCGTGGGATGCGGATCATGCTTATACTGGCAAGAAAGTGCTGATCTTAGAGAATGGCCATGAAATTTTGCAGGGTGTCGCAACTGGCATCGACTCATATGGCCGATTGTTGATCGATACGGGCAACGGCATTCAAGCGCTGGCAAGTGGTGATGTTTCGTTGCGAGCATATATTCTGTAATATCGTCGCTTTCTCCTATTTCGCCTATAAAAGGGCTTCTTTTTCAATACACTCATGATGTCTTTTGCTCCATCTGCGGCTCCTTTTCTTCTAATCGATGCGGGTAATAGCCGCATTAAATGGGCACTGGCCGATGCCGGCGGTACACACATTGCATTGGGTGCCTTTGCGCATGAACGTGGCGCGTTACTCTCATTGCCAGAGCCGGATTGGTCGATGCTGCCAATACCTGGTAGTGTTTGGATTGCAAATGTGGCGGGCGAGCGTACGGCCAGGCGCCTTGAAACCTTAACCAGCACACGTTGGCCGCACGCCCCGCGCCATACGGTAAGCGCCCAGCCCAGCCTGTGCGGAGTGCGGAATAGTTATCGCGATTATCGGCAACTTGGCAGTGATCGTTGGGCCAGTCTGATTGGCGCGCGCGCCACTTATCCGGCGGAACATCTGCTGATTGCTACTTTAGGCACCGCGACTACATTGGAAGCGCTGTATGCTGATGGTACTTTTGCTGGCGGCTTGATTGCGCCCGGCGGGACGATGATGATGCAGTCGCTAGGTCAACATACCGCGTTGTTGCCGACGGCGGAACACATGATTGAAGGACAAGAGCCATATGGCGGGCAGGCTGGAGCGCCCTTTGCGGTTGATACGCAGACGGCTTTGCATGAAGGCTGCTTACTTGCTCAAGCTAGTTTAATTGAGCGCGCGTGGCGCGATTTATGCGCCCAGATTGGCGCTCCGGTCCGATGCGTATTAAGTGGTGGTGCGGCCAAAGGAGTGAGCCGCTTGTTGACAATTGATTACACCTACCATGAGCACTTAGTGCTAACAGGACTCGCATTAATTGCGCAAGAGCAAGTGAACTCGCCTACTCATAAATAAATTCAGCTTGGCTGATGCTGCATTATTTAAACTGAAAACGCCCGCACCCGATGCAATAAAGCAGAGGTTGAGCGCTGATACTCAAAAGGAATCGTCAGCGCTTGTCCGCCCCAACCGCGCACAAGCGCCGCTTCTGGCAATGCGTCCATATCATAATCGCCGCCTTTAACGAGAATCTCCGGCCGTAATGCATCAATCAATGCAATTGGTGTTGGTTCCTCAAAACATACCACCCAATCGACACTCGCAAGTGCTGCGATCAGCGCCATGCGATCAGCTGTATTGTTGATCGGGCGATCTTCACCTTTACCCAGTAAGCGTACCGACGCATCGCTATTAACGCCAACCACCAAACAGGCGCCGAAGGTACGCGCTTGAGCTAGATAACTGACATGGCCGCGATGCAAAATATCAAATACGCCGTTTGTAAAAACAACTGGTGCTGAAAGAGTTGGACGCTTTGCGACGAGATCTTCGCGGGTTAAAATTTTCTGTTCAAAATGAGCAAGCATACGAAATACGATTTTGAGTGTGTGTTAGCTTGTTATAATACGCTTTCTCTTGGGGCGTTAGCTCAGTTGGTAGAGCAGCGGACTCTTAATCCGTAGGTCGAGCGTTCGAGCCGCTCACGCCCCACCATATGCCATAAGGCTTACAGCGATTTTTAGGCTCCTCTTTGTTCCGCAATTATGGAGTTGTTCCGCAATTCCTAATTATTGGGTCGGAGTAACCAACTTACCTTTGCGGTGCCGGACATACCGTTGAGTCATCTTTTCGTCAGCATGGCCGAGTTGATCTTTAGCCGCTGCCATACCCGCCTGCTCTTCTTTATCCGTGCCTGCTTTGGCTCGTAAATCGCGGAATTGGAAAGCTTCAATATGAGAAGCCAATTCATACTGCCCTCGCTCTTTTGCAACTTTCGCAGCTTTTTCACATCGTATTTTTCTGACCCGAACAAGTTACAAGAATTTGCGTCAACTTATCAGCCGCAACAGTGGGCTACGATTCACTGGCAACGCAGCAACGCAGCAACGCAGCAACGCAGCAACGCAGCAACGCAGCAACGTCCAAGGTCACCGTCGCCGATTAGCTCACGTCCTTCTATGCTAGGCAAGTCTACCGTGAACTATGCGCAGGAGCCTGAAAAGCGGATAGAGCAGATTATGGAAAAGATGGGGTTGTGATAATTTTTTGGTATTTGTTCTCATAGGGAAAGTCCCACATTAGAGCTTTCCCTGAAATAATATTGACTATTATCGATATTCCTATTTTCCTCTTGGAATAATATTTAAAGAATAAAGTTTCATTCCAACTTTTTTATATTCTTTAAATTCCTCATCATAAGGAGCTTTTGGTAGATTAATCCAAATGGTATTGTTATCTTCATCTGTTGTTGCAAATGAAACGCTAGCATAATCTCTAGTGTAATGATCTTTCCAACCCTCTTGAACTAATTGAAATTCTTGTTTATGCCGTTTTTCTTCAAGCTTTCCGACATGGACTTCAAAAATTCCATTGTCTATGCCATTAAAACCACTAAATTTGGGAATATGGCCTTTGATGTCAAGAGTAAACGCTTTAGGGAAATTTGACTTGCATTCAATCATTACTTCTGTTTCACCTGCATATCGACCTCGCATGTTAGCGTTGTATGTTTGGAATCCATGCGTGCGATAGATTAAGTTTTCGTACGTGAATGAATTGTCAAGTTGAAGCATCGTATTTTTTACAGGTAAATTTGAAGGTGTATTTGAATTTTCATTTGGTTTTTCAGTGAATTCTTTTATCAATTTTTTTAATTCTGATATTTCTTGATTTTGGTCTCTAAGTAGATTTTTTAATTGATAGAGTTCTTGTTTGTGAGAATTTTCAAGGTCTTCAATTTTTCTACACAGTTGATTATTTACAGCAGAAAGGGCATTGTCAGTTAGTGTAGTCGTGTTATCTACTATATGATAATGAGTATTTCGAGTTGGTACACTTCTGGAATTACTAGAAGGGTCGATGAGAGTCATGCTAGTCTCCATATGTTGCTAAGTGCGTAAAGCACTTAAGTAATAAGCGAAAACCCCGTGGCGTGTTTTCTTACTATAGGAAAGAAAGAAGCGTTAAGCAATAAATTTTTAGTTTTTCGATGAGCTAAGAAGTGAGATATTTTTCAGTAGGAGCGTAAGAATCGAGTAGCTTATTACGAACACTTGTAGCATTGCCAAAATCTTGATAGACTAGTCATAAACCTAGTCACATTGGAGTTATCATGCATATTTGGCCCGTACAAGACGCTAAGGCTCGTTTCAGCGAATTACTTGACACCTGCATAAACGAGGGACCGCAGGTGGTCACCCGGCGTGGCACAGAAACTGCTGTGCTCGTGCCTATCATGGAATGGAACCGATTAACTCATGCGGCACGTCCCTCACTCAAGGCTTTGCTCATGTCCGACGTGGGCCGTGCCGATTTTGATCTACCCCAGCGCGGATTGGCAAAACGTCGAACAACTGTTGTGCTGTAAGGTCACCATGTTTCTTCTTGATACCAACGTTGTTTCGGAACTGCGCAAACCTCGCCCGCATGGGGCAGTAGTGGAATGGTTTGAAAGCGTCGCTGATGCTGATCTCCACCTTTGCGCTGTTACACTCGGCGAAATCCAAGCTGGCATTGAAATCACACGTGAGCAAGATGCCGCGAAGGCAGCGGCGATAGAATCATGGGCCGATCAGGTCGGAGCGACTTACAATATATTACCTATGGACGTTGCGACCTTTCGGCTAGGGGCAAAGCTGATGCACCGGCAATCGGACACTGTCTATGAAGACGCCATGATCGCAGCCTGTGCGCTTGTACACAAGCTCACGGTTGTCACCCGAAACATCCGGGATTTTGAATGCTTCCAAGTACCTTTATTTAACCCATTCGGAAAAATCGATGGGTCGATTTAGACTGAGCTCATGTTCAGTCGGATTGAGCTCCATCATGAGTTGATGCCCTCACACCTGAATGTGTCGCTGTTTGACATTTCTGGAGATTGGAACGGACGAAGATCACGTTCATTTTTATGTAAGCGAGAGACTTGCTAATCGACGACCATACAGATCGGTTCTTTGGGGCGATTGAGGAGCACGCTCTAAGAAAAAAGGCCGTAGCACCCATGACAGATGACGTGGGCGCTACAGCTATGCATTGCATTAGACTTTTGAAAATACACCAAAAAAAACTATTCTCTAAGCACTTTCCAACGACCCATCCAAATTTCACAGGCCGCACACAAACCCTGATAACAACGACTGAACAAATACTGAAAGCATAAGCTTTTCTGCATTTGTTTAATTACCCCGCAGCTTTTTCGTGGGCCCGGGCGTAATCGATCGCCTGTTGCACGGTCGTAATTTTTTCGGCCTCTTCGTCGGGGATTTCAATCCCGAATTCATCTTCGAGAGCCATCACTAGTTCGACTGTATCGAGAGAGTCTGCCCCTAGATCATCTACAAAGCTCGCTTCATTTTTAACTTCTGCTTCTGCTACACCCAATTGCTCAGCAACGATCGCTTTTACACGCTTTTCAAAATCGCTCATTCATATCTCCCTAGTTATTTTAAAAGCAGTCCGAAAACCCCCAAAGAGCCTTTCTTTAAGGAAGCATAAGAGCGCGGGCGCTCGAGGTATACTTTAAATATAGCCAGGATTCTAAACACGACAAGACCACAAAGAAAGACTCTACGAAGAATTATAGACTGATTCTCATCATTGGGGGTATTCGCCTTACGCGCTTGATCCAATCTAAATCGTAACGTGCAATAGGTTAATGGCTGGCCATTTTCGCCGACTAAGAGTTGCATGGGTACGATCTGTAAACTTTGTTTGCGGCGTTCCATTCTTTTTGGTACTCGAGCAGAAACAAATGAAAGCGGAAGCCGAAACCACAGCGCGGAGAGAATGTTGTCTGTATGTTCTATGCACGAAGTTGCCGTGCCATGCATCGACTTTGTCAAATAAATGCGTCGATCATAAGCCATTTTCGGTTAAATCACGTGTATTGATTTGGCTTGATCGTACAGCAGAAATGAGCCCTTGTATCTTAGCTTTCTACTTTTAAAATCCATTAAAAAAGAGGGCGGTGCCAAATTATCCAGACTGAATTTAAGATACACTCAGCATACATTTCCTTTTAAGGAGGCGCCATGCTTGAAATACGTAAAGCCGATGAACGGGGTCTTATGCGCTCTAGCTGGCTGCATTCCCACCCGACTTTTTCTTTTGGTCAATACTATGATTCTGCGCATATGGGGTTTTCTGACTTGCGGGTGATTAATGATGATATCGTGGCGCCCGGCCGCGGGTTTGGGATGCACCCGCATCAGAATATGGAAATTGTCACCTATGTGCTAACCGGTGCGCTAGAGCATCGCGACTCCACGGGTGCCCATGGGACGGTGCGTGCCGATGAAGTGCAAATCATGAGTGCTGGCACGGGTATTATGCATAGCGAAATGAACCCTGATCCAAATGAGCCTGTGCATTTGTTGCAAATCTGGATCCTTCCCGGTAAGCCGGGGCTTTCTCCTCGTCATGCGCAGATGCATATTTCGCCGGCTGATAAAAATGGGCGGTTACGGCCAGTATTGTCACCTGATGGGGCGACAGGCACCCTCCAAATCCATCAAGATGTGCATATGTATGTAGGCGTATTTGACGGCGCGCAAACCACCAGTCTAGAGCTTGATCGTAAGCGCTGTGCCTATGTGCATGTCGCACGCGGCTCTATCATGCTGAATCAGCAAGAGCTAAACGCAGGAGATGGAGTGCGTGTGAGAGATGAGTCTTCTTTACATTTTTCGGCAGGGAAACAGGCTGAGGTGTTGGTATTTGATCTGCGCCCCGAAAATTCTGCGTAAGCTCTTTGATTGGCTTTGACGCTCTCGAAGACCTAAAGGGGTGTGATAAAGGTGGCGAGATTAGGTTGTAGCAGAATCGTCATTGGATGTGATTGGTGTTCTGCCTCGGTGCTTAAACAATGCCAATGCTTTATCGCGTTGACAGGCGTGATCAACTATTGGCCATGGGTAATCCACGCCAAGCGTAACACCCGCAGCAGCGAGTGTGGTTTGATTTGCCAGCCATGGTGCATGAATCGCTTTTCCTTGTAAGGCGCTTAGCTCCGGGCAATAGCGGCGAATAAACTTGCCATCAGAGTCGAATTTTGTGGATTGCGTGACCGGATTGAAAATACGGAAATAGGGCTGGGCATCGCAGCCGGTGCTCGCCGCCCATTGCCAACCGCCATTGTTGGAGGCCAGATCGAAATCAATCAACTGTTTGGCAAAGTAACGTTCTCCCCAACGCCAATCAACCAATAAATCCTTGACCAGAAAACTCGCCGTGATCATGCGTAGTCGATTATGCATATAGCCAGTCTGATTGAGCTGGCGCATGGCTGCGTCAACCATAGGATAGCCAGTTTGTCCTTGGCACCAAGCGGTAAATAAGGCCTCATCGTTTGAGAAGGCTAGCGCATCGTAGTCCTGCTTGAAGGCATGGTGCACTACATCGGGTCGGTGCCAAAGAATCTGCTGATAGAATTCACGCCAAATCAATTCTGAGAGCCACGTCTGAGCTCCTTGGCTGCCTTCACGCCAGGCATAAGCCGCTAATTCACGAATCGATAACGTACCAAAGCGTAGATGTACAGACAAATAAGACGGCCCTTTGACGGCGGGAAAATCGCGGTTGAGGTGATAGCGATCAATCCGTTCCTTGAAATTCTCAAATAGCGCTTCACTGCCTGTCGTGCCAGCTTGGACAGGTAAGTCAGCTAATCCGGCAGGCTCAAAATTGAGTTCTTGCAATGACGGAAAAGGTTGTGCAGCCAATTGAGCTAAGTGATGCAGGTAACGTGCTACGGGATATGAGCGTAGGTAGAAATCGTTTAACTTGGTAAGCCATGCACGTTTGTAGGGCGTAAATACGCTATACATACTATTGGCTTGAGTGACAATTTCGTCCTGCTCGAAAATCACTTGATCTTTGAATGTGCGCAGCGCGATGCCCTGCTCACGAAGAGCCGCGGTGACTTCGGTATCACGCTTGATGGCATCTGGCTCATAGTCGCGATTAGTATAAACTGCGCTCGCTCTAAATTCGGCGACTAACTCCAGAATCGCTGTAACAGGATTTGCATGTCGTATGACAAGGTCGCTCTTGGCTTGTTGTAATTCGTCTTTGAGTGCACGCAGTGATGCATGAATAAATTCAACGCGACGATCTGCACGGGGTAGGATCGTTAAAATGGTGGGGTCAAACACAAAGACGGGGATAACCTGGTCGTATTCTTTCAGCGCATGATAAAGTGCGGCGTGATCAAATAGTCGTAGATCCCGACGAAACCAGACAAGCGCAATGCTGGCCTCGCTATCTGCGGATTGTGTCACCATGGTCAATCTCTAAATTTTGCTGTTAATCTTTTTGCCATATTCTCACGAAACTGATCTGATGTGTTTTCTATAATGACAAAGATCGCAGGTGTGCCGCTAATGTTTACAACTCATCAAGATCCAATTATTGCTATTGCTACTGCCCCAGGCCGGGGTGGGATCGGCGTAGTGCGCCTATCGTTTGGCACACTGGGAGCAGAAGTGGTGGCCCGCTTGATGTTGGCAGTATGCGGTCAGGAGCTCTCGCCACGTTACGCGACTTATGTGCCATTTTTGGATGCGCAGGGAGGGATTTTGGACCGCGGGATAGGCCTTTATTTTGCTGCGCCTCATTCTTATACCGGCGAACATGTACTCGAGTTGCAAGGACACGGTGGGCCAATTGTTTTGCAGTTATTGTTACAGCGTTGTCTTGCTGCGAACGAAGTGCCGGGTTTGCGTTTAGCTGAGCCTGGTGAATTTACGCGCCGGGCCTTTCTTAACGATAAGCTTGACTTAGCGCAAGCCGAAGCGGTTGCTGATTTGATTGAGGCGAGCACAGAAGCCGCTGCCCGTTGTGCCGGACGCTCGCTGGATGGGGTATTTTCGCGCGCGATTCAGCAGTTGGTGGAGGGTTTGATTCGCCTTAGAATGCTGGTTGAAGCCACCCTTGATTTTCCGGAAGAAGAAATTGATTTTCTGGAAGCCGCAGATGCGCGTGGCAAACTCGCTACACTTCGTCATGAACTGAACCAAATTCAATCTGATGCGCGGCAAGGCGCATTATTACGCGAAGGGCTGTCAGTGGTGTTGGCCGGACAGCCTAATGTGGGTAAATCTTCATTATTGAATGCGCTGGCAGGCGCTGAATTGGCGATTGTGACGCCGATTGCGGGCACCACTCGCGATAAAATTGCGCAGACGATTCAGATTGAAGGTATCCCGCTTCATATCGTTGATACCGCGGGTTTGCGCGAGACCGAGGATGAAGTTGAGCGGGCTGGCATCGCTCGTACTTGGCAAGCAATTAAGCAGGCGGATATTGTGTTGCATTTGCTTGACGCGCGGATAGGCTTTACGCCTGAAGATGCAGCAATTGCTGCAAACTTACCGGCAGGCGTGCCGATGATTCAACTCCATAATAAGATTGATTTGCTTGCAGAATCGGCTGCTGTGGCTTTGGCCACCGAGGCCAAAGCTGTGCGGACTGTACGCTTGTCAGCAAAATCAGGCGCGGGGATTGACGATTTGCGGGCGCAGTTGCTTGAGATTGCTGGCTGGCAAGTCGGTACTGAAAGTGTTTATTCGGCGCGTGAGCGGCATTTGATTGCGCTGCGCGCAGCCAACCATCATCTCTTGAATGCGGCAGAGCAAGCAGCGCAGAACGCGCAGGCGCTTGATCTTTTTGCCGAAGAGCTGCGTTTGGCGCAACTGCAACTTAATACCATTACAGGTGAATTCACGCCGGATGATTTGCTTGGCGAGATTTTTAGTCGGTTTTGTATTGGCAAATGATATAAGGTTTTTTAACTTCCAATAAAATCTAAAATATGGGAGCGTGGTATGGCAGCACCAGGTGCGATGACATTCCTTTTGTGACCCCAAGGTTTTCGAACAATTTCTACCCATCTAATTTTTGCTTTATCTCTTTTATTTCTCGTCTGAGCTCTGCTTCTAGCTCTTCTTCCGTCGGCAAATGAAATTGGTATTTACTGGCAAAAATTTGCTTAGTCTTATCACCAAGCGTATATTGAACCATTGCGTCACTTTTATCGGTGCAGAGTATCAGTCCGATCGTTGGGTTATCGTCTTTTTCAATTACTTCTCGGTCAAAATAGTTAACATATAGCAGCATCTGGCCTAAATCAGCATGTGATAGCTTTCTAATTTTGAGATCAATGATAACGTAACATTTTAAAATGACATGATAGAAGACAAGATCTGTATAAAAATGATCACCATCTAGCGAAAGCCGCTTTTGCCTTGCTACAAATGCAAAACCTTTACCTAATTCTAATAAAAAATGCTGTAGATTATTTATTAAAGCTTCTTCGAGTTCTGATTCAACTAATCGATGTGATTCTGGTAGATTAAGAAATTCAAGTACCATAGGCTCTTTAATAGTATCCTCTGGTTTAGTAATTTCTTGACCTTTACAGGCTAGTCTCATTATGCCATCTCTATCTTTGCTTCTAGCCAGCCGATCAAACAATAAGCTCGCAATCTGCCTTTCAAGTTCTCGGCCCGACCAATGATTTTTTCGGCTTCAATTTCATAAAACTGCCGTGCTTCAGGTCGATCCAATCTCATTAGCGCACGGTAATGGACCCACCCCAGTCTAGAATTCAATTGCTTTTCTGATTCACCACGCACTGCGTGGTGAATCGGTAATGTATCAATCCATTATTTAATTACAAGGGTACGCCATTGACGGTGTAACTTAGTTTAGTGGCGGGTTTGTCAATCTGTATAGCTGCCAAAGTTGAACCATTATGCATGATCAGCGCTTTCACCGGATTGCGCGCCTCTTCAACATTGATATGGAATTTATTCATGCAGCTGGAGTCTATTCTGTTTGCGTTCAGTTTATAGCGCAATTTATCTCCGCTTGCAGTTTCCACCTGTAGATAGTATTGACTTGCATTAATCTCTTTAGCCGCATCGGACTCATAAACCATACCAAAAGAGCCATGCAATGCTGGGTAAATATAGCTCTGCAGTGTGTTAAGTGGATCATAATAGCCAACCAATGTTGTCACTGCAGTGCCTTGCTTATAAGGCCGTTTTGCTTCCTGGATAGGGTAGGCATCGACCTTAACCCAAGTATCACCCGTCGATTGGTAGATTAACTCGCTGCCCTTTGAGACGGTGATTTTGTCATTGTTGACAAAAAGATAGGAATTGTAAGCTGCCAAATGCTTTATCTTAACGGCTTTCCCTGAATTTGCTGATGCTGCTTGAGGGAGATAGATATTCTCAGTGTAGTATCCATCCCTAAATGAAATATTAATCAGGTCGTAGCGCTCAAGTAGTCCCCTCATTGCGGCTAAGCTGACATCAGCGGGCGCTGCGTCTTTGGTTTCTTTGGTGACAATTTTATTTTCCCAAGCTTCCATTTTTTGCGTAGTGGGATTCCATTTGCTGAATCCGCTTGGGGAATTTCTGTCGAAGACAGCTTTACTTTCTAAAAATTTTTGAATGGAATTGAGTGCGTATGGAGTGTGCAGCGTAAAAGCGTTGCTGTTTGGAAAAAATGGCTGACCCGACGCCATCGCGTCCCGTCCTAAAGAGTGCCTCTCAAAAGGATCTGCGCACTGATTGTCTTGGCAGGTGGGCTGATTGCTGGTGCTTTTCTCAAAGCTTGGAATAAAAAAGTCTTTATCGCTGTCCCAGCCCCAGGCTGAGTTTATCTGATCGGGGGTTCGATGTATGGACCCTGCAAAACCATTGGGATAATGCCCAAGCCCATAGTTATGCCCGACTTCATGGCTGAACTCGTTGCCAATACTGTTCTGCAGGGTAACGATGCCACCCCCGCCAGAAAGCCCATGAACCACTACGCCATTCACATATTTGCCGACAGAATTATGCGCGGTTAATTGCGCGGCGCTATATGGATGCCCGGATTCTCCCTGACCTTCAGATGAATGGATGCCATAGTTAGCATTATTGATCCCTAAAGAGATCAGTTCTTTCCCGATCCTCTGACGCATCGTTCCATCATAGACACCGCCAGTGCTTGGATCATAATCTTTGAGCAGGGTTCCATCTGGCAGCATGACTTCTTTGAAATGCCGTGGCTCATATTCTGATACGATTAAACGACTGATCGGAACCTGATGGAAATATTGCCGATGAAATTCTGATTGTTTCTGAAAGGTAAATTCATTTCTATAAGGCGTTAACATTCCCAGGTCGATGGTATGCAGAATCACCTCGGATGATCCGCCAATATTAACGTTTTTTAATTGACTGCTCTTGGCACTATGCTTGAAATCGAACTGTATACCTGGCCGTACTTTTTCGTAGGACAAGATAGCGGACCAATATCCTTCTCCGTAAGTAATTTTACTGTATTCGATATCCGCTAATGTGTACCAAGTACCATTAAAATTTCTGAAAAGAACGGTCATGCCCTCGTTGAGTGCTAGACTTTTTCCTGAGTAGTAAATGTTTGAGCCATACCCCGCAGAGGATGAGAAAGTTACAATTTTTCCGTTTAATTCATTGCCTGCGGGTAAATGAAACTCTGGAATCCACGCGCCATTCGCAGTCTGGATTTTAACCGTGTTATGGCTGTTCAATATCGTCTTCAGATAATTGCCTGACGGGTCATCTTTCAGATTATTGAGTTGGGTCTGCCCTGATATTATCTGGCTATAGCTTCCTGGCTCCTTGAAATCATCCTCATCACCGTCAAAATCAGCCGCATACTCAACAATTTTAGTCAGTCTATCAGGCTGATTCATGGAAAAAGTGCCAATCACTTGGTTCTCCCCATTTTTTACGGTCATTGTTATTGGGACTGACTCATCGAGATACTCTTTGGGCTGAAACAGTACCATGGTTTTTCTAAGCGCCGTTAGATGGGGCTGAGTATCGCCCTGGATATGATTTCTAGAGGGAATAATAGAGTTTTGCACAAAGGAGACTGACGCTGCAAGAGTGCCCTCAACGTCACTGGGAAAGTTATTGGTATTGAAGGGGAGTGTATTTGTATCTTTATTGAAAGAAAGGGGGTTGGTACTAGAAGAAAGGGGGTTGGGATTAAAAGGAATTGAATAATTAAGGGCTGCGAATTTTGCCAGATTCACGATTTTTGTAATATTCATACATTCTCCGTAGGTCGCTTTTAAAATTTCTTCTTGATTCCCCGGCTGGGGTGTGAATTAATTAAAGGTAACTTAGAGGCTTATGTCAAGTTATTTTTTCTGTAATCAAATGCCCCACACAATATCGGCTTCTTGCTGATGCGCGACCCGCATCATATCCAGCAGTGGAAACGCACGTTGCGCCAGCCCAACAGGTGTTTCATCGGCCAACTCGCCATCATGGTCAAAATGATGTTCGGCACGCGCTAGCGCGGCTTTTTTTTGATCATCATGAATCGCGGCTTCTAAGCGAGCAATGGCTTGCGCTAGCTCGTCATGGCTAATCACCCCCTGTTTATCCAGTGGTTTGCCGATAATCCCCAGTAAGAACCGTGCAAGGTTATCGAGCATGATAATCTCAGGGGTAGCGATTGATTTAAAAGTAATCAGCATAGGAGTTCCTTAAATTTTGTCGGTTACAAACTGAAAGCGTTATATCACTGCTAGAATCCTCCCTTCCGCGCAAATTTGTGCATAACGTTTCTTTGCCTTGCATGTTACCAGCCCAAAAACAGATTATCGAAGCCATTTTTACTGACGCAATCAAAAATTTAGCGCCATCATTTGCTAGTGAGTTAGATTTGCTGATTACGCTCGAGCGCCCTAAGATCGCAGCCCATGGCGATGTGGCGAGTAATCTTGCCTTACAACTCGCCAAGCCATGGCGCATGAATCCACGCCAGCTTGCTCAGCAACTTGCAGATAGCGTATGTGTGCATCCGCGGGCGTCAGGTTTGATTGAGTCGGCCGAGATTGCTGGGCCGGGTTTTATCAATTTAACGTTATCGGCTGCGGCGAAGCAAGCGGTGGCGCGGGCGGTGCTGAATGAAACCACGTCGTTTGGGTATACCTATGCAGTGGCTGAGCAGCCGGCCAAGCGCGTGCTGATTGAGTTTGTATCTGCTAACCCAACGGGTCCGCTGCATGTTGGCCATGGCCGGCAGGCAGCGCTAGGCGATGTTCTGGCAAATGTGCTGAGCACGCAAGGCTGGCAGGTGCATCGTGAGTTTTATTACAATGATGCGGGCGTGCAAATTAATAATCTTGCGTTGTCAGTGCAAGCGCGTGCCCGTGGTTTGACGCCCGGTCATGCTGATTGGCCAGAAATGGCCTACAACGGCGAATATATTGCTGAAATCGCGCGCGATTATCTGGCTGGGGCTACGGTCATAAGGCAAGATGCTGAGCCGGTAAAAGGGCTGGGCGATGCGAACCACCTCGATGCCATCCGACTTTTTGCGGTGGCTTATCTACGCCGCGAACAAGATCTGGATCTGCAGGCGTTCGGGGTTAAATTCGATCAGTACTATCTTGAGTCATCGCTGTATCGCGATGGCCGGGTTGAGGAAACGGTTGCCGCGTTAGTGGCGGCGGGCAAAACCTACGAACAAGAAGGCGCGCTCTGGTTGCGCACAACGGATGAGGGCGATGACAAAGACCGGGTCATGCGCAAAACCGATGGTAGTTATACGTATTTTGTGCCAGATATTGCCTATCATGTGACAAAATGGCAGCGCGGCTTTAATAAAGTGATTAATGTGCAAGGTTCTGATCATCACGGGACAATTGCGCGAGTGCGAGCGGGTTTACAGCAGTTGGGGCTGAATATACCGCAAGGTTACCCGGATTATGTGTTACACAAGATGGTGACGGTAATGCGCAACGGTCAGGAGGTTAAACTCTCAAAACGCGCAGGCAGCTACGTGACGGTGCGTGATTTGATCGAATGGTCAGGCGGTGGCCAAGCTGCACCAGAAAAGCTGCCAACAGCCGCGCCGGCTTATGATGAAGTCATTAGGCGTGGTCGCGATACTGTACGCTTCTTTCTGGTTTCTCGTAAAGCGGATACGGAGTTTGTATTTGATATTGACCTTGCATTGCAGCAAAGCGATGAAAATCCAGTGTATTACGTGCAATACGCGCATGCGCGTATTTGTTCGGTGCTGGCGCAGTGGGGCGGGGATTTGACTACCTTAACGCAAGCGGATGTCACGCCACTGGTTAGTCCGCATGAGAACGCGTTGCTTAAGTGTTTGGCGGAATACCCTGAAATGCTAACGCGCGCGGCGACTGAACTCGCACCTCATGCGGTGGCTTTTTATTTGCGCGAGCTCGCCGGTCAGTTTCATGCGTTTTACAATGCTGAGCGGGTTTTGGTTGATGACGACGCTAAGCGTATAGCGCGTTTAGCCTTGATTGCGGCAACCCGCCAAGTATTAGCGAATGGCTTAGCTATACTGGGTGTCAGCGCACCCGCTAAAATGTAGCTGAAAGACCCCATTAATCATGGGACTTATTTTGAAATTACTTGGGTACTGTTTGAATCATGAGAAAGCAACGCCGTTCTTCTAAGCAAAATGGGGGGACACTTTTGGGTATCGTGCTCGGTCTCACAGTTGGATTGGCGATTGCGGTTGTGGTTGCGTTATACGTGACGCGGGCGCCCACGCCTTTTGTCACAAAGACTGGGCCAGCACCTAATGCGGAGAGTCTAAACAGCCAAGCCAGCGCTGATCCAAACCGACTCTTGCAAGGCAGATCTCCTAGTCAGCCAGCGGCGCCATTGTCTGAGCCAGGCTCAGGGTCGCCAAGGCCGGGCTCTATGATCGAACCGCAGATTGTCGAAGTGCCATCGTCTGCCGGCGCGCTAAACAGCGGCCAAGCTGTGAATAAATCTGAGCTAGCCTCTAGCGGGGCGAACAGCAGTTATTATTTGCAAGTGGGCGCATACAAGACCCGGGCAGATGCTGAACAGCAACGGGCTAAACTTGCCTTACAAGGCTTTGAGTCAAAGGTAACCCGCTACGAGAGTGCTGGCATCTTATATTATCGCGTGCGTCTTGGTCCGTTTACGCGATTCGAGCAAATGAATCAGGCGCGTTTGCGGCTGACTGATGCGGGCATTGATACGGCGATTATCCGCCCACCAAGCAATAAATAAGCGCGTCTGCCCAAATGATATATTTCTATATTTTTAACTCGATAGTGGTTATAGATTAATATGAAAAAATCGCTTGGTGTTTTCTTCGCCTTGATCCTTTTTGTCGTGGGTAGCGCTTATGCGTCGGCTTTAGTGCCGCAAGCGGGTAAACACTATAAAGTACTGAAAACCCCGCAGGCAGTGAGCGTGCCGGTAGGCAAAATCGAAGTGATTGAGTTTTTTTGGTACGGTTGTCCGCATTGCCAAGACTTTGATCCTTTGATTGAAGCGTGGTTTAGCCAGCAAGGTCCTGATATTGTGCTGAAGCGTGTGCCGATTGCGTTTGACGCAAATCTTGCGCTGTATCAAAAGCTATATCATGCGCTTGATGCACTCGGGGTCGCGACTCAAATGGCGCCCAAAATTTTTAAAGCCATTCATGTTGACCGGAATTATTTGCAAACCACCGAAGCGCAAGCCGAATTTATTGCACAGCATGGCGTTGATAAGAAAAAATTTCTCGAGATCTACAACTCTTTCAGTACGGCAAGTGAGCTACAGCGTGACAATAAATTGATGGTGGATTACAACCTGATGGGCGTACCTGCGCTCACCGTGCAAGGAAAATATGAGATCTCTCCGGCACTGACGAATAGCCTGGAAGGGGTCATGCCAGTGTTAGACTTTATTGTGTCGCAGATTCGTGCGAAAAAAATGTAAGTTTGCTGTTAAAAGTTAAAAAACCGCAAATGAGACGCCAGTGTAAGGCCACACTCGCATGCCAATTATCAAAGAGAAAGGCTTTATGAAGCAAAAACTGATCGCTGCTTGCTGCGCGAGTTTATTATTGTTGAGCGCGCCGTTAACCGTTGTCGCTCAATCTGCAGTGTCTAAGTCGTTAACTGTTTGTACCGAAGCGAGCCCCGATGGTTTCGACGTTGTTCAGTACAATGCGCTGGTGACCACGAATGCAAGCGCCGACCTTATTTTTGATGGTCTAGTGACTTTCGACGAGGTGACCAGAAAAATCGTGCCGGCCTTGGCTGAGAAATGGGAGGTGAGTGCAGATGGCCTCAGTTACACCTTTTATCTCCGCCCTAATGTGCACTTTCAGACTCGAGGCGTGTTCAAACCGAGTCGCACATTGAATGCGGATGATGTGGTGTTTACTTTTGATCGGATGCTGAATCCGGCCAACCCTTGGCATAAGGTAGCAGGCCCTAGCGGCTTTCCACATGCGCAATCTCTGCAATTGCCGGAACGGCTAAAAGCCATCCAAAAAATTGATGCAAATACAGTACGCTTTACGTTAAATCAACCCGATGCGACCTTTTTGTCAGTACTGACGATGGGTTTTGCTTCGATCTATTCGGCCGACTATGCAAACCAGTTGCTGACCGCGAACCGCACTGCAGATTTCAATTTAGAGCCCGTCGGTACGGGACCATTCATGCTGCGTAGCTACCAAAAAGATGCCCTCATTCGTTATGACCGCCACCCACAGTATTGGGGCGCGCGCCCGCAGGTTGACCAGTTGATTTATGCGATTACTCCCGATCCAGCTGTGCGTGTGCAAAGGCTGAGGGCTGGCGAGTGCCACATTTCATTGTCACCACGGCCGCAAGACGTGAGCGCAATACGGGTAAATCAATTGGTTAAAACGATTGAAACTCCTGGTTTTATGACCGCCTTTGTCGCTTTGAACACCCAGCATAAACCACTCGATAATAAAAAGGTGCGCCAAGCGATCAACTTAGCATTTGATCGCACCAATTATCTGCATACGCTATTTAATGAAACGGCTTTGCCTGCCGGCAATCCTTATCCGCCGGGTACTTGGAGTTATGCGAAAAACATTCAACCATGGCCGCACAATATTGCCCGAGCCAAACAACTGCTTGCTGAGGCGGGCTATCCTAAAGGCTTTGAGACCGTGATTTGGACTCGTCCAACGGGTAGCGCGCTGAACCCAAATCCACAAACGGGCGCCGAGCTATTGCAGGCTGACCTTGAAAAAATTGGGATTAAGGCACAGGTCAAAATTGTTGAATGGGGTGAGTTGATCCGCGAGGCGAAGCAAGGCGAGCATGATCTATTGTTTATGGGCTGGGCTGGCGATAATGGCGATCCAGATAATTTCTTGACCCCCCAATTTAGCTGTGCGGCAGTACGTTCGGGTACTAACTTCACGCGTTTTTGTCAGCCTGAACTGGATAAGTTGATTGCTAAGGCAAAGGCTACGACGGATCAAACGCAGCGTACCCAATTGTATCTTGCGGCGCAGAAAATCATCCACGATGCAGCGCTGTGGCTGCCGATTGGCCATCCCAAAGTGATTGCATTGGCGCGTGGTAACGTTTCTGGCTACCGTGTGAGTCAGTTCGGGCGGCAGAATTTCAATGCTGTATCGGTTAATTAATTCACTCAACTGACATGTCGCGTAAATTGGAAAATGACCCTACTCTGATGGATACAATCAATCATTCGGCGCAAGATCATCCCGATCCCCTTAGCCATCTGTTCGATAACAACAGTGTTTGGGTTCAGCGCATGTTGGCTGAGAATCCCAATTATTTTTTAAGCTTAAAAGATCAGCAAACACCTGAATATCTATGGATTGGCTGCTCTGATTCGCGTGTGCCAGCAAATCAGATTATTGGTTTGCCCCCGGGTGAAGTATTTGTCCACCGTAATATTGCGAATGTGATTGTTCATTCCGATTTAAATTGTTTGTCGGTGATTCAATTTGCGGTTGATCTGCTCAAAGTTAAGCATATTATGGTGGTCGGCCATTATGGTTGTTCTGGGGTGGGGGCGGCGCTCTTTGAGCGACGTGTGGGGCTGGCGGATAACTGGTTGCGCCATATTCAAGATGTCCACGACAAGCATCGGCAACTGCTAGAACAGGTACCTGCTGGCGAAGAGCGGCATCGGCGTTTAATTGAGCTCAATGCAATTGAACAAACCGTCAACGTATGCCGTACAACCATCGTGCGGGACGCCTGGGCGCGTGGCCAGGCGTTGATGATTCATAGTTGGGTGTATGGTGTACATGACGGTCGCTTACGTGACCTTGGTATGACGGTGTCTGAGCCGGGTGCGCTCGACGCCACTTATGCGTGTTGCATCGAGGCGCTTGGATCACCATAATGGCGCTAATGCCCGTCGTGCGTCATCAGGCGAAAAACGGCAATAAACTGCTTTAATGCAGGATGACCGGATGCGTCATCAGACTATCGAATTGACCGAGGAAATCGTCTATTTCGTCAATAGTAGGTTGTAATTCAATCAATTTTTGCACATTTTCTCGGAATTGCGCCGCCATTTCACCATTAATAAACAGTTCACGTTGTAGATTTTTCGCAACGATTTCATAAGCTCCAGCCTTCAGCGAGAAACTGCCAACTTGTGCTGGAAACTCGACGATACAATAGTTTGGGCTGTTATAAATCATCTGCATGGTATGACTCCTTGTTCCGACGCTTCGGTGATGCTCAACGCATATGGAGCGGTTTGGATCAAATTCAATAGACAGCCTATTGATAAAAACTATGCTATTCCATCGTAGCGCGCTTTAGCCGAAATAGGGAGAAATATGTGCATTATTGAGCATTTCCTCAACAAAATATCGAATATGATCGGCTTAAAAAACGGTTTTGGTTTGATAATAACTTGTTTGACCTTATTATAAACCGTGTATGTATAAGGCGGTGTGAACAAGCCGACATAGAGCGTGCTATCATAAGACAATTGAGGAAGTCTAGTCCGCCACATTGTGGATGGCGCGACACAGGAATGAACTATATGGACACGATGCTTTATCCCGAGTTGTATAAATCGCTCGAAGCTGTACGTTGGGACATGGAAAAAGACATTCCATGGGACCGTTTTGATGCCTCTTTATTGACATCAGAGCAGGCTAACACGATTAAGATGAATGCCATTACCGAATGGGCGGCGCTGCCTGCAACAGAAATGTTCTTGCGCGATAACCACCATGACAGTGATTTTTCTGCATTCATGAGTATCTGGTTTTTTGAAGAACAAAAGCATTCTCTGGTGCTGATGGAGTATCTGCGGCGTTTTCGCCCGGAACTATTGCCGACGGAAGAAGAGTTGCATGCCGTCCGCTTTCCGTTTGACCCAGCGCCGCCGTTAGAAACGCTGATGCTGCACTTTTGTGGTGAAATTCGCTTAAATCACTGGTACCGGTGTGCAGCCGGTTGGCATACTGAGCCCGTCATCAAGCACATTTATGAAACTATTTCGCGTGATGAAGCAAGGCATGGCGGTGCTTATTTACGCTATATGAAAAAAGCGCTGGTGCAATCCGGTGATACGGCGCGCGCTGCATTCGCTAAAATTGGCGTGCTGATGGCGTCGGCCCGCCGGACTGAAAAACCTTTGCACCCGACTAATTTGCATGTTAATCGCGCGCTTTTTCCGCGTGACACGGTGCAATCGCGTTTACCTGATCCTGAATGGCTTGAGCACTGGCTTGATGAGCAGATACGTTTTAACGGCGATTGGGAAACTAAAGTGGTTGATCGAATTTTGCATAATTTATCGCTTATTTTTGATCGCTCGTTTAAAACCGCGCAAGAATTAAACCGGTATCGCAAAGAAGTCATTTTACGCTTACAAGCCCAGGGTAGCAGTGCAACCGGTGAAGTACCGCAAGCTGTTTAAGAATCTCTGGCTATAGGCCGTTTGGGTGGCGGGGGTCGTAGTCGCACGGATAGATAATTTCGTAACTAGTGCTGCGCCCTCCCTTACCTGTAGACGTAAGGCAGCCTTTTGCAACTAACTCGCTTAGTTCGCGATAGGCTGTAGCGCGGCTGGTTTGGTTTTAGTCAAACTCATATACTTACGGGTGTTGATGCCGCCTTCAAACCCCGAGCCAGCGTCCAACAACCGATTGAGCACTTTATGCTGGCGCTGATTGAGACTGCTTGCTTGATGGTGTAACCAAAATCGAGCTTTAGCCAGAGTATTGATGATGGAGTGTTGTGCGGCGGTGGCGGCTGCCTCAATTTGCATTAAAAACCACACCAGCCACTCAGTAACATCTAAATTTCCTCTCTGCGTGCGCTCAAGGTAAACGTAATAATTTTCTCGTTCCCGCAGAATTTGCGCAGATAAGCTAAAAAATCGCATCGATTGACGTTCATCTTGCGCTAATGCCATATCAGTAATGGCGCGAGCAAGCCGGCCATTGCCATCGCATCCCCTCGCAATGCGCTAGAACGCACGGGATGCAGTACTAAATAACCACTAGGAAACAACGCTGCTTGCCAGCCCAGCAGGCGCTCGGTCGTAAGTGGAGCACTATAGTGCTGGGTTGCGTCCAGTAAAACTTCAATCAATCCGTCGACAGCGCGCGCCGGAGTGGGTAGCCCAACCGTAGGCAATCCCAAGTGCCGGGCTACCGATGAACGGACCGCATCCAGGTTGAGTTGTTCGCCTTCGATCGCGCTTGTGGTTAAACCGTCTTCAACGAGAATAGAGGCTATTGCTTCACGCGTCAGATGGGTATCGAGCAAACGCGTGGCGCCTAATATTTTGCCTTGCGCCAACCGGGCCCGGGCTAACGCTGGAGAAAGCTTATCTGGCTGCCAGCTAAATTGTGGCCAAGCGGATTGCTGCCAAATCCACAGGTCAGATATTTGCATCATTTAATCGCTTCATAGGCAAGTCAATTAAGCAAAATTATTGATCCCCAAGGTCTTGATGTGCAAAGCGGTATCTTCAACTTTTACGGCAAGGCTATGCAAGCTGAGTTTGCCCTCTTCATCAAGTTCAAATTTTTCCTTGTGCCCCAAGTAGTGTAGATTGAAAGCTTGAATTGCATTCCTAAGCGGCTCTACTTGATATCCAAGTGTCGTTAACGCATCGGCGGGATCAAAATTCTCTGGCAGTTCGCTCTGCCGCTCTCCCGGCTTGAGCCACAATCCAAAGCCCTTGTCACCTAGCAAATCCCATGGGAAAAACCAATTGGGATCAACTTTCCGCCCGGGTGAGATATCTGCATGGCTAATAAAATTTTCAATCGGGATCGCGTGACGGTCTTTGAGATCTTCGAGTAATGCCAATAGCGTGTCGATCTGTTCATTTGGAAAAGGGTCAAATCCAGTATTAACCAGTTCGATGCCAATTGAACAAAAATTGACATTTTTCATTTCCTGCCACTTTGATACGCCAGCATGCCAAGCTTGATAGTTATCCGGAACTAAGCATATCAAGGCGCCATCACGGTCAATCAAATAATGAGAACTCACATTATGATCAGCCATAATTTTCACGGTTTCGGCGGCACTGTTAGTCGCCGTATGATGCAAAATGATGTGGGTAATTTGAGTGTCGACAGACCCGCGCTCATTTTGATTAACCGTAGGGAAAAATTTCATGTGTTCCAAAAATGTATCTGACTGCTTGCTTATTTTTTGCTGATTAGCAATATCATGTTTAAAACGTTGTGATAGACAATGTTGAAAAATGTCATTTTGACGAAGTCTTTCTCGAAACATATATCGTCCTGTTTTTTCAAATTCTTTAAAATAAGCTGTTTGAAAACGCTCACTTTTTGCTGCATCTAAAAAAGCATTTTTCAATAACGTATTGCCCAGCGCAGCAGGGGATTCAGGCTGCTCCAATGCCTTTTTCAAGGCGGCTTTTGGCGATAGAGGGTGGGTGCTTGTAATCGGCATAGCGGGTTGGACGGAGCGTGTAGAAAACATTTGAATTGCTTTTAAAGAGTGTTCTGGGAAATTTGTATCGCCCCAATATAATCGATGTTACCTTTGTGGTCAGGGGCGAGAGCAACCCCATGATGATATTATCTAATATTCCCGCCTAGGGTGAACTGTGCGTTTTACGATTTGTCCGTTTATGTTGATCTTGATTGGGCTGGCGCTCCTGTTCAGTACTCAAGTGGGGGCTGGTGTAACTCCCCTCACGGCAGGGGAGTGCGCCAATATGCACGCTCATGGCGTGATAACTTCTGTTAACCCTGTAAGCTGTAAACGCCTATGTCGTGTTAATTTTCAGTATATTAATTTTGAAGGGGCTACAGCCGTAGGTAATATCATTGTGCTTGATGCCGTAGCGGATCAGATGGAAGCAATTTTTACAGAATTATTTGAACGGCGTTTCCCGATTCATCAATCGGTTGTGATGGAAAATTATCAAGGTAACGATGAAGCCGCGATGATGGATAACAATACTTCTGCGTTCAATGGACGCCGGATGACCGAAGGTAGTTCCTGGTCAAAACATGCTTATGGTGCTGCCATCGATATTAACCCACTGCAAAATCCGTATATCTCGTTCTCTAATGATGGCAATGCCAAGGTATTACCGGCAGCCAGTGCTCAAGCTTATATCAATCGCAATGATCTGCGCTCAAACAAAGAGTCACGAACGGGGATGGTTGAGAGTGTCGTCGAGATTTTTGCACGACACGGGTTCATAACGTGGGGAGGAGAGTGGGATTCGCCTATTGATTATCAACATTTTGAAATCGGCAGTGGTGAATTTATTCAGAGTCTAGTCAACCAAACACCTGATGCCGCGCGTGAAACTTTCAATCGCTATGCGCAGAGCTATCGTGATTGTGCTGCATGCAGTACTGAAACGCATGCTGTAAAAAAGCGCGTGGCCTGTATCGAGCAGGTGCGTCAATAAGCTGGCTGATTCAGTGTAATGCCGACTTGAGTAACTGATGGAGTTCTTGAGGGTTTGGCGTACCGATATAGCGCTTCAAAATGCGCCCATTTTTATCAATCACAAAAGTAGTGGGGGTGAGCTGAATATTGCCAAATTGCTTAGCGGCGCGGCCATCATCAATGGCTACTTTAAACGGCAATTGGCGTGTTTGGCTATAGTTTTTCACATAACTTGGCGTGTCGTAGCTCATTGCAACCGCGATCACTTCGAGCCCTTGGTCTTTGAATTCATTGTGGAGGCTAACTAGCGTAGGTATTTCCTGGATACAGCTAGGACAGCTCGTGGCCCAAAAATTGACCAGATAGACTTTGCCTGTAAGCTGCTCAGTGGAAATTTTCTGGCCAGAAAGAAGGGTAAATGTCGCATGAGGCACATGCGGAGTCGAATTGAACGCGAGCCACGCAGCGCAGCCAAGGATGGTGGCGATGACTGATGCGATAACGTAGGCGATCAGCCGGCGGTGAGGGCAAAGGCGCTGAAAAATATTCATAACGCAAATTGTAAAGCATGAATGATGGTTACTCGACCATCATTTTTCCAGTTTCCAACCCTATTTGAATACCCGGCGATACTGAATGGCTTCGGCTATATGAGAAGCATCGAGCATTTTAACGTCAGCGAGATCGGCAATCGTCCGTGCGACTTTGAGGACACTGTAATAAGTTCGGGTTGACCAGCCAAAGCGAGAGCTTGCGCTGCGCAATAAAGTTTCTCCGGCCGGGTCTGGCCTGCATAGGGTGTCGATTTCACGGCCACTTAGAAAGCGGTTGGGTTGCTGTTGTCGCGTGAGTTGGCGCGAACGCGCTGTGACCACCCGGGCGGCGACGGTGGCGCTTGCTTCAGAGGATAGTGTAGTCCGTTCGGCTAATTCGGCGGGCGTCAGCGCGGGCACTTCAATCTGTAGATCAATGCGATCCAGCAGCGGCCCGGATAATTTGCGCCAGTAGCGAGCAGTATTTTCTGGCGAGCAGTGACATCGTCCATTTGGGTCACCCAGCCAGCCACAAGGACAAGGGTTCATGGCTGCGATTAATTGGCAGGCAGCAGGAAATTCAGCCTGATGCGATGCGCGTGAGAGGGTGATGGAGCTGGTTTCTAGGGGTTCTCGCAGCATTTCCAATGCGCACCGGTTAAATTCCGGTAATTCATCTAAAAATAATACGCCATGATGCGCTAGCGTAATTTCTCCTGGCCGAGGCGGATTGCCACCACCGACTAGGGCGGTAGCCGTGGCCGAATGGTGTGGCGCACGAAACGGTCGACAGCGCCATTGTGCCGGTGTGAAGCCTAGAGCGCTGGCACTTAATAAGGCCGCAGAGGCCAACGCTTCTTGATTGGACATTGGCGGCAAAATACTGGCAAGACGGGTGGCGAGCATAGATTTTCCGGAGCCAGGCGGGCCGATCATCAAAATATGGTGAGCGCCAGCTGCAGCCACTTCAAGCGCACGTCTGGCGGTACTTTGGCCGATAATGTCTGCCATATCGGGGGGGATGGCGGAAGATATTGCCTCAACTGGCTTAAGCGGTAGCAGAGGAGGGCTCAGCAAGCCAGCTAGATGAGCGCATAAGGTGCGCAGATCAGGCGCCCCAAAAGCCGCAATCGTAGGCACGAGCGCGGCTTCAGCCGCGCAGCCTAGCGGCAAGTAGAGGTGCACGGGCGCTGCGGACGATGGATTAGCTTTTGCGGCTTGGGCCGCAAGTCCACATGCCATGGCAAAAGCGCCGCGCATCGGCCGCAAAGCGCCGGTCAGGGATAATTCGCCGGCAAATTCGTGGGTGTGCAGTGCCGCCGCGGGTAGTTGCTCGCTAGCGACCAAAATACCGAGCGCAATCGGTAGATCAAAGTGGCCAGATTGTTTGGGCAGATCAGCCGGCGCTAGATTGACCGTGATGCGGCGCACCGGAAATGTAAAACCAGAATTTTGCAGCGCTGCGCGCACCCGCTCTCGGCTTTCACGCACCTCAAGTTCGGGCAAGCCGACAATAGAGAAGGCAGGCAAGCCATTGGCCAAATGCACTTCAACGGTGACTTCAGGTGCGCTTGCCGCCGTGAGTGCGCGGCTGTGAACCACGGCAAGCGACATACCTTATTTCCAGATACTGGTTTAATCTGTTTTAGCCAAATTGAGCTCGCGCTCAAGCTGAGTCACGCGCAACTCAAGCTCTTCAAGTATTGCTCGGGTGCGGGCGAGGACTTGTGTTTGAATATCAAACTCTTCACGCGTGACCAGGTCTAGTTTAGCAAAGCCTTGCGTGAGCATGGCTTTTAGATTGTGTTCAATATCTTTGACGGGTGAATTTTTAAGTAAATCAGAAATTTTCGCCTGCAAGTCTTGAAAGAGTTCGCTAGGTTTCATAGTGTGACCTCGGAGCAATGCACAGAGGCTGTGCGTAAAAAAGGAAAGATGAATGACGCAATGACTGCGCTATGGAAATGAATGATATGCCATACTAGTCACCGTTCAGTATCGGCGTAATGCAGATACATCACGCTTAGATAAGACGACTGTAGCATGAATGCCTCGTATACTTAAGTCTATTGGGTACGAATTAGCCATTTAGGCTAGACAAATATTTTTTTGGTTTTTGACGGAGTTTTTAATGAAATGGATTACCGCAATCATCAAGCCATTTAAACTCGATGAAGTGCGTGAAGCCTTATCAGAAATTGGTATTTCTGGGATCACCGTGACCGAAGTTAAAGGCTTTGGCCGACAGAAAGGGCATACGGAATTATATCGTGGCGCTGAATATGTGATCGATTTTTTGCCGAAAGTCAAAATTGAGATTGCCGTGTCGAAAGAACTCGTTGAGCAGGTGATTGACGCCATTGAGCGCACGGCACGCACAGGAAAAATCGGCGATGGCAAAATTTTTGTGGCGCCGATCGAACAAGCAATCCGTATTCGCACTGGCGAAACGGGCACGAATGCCCTTTAAGGATTCGCCACAAAGTGCATTATCATATGTATATTAGTATATGCTAGGCTGGTTATAAATGGTATTTTGCACTCGACTACAGTATTGCATAGGCATAGGGTCTTCTACTTTAGGCTGATATGGCAGGTATTCTAATCATCGCACATGCTCCGCTCGCGGGCGCTTTAAAATGCTGCCTGTCGCATATTTATGGTGAGCTGCCGACGCGCATTGGGGCGATTGATGTTGTCCCCGATAGCGATCCAGCAGAGCTACTTGCCGTCGCGCACAATGAACTGTCTTGCTTAATCAAGGACAATGGCGCGCTGGTGCTGACGGATCTTTTCGGGGCAACGCCGGCCAATATTGCGAGTCATTTGATCCACCTGCCCCAGGTACGAGTGCTGGCCGGGGTTAATTTGCCGATGCTGGTACGGGCTGTTTGCTATCGTACAACCCCACTTGATCAGCTGGCTGAGAAAGCGCTAGCGGGTGGCGCAAAAGGTATCCAAGCGATCACTATGCCCTCGGGTCCTTTACCACCCACTTCATCTTTATCTGAGTTTTACCAACCCGAGTACCATGCTGCAACAAGAAACCATCATTGTTAATAAACTGGGCCTGCACGCACGCGCTTCTGCCAAACTGACGCAACTTGCTGCGCGTTACCAATGTCAAATCTGGATCACGCGTAACGGTCGCCGGATTAATGCTAAGAGTATTATGGGCGTTATGATGTTGGCGGCTGGCATCGGTAGTACCGTATTAATTGAAGCAGACGGGGTGGATGAAGCCGAGGCAATGGCAGCGCTGCTAGCATTGGTCGCAGACAAGTTTGACGAAGGGGGGTAGTCGGTTGTTAAATCGTTCGCACATCAAAACAAAAAGGTTACCTTAGGAGATTCGCGTGTCTTTTATGCTGCATGGAATTCCCATATCCAGCGGTATCGCGATCGGACGGGCTTATCTGATAGCGGCCACCGCGCTTGAAGTGGATCACTATTTTATTGATCCGGACCAGCTCGAAGCTGAAGTCGCGCGCTTTTGCGCGGCGCAAGATGCGGCCCAGCGCGAGCTCGAGATTTTATGTGCAGAATTGCCACCAGATGCGCCGAGCGAAATGAGTGCATTCGTCAATCTGCACACATTGATTTTGCGCGATGCAATGCTGGCCGAAGCCACCGTTGATTTGATTCGTACCCGCCACTACAACGCTGAATGGGCATTGATGGAGCAGCTTGAGCGTTTGGGACGCCATTTCGATGAGATTGAAGATGAATATCTACGTGAGCGTAAGGCGGATATTGAGCAAGTTGTCGAGCGTGTATTAAAAGCCTTGGCGGGCTCATCCTTTGCCGTGGCGGCGATTGCCGATAAAGCCGCCAGCACGGCTGACCATGGTGAAATGATTATTGTGGCGCACGATATCGCGCCGGCCGACATGCTGCAATTTAAAGCCCAAGTTTTTCATGGCTTTGTGACAGATTTGGGTGGGCGGACTTCACATACGGCAATTATGGCGCGCAGCTTAGGCATTCCGGCCGCAATTGGTGTGCAACAGGCCAGTTCTTTGATTCGCCAAGATGATCTGATCATTGTAGATGGCGAGCGAGGCGTGGTTATTGTTGATCCTCCGCCGATTGTGCTGGAAGAATATATCTATCGGCAAAGCGAAAAAACGCTGGAGCAACGCAAACTACAAAGACTTAAATTCTCGCCGACGCAAACCCTAGATGGCACGCCGATCGGACTTTATGCAAATATTGAACTCCCTGAGGATGCGGGCGCTGCACTGGCTGCCGGGGTAGTGGGCATTGGCCTTTTTCGGACTGAGTTTTTGTACATGCATAATCAGCATGCGCTACCCGATGAAGAAGAGCAATTTGATGCCTATCGGCGGGTGATTGAGGCGATGAAAGGCTTGCCTGTCACCATTCGTACCATTGATGTGGGCGCGGATAAATTGCTTGATATGCGCGAGGTTGAGGATACGGTTAATCCGGCGCTCGGTCTACGGGCGATTCGTTGGAGTTTATCCGAGCCACAGATGTTTCTGACCCAGTTACGCGCTATTTTACGGGCCTCGGCTTTTGGGCCGGTGAAATTACTCATCCCAATGCTGGCGCATGCGCAAGAGATCGCACAAACGCTCGATTTACTTGCAAAAGCCAAAGGTCAATGCGATGAGGCCGGGCTGGTTTATAGTTCAGAACTTAAACTTGGCGCCATGATCGAAATTCCGGCGGCAGCACTTGCGGTCCAGCTTTTTTTAAAGCATTTTGATTTTTTGTCAATTGGCACGAACGATCTGATTCAATATACGCTGGCGATTGATCGCTCTGACAGCGCGGTCGCCCATTTGTATGATCCGTTGCATCCGGCGGTCTTGCATTTAATTGCTCATACTTTGCGGCAAGCAAAGCAAGCCGGTGTCTCGGTGTCAGTGTGCGGTGAAATGGCGGGTGACCCTGCATTTACCCGTTTATTGCTGGGTATGGGTTTAACTGAATTTTCAACCCATCCTAGCCAGCTACTTGTGGTTAAACAAGAGATCTTGCGCGCCCATCTGCCGACGCTTGAAATCGCTGTGAAAGAAGTCCTCGCGGCCTATGCGCCGACAGAACTGCAAGCGGCACTACGGCGATTAGCGCAAGTGTAACGTTTGGCTTGCGTTAGCTAAATAAGGTTGCGAAAGAGCGCTATAAAACTCGTAGGAGGGTGACCTGTGCTGATTTACCGGAGATAAAGCGGACGGCCTTGTTGGTTAATACCAGTCGGGCCGAATTGATTGCATAAGAGCGCCGTTAATCCAGAGATTTTATCGTCAAATCACGGTCATTTGCGAGGCGAGCATGTATCCATTACGCGTGCAATTGCATGCGCATAATGGATACTTTTATCGTAGATTTAGAAAAATTAAAGCAGGAATTTCTCTTTATTTTTACCAGCAATCCAATTGGGTGGCTTACCACGGCCGCTCCAGGTCTGGCCTGTGCGTGGATTTTTATATTTAGGAGGTAGTGGCGCTTTGGCACTGGCTTGGGTTCGCTTAGAACTTATGAGTCCTAGATCTGAAAGGTTTAAATCGTAATCGATTATTTTCTGCTTGATTTCAGCGATAACAGCAGTCAATTCCCTTTTCCGGGCCTCTTGCGCTTGTGTTTGCAATTGCTCAATTTGAAGTTGTAGAGCCTGATAAGTGGGCATCTCTTGCTTTCCCTTATATTAAAATAAAAATAGAGTATAAATGATCTCACAAAAAGATTATTTAAAAAAGTGAAAATCAGCACTAATCTGACATAATGCGAGCCGTAATGCGCCTTGTGCGGAATTGCCTTGCGCCGGCCGTAAGCGCGCGCTGTGGGTGATGGGTACATATGGGGCCAAGGCGGCTGCCAGTCCGCCGCATAGCGCAACGGGTAAAGTGCCGGTTGGGTCAAGCGCCTCGATCATCTTGGCGATTTCATCGCCAGCACTGATCAGCAGTGTTTGTGCAAATGAGTGGTTGGCGTGAGCAAAAACCAGCGGCGCTAACGCAGCGTATTGTGTTTGCTTGGCGTTGCCTAACCAGGTGAGCATACTCTCCCGGTCATCTGCGCCAATCGCGCTCAGGATCGCGGTCGCAAATGCATCGTGCACAGTACGCGCGTCCAATGCCTGTTGCGCGTGTTGCGCAAGCCGTAAACCTAATGCTGCGCCACTGGCTTCATCGCCGGAAGGAAAGCCGTAACCGCCGATTATTTTGCGCTGGCGCTGCGCATTGAGTGCCACGCCTACACTGCCCGTGCCGAGGGCGATAATCACGCCAGGCTGGCCGCTATGGGCGCCAAGCAGGGTTGTATAACCGTCTGTTTCAACCGTCAGCGCTTGGCATAAAGGCGCTTGTGCGATGAATTGGGTGCGCCACCCCGAATTGTCAACTCCGGCGAGACCACAGCCTACTGCGCATCGAGTCCAGTTGAGAGGTTGGCCGATTTGCTTAAAAGCAACGGTGCAGAGCGCCGTTACCTCCTGCCAAGCAGCATGAACCCCTAGCCCAAGTGCCGAAGGTCCCCCAGTCGCTTGGGCAAGGACCGTACTATGTACATCGGCTAACAGTACCCGCGTGCTGGTGCCGCCGCCATCAATCCCAATTAAATAAGACGGTGCATTTAAGGTTTCGGATAAAGTCATGCCGACATTATCCCGGGCTATACTAAAGCAGGCAATCCCTCAATAAAGATCAGGCCAAACAAAGCTCCAAGTAGGGCCCCCGCGATACGCAAGCTGGTTAATTTTAATTTGGAGGCAACCGGAATTGAGCCAAGCATAATTGCGCCCGCTAAAGCGAGTGGGAGCAGCAAAATGAGATCATTGAGCGTGAAACCTTTCATCATTGCCTCCGTTTATTTGAGGTTACTTTTTCAGTATAGTTGATAGCTTGGCCAAATGTGTCCAAAGGCAGTCATAATCTAAATTTTGGTGTGGGCGAATAGACGATGGTCGAAAATTTGAACTTAGAGCGACAGATTGCAGTGCTGCGCGAAGAAGGGTTTGTGGTGGTGCGTGGCTTGGTCGATGCCAAGCGTTGTGCGGCGATTAGAGGGGTGGCTGAGGCGCAACTTGCCGCCAATGCAGCGCCGCTTGAATATGAGGCGGATTTGAGTTATCCCGGTGCTCCAGCATCGCGGCAGGCGGTAGGCGGAGAAACCGTGCGTCGGTTGTTGGATGCGTATGGTCGTGATGGATTATTTCGGCAATGGGCCGGGTCGCCAGAGATCGCGGCTTGGATGGAAATGTATTTTGGTGAGCGGGCAGTTTTGTCACGTGTGCATCATAACTGTGTCATGACCAAGCATCCAGCGTACGGCAGCTTAACTGGCTGGCATCGAGATGCTCGTTATTGGTCATTTAAGCGCGATGACCTGATCTCTGTGTGGCTCGCCCTCGGCCCTGAAAAAGTCGAGAATGGAGCGCTTTGGCTAGTGCCTAAATCTCAGCGTTTGAAGTTATCCGCGGAGCGTTTTGATCAGGCGAAATTTTTTCGTGCCGAGTCGCCAGAAAATATTGAATTGATCGATACCGCTTGTTCTACAGAGCTAGAAGCCGGGGACGTGGTGTTTTTTCATTGCAATACGTTGCACTCGGCAGGGCCAAATAAGACCGATGCGGTAAAGTTCTCATTGGTTTTTACTTATCACGGGATTAGCAATCCGCCACTACCGGCTTCGCGTTCCGCGTCGCACAGCGAAGTGGCTTTGGCTTTAAGTCGTGCTTAAACCCGCCGCGCGCATAAGGATGCGAAATAAATAAGCGACCGCGCCTAGGGCTAATACACTGACTGTCCATAGCAAAATAAACCAACCGAGTTTTTTGCACCATCCTCCTAAGCTTGGCCTGCTTATCGGGTGTGGTGGCGGTAATTTGCTAGGATCAGAGGCGTTACTCATTAATGATAACCATCGCCGTGACGTGTTTTACCGCGAAAGACGTAATAGCTCCATGCGGTATAAAGCAGTATGATGGGTAGAATAAGTAGCGTGCCAATCAGTGCAAAGCCTTGGCTTTGGCTAGAAGAAGAGGCCTGCCAAATAGTGATATTGGGTGGAATAATGTTTGGCCACAGGCTAATGCCAAGTCCACTATAGCCCAAAAAGATTAGCACCAAGGTGAGTAAGAATGGCGCAGCATGCGCATCTTTAACGGTACGCAGCAGATGATATATAGTCAGCGCGACTAATAGTGGAACCGGTAAGAAATAAAATAAATTGGGCAAACTAAACCAGCGGTGTGCAATTGCGTCATGTGTCAGCGGAGTCCAGACACTAAGGACCACGATAACGGCGAGCAAAATCCAGGCCAGTGGGCGGGTCAGAGCGCGCATACGTTGTTGTAGCTCACCATCGGTTTTCATGATGAGCCAAGTGCTGCCTAGTAACGCGTAAGCGGCCACTAATCCCAAACCCGTAAAAACTGAAAATGGCGTAAGCCAGTGCAGGATATCGTCGCCGGTGTAAGCGCCGGTATAGGCATCGACTGGCTCAATGCCATGAATAAAGCCGCCTAAGGTGACGCCTTGGAAGAAGGTGGCGGCAATTGAGCCACCGATAAAAGCTTTATCCCAGAAATGTTGCTCGTGTTCTGCTGCTTTGAAGCGAAACTCAAACGCGACGCCGCGAAAGATTAAGCCAATCAGCATAAAAATAAGTGGCAGATAAAAAGCGCTCAGAATGGCTGCATAAGCAATCGGAAAAGCCGCCAGCAAGCCTGCTCCGCCGAGTACCAGCCAGGTTTCATTGCCATCCCAAACGGGCGCTACGGTATTCATCATGACATCGCGGTCTTCCTTCCTTTTAAAAAAAGGATAGAGAATGCCGATGCCCAAATCAAAGCCGTCCATGATGACGTACATCATGACACCAAATAAAATAATAATGGCCCAAAGGAGCGGAAGATCGATACCCATGATACTCAAATAGATTGAAAAGAGGTTTCTGGATTAGTTTTTTGGATCAGCATTGTGCGCCTCATCTTCTAAAACTGCGGGTGCAGCGGAAAGTGGCCGCATCGGTTGATGTAGCTGACCTGGCCCGCCAAGATTCTCCTCTTTGCCTTCGTTGAGGATCGGTCCTATTTTAGCTAAGCGCATCATATAGGCGATGCCAGCCCCAAATACGACTAGATAGACCAACACAAAGAGCACTAAAGAAATGCCTAGTTGCAATGCGCTATGCGTAGAGACCGCGTCGGCGGTGCGCATCACACCATAGACCGTCCAAGGTTGGCGTCCAATTTCAGTGGTGTACCAGCCGGCGAGAATGGCGATAATCCCTGTCGGCCCCATCCATAAGGCAAAGCGCAAAAATGCACGAGAGTGGTACAGGCGGTTGCGGCAGCGCAAATAAAATCCCCAGACCCCTAGCGCAATCATTAAAACGCCCAAGCCGACCATCGTGCGGAAGCTCCAGAACACAATCGTGGCATTGGGCCGGTCTTGTGGGGCAAATTCTTTTAAACCTGGAACTTGACCATCCCAGCTATGCGCCAAGATTAAGCCGCCTAAACGGGGAATTTGAATGGCGTAGCGCGTCTCTTCGCGGCTCATATCTGGCCAGCCGAACAAGGTAAGCGGCATGCCTGGGCCGGCGTGATTTTCCCAGTGTCCTTCGATCGCCGCGATTTTGGCGGGTTGGTACTTAAGCGTATTGAGACCGTGAAAATCGCCAATGATTGCTTGTAGGGGCGCGACCAACAAGGCCATCCAAAGCGCCATTGAAAACATTTTGCGGATGGCGGGCTGTTGACGGCCGCGTAACAGGTGCCAGGCTCCGACTGCGGCGACGAAGAGCGCCGTGGCCAGGAAGGCGGCCACGCCCATGTGCACTAGCCGGTAGGGGAAGGATGGATTAAAAATAACCTGCAGCCAATCGGTTGGCACGACTTTGCCATTCACAATTTCATAGCCTGCAGGCGTATGCATCCAGCTATTGGAGGCGATAATCCAAGTGGCCGACACCAAGGTGCCAAGCGCTACCATGATCGTTGACAGAAAATGCAAGCCTGGGCCGACCCGGTTCCAGCCGAACATCATTACGCCTAAAAACCCGGCCTCAAGGAAGAACGCAGTGAGCACTTCATAGGCCAGCAAGGGGCCAGTGACACCGCCTGCAAACGCTGAAAAATAGCTCCAATTAGTGCCAAATTGGTATGCCATGACTAGGCCAGAAACCACGCCCATGCCGAAATTAATGGCGAAAATCTTTAACCAAAAATGATACAGATCTTGATACACTGGTTTGCGGGTGCGCAGCCACCAGCCTTCAAGCACAACTAGATAACTGGCGAGGCCAATCGTTAATGCTGGGAAGATGATATGGAATGAAATGGTGAAGCCGAATTGAATTCGTGCAAGGATTAAGGCGTTCAGCTCAACCATATGACTCTATAAAGTGATTAAATTTTGACTAAAAGCAGGCGCTTTCTTAACGCACAGCACCCTTAAAAGCTCCATATATATTTTAGCGTAAATCAGGCAATTAAAGTGGCCAATTCCACAGATGGATGGAAAAAATGCGAGCTAAACCCATGTTATAGATGGGCCTTGGAGGACGTCGATCGGTGCCGTGTGCAAAAAATTTCGCGCATTGCTAGCAGAAAAAAGACCTGCATGCAGCATTCAGAAAACTCAAAAAATATGAGCTGGTATAAAATTCTGCTGTGCCGAATAATTGCAATCCAAGTTTAGCGTTGATTGTGACGCGTGGTTTTAAAAGGAAACAGAATGACTAACCCCCCCGTAGCCGCTCCTAGTAAGTGGTCTTTTCCTATTTCTTTTGGTCTGATTGCAGCCTCTATTGTGCTCCTTGGCTTAGTTTTAATGCCTGCTTTGCCTGGCCTGCCAGTGGCTGGCCAGCGGATGTTGGCAATTTTAGCGTTCGCGGTGATTGTCTGGATCACCGAGGCGGTGACATATGAGGTGAGTGCGGTGTTGATTACGGTGCTGATTGCTTTTTTGATTGGCGCGGCGCCCCGGGTAGACGATGCGACTCTGGCTTATGGTACAGCGGGCGCTCTCTCAATGGCCTTGGCGGGTTTTTCCGATCGCGCCTTGGCGCTAGTGGCGGCGGCGCTGTTTATTTCTGCCGGCATGACGTCGACCGGGTTTGATAAGCGCATCGCACTGGTGACATTGTCCAAGATTGGTTCCAGCACCCAGCGGATTATGATTGGCACGGTGTTGGTGACGGCGATGCTGTCATTAGTGGTACCCAGCGCGACTGCGCGGGGGGCATGTATGGTGCCGATTATGCTTGGCGTCGTGTCCGCCTTTGGTTTGGACCGACGCTCTAATATTGCCGCTGGCATTATGATTGTGGTAGCGCAAAGCATTGGTATTTGGAATATTGCGATTCAAACCGCCGCGGCGCAGAATTTACTGACCATCGGTTTTATGGAGCGTATCCTTGGGCAACGTGTGACTTGGGGCGAATGGTTGATTGCCGGTTTGCCGTGGGCCATTGTGATGTCCGTCATTCTGTTATACGTCGTACGTAAAATGTTGCCGCCAGAAACAGAGAGCATTCCCGGGGGCGCTGAAGCGGTGCGCCGATCATTGGCGGAATTGGGTCCGATGACCTCTGCCCAAAAGCGCTTGCTGCTGATTTCGTTGACGCTGCTGGCATTTTGGTCAACTGAAGGTAAGTTACACTCATTTGATACGACCTCAGTCACTTTTGCCGGACTGGCTCTTTTGCTGATGCCCCGGATTGGCGTGATGAATTGGAAAACGCTTGAATCACGAACGCCTTGGGGTACGCTGATTGTATTTGGCATTGGCATTAGCCTAGGGACGGCCTTATTAACCACCCACGCAGGTCAGTGGCTAGGGGATCAAGTGGTGCAGTATACAGGGCTGGACGTGCTGAGCCCCGGCCTAATATTTGCCGTGCTCAGCCTATTTTTAATTGTGATTCACCTAGGGTTTGCGAGTGCGACGGCATTGACTTCAGCCATGCTGCCGATCTTAATTGCTGTGCTGCAGACGGTGCCTGGCGATTTTAATCGAATGGGTTTGACGATGTTGCTAGGCTTTACCGTGAGCTTTGGTTTTATTTTGCCAATTAACGCTCCGCAGAATATGGTTTGCTTGGCGACCAATACTTTTACGACTCGACAATTTACCAAAGTAGGGTTTGTGATGACCTTGATTGGCTATGCCCTGTTGCTGGTTTTCTCGCAAACTTACTGGAAGTTCTTAGGCTGGGTTTAAATCAGTCGCTCTGAACAGAGCTAGTGCGGGTCAAGACGCAGCGTGATATTTTAAAGAAGCCAGGGAAGTTGTAGACTTTTTGTAAAATTCACGCTGCTGTTTTGTCAAGCGAAGGTTCTACCCTGCTTAAACAAAGCCCGTACGCGCTCTAAATCAGCGGCCGTATCTACGCCTCCAATAGGTGCTTTATCCGTTAAATGGATAGCAATAGATTCGCCAAAAAGTACAGATTGAAAATCTGCGAAAATAATTATTGCATATTTAGGCAAGAATCCTGACGATACTCCACCACCACATTTTTGCTCTGCTACAATTTCTGCTTTCTCGTGGTGTAGCTTAGCCTACATGCATGGGATACAAGTAGTCAGAGGTTAAATCTTCTTGCCCCGCGCAGAACAAAAAATAGCGATCGCGGCGCATTAAGTACAAAAAAGGAGATAGACGTGGTGCCACTGAATGATTGCCCAACAAAAAGAGATGTCGGTGTGCAAGGTAGTCACCGTGCCGCGATGATAAGCGCTGTTGTGAGCCTCTTTGCCTAAAGTATCTCTAGCGCGGGCATTAGGCTGGTCGGCGGCGGCCACCCTAATTAAAATTGCCGTGGATTTGCTACTCATTAAGTGGCTGGCAATGGCTTTTGGCCCAGATGGCGTGGGCCGTGCCGGGAACTTTATGGCGCTGGTCGCGGTCTTAAGTGCGCTCTCGGGCGCAGGCATTCACAATGGCGTGACCAAATATGTCGCTGAGTTTCAGCACGATCCAGTCCGTTTGTGCCGCCTGCTGGGTACCGCTGCTGCTCTGGTGTTAGGTTGCTCGAGTTTGCTGGCGCTGCTGTTGATCTTGGCCGCAGTTCCGCTGAGCGAACTGCTATTTGGCTCTAAAGACTTCCAGGGCGTGCTGCGGGCGATCGCTTTAATTCAGTTAGGCATGGCCTGCGCTCAATTTTTTCTGGCCATCTTGAAAGGCCGATCCGATGCGAAAAGGACGGCGTTATCGATGATTAGCGGCAGTTTGCTCGGCCTCGGGGCATACTGGATTGCGTTTCGTTGCGGTGGTTACCAGGGGGCCCTGATTGGACTCGCTTTGATACCGGCGTTATTAGCATTGCCGGCAGGGATTATGCTGTGCAAAAGTGGCATCGTGCCGCGCAACGGGCTGCAGCTAACCTGGGATGGAAGGCTCGCGCGTAACTTGCTTAAATTTACGGCGATGATGATCCTGACGGCGATCTCGCTGCCGATCGCCTATACCGCCATAAGAGAGTTGCTGGCGGTGCATTACGGTTGGGATGAAGTCGGCATTTGGCAAGGAATGAACCGCATATCGGAGGCGTATCTGCAATTGATTACGGCACCCTTCACGGTCTATTTGCTGCCAGTGCTCTCCAAGCAAAAAACCAAGCAAGACGTCGCGCACGAAATCGGCCGCGCGCAGCGCTTTTTGTTCCCGCTAGCAGTCGCCGTCAGTTTGAGTCTGTGGCTGCTGCGCGATAGTGTGATTGGATTATTCTTTTCTGTTGAATTTAGGTCGATGCGTGATCTTTTCGCCTGGCAGTTGAGCGGCGATGCGTTCAAGATAAGCGCCTACGTGTTCGCTTATCTAGTCACTGCTCGGGCTTCGCTGAGCCTTGGCGTGCTAGCCCAAATCAGCCAGTTTGGTTTGCTCTTACTCTTTTCGCACGGGTTGATTCCGGCTGGCGGTGCGCTTGGGGCGGTGCAAGCTTATGCGGCAACTTACATTATTTATTGCGCCTTGTGTGCCTCTGCATTTTTCTTCTACTGTAAGAAGGGCTAGCCCTCTTTACCGCGGCTATTTTTCTCTAAATCTCCAAAAGCGATTTGTTTAGGGGGCTAATTGAGGTCGTCTCAGAAAACGGATCGCAAAGTACACTAGTGTCCCGGTTAGCCTTGCTGCGTGAGGCTCGGCATAAACTCTGTTTCGCGGCGATTAGAGTCAAAAAGGAGATCGCACAAGTCATTGATTATTATGATGTGCGGGGCGGCTATTGTACGTTTTCGTCTGAATTCTGAATCTGTCCCTAAAACTTTTAGTGTAAATCTAAAAAAACGTTTTTAGCGAAACAAATGCAAGGTTGATAATCGCAATTATCGGACTTGACCTCCTCTCTATTTTTTGACATCTTGAAATGTTTCGGGTGAAAAAGAAGACACTGCCCGCCGCGAAACATAGGTGTTTAGCCACACTCCGCTCAGGGTGATGTTTTAAGCAAAAAACTACTTGCTAAAATGCGCTCTGAAATAATCTATGAGGCGTATGCGATAAGCGAACGCGTCAAAATAAAATCTATAAAGGGGAAAAGTATGTTGCTTTTAAGAATCGGGGGACAATCCTTTAGCGCTATACCACAAATGCCACAGCAGCCAATAAATGTACCGACTGCTCAGATGCGAGAGGAGGTATTAGGGTACCTTGAAGAGTATAAGAGAAGTGTTGAATGGCATCAATGGCTTAAAGAGCCTATTGAGATCAGGAAAGCTTATCAACAAGCTGAAGCCTTACTTGATCATATACGTTATCAGAATTTTTTTACGCAAGCCGAGATCGATCAAATGCTTGCAGAGGTTTATAGCGAATTCAGCCTCTTTGAGCGTAACCAAGGTGAAGGGGAAGAAGCCGATAGGTTAGCCCGCAAAGCAATGGGCTTATCTGAGCAGAACCGCGGCTACGAGCGCATGAAGGTCAAGCTCAACGCACTGGGGGCGAGTGTGAGTCGGGTCAGCGGGAATGCGCGAGCCAATGCGGAGGGCGCGTACGGCTCGCAAAAACTTGAAAAGGCAACTAATAAAACAGAATGTTCTGAGGGTGCTATGAACACAGTTGGCTTGGCGCAGTCCTACATGCGCATCGTGACAACTTGGCTGATCGCGTGGTCATTTTTAGGGTGCGCGCAGATTGTGCCAATGCCAGAGGTAATCGCACAGGACATTCAAACACAACGTGATCTGCCGCAGACAGAGATTACTGTGCTGCCTGGCGTAATGTCGCATACCAGTATGCTCACGGCACATCGAAACCGTAACGGCGTCAAGCTAGAAAATATCCCGTACTTCAATTTCGATGCGCCGGACCGCCACCAGGTACAGGAAGACGCGATTCGAGCGGCAAAGGCCGCGCCGGAAAAATTTATCAACGCGTATCGGAACGATGCAAGATCGTTCGAGGGGCGATATGTGAACTCCGACCTGTTCAAGGAGATATTTGCAGTCTATGCGGCGTCATGGGAGTCGCGTAGACGGTACCACAACCCGATTCACCGCACTGCCGCCGCGCTAGCGACAGCTCTTTTTGTTGAAAATTTACAGACGCCTCGTGAAAGCGAACGCACCACTGTATATTTCCTGACTGGGTCACCCGGTTCGGGAAAAACGTCCATGGTTCTGAAAACGGCAGAGCTTCCGAAAGATGTAGTTATGTTGTTCGAAGGACAGATGGCAAATTTTGACGTCAGTCGCGACAAAATCCAGAAGGTGCTTGACGCAGGATATCAGCCGAAGATTATTGTCGTGCACGCGCGTGTCGAGGACGCTTTTGACAAAACCGTGCAGCGCTTTAATGAAATAGGTCGCGGCTCAAGCATTCACACCATTTCAAGCATCGTCGGAGGACTGCCTGATTCGCTCCAGCAATTGCATAATCTTTTTGGCCCAAGTTTATCGCTGGACATCGTGGATGTGCGCGACCGCGCGAATCCGGTCCAGTGGCAAGGCTTTGAGAACATCGACATACTGAGGTCGGAGGGCAATTATGACTCCATTAAGCAACGACTTCAGGCCCGTGTCCGTCAACAAAGGGAAGCTGGAAAAATCAGCGAAGGCACCTGCAGACAGGCTCTCAGCCTTCCTCCACGAGATTGCCTCAGTCTGGATTCGGCGCGGTATGGAAAGCATCAAGGAGAGTGCGTCAAACTGGGGGCTAACGTAATCAACTGATTTTTTGATTGTCGAGTGTGGTCCGGCTTTTCTGACGGGCTGGGTAGTAGCAACGCAGCTGATAAACATGAGTGAATGCGCGAGTTCGCCTGCCCTGCTTTTATGACTCGTGAGTACCACTGCCACGAGTTGCGATTGCACCGTCCGATGCTGCCCATTCAGGGGAAATTAAATGGGTTATCTACAATAGAGCGCATAGTAACATCTGCCCAGTTTTTGATCTTTCCCCCTCAAGGTAGAACCGTTTCTGCGGCATCGTTGTTGGCTGGCATTGTATGCAGCGTGCGTACGCTGCCTGCTGCTACGCCCAGGACCAGCCAGGTATTACCTATTTCAACGACCATCACTTTTTCTTTGGGTGTAAGAGCGGTACTGCTTAAGACTTTGATTAAGCCTGAACGTCGTAGCGGTGCGCGCATGCCAAAGCGGCGGGCGGCCCATGCGCAAGCATAGGCAAGCCCAATCACGGCAATCAGCCAAGCGATAGTCTGCGCCACTGAAGTCAGACCTACCGCGCTCGGTAGTGGGGCGTGCTCATTAGCTAGGGCTGTAGTGGGCAGCAAAATGACCGTGGTGAGGGCGCGGCATAGCGCAGTGCGCACAGTAGTACTATGCATGATGCAGTTCCAAGATAGAGTGAAGCTTAACCAACGAATGCCCGTTCAACCACGTAATGGCCAGGTTGCGAATGGGTACCTTCGGTAAAGCCCATTTCTTTAAGCAAGGCGCGTGTATCCTTGAGCATATGTGGGCTGCCACATAACATTAAACGGTCATGTTCAATGGAGAAGGGGGGTAACCCCACATCCTCAAAGAGCTTGCCCTCTTGAATTAAATCCGTAATACGGCCACGATTGTGGAAAGACTCACGTGTGACCGTTGGGTAATAGACTAGTTGATCTCGAATCAGCTGGCCAATATGTTCATCGTGCGGCAACGACTGGGTAATGTATTCTTTGTAAGCCAATTCATCGATAAAGCGGCAAGTGTGAGTCAGTACGATGCGTTTATAGCGGCTGTAGATCTCGGGGTCCTTAATAATGCTCATGAACGGTGCCAGCCCGGTGCCGGTTGATAATAACCAGAGGGTAGAACCGGGCAATAGAGAATCAGCAATCAGCGTCCCGGTTGATTTTTTGCTGATATAAACTGGATCGCCCACTTTCAAATGTTGTAAGCGTGAAGTCAGCGGGCCATCTTGCACTTTAATTGACAGAAACTCTAAAGTTTCCTCATAGTTGGCGCTGGCCATGCTGTAGGCGCGCACCAGGGGTTTGTTGTCAATCTCAAGGCCTACTAGGGTGAATTGACCATTCTCAAAACGAAAAGCGCGATCGCGCGTACAGGTGAAGCTGAAAAGCGTGTCGGTCCAATGGTGGATACTTAATACAGTTTGTTGGGTCAGATTACTCATGATAAATCGGTCGCGGATAACAACAAATAGCCCCTCAAGTAGGCTAGGCTTCATTCTACTCTTAATTGGAAATAAGAGTGATTCTCGTTCCCTAAAAGTGCGTTTTTAGCTCTATTTTTTCTGTCTAGCGGGCACCGAGCGGCTCAAGACGCAAGCGCGCAATGTACGGCAAGTGGTCTGATAACCAAGCCGCTTTGGCGGCGGGTACGAGTTCGACGGGAATGAGTTCACGCACGAACATTTTGTCGAGCGCTAAGGTTGGCGAAAAAGCGGGAAATGTTTTTGCCGCTTGCCCGAGCGTCATCGCGACTTCGCTTAGACCCAGAGGATTAAAAATAGGAAGCGAATCGCTTTTCCAGTCATTAAAGTCGCCAGCGAGAATTAAGGGACCGGTAGGCGCCTCGTGCGTAATCCAATGAGCGACCCATTCCATTTGCCGTAAGCGCGCAGCACGGGTCAGGGCCAGGTGCACGCACAGTAAGATGATTGAGCGTTGGTTGACGGTCATCCGTGCGACTAATAGTCCACGTTGTTCAAAGCGATGAGCGGAAATGTCCCAGCGTCCGCCTGGAGCCAGTGGGTAAGGGGACAGAATGGCATTGCCGTGTCGCCACGAGGTTCTGTGCACATTAGGTCCGAGTGCGAGATGCAGTTGTAAGTTGGTTGAGATCTCAGTCGCATGGCAGTGCCAATTTTCATCCGCGGTGGCGATTTTGGCTTTGCTCCGCTCGGTTGTCGACCTTGGCGTAGATAGGCGTCGCGCTATTGTTTCTTGCAAAAAATAGATGTCGGCAGGGGTGAGTTGCAGCCAGCGCTGCATCGCGTGCCAGGTTTGAAACCCAAGTGGCGAGCGGCCTTTGTGTAGATTCCAGCTGACTGCAATGAGCTCATGTGGGTCGCGTGGTGCGGTGCGTAACGTTGCTGGAGATTTCATGGGTGGCGAAGGCGAGCCCGCAGTCGATAAACGAGCATCGGGTTGCGCGGCAGAATTTGCCAGGTGGCCCATGCGTCAAAGGGAACCACGAGTCTCGGATGGCTCGCATTGACGATACGAGGAGAGGTGGGTGATGCGCAGTTCAGTAAGACAGATGCGTTTGGTTTTTCGAGGGTTTCGCGGGTCTCAAGAGCAAAGGTTACAGCCTGGTCTGTGAGCGTGTCAGGCGTAATGATAATGGTGCGGGACAATTCGATGGCGGCTTGATCGCAACCCAGCGCAGGGCTAACTAGATAGCGGTTGGTTTCAGTATGCGATTGACCAAGGGGGGTTTGGCCGGCCAAACTGGCAACCTGCCGACCTTCTTGCATAATGTGCAATTCCCACTGCACGATGGGGGTTGACGGCTGGGCCCACGCTGGCCGGCTAGCCCAAAAAAGCAAGCTCAGCACGCTGGCAATCAGCACTTTAAGGGACAAACGATACATGAAATTCCTTTTTACTGGGTGTTGAGCCGTGGCTAAAGCTGACATAAAGCGTTTGCTTTCAAAGCTATTCTAACCAAAATCAAGAAACCGCGTCCGGATGCTATTTTTTATGACGATATGGATGCAACCGCTGGACCTCTTGTAACGCAAGCAAAACAACTTCAAATTAAGGCTCTATTTACTGATGACTTTGGTACATTATCGTCGCAGCGAGGCAACGGGCAAATTCAGCTGAGGCCACAAAAATTTTGGCCGCAATGCCTGCTACTCGGCGCATCGGTGTGATTAGTGAAACCCAGTTTGAAGCCAAGGGAGATTTGAAATCGCCGGTAATTTCCCTTTATAATTACAGCGGCGGGAAAAAAACCTGCTTGATATTGTCAAGATTGTGGCCTGGCGGTAAGAGGTTTGTCTGAGCGGCGCATAAATTTATGGCTTGTGTGCTACGCAAAATAATGTGACTGCGATAAACCGGATATAATAGACGCGAGGTTGTAGATAGTCAGGTTGAGCGGAAGCTCAAAATATTTTTATTATTTTTGTAAATTTAAATTAAAATTTTCGTAATCGTCTTCGGGCGAGCAAGGCTTCTAGATAGGATCTAAGCCGGTATAAAAAAGCAAGAGGAATGAAGTGGTTTTTATTTTAAACTAATTAAAAAATGAGTCGCCACGCGATTCGCGCTAACTAGCACGTCAGTTGATGAACTTAATGAAGTTCATTGGTCGTAAAGTTAATAAAAATATTCATTTTTCTTTGCAAGCGCAAAATTACTCTGTATTATTTGTGTGCCTCATTAATAACTTGAACTGCGGGACTCATAAAAAAGTCTTAAGGTTCGCATTTTAACTTTGTGAAGGAAAGACGTATGTCTTCATATGAAGAATTGCTTGCGCAACAAGCAAAACTAGAAAAACAAATCGAAGAAGCTAAAGCCCGGGAATGTGCTGCGGTTATCGACGAGATAAAGAAAAAGATTGCTATTTTTGGCATTACACTCGATGAATTGGGTTTCAGTAAAAAAGAACTGAGCCTGAGAAAATCGGCGGCAGGCAAGCTACGTGTGCCTGCACGCGTGGCGCCTAAATACCGCGATCCACAGACGGGTGTTACATGGTCAGGCCGTGGCAAACCGCCTAAATGGATTGTTGGTCAGGACCGTGCTTCATATCTGATTTAACGCTTGCTTAGGTTTTGTCAAAAATTTAAGTGGTGGAGGTTCCGATTTTTTGCTGGGGGCCTCCACGCTATAAATTTTCGCTATGGCTTAATCATGTGCTAAATCAAAATGTATGTTCTGCTGCTGGAAATACCCCCGTTTTGACCTCGCGCACATACGCCTCAACGGCGGCGTGCAAAATAGTCTGATTTGACGTTCGCGGCGTTTGTTCGCAGACAAAATTTTTCGCAAAGCGCGGGCGTTTGCCTGCGGATATCCCTAACAAATCGTGCAATACCAATACTTGCCCTGAGCAGTCAGCGCCGGCTCCAATGCCAATCGTCGGAATCGTCAGGGCCTGGGTTAATTGCGTGCCAAGCAAGGCAGGTACTGCCTCAATCACCAGCAATTGTGCGCCAGCTTGTTGCAGGGCGGTCGCATCGCATAGCAATTGTTCGGCGGCTATAGCCGTTTTTCCTTGTACTTTGAAGCCACCCAAGGCGTGTACTGATTGCGGTGTTAAGCCAATATGGGCGCACACTGGAATTGAGCGTTCAACCAAAAAATGCACCGTATCGGCTAACCATCTCCCCCCTTCGAGCTTAACCATTTGAGCGCCTGCGCGCATCAAGGTAGCGGCATTGGTAAACGCATCGCTAGGCGTAGCGTAACTGCCAAAGGGTAAATCGGCAACAATTAATGCTGCCGGCTGGCTACGCGCAACGCACGCTGTGTGATAAGCAATATCGGCAACGGTGACCGGGAGTGTCGTGGCGTGGCCCTGGATGACATTGCCTAAAGAGTCTCCAATCAGTAACGCATCGATTCCTGCCTGGTCGAGGAGGGCGGCAAAGCTCGCGTCATAACAGGTGAGTACAGCGATTTTCTCGCCATGCTCGCGCATGGCTTGTAGGCGCGGTACGGTAATGGCTTTGCGGGAGGCTTCTTGGAGATAGTTCATAGCGGGTCTGCGAATAAAAGTTGAGCCAGAAAAAGCGGTGTTGGCCAGGTGAAACTTGCTTCAGTTTTTGTCTCGGACCTGATCAATTCGTTGTGATGCAACCATCGGCAAAAATGCATCGGCTCGACCGAGTTGTGGAATTTCAACTTCAGCATCAAGTTCAAGCAGGGGTACCAGCACGAATGCGCGCTCGGTCAAACGTGGATGTGGAATAATCAGTCTAGCTTCATTAATAGACAGTTGGTCGTACAGCAAAATGTCGATATCCAGCGTACGTGGAGCGTTACGGTAAGAGCGCGTGCGGCCAAAATAATTTTCGCCTGCCGCGCAGCGCGCGAGTAGCTGGCATGGCGAGAGCGTCGTTTCAATCGCCAGCACGCAATTGTAATAATCATTGCCGCTGGCTTGCACCGGCGCGCTGCGATAGACGCTAGATTGGGCGCGCACGGCGACAGCCTTTTGCTGTGCCAGCCAGGCGCTGGCGGCGTGTAACGTTTGGCGTGCATCGCCAAGATTTGCGCCCAGACCGAGGTAAGCAATCGCCATGGGAATCTTTTTTCAGCTAGACTCTGTGGTCGTTTTAACCATTACTTTGTCCTTATTAGAGGCTTGGGGTTTTGCCCGACCTCGTCTGCGGCGACGTGAGGAGCGCTCGTGCTCACCTTCTGAGAGCAGTGTTTCGCGCTGACTGGTATCGGCTGCAATAAAAGCCGTCCACCATTGCCCCACAGTGGCGTCGAGTTCACCCGCTTCGCAACGTAATAGCAGAAAATCATAAGCCGCCCTAAAACGAGGGTGTTCGAGCAATTTGAATGCGCTGTGGCCACGTTTCTCAAGACGAGGCTGGAGGCCCCAAATTTCTTTCATATCTCCAATGTGGCGTCGTTGAATCGCCAATTTTTTCATTTGGACATAGAGCGTTTCATCCATCGCGTGATGGAGCGCCGGAATCGGGTATTCGTTTGCGGCTATATATTTTTGCCAACGCTCATGTACTTCATGCCATAACAACGCTGCAAATAGAAAGCTAGACGATACAAACTTGCCAGCCCGAATACGTTCATCGGTATTATCAAGCGCCAGCGTAATAAATTTTTCGCTTTGCGGCTGTGCCAGAGCCGTATCGAGCATGGGCAATAAATCATGGTGCAGCCCCTCGGCGCGGAGTTGGCGTAAACAGGTTAGAGCTTGGCCGCATAACAGCAATTTGAGCATTTCATCAAACAGCCGAGCACTCGGCACATTGCTGACTAACTCGGCAAGGGCGCGAATAGGTTGCTGTGTGCTTGCTTCGATCTCAAAGCCTAGCTTAGCTGCAAAGCGCATAATGCGCAGCATCCGCACGGGATCTTCACGGTAGCGAGTAGCCGGATCGCCAATCATGCGCAGGAGCCGGGCGCGAATATCCGCCATGCCATTATGATAATCAAGCACAGTTTGCGCCGCCGGATCATAGTACATGGCATTGATGGTGAAATCGCGCCGCGCCGCATCTTCGTGCTGTTGCCCCCAGATGTTGTCGCGCAAAACGCGTCCGCTTGCATCGATTGCATGGGGGCGATGATCTAACTCATTGCGCCGCGCACGTGGTCCTTGGCGTACAGGCAAGTCAGTGCTAGCTGGGTCTGGCGGGACACTGGCGGCGCCCAGACTGGCACGAAAAGTCGAAACCTCAATAATTTCTTGTCCAAACGGCACATGAACAATTTGAAAGCGCCGGCCAATTAAGCGCGCGCGGCGAAAGAGCTTTTGCACTTGTTCAGGCGTGGCGTCGGTCGCTACATCAAAATCTTTCGGGGCAAAACCCAGTAGCAAGTCGCGGACTGCGCCGCCGACGATAAACGCCCGATAACCCGCTTGCTGTAATGTGCTGGTTACGCGTATTGCATGGCGTGAAATCAATGCTGGATCTATTTGGTGTACGCGGACGGGCACGTTCACCGGCAGTTTTTTATGTGCGGCTTGTTTAGTCGCGTGGCTCGAGGTGGGCAATTCAGACTGGCCCAGCAGTTTGCGGATAAATTTTCTAATCACGGGGTTTTGAACAATTCTAAAATACGCCAGCCTTTTGACTGTGCATGAGCACGCAGTTTGTCATCTGGGTTAGTCGCGATAGGAATGCTGACTTTTTCGAGCAGCGGGATGTCGTTGTGTGAATCGCTATAAAAATAGCTTTGTTTAAAGCTCGCCCAATTTTTATCAAGCGATTGTAGCCAAGCTTCGGTACGGATAATCTTTCCTTCGCGATAACTTGGAATGCCATCAATCTCACCCGTATAGTCAGCAGTTGGGTCATTATTGACGGTTGCGGGCTCTGGAGCGATTAAATGATCGATGCCGAATGCGTGAGCGATAGGCGCGGTGATAAAGCTATTCGTCGCGGTCACCATGCAGCATACATCGCCTGCAATCTGATGACGTTGGACCAGTGCAAACGCAGCCGGTAGTAGTGCGGGGGTAATCACTTCTTGCATAAATTGCGTGCGCCAAGCGGCTAATTGCGCACGCGGGTAGCGCGCCAGTGGCGCTAGCGTGCTACGTAGATAGGCGTAGATATCGAGCTGGCCCGCTAGGTAATCGGCGTAGAAACGCTCGCTCTCACGCGTAAAATGCGCTGTATCGACTAGACCAAGGCGCGCAGCAAAGCAGCCCCATTCATAATCGCTATCAGTCGGAATCAACGTATGGTCGAGATCAAATAGGACAAGGTTTGTCATAACTGGCATTTTACTCGAAGCGCAGGGGCGTGGTGAGAGCCGCCACTTTCTCATTGAGTAACATGGTGCGTAATAGGGGTAGGGTGATTGGCCGCTGTTGTTCTAAAGAAAAACGGTCAAGGGCATCAAGCAAGCCGATAAGGGTTGGCATATCGCGTCTAAAATGCGTGAGCAGATAAGGCGGTACCTCGGCGTTGAGCGTGATGCCGCGCGCTTGGGCGGCGCTGATTAGCGCTTCAAGTTTACCCACATCATCAAGTGCTATAAGCTGGTAGACCAGCCCCCAGCCAAGCCGAGTGCGCAAATCTTCGCGGATCTTGAGCGAGCGTGGTGGCGCCTGACCTGTGGCAATAAAAGCGCTATTTGAATGCGCCTTGATTTCATTAAACAAATTGAAGGCGGCAATTTGCTGCACGGGCGAGAGCGCATCGCAATCATCAATCGCATACAGGGCCACGGCCGGATCGAATTCAAACGCGGCCAATCCCGCCCATGGCCCGGCCAGGCGTGCGCGGCCGGCACCCGCGCGATGACAAAGCGCATGCAGTAAATGGCTGCGCCCACTCCCGACTTCACCCCAAAGATAAAACGAACGATCGGCGGCATTGCCGTTTGCCAGGGTTTCATTAAGCGTGGCAAACTGCGTCACAAGTTCAGTATTTGCACCGGTGATGAAGTTATCGAAAGTAGCGCTAGGCGGGCCACCGAAATCAAGCAATAGCTGACGAGACACAAATATAAAAGTGATGCAAAAAATAAAAAGGAAGATAAAAACCCGCAATCCATTATGCTGGAGCGAGAACATCGGTTAAAATCCCTATTCTACCGGACTTCTCAAAACCTCTTTCCGCTGTATTTAAATGGACTCATCAAATTTTGCCACTAGGCCTGTTGGCTTGACCTATAAAGAGTCAGGTGTTGATATGGAGGCGGGCGATGCGCTCGTCGAACGCATTAAGCCGTTTGCCAAGCGCACGCTGCGCCCGGGCGTATTGGCCGGACTGGGGGGCTTTGGTGGACTTTTTGAGGTCCCCAAAAAATATCGCGAACCGGTATTGGTGTCAGGCACCGATGGCGTGGGGACTAAGCTTAAACTGGCTTTTCAACTGCATCGGCACGAGACCATTGGACAAGATTTGGTGGCCATGAGTGTGAACGACATTCTCGCCCAAGGGGCCGAGCCACTTTTTTTCCTTGACTATTTTGCCTGCGGCAAGCTCGATGTTGAGACGGCGGCCACGGTTGTGAATGGTATTGCAACCGGCTGTGAACTTGCCGGGTGCGCCTTGATTGGCGGCGAAACGGCGGAAATGCCGGAAATGTATCCGGCAGGTGAATACGATTTAGCCGGTTTTGCTGTCGGGGCTGTTGAAAAAAGCAAAATTATCGATGGTCATACCATTGCGCCAGGCGATGTGGTGATTGGCCTTGCCTCAAGCGGCATCCACTCAAATGGGTACTCTTTGGTGCGCCGGATTATCCAGCACGCACAACCTGATTTGGCGAGCACTCTTGATGGCCGCTCATTGGCTGACGCATTGATGGCGCCGACGCGCATTTATGTCAAACCCGTGTTGGCTTTGCTTGAGAAAATGACGATCAACGGCATCGCCCATATCACGGGTGGTGGTTTGCTTGAAAATATCCCAAGGCTGTTGGCAGATTCTTTATGCGCTGAGCTTGATCATCGCGCTTGGCCATTGCCTCCTTTATTTAGCTGGCTAGCTGAGCATGGTGGTGTTGCAGATGACGAAATGCATCGTGTTTTCAACTGCGGCATTGGAATGGTGTTAGTCGTATCGGCGGCTAGTGCGCAAGCCGCGCTTGCTCAGCTTTCAGCCGCCGGCGAAACAGCCTGGTGCATCGGTACGATTCGTGCACGTGCTGAGGGCGAAGCGCAAACTATTGTGGTTTAACGCTGGGTGAGCAATTTTAAGAAGGCTGAGTTAACAAAGATTTTTTCTCGGCCGGCTTTAATTTCATGCAATAAGCCGATAGTACACAGTTGCTTTAGATAAGCAGAGGCAGTTTGTCTTTGCGCAATGCCGGCTTCAACCACATTAGGGTGTAAGCGGATCGAATATCCTATGTCGATTTTATCGCATTTCATCGACATATAAATCAGATATGTTTAAAGGATCGACATATTTAAATATTAACTGCCCTACGCCAAATACGCATTGCTACTGTTATGACTTGTGCGCTGACATCAGGTGCGCAACAATCAATGATCAGGCGTTTGTCTATTGCGCGCAACCAGGTTAATTGCCGTTTACAGAGCTGACGCGTAGCAGCTACGCCTTGTTCGCGCATCGTGGCCTGATTGGTTTTACCCTCGAGGTATTGCCAGATCTGACGATAGCCTACGCAGCGCAAGGCGGGTAAATCTGGATGTAAGTCGCCACGAGCCCGTAAGCGTGTCACTTCAGTCACAAAGCCAGCTTCCAGCATGGCGTCAAAACGCGCCGCAATCCGTTGATGTAATACGCTCCGGTCAGAGGGTTCAAGGGCAATTGGCGCATAATCATAAAGCGACGGTGCCTGGTTTTGAGCCGCCAGTAACTGAGACATTGGCTGCCCACTGAGGGTCCATACTTCGAGTGCGCGTTGAATGCGCTGAGCGTCATTCGGTGCAAGCTTTGCGGCGAGCGCAGGATCACAAGTGGCAAGGCGCGCATGTAAGGCGTGCCAGCCATCACGGGCAGCTTCTTGGTCAAGCGTTGCACGCACCTGAGGGTCAGCTGCTGGCAAGGTGGCGAGTCCTTCGGTAAGGGCCTTGTAATACAGCATGGTCCCGCCAACTAATAATGGGAGTGCTCCGCGCGCGTAAATTTCGCCAATTAAGCGTTGTGCATCCGCCCTGAAACAGGCAGCAGAATAGGTCTGAGCCGGGTCGAGAATATCCACCAGATGGTGAGTGACAATGGCGCGCTCGGCTAAAGTAGGTTTAGCTGTGCCAATATCTAGCTCGCGATAGACTAAAGCCGAGTCGACACTGATGATTTCAATCGGTGCATGCTTGGCCAGGGCGAGTGCTGCCGCAGTTTTGCCGGAGGCAGTCGGGCCGAGGAGGCAGACTACGGGCGGGGATGAGGGCTCAGCTTGCGCTTGGCGCGGAGCGGTTGAGTTCATTGCCCGCGCATAAAGAGCCGATCGAGATCAGCTAGAGAGAGTTGATACCAGGTGGGCCGCCCGTGATTACATTGATTGGCGCGCTCGGTGGTTTCCATTTGGCGCAGCAAGCCATTCATTTCATCAAGCGTTAAGCGTTGGTTTGCCCGTACAGCGTGGTGGCAGGCCATCGTGCCGAGCAGTTCGTTTTGATGCTCAAGCAGCACTTGTGAGCCACCGTAAATCTGCAGATCATGCAGCACTGCTCGCGCGAGCGCCGATAAATCAGCCTTTTTCAGAAGCGCGGGGACAGCCCGAATAGCAAGCGTGGTCGGGGATTGGATGGCGATATCAAACCCAAGCGCTAACAGCGTATCTTGATTTTCTTCGACGGCGCCAATTTCAATCTCGCTAGCCGGTATAGACAATGGGATCAAGAGCGGCTGCACGGCAATCGAATGTTCAGCCAGCGCGGTTTTGAACTGCTCATAGACAACTCTTTCATGAGCCGCATGCATATCAACCAACACTAGGCCACGTTTGTTTTGTGCCAGGATGTAAATAGAGTGCAGTTGACCGACCGCGAAGCCAAGCGGGTGATCTTCTGCGTCATCCGCTGTTGCAGGTAATGCTGCCGTAGGCGGCACATGTGCGCTCACTGGCTCAGCGGACTCGGTTGGGTGTGCTGCGTTTAAATCGGTAGCGGCATGGTTTGAATCTGGATCTGCCAAAGGAGCGGGCGTCGCCGCCGCGTGCTTTTCGTCGCGGGTCGCATCGGGGTTGGTTTCACGCCGACCAAATAGCGCATCATAGACAGCAAAAGGTTGTTCAACCTTAGTTTGCATTGGCAATGTGCCTTGTCGCATCCGTGCTTGCGGTAGCCAGCGTGTATTTGCCTCAAGCTCGCTTGAGGTAGTTAAGCCGCTAAGCGGCGTAAGATGCGCGGAGTGACCGCCCGCGGTGGTAGGTTGGGAAATGCCTGCGTGCTGTGCGAGTGTGCGCTGTACCGCATGAAAGACAAACTGATGAATCGCGCGCGAGTCACGGAACCGGACTTCGATTTTAGAGGGATGCACGTTTACATCGACGCTTTCCGGCGGGACCTCAAGCAGCAACACATAGGCTGGATGGCGCTCTCCATGTAGTACGTCTTCATAGGCAGCGCGCACGGCGTGCGTGAGCAGTTTGTCACGAACAAAGCGGCCATTGACGAAAAAATATTGCTGATCAGTTCGCCCACGGCTGGCCGTAGGTAACCCAACAAAACCGCTCAAAGCCACCGGACCTGCTTGTTCTTCGAGTGGCAAATGGGCAAGTGAAAAAGCGTCCCCCAGGATTTTGCTGACGCGCAGGGTTGCGTCACCCGCATTCCAATGCTCGACAGCGCGGCCATTATGGTGCACTGAAATAGCGATTTCTGGCCGCGCCAACGCTGCCCTGCGGATAACATCTAAGCAATGACCAAACTCGGTTTGCTCGCTTTTTAAAAATTTGCGGCGGGCCGGCGTATTAAAGTACAGTTCGCGCACCTCAATTGAGGTACCCACCCCGCCGGCGGCTGGGGCTAGTGCGCCGGTCTCGCCATCAATTGAAGTCGCATGTGGCGCGTCAGCGGTACGGCTGGTGAGTAACACCTGCGCCACCGATGCGATCGAAGCTAAGGCCTCACCGCGAAAACCTAGCGTGCAAACGGCTTCAAGCTCTGCCAGCGAGTGAATCTTACTGGTGGCATGGCGCATTAACGCAAGCGGCAGTTCGTCAGGCGCGATACCGCTGCCATCATCCACAATCGCAATACGCTTTACACCGCCGGCTTCAAGCGTAATACGCAGTGAGCGAGCACCGGCATCAAATGCATTTTCAATCAGCTCTTTGACCACCGATGCGGGCCGCTCAACCACTTCGCCTGCTGCAATTTGGCTGATTAATTGATCGGGTAGCGGTTGGATAGAGCGTGGGTGGTTTGTCGTCATAAGAATGGTGCGGCGAAGATGTTGAATAATTGAATTATAAATTGTCTGCGCTTGTAGGGGCTAAATAGAAGCGTATGTAAAATTCAGAAAAGATCTATACTGTGTGCCAGCAGAGCAGCCAGAGAGTAAAGAGTCCGGGTTTTCTGATCGTGACGGCAGAGCGAGTCAGATTATCTCGCTTTAACTCCGGTATGATTGCTCATTTTAGGACGTCAGGAGAAATAGTTGGAAACCCTGTTGCATTTTGCCGGAATGTTGCTCCATATCGATCGTTTTTTGGGAATTTTTATCCAGCAATACGGTGCATGGATCTATGTTGTGCTGTTTTTGATTGTGTTTTGCGAAACCGGGTTGGTGGTTTTTCCGTTTTTGCCGGGCGATTCTTTGCTTTTTGTCGGTGGCGCATTTTGCGCGATGGGTGCGATGTCGCTGCCGGTTTTAATTGCGTTGCTGTTGCTTGCCGCCATACTGGGCAACACGCTGAATTACCGGATCGGTCGTTATCTCGGACCCAAGGTATTTGAGTCGGACGGGCGTTGGCTCGATCGCGCTGCACTGCTGAAAACTCAGCATTTCTACGAACGGCATGGTGGTAAGACCATTGTCTTGGCGCGTTTTCTTCCCGTTGTGCGGACCTTTGCGCCGTTTGTGGCGGGCATCTCTGAAATGCGTGCCGCCCGCTTTCAATGGTTCAATATATCTGGTGCGTTGCTATGGGTACTAAGCCTTGTGCTGGCCGGTTACTTCTTCGGTAATTTGCCATTTGTTAAGCAATACTTGAATGTGATTGTGTTGGTGGGCGTGGCGACAGCAGCGGTGCCGGTGTTAGTCGGCGGGCTTTGGCAATGGGCGCGGCGCAAATTTTGAGGGGCTTAAAGCATCCGGCTTTTGGCGAGTGGCGGATTGGCTGCAAAATAACGCTTAATGCCGCTTAAAATCGCATTTGCCATTTGCTCGCGATAGGCCGGGCTATTCAGTTTAGCCTCTTCTTCCGGGTTACTGATAAAAGCGGTTTCCACCAGCACTGACGGGATATCTGGCGCTTTTAATACGGCAAAACTGGCTTGTTCGACAGCACGCTTATGGAGTTTGTTAATTCGTCCGATTTCATTCAATACATAATTGCCATAGCGCATGCTGTCGTTAATTTGTGCCGTGGTCGACATATCCAGCAGCGCGTGCGAGATCGTTTTATCTTGTGTTTTAATATTCACGCCGCCGATCAAATCGGAGGCGTTTTCTTTATTGGCAATCCATTTTGCCGTGGTGCTTGAGGCGCCATGATTGGACAGCGCAAAGACAGATGACCCGTGTGCCTTTGGGGTGATGAAGGCATCTGCGTGAATTGAGATAAATAAATCGGCTTCAACCCGGCGCGCTTTTTGTACACGGACATGCAGAGGCACAAAATGATCATCGTCCCGTGTCATCATCGCACGCATATTCGGCAAGGCATCAATTTTTGTCCGTAGCCGGCGTGCAATATCGAGTACTACATTTTTTTCGTAAGTGCCTTTTTTGCCGATCGCGCCAGGATCTTCGCCACCATGACCCGGGTCAATGGCAATCGTCAAGAGGCGCACGGTGTGCGTTTTAGCCGGCGCGGGTTTACTTAGGCCGTATGGATCATCGCCGACATGCCCGGACGGCGCTCGCGCTATCGTACTGGCGGCGTCCGATGATTTGGTTTGCGCGCGTTGATCTAAAGCCTCCGCGGGAGCGGAGTCGGCTTGTGCAAAGCGCTCAAAAAAAGCGTCGCTTGGATCGATGATCGAGGGGGGCTGCGGTCCGCTGAGTGCTGGTGGGGTATTGTGTGCGCTCACCATGGCTTTGGCTTCGGTCTTAGCCAGTAAATCAAGCAGTGGATCGGGAGGGACGGCGGGATATAAATCGAACACTAGCCGATGGCGATAGGTGCTAATCGGCGGTAGGGTGAATACTTGGGGCTTAGCCGCGTCTTTCAGATCAAGCACCAGCCGCACAACATTGGGGGCAAATTGACCTACGCGGACCTGTCGAATTTGCGGATCATTAGGCGTAATTTTTGCAACTAACTCTTTTAGGGTTGCATCCAGTTCAAGGCCTTTGAAATCAACCACAATCCGGTCGGGCTCTTTTAACAGATGAGAAGTGTAAGTAAGCGGTTGATCAGACTCAATGGTTAAACGAGTGTAATCTCGCGCAGGCCAGACGCGGACCGCCAGAATGGATGCTGCTCGGGCATATTTTGGTAATAGGCCTAGAACTAACGCCGAAGCGCCTGCACGCAGGAGTTGACGTCGTCGCCAAATAGGGGGCGTGGCGGCAGTGGCTTCGAGTGAGCGAAAAGGTTTGATTAACATCGAGCGAGGCATTCTTGTCCAGTTTGGCTAAAAGCGCGTACCAGCAGGCGCCGCCCAGTGCCGGCGAGGTCAAGGGTACACTCAAGATCGGGCATACCCAGTAAACTTCCCGCTTGTTGCGGCCATTCGATTAGATAAAGGGCGCGCAGATTGAAATATTCCCGAAACCCTGCATCAGCCCATTCGGTCGGATCGGTAAAACGGTAGAGATCAAAATGGACAATATTAAGAGGAAAATGAAAGCCTGCCTTAAGTGTTTGAGTTGCCCCTGGCACTAGTTTGGCAACTTCAAGCGTGTAAGGCTCAACCAGCGTGTAAGTTGGGCTGCGCACTCGGCCAGTATAACCAAGTGCGCGCAAGGTAGCACGCACGAGCGCGGTTTTGCCCATGCCGAGTTCACCATAGAGGTGTACTTGTAGCCCCGGGAACTCTGTGGTGTACAGTGTCATCAGCGCGTGCGCGAAACTTTTGCCAAATCTCTCCGTGGCTGCCTCATCGGGCAGCTCAAATAGGCGCTCAAGCAAAGGTTCAGTTTTAACTGAGGTAGCACGCATAGATAAAATTTTCAGATGAATGCAAATTTAGATAATTTACCAGACAAAACCAATCAGGTAGCCGCGGCCATCAGCGTCCAACTCGAAACCGGTGCGCTTACTGAGCTTACGCAACGCATCAGAGTCTGGGCGCGTGAACTGGGCTTTAACGGATTGGGTATTACTGATACCGATTTATCCGCAGCTGAGCCGGGTTTTTTAGCCTGGTTGGCAGCCGGTTTTCACGGCGAAATGGATTATATGGCGAAACATCCCTCTCGGCGCATACAACCCGCTGAGTTGGTCGCAGGTACGGTGCGCGTGATTTCTGTGCGCATGCCTTATTTGCCAGCGCCGGCTGGGCTCAATCATCAACCGGAGTTAGCCCACCAACCACCGACCGACAAAAGCCCGGCAAGTTCTACAGCAGGGCCGGGTCCAGTACAGGCGGACTGGCGCGTGACCGAACATGCCCGGCTGGCCGATCCTACACAGGCGGTTATTTCGATCTATGCACGTGGCCGAGATTATCATAAAGTGATGCGGAAACGGCTGCAAAAGCTAACGGATCGGATTATGGCTGAAATTGGCCCCTTTGGTTATCGAGTATTTACGGATTCTGCGCCGGTATTTGAAGTCGCGCTGGCGCAAAAAGCGGGCCTCGGCTGGCGTGGTAAGCATACTTTATTATTACAGCGCGATGAGGGGTCACTGTTTTTTCTGGGCGAAATTTATATCAATTTGCCGCTGCCGGTTGATCTGCCGTCATCATTGGAGCCGCCGAACATAGCAGATTCAAGCGGCCATCAACAGACAGAGAATGGTGCGTATTGTGGTCGTTGTACGCGGTGCATTGATGTCTGTCCAACGGGTGCGATTGTTGCGCCTTATCGGCTTGATGCACGTCTTTGTATTTCTTATCTGACGATTGAACTAAAAGGTAGTATTCCAGAACCGCTACGGCCCTTATTGGGTAATCGCGTGTATGGCTGCGATGACTGCCAATTAGTTTGCCCCTGGAATAAATTTGCTAGCCCAAGCAGCGTGGGCGATTTTGCGGTGCGCAATAAATTAGACCAGGCGTCATTAATTGAACTTTTTAACTGGAGTGAGCCTGAATTTGAGATGCGGCTTGCCGGCAGTGCCATACGCAGAATTGGGCATCAACGTTGGTTACGCAATCTGGCGGTTGGTTTGGGCAATGCCCGGCGCGCGGCGCAGGCGGCAGGCCGTCATTTGGAGCATAGGCAATTGACGGAGGCGCTGCAACAGCGTGTGCAGGATTCGTCGGATTTGGTGCGCGAGCATGTGCAGTGGGCGTTAGGCCAATGAAAAAGGGCTAAAAAAGCTTGTTGAGTGCCGAGGCTGCGCTGATGATAGCGGCAGTCATAATGCCATGTTTAATGGTTAAGTTAAGTCCGAATTTTCCCAATTTAGAGTCAAAGCGTTCTTCCATTAAATGCATATCTTTATGCAGACCATTAATTTCACGCTGCAAATCTTCTTTAGTTGCGAGTTCTCCCAAGTTGCTATTGAAGATTTCTGCTAGTAGTTCAACTCCAGCTTCTGCTTGAGCAGGTGAAGCGCCGATGCCTATGAGGCGTTTCACCAATTTTAGTGTATCGAAAGCGGTGACAAACATTGCGAGCTTCCTCAGTTCTTTAACGTTTAAGACTTGTGCCATTTTCTATTCTATCCAATAGGGTGTAGCAAACCAATTGCAATTAACCTATATAAGTTAATTATAAACCAATCATGGGGGATTACAAGCGATTTTTTAGAAAGTTTAGAGGGTGAATCAATGAGTGCGAGTTAAGGAAGACACCGACAATCATTCTAAGCTTTTCTTCTTAGAACAATCATTCGTGTCAAGATGAGAACTCCGCGCTTTCTTAGAAAAAATGCCGGATCAGTGGATTTGCGTTAGATTATCTGCCACGGTGCGATGAGTTTTGCTAAGCTTCTTTATATAGAAGTGCGCCTGACCTCTCATCGATTCGTTGGGTGACACGGTTTGCGCGCTAAAAGGAGTGCTTAAAGTGATGCATGCAATCTCTACGTTTAATGCCGTGTTTGCTACGCCATTTGGCAAAGTGGGTATCCGCACAGACGCAAATGCGCTATGTGAAATTGTGTATTTGCCCATCACGGCCGAGGAAATACCCCCCAATAATGCGCTTGCGCGGCGAGCCGTACGGCAAATCGAACGCTATCTTAAACAGCCTAGTGCTGCCTTTGAGTTGCCGCTTGCCCAAGTGGGCAGCGTTTTTCAGCGCCGTGTATGGCAAGCCATTAGTGCGATTGCGCCGGGGACCGTGATGACTTATGGGCAGCTCGCGCGCGCCATTGGTAGTGCGCCGCGCGCGGTCGGGCAGGCTTGCGGCTCCAATTACTTTCCGTTAGTGATTCCTTGCCACCGGGTGGTTGGCTCAACTGGCATTGGTGGCTTTGCACATCATGGTGGCGATGGCTATTTCCGGACCGTGAAACGCTGGCTGCTAGCGCATGAAGGTGTTCATTATTGATCCAACCGAGCCTATCTAAATTGATTCAACCGAGCCGATGCTAAATAGCTTTATTTTATAACCGTGTATGACTTAGTTAGTGACCTAAATGTGCGGCAAACCGCCCATTTATGGCAAGGATAAATCGCCCGTGATGATGATTAAATAGCGATGAGCTCAGAGATCAAACCGCTGCCAGCCGACTCAATGGTTTTGAGCGCTAGTTTGGCTGCAATCGATACGTTTTGTGATGTTTTATGGCTTGAATATGGGCTGGCGAAGAATACTCTGGAGGCGTATCGGCGTGACCTACGGCTGTTTGCGGAGTGGCTGGCTGAGCACCAGGCAACCATGCTTGATCAGACTAGCGAGGCTCAGTTAAGTACTTATATTGCTGCGCGCAGGGCAGATAAAGCGACTTCTGCCAATCGGCGGCTCTCGGTCTTTCGACGCTATTATGCTTGGGCTTTGCGCGAGCGCCGGCTGACGCTTGATCCTACCTTGAAAATCCGTATGGCCAAACAGCCCATGCGTTTTCCCTCGAGTTTATCTGAGGCTCAAGTTGAAGCCCTGCTGGCGGCCCCGGATTTGACCACGCCGTTGGGTTTACGCGATAGAACTATGCTTGAGTTGATGTATGCAAGTGGTTTGCGCGTCTCTGAACTGGTTGGGCTCAAAACCGTAGACGTTAGCCTGAACGATGGGGTGGTACGGGTTTTAGGCAAAGGCTCAAAAGAGCGGTTGGTGCCGTTTGGCGCAGAAGCGCAAGGCTGGATTGAGCACTATCTGCGCGCGGCGCGGCCTGTGCTATTGCAGGCCCGACCTGCTGCCGATGCGCTGTTTATTACGGTGCGCGGCGCGGGTATGACGCGTCAGCAGTTTTGGCACATCATTAAACGCTATACGCATCTATCCGGGATTCATGCGCCCTTGTCTCCGCATACATTGCGACACGCTTTTGCGACTCATTTGCTCAATCATGGTGCGGATTTGCGGGTTGTGCAACTGTTGCTGGGTCACACGGATATTTCAACCACGCAGATTTACACGCATGTTGCACGTGAACGGTTGAGCGTGCTGCATGCATTGCATCATCCGCGTGGCTAACCTCTGTCTGGGTGATGGGTTAATGGCTATAATTGAGTTTTTCGTGAGCCAATAGTTAAACGCATTGCAGTGGTTAGTTCTTGCTGCACTCTCTTCAATATTAAAAAGGAAAATTCATGAGCTTCAATCACATTCCCGCCGGTAAAGACTTACCCACTGATTTCAATGTCATTATCGAAATTCCAGCGCAAAGCGAGCCGGTGAAATATGAGGCCGATAAAGAGTTTGGTGTGCTGGTGGTTGACCGTTTTATCGGCACGGGGATGCGTTATCCAGCGAATTATGGCTTTATTCCGCAAACGCTCTCAGGTGATGGCGACCCGGTTGATGTGTTGGTGCTGACGCCTTTTCCTTTGTTGGCGGGTTCGCTGGTCCGCGCCCGTGCGCTTGGCATGTTAAGAATGACGGACGAGTCGGGGGTGGATGCAAAATTAATTGCGGTTCCGGCCGATAAGGTATGTCCAATGACCGCAGACCTTAAAACCATTGAAGATGTCCCGGCTTATTTAAAAGATCAAATTAAGCATTTTTTCGAGCACTATAAAGCGCTGGAAAAAGGCAAATGGGTCAAAGTGGAAGGCTGGCAAGGCTTGGATGCAGCGCACCGTGAAATTAGCGAAGGGGTGGCGAACTATCGTCAGTAAATAGCTGGTGCAATGTACGCTTTAAGATCTTCCCTGTGGCGGCTGTGGGTAATGTTTTAAGCAGGCGGATTTCAGCCGGTTGCTTATACGGCGCTAGGCGCGCAGCGCACCAACTGACGAAGGTTTGCGGCGTTGCGCAGGTACCTGGTTTAAGCTCAACAAAGGCGATGATTTCTTCATCGCCTGATAGCGGGCGTCCAATCACTGCTGAATGCATGACATCTGGGTGACTGTTTAAAACCTGTTCAATCTCAGCCGGATAAATATTAAAGCCGGAACGGATGATTAATTCTTTGCAGCGGCCAATGATATGTAATGCGTTGCTGGCATCCTGGCGGGCTAGATCGCCGGTTTTGAGCCAACCGTCAACCACCGCGGCCTGGGTTGCAAGCGCATCACGGTAATAGCCAAGCATGATATTGGGGCCTCGTACCCATAATTCACCGACTTTACCCGGTTTAAGGATGGCCCCATCGGTCGCGACAATCCGCACTTGAATGCCTGGAATGGGTGGGCCAACTGAAGTATCGGCAGGCGGAACATCCAGTCTAGTTTGTGCAATCGTTGGACTGCTTTCGGTCATGCCATAGCCGTTATGTAGCGGCATAGCGTAGAGCGCTTCAGCGCGCCTCTTAAGAGTGGCATCAAGTGGCGAGCCGCCTGAATAAACAAAGCGTAACTGTGGCGCATGCCAGTGCTCGGGGTGTGCCTGTGCATATTCGATGAGTTTGGCGTGCATGGTGGGTACCCCTTGCAAAATCGTGATGCCCTCATGCGCTAGCGCATGGCAAACGGCTTCAGGCGAGAAGCGGGGGGCGAGCCGCAATGCTGCGCCGGCGAATAATGTGCCGAGACAGACAGAGGCAAGTCCATACACATGCGAGACAGGTAGCACAGCATAGACGATGTCGTTAGCCGTAACGTGACGGAGCGTGCTAGAGACTGCCGCAATAAAAAGTAAGTTGTGGTGCGACAGCATCACACCTTTCGGGCTACCTGTTGTACCGGTGGTGTAGAGGAGTGCGGCGCACTGTTGCGAACAATCTGTAGTAGGGGTTGCTGCACTAGGTGCCGGGTCATGCGGTGTGAGCGCAGGGTGCAGGCCAAGAGGGCTGGCAGCGGCCTTTGCAAAAGCCAGGGCGCCAATGTCAAACGCTATGCAGGAGGCGTGCCACGCGTGGTCGCGTTGAGCATGCTGTTGTGCCGCGGCAGAGGCCTCAGTCGTGTATACCGTCAGACACGGCTTTGCGTGAGCACGGATCTGCTCAATCTCAGCGCTGCTTAGCCTTGCATTAATGAGCAGTGGCCAGGCGTTGAGTCGGGTGGTCGCGAATATCAGTACAATCAACGCGATACAGTTTTCATTGATAATCATCACCCGATCATTTGCCTGCACGCCCGCTAGGCGAAGCTGTTGCGCCATTGCATGGATGGCGTCACGCAAGTCCGCATAGCTTAGGCGGCGAGTATTTTCGATGAGCGCCGGCGCTGCCGGATGATGTTGTGCGATACGCTCAGGCAACTCATCAATCCGCTGAGGCAAACTGGCGAGCAGAGCTTGGATCGATTCAGTCTCAGCACAGTCGCTGGGCGCAACATTTATGATCGGGCTAGGCGCGCGCTGCATGAGGTGTGTAAAGACTGGAACATAAGTTGGCTGGATCAACCTCTAATCGAGGCATTCCTAATAGTTTAGCAAATCGGTGCGGATGGCTTCGGTACAATAGTGTCCAATTCTATCCGAAGTTAATTCCGGTTGATTTCCCTTTTTTTAAAAGCAGATCTATGATTTATCTACTTATCGCGGTTTTGGCTTATTTGATCGGTTCCATCTCTTTTGCCGTGGTCGTGAGTGCGGCCATGAAGTTGCAAGATCCACGCAGCTATGGCTCGAAAAACCCTGGGGCGACCAATGTACTGCGCAGTGGCAATACACTGGCCGCGGTGCTCACTTTAATTGGCGATGCATTTAAAGGTTGGTTGGCAGTCTGGCTGACGGCGAGGTTTGTCGATTATTTCGGCGGCCAATACGGCCTGGGTAATGAGGCGATTGGCTTAGCCGCCATGGCCGTCTTTATGGGTCATGTGCTACCGATATTTTTCCGCTTTAAAGGGGGCAAAGGGGTCGCAACAGCGGCCGGCGTGTTATTGGCGATCCATCCTATTCTCGGCTTGGCAACGGCTGCGAGTTGGTTGATCATGGCTTTTTTCTTCCGCTATTCGTCGCTCGCCGCGCTCGTTGCCGCCGTCTTCGCCCCGCTGTATGAAGTATTTATGTTTGGCTTTGACGCCAGGTCAGTGGCCGTGCTGGCCATGAGCCTGCTGTTAATTTACCGCCATCGCTCAAATATAAAAAATCTATTAGCCGGTAAAGAAGGCCGGATTGATCAAAAATAACTTTAACGAAAAGCGGCTTTAAGCAAGCAGAGTGTCTAAAGGGCGGGCTTAATCCCGGAAATTATTAAAGTCGAGGGGAGTATCTTTGATTTCGTCGCGCAACATCGCCATGACTGCCTGTAAGTCGTCCCGTTTATTGCCGGAGATGCGTACGGCGTCGCCTTGAATGCTCGCTTGTGTTTTGAGTTTACTGTCTTTTACGAGTTTGACAATTTTTTTAGCCAGCTCACCGGACACGCCTTTTTTTACCGTGATAAGCTGTTTGATTTTGTCGCCACCGATTTTCTCGATCTTGCCGTACTCTAAAAAGCGCACATCGACTTGGCGTTTTGCCATTTTGGAAATTAAGATATCTTTGAGTTGGCCGAGTTTAAAATCGTCATCTGCATACGCGGTGAGTTCACCCTCTTTTTGTTCAATCCGCGCATCAGATCCTTTAAAATCGAAACGGGTAGAGGTTTCTTTGTTGGTTTGATCAACTGCATTTTTAACTTCAGTTAGGTTGGCTTCGCTAACGATATCGAATGTTGGCATGAATTTCTCCGGAAAAATACATAGGGGTTGTGGCGTTAGCCACGGCAGATAGATAAGCTCTTATAATCACCGTTTCGCAAAACGCGCGGTAACGATGAAAAAATCTAACCTAGAATAACTCACTATTTTACCGAGGCGGGCTATTTTGCTCAAATTGCTTTTCCGTAGATTGAATAATTATGTCTGAATTGATGACCGATTACGCTTTGCAGGCGCACAACACGTTCGGCTTTAAGGTGAACGCGCGCTATGCGCTACGCATCGAAAATGAGGCCATGCTTAGAGCAGCGTTGGTGGATACTCGCACTGCTGATTTGCCGCGTTTGGTGCTGGGTGGCGGCAGCAATATCGTGCTAACAGGCGATTTTGACGGGATTGTGTGGTTAATCAGCATGAAGGGCCGGCGTTTAGTGCACGAGGATGAACAGGCTTGGTTTGTGGAAGCAGGCGCCGGTGAGAATTGGCATGAATTTGTGGCTTGGACGCTCGAACAAGGTTGCCCTGGCCTAGAAAATCTTGCGCTGATTCCAGGTCTTGTGGGGGCCGCGCCAGTCCAAAATATTGGCGCATATGGTCTGGAAATAGCTGAGCATTTTGCTACCTTGAATGCGATTGAGCTGTCGACGGGCAAAACCGTTGTGTTTGATAAGGCTGATTGCGGGTTTGCTTATCGCGATAGTTTTTTCAAACAACAGGGACGCGGCCGTTTTGTGATTGCCTCGGTGACCTTCCGTTTGCCGAAAAAATGGCGGCCACGCTGTGATTATGCTGATCTTGCTCGACAATTCTCTGTCGCGGGTATGACTGACGCCCAACCGACGCCGCGCGATATTTTTGAGGCAGTGGTAGCGATTCGCCGCGCTAAGCTCCCTAACCCCGCTGAGATTGGCAATGTGGGCAGCTTTTTTAAAAATCCAGCGGTCAGCGCTGAGGATTTTGATTTATTACTGGCGCGCGAAGCAGATATTGTTGCCTATCGTCAGCCCGACCGGCGTGTCAAGCTTGCCGCCGGCTGGCTGATTGAACAGTGCGGTTGGAAAGGGCGTGGGCTGGGGCCGGCAGCGGTTCATGCGCAGCATGCGTTAGTGTTGATCAATAAGGGGGGCGCACAGGGTCAAGACATACTTGAGTTGGCGGGCGCAATTCAGCGTGATGTAGATGCACGGTTTGGCGTGCAACTTGAATTGGAACCCACCGTAATATAAGGTCTATTACGAGCGCCGGCGCCGTGCGTTTTCGGCAATTCTCATGCGTAGTGCATTGAGTTTAATAAAGCCGCCCGCATCGGCCTGATCATAGGCGCCGCCGTCATCGTCAAAGGTGGCAATCGTCTGATCGAACAGCGTCTGCTTGGAGTCACGCGCCACCACGCTGGCACTTCCTTTATAGAGCTTAATGCGCACCCAGCCATTCACGTTTTGCTGGGTGTGATTGATCAGCACTTGCAATGCCTGGCGCTCAGGACTCCACCAATAACCGTTATAAATGAGGGCCGCATAACGGGCCATCAGGTCATCTTTTAGGTGAGCGACTTCACGATCAAGCGTGATGGATTCAATGCCGCGGTGTCCTTTTAACAAAATGGTGCCGCCCGGCGTTTCATAGCAGCCGCGTGCTTTCATGCCAACATAGCGATTCTCGACTAGATCCAAACGGCCAACACCATGCTCGCCGCCTATCCGGTTCAGCTCGGCCAGCATTTGGGCCGGCGTCAAGCGTTGACCATTCAAGGCAATTGGGTCGCCCTGTTCATATTCAAGTTCCAGGTAGCAGGGTTGCTCAGGCGCCTGCTCAGGCGCTACCGTCCAACGCCACATATCGGCTTCGGCCTGGGCTTTGGGGTCTTCAAGGTGACGGCCCTCATAAGAAATGTGCAGCAAATTGGCGTCCATTGAATACGGTGCACCGCCTTGCTTGTGCTTCATTTCAATTGGAATACCGGCCTGCTGCGCATAGGCGAGAAGTTTTTCGCGCGACAGCAGGTCCCATTCGCGCCAAGGCGCGATGACTTTAATATTGGGCTCAAGCGCATAATAGCCAAGCTCAAAGCGCACCTGATCATTGCCTTTGCCGGTCGCGCCATGGGAGACGGCTTGCGCCCCCGTTTGGCGAGCGATTTCAATTTGCCGTTTGGCAATCAGTGGGCGTGCAATTGAAGTCCCTAGCAGGTACTCGCCTTCATACACGGTGTTGCAACGGAACATCGGGAATACAAAGTCGCGGACGAATTCCTCGCGCAGATCGTCGATAAAAATATTTTCGGGCTTAATGCCAAGCTGTATGGCTTTCTTACGAGCGGGCTCAAGTTCTTCGCCTTGACCAATATCGGCGGTGAAGGTAATGACTTCGGCATCATAGTTATCCTGCAGCCACTTAAGGATAACGGAAGTGTCAAGGCCGCCGGAATAGGCGAGTACGACTTTCGGGGGAGTGCTCATCATTTATCTTAAATATATTTAATGGCCGATACGGCCCAGTAAAAGGAATTCCATTAAAGCCTTTTGCACATGCAGGCGGTTTTCTGCTTCCTCCCAAACCACGCTTTGCGGCCCGTCAATCACTTCAGCCGTGACTTCTTCGCCGCGATGCGCAGGCAGGCAGTGCATAAAGAGTGCTTCTGGGTGCGCTTGCGCCATCATCGCGGCGTTTACGCACCACTGTGCAAATGCCTGTCGACGAGCTTCGTTTTCTGCCTCAAACCCCATACTGGTCCAAACATCCGTGGTCACCAGATCAGCCCCTTCGCAGGCAGCAAACGGGTCATCGTATTCTTCGATCCAAGGCAAATTTTCTGCGCTCAGGCGTGCGCGTTCAAGCCGGTAACCAGGCGGGGCTGAAATACGCAGTTTAAAACCGAGAATTTGAGCCGCTTCAGCCCATGTGTAGGCCATATTATTGGCATCACCAATCCATGCCACGGTTTTACCAGAGATCGATTCGCGCTGTTCGCAATAGGTAAAAATATCAGCCAGAACCTGACAGGGGTGATATTCATTGGTCAATCCATTAATCACGGGTACCCGCGAATGATCGGCAAACCGCTGCAAAATATCTTGGCCAAAAGTGCGGATCATGATGATATCGACCATCCGCGAAATGACCTGCGCGGCATCTTCAATCGGTTCGCCACGGCCCAGTTGCGTGTCTTTCGTGTTCATGAAGACCGCATGGCCGCCGAGCTGGTGGATACCCGCTTCAAACGAAAGCCGGGTACGGGTCGAATTTTTTTCAAAAATCATCGCCAGCGTGCAGTCATGCAGTGGATGATAGGTTTCATAGTTTTTGAATTTTTGCTTCAAATAGCGCGCGCGTGCAAACACGTATGAGTATTCATCAAGCGAAAAATCTTTAAACTGAAGGTAATGGCGAATTTTTTTTGGGTTCATAGAGCAAATCCAACAACCTTATTAGCTGCTAGCGTGCGTTCGGCATCGCTGCTTTTTTGAATGACTATATTAAAGCATAAAGGATTTGCGCGCGTTTGACGAGTCTTCGTTGCTTAAGACAATGATCGATGTAGCTTGCTTCTACGCTATAATCGCAACTGCTTTACACCGAAATTTGCCAGCTTCTTCCATGATCAAAGCGTTACCAAGTGAATATTTTATCCAGGGCGTGACTGAAGACGGGCTGAGATTTCGGCCAAGTGATTGGCCGGAGCGATTATGCGGTGTGATGTCGTCATTTGGGCCTGGCGCCAGTGGCCCGAACGCGCGGCTCAAATATTCCTTCTATGTGCGGCCAGTGATGGTGGGCGATCTAAAATGCGTGGTTGTCGATGAACACCTACGCACAATTGAACCGATGGCGTTTGATTTCGTGATGAATTTTGCGAAGGATAATCAACTGGTTGTGACCCAAGCGTGTTCGCTGCCTGATCCTACCGTATAGTCTCTCTTTCGGCCGATAGGCCGATTACTACGCTTATTGCTTGAAGTGGAAGTAGTCTACGTTGCTGCTTTGACCTGCCGCACCTAACCGCGGCGGGCCTAGCCGATGCGGGTATGGATATGCTGGATACGGGCTTTTGTCTTTCTTATGACAGGTTGCGATACCTAGCTAAAGCGAAAAGCCATAGAAAACAAGGTGAGGATGTGACTCTCACCTAATGCCAAATAAGGAATTGCGGTACTTTCTTATTGAGAGTAACCGCTATCGCTCTTTTTGTTATTCAGCAGCAGCAGCAACTGCTGCTGGCACAGACAAACTCTTCACTGCAGCAGCAAGACGGCTTTTGTGACGAGCCGCTTTGTTTTTATGCACGAGCTTTTTGTCAGCAATAATATCGAGCGTTTTCGACGATTGTTTAAATACCTCATTCGCTTTGCTTGCGTCGCCGGCTGCAATAGCCTTGCGAACAGCTTTAATTGCCGTACGCAGTTTTGAGCGCAAAGCAGAGTTATGAGAATTAGCTTTAGCGGCTTGGCGAGCGCGCTTGCGAGCTTGTGCAGAGTTAGCCATGACAATTCCTTTTGTGTCTGTTCAACCGTAGGATTTCCGACGCAAACAAACGGAATCGGAAAATGACGGGAGTTTCTAGAACCGGCGATTATAACAAGGCCTGCATAAAATTAGCAAATTTAGCGAAATCTACTTTCTAGGCTACGTATAATATTGCCACATGAATCTACTTAAAACGCTTTTCACGGTGAGCGGATTTACCTTGCTCTCGAGGATCACTGGCTTAGTTCGTGAAACGCTGTTCGCCCGCGCATTTGGAACCAGTCTATATACCGACGCGTTTAATATCGCCTTCAGAATTCCAAATTTACTTCGCCGCTTGTGGGCCGAAGGGGCCTTTTCGCAGGCCTTTGTGCCAATCCTCGCCGAATTTAAGAACCAGCAAGGTCAGGCCGCGACTAAAGCGTTAGTCGACGCGAGTGCGACGGTATTACTATGGATTCTTGTGCTGCTATCAGTACTGGGGGTGAGCGGGGCTGCATGGATTATTTGGGGGGTGGCAATCGGGCTGCAAGCAGATGCGCATGCGTTTTCTGCCGCGGTGTTTATGACACGCGTCATGTTTCCTTACATTGCATTGGTTTCGCTGGCTTCGCTGGCTTCTGGCATATTGAATACATATCGGCATTTTTCACTGCCGGCAGTGGCTCCCGTTTTGCTTAATCTGAGTTTTATTGTGGCCTCGCTGCTGGTCGCGCCTTATTTGGACACGCCCATTTATGCGCTTGCTTTTGCGGTGATGGTTGGGGGTGTTTTGCAGTTGGTCGTGCAATTGCCGGCGCTGGCAAAACTTGGCATGCTGCCAAAAATTAGCCTTCATCCATCGAAGGCATTGGCGCACCCTGGCGTTAAGAGAATCCTGGCGAAGATGTTGCCGGCTACTTTTGCGGTATCGGTTGCACATCTTAGTCTGATGATCAATACCAATATTGCATCGAGACTGGCATCCGGCAGTGTCTCGTGGTTATCGTACGCAGATCGCTTAATGGAGTTCCCAAGTGCTTTATTAGGCGTGGCGCTGGGCACCATTTTGCTACCAAGTTTGGCGCAGGCGCATGCTGAAGCGGATGCCGTTGAATATTCAGCGTTGCTTGATTGGGGTCTAAGGTTGACGTTCTTGCTAGCGGCGCCGAGCGCGATTGCGCTGTTTATTTATGCTGAGCCGCTGATTGCAACGCTGTATCACTATGGCCGTTTTAGCGCAGTTGATGTCGCGATGGTGAGCCGTGCTTTAAGTGCCTATGGAATTGGACTGGTTGGCTTAATTTTGGTTAAAATTCTCGCGCCAGGCTTTTACGCCAAGCAAGATATCAAAACACCCGTCAAAATCGCCTTGTTTGTGCTTGCCATGACACAACTGTGTAATTATTTCTTCGTGCCGTTTTTTGCGCATACGGGATTGTCATTATCGATCGCAATTGGCGCGTGTATCAATGCCTTACTGCTTTTTGTTGGCTTATGTAAAAAGGGTATTTATACGCCATCGCCGGGTTGGGGGCGCTTTTTTGCACAACTGGTTTTTGCTTGTTCTGCCTTGGCGGGTGTCCTGTGGTGGTTCCGCCAACATTTCGATTGGCTTGAACTAGGGGCATCGCCGATCTTAAGGATGGCTTTGCTAGCGGCCAGTTTGATGAGTGTGGCAGCGATTTATTTTGCGATATTGTGGCTGTTGGGATTCAACTATACTTGGTTCAAACGACAGATGCGGTGACGGGTTCCGCATCTGTATGTTATCGCTTGATTTTGTTTTTATTGCAGCGCATCAAAAATCCGCTGGCGAATTTCGTCAACGCTGCCTTGCCCGCTGATGCGCCGGTATTGGGGCGCTGCAATTGGGCTATGGTTGTTTTCAACGCGATTCGCCCAATTAGCGTAGTAATCGACTAATGGTTTTGTTTGCTCGAGATAGACAGACAGTCGTTTGCGCACCGTCTCTTCCTCGTCATCTTTGCGCTGAATCAGCGCCTCACCTGTGACGTCGTCTTGGTCTGCAATCTTGGGCGGATGAAATTTTATATGGTAGCTGCGGCCCGAGGCAGGATGCACGCGGCGCCCGCTCATGCGCACAATAATTTCATCAAATGGCACATCGATCTCAACCACATAGTCAAGCGCCACGCCTGCGTGTCTCATTGCTTCAGCTTGGGGCAAGGTGCGTGGGAAGCCATCAAAAAGATAGCCGTTGGCACAGTCGGGTTGCTGTAAGCGCTCTTGGACCAAACTAATGATGAGTTCATCTGGCACCAACTCTCCAGCATCCATAAAGCTGCGAGCTTTGAGGCCAAGCGGTGCTCCGGCATTGATCGCGGAGCGGAGCATATCACCGGTCGAAATTTGCGGGATGCCAAATTTTTCTCGGATCAAGTTTGCCTGGGTACCCTTGCCTGCGCCAGGGGGGCCGAGCAGGATCAAACGCATGATGTCATTCTCCGAATAGTGTGGTTTATTGCGCTACGCAATATGCGAAAACAGTTGATTATGCCATGGTTGCTTGGCTTAAGTTTTTTGACTTGAATTAGGGCGCGCATTTTGCGATAGCTTGAAAGTGCTTGCGCACACGAGCAAGATCAGCTGGCGTATCAACACCCGCGCTGGGTACTTGGTCTGTGATGAGCACCGCAATACGCTCGCCATGCCAGAGTGCGCGTAATTGTTCAAGGGCCTCAGCTTGTTCAAACGGCGCTGGGGCTAAACGTGGGAAACGGCGCAAAAAAGCCGCACGGTATGCATATAAACCGATGTGCCGATAGACCGCACAGGGTGGGCTTGGCATCGTTTGCAGATTGGGCCAGTGGGCCTGGTACGCATCGCGCGCCCATGGAATCGGTGCGCGTGAAAAATAAAGCGCGCGGCCCCCTATATCCAGCACGGTTTTAACCACATTAGGATCAAATATCTCTGAGGGGTCCGTTATCGGGTGGGCCGCGGTGGCGATCGCGCAGTCTTTTTGACTGGCTAGATGGGCGACGACACTTTGTATCAGTGCCGGTTCTAAGAGTGGCTCGTCACCTTGCGCATTAAGCACAATCGTCTCGTCGCTCCAGCCAAAATGCTCAACCACTTCAGCTAATCGATCCGTGCCAGACAGGTGAGTTTGGCGCGTGAGTACAGCTTGAAAGCCGTATTGCTGTGCAACCTCGATAATGGCTTGCGTATCGGTGGCGATAATCACCTGTTGCGCGCCGGCTGCACGCGCGCGCTTGGCAACGTGCACGACCATCGGTTGCCCGTCAATCTCAAGCAGCGCTTTGCCAGGCAGGCGGGAAGACGCTAGTCGAGCCGGGATGACGGCGATAAAGGGCTGAGGGGCTGCGCTGGAGCCAGTGAAATCACGCATTTGAAAATATATTACTCAGGTTTGCTGGCGGCGACCGGCTCAAGCAGCTTGCCTTCGACGGTTTGGCGAGCTTGTTCAACAATCATCACGGGAATGCCGTCGCGAATCGGATAAGCGAGCTTATCGACATGGCAAATCAATTCGTGCGCTGCACGATCATGAGTGAGTGTGCCTTTGCACAATGGGCACACCAGAATTTCAAGTAAACGAGGATCCACGGACTTTCTCGGTAATAAGGGTCAGTAGGCGTGAATCAAGCGTAGCATCAACTGGAACAACCCACAGCCGCGCATCACGCCAACCTTGGCATTTTACTGCATCCTTTTCGGTAATTAGAATGATTTCAGCGGATGCATCGCTAAACGGATTAGCGCTATAAGCAAAATGATCGGGGAGCGCACGTGTTGCGGTTAAGGAGAGACCCTGCGTGCGCAAAGTTGAAAAAAAACGTTCGGGCTCACCAATCCCCGCGGCGGCCAGGATGAATTTGTTAACAAATTGATTCAGCGGCCGGCGCAAAGAAGGGTTATCTAAATGCCAGGCGGCTCCTGCGGTCAAGTTTAAGGCAAAAGTGTTCGGCCAACTCGGTAACGCATGAGGAGAGGAGCCGTTAATCAAGGTTACATCGCGCCGGCGCGACATCGGTTCGCGCAATGGGCCGGCAGGCAAGAGTAAACCGTTGCCACCGAGCCGCTGATCGAAGACCACCAATTCGACTGTACGGGCGAGCCGATAGTGCTGTAAGCCGTCATCGCTGATGATCAAATCCACTTCTGGATGCGTCGTGCATAATGCGCGTGCGGCAGCGACTCTATCAGGGCAGACCCATACTGGCGCACCTGTGCGTTGGGCAATTAAAAGTGGCTCATCGCCGACTTCAGTTGCGTCGGATTGCGCGCTGACTGCACGTGGTGCTTTAATCTGCGCACCATAGCCCCGTGAAATAACGCCTGGATTAAACCCTGCACGGCGCAATCCGTCGATCAGTGCAATCACGGCCGGCGTTTTGCCGGTACCGCCAACGGTGACATTACCGACAATGATGACTGGCACAGACATATGTTCAACCCGGCGTAAGCCAAAGGTAAAACTTGCTCGCCGTAACGCAGCGGTGATACCGAACAGGTAAGAGAATGGCCGTAGCGCCCAAAAAAATAAGCCCCGACGCTGCCATTCACGCCATACATAGTGTTCGAGACGCAGCTTCCAGTTTTTTAGCATATCTATGCTGAACCATCCTAATTTCAGTGAGCTGATCGAGATAGCGCTTAAGTACGATAACGCTTAAATACCTTAGATTTAGCAAGGTTTATCAACGGTAAGTCCAGGATTTTTTTTAAAATCGCTAACATGGCTGGTCAATACCGCAATAGATACATTGACGTAGAAAATTATACGTAAAATGTGCATTTTATGTAATGTTTGTTCCCGATCAATAGATAGCTTCACGTATGTCACTATAAAATATGCGATATAGCAGGTGATCTCAATCGACTAAAAGATATATGGAAATTAAAAGCAGTTGGCCAGTGTCAAACGGCAGTGAGACGGTTCTTTCTGTGTCGGCATTAAATGGTGCAATAAGCACGACCCTTGAACGGACATTTCCGCTCATCTGGGTGGCGGGTGAAGTCTCGAATTTTACCTGTGCAGCAAGCGGCCATTGGTATTTTTCTTTGAAAGATAGCGCGGCTCAGATTCGTTGTGTGATGTTCCGTATGCGTGCGCAGTCAATGTTGTTTGTGCCGGCGAATGGAGATCGGATTGAAGTACGGGCATTGGTCACAGTCTATGAACCAAGAGGTGAGGTTCAACTTAAGATTGAAGCCATTCGTCGTACCGGGCAAGGCCAGCTTTATGAAGCTTTTTTGCAGCTTAAGCAAAAGCTTGAAAGCGAAGGATTGTTTGCCGTATCAAGGAAACGAGAGCTGCCTCCTTATCCTCGAACGATCGGTATTGTTACGTCGTTGCAAGCGGCGGCGCTGCAAGATGTTTTAACCACCCTTAGGCGTCGCGCACCGCAGCTGTCTGTGATTGTGTATCCATCTCCAGTACAAGGGGTAGAGGCGGCGGTTAAACTAGCCAAAATGATCGAATGTGCCAATCAGCGGGCTGAAGTTGAACTGCTGATTATTTGCCGCGGAGGTGGCTCACTGGAAGATTTGTGGGCCTTCAACGAAGAAACGTTAGCGCGTGCGATTGCGGCCAGTCACTTACCTATTGTCAGTGGCGTCGGCCATGAAACGGATTTTACGATTGTGGATTTTGTGGCGGATCAACGTGCACCCACTCCAACTGGCGCGGCTGAACTGGTAAGTCCGGCTCGTGAGATGTTATTACGCGAGCTTGAGCAATCTCGGCGACAACTGATGCGTGCTTGTGCGCGTTTCGTTGAAGGTCGTGCCCAGCAGTTGGATTGGCTGGCCCGTGGCTTACTGAACCCGGCTGAGCGCCTGCGGCGGCAACAAAATCAGCTGCAGCAACAAGCTACGCGTTTAGCTATGGCGTTTGCGCAACCGCATGCACAGCGGCGCGCAACGCTGCGTGAAGCGGCTGCGAAGCTCGAGCTTTTAAGCCCACAGCGCACCTTAGAGCGAGGTTATGCTGCTGTACTAGACCCCCGCAGCCAACACGCGATACGCTCCCCGGCCACTTTGGCAAAGATGTCTCAGATCGTAGTTCATTTAGCGCAGGGCAGCGCAGATGTTGAGCTGACTCGGGTGCAACCACGCTCGGAAGTCGAGTTCTAATTTGCTCGTATAGGCTAAGTCGCCTAGAATGATGGATTAATTCTTACACATTTATTTAGCCAGTAGAAAAAAGGAAATTTACCCATGGAACATATTCTGCCTGCTTTGCCATACGCAAAAAATGCACTCGCGCCCCATATGTCAGAAGAAACGCTTGAGTTTCACTATGGCAAGCATCATCAAACGTATGTTACGACCCTGAATAAATTAATTGTAGGGACAGAATTCGAGAATTTGTCGCTTGAAGCCATCATTAAAAAAGCTTCTGGCCCGATTTTTAACAATGCTGCCCAAATCTGGAATCACACTTTCTTCTGGCATAGCTTATCGCCACAAGGAGGCGGGCAGCCAACGGGGGCGCTGGCTGAGGCGATCAACCGCCAATGGGGGTCATATGATCAATTTAAAGAAGCCTTCACTAAAGTTGCGATTGGCACTTTTGGCTCTGGTTGGGCTTGGCTGGTCAAAAAAACTGATGGCTCACTCGATCTTGTTTCAACCAGTAATGCGGCGACCCCGCTCACCACGGATGCAAAACCGTTGCTGACATTAGATGTTTGGGAGCATGCCTATTACATTGATTATCGCAATGTGCGTTTGAATTTTGTAGGGGCGTTTTGGAATATGGTGAATTGGGAGTTTGCGGCGCACAACTTCGGCGCTTAAGCGCTTCATATAGTGCGGCAAGAAACTGACGCTAGGCTCAGATTTAGCGTGAGGTTTCTTGCCATGCGGGCAACCCACCGATCGCCATGCCGGGCTGGATGCCTTTTGCAGCAAACCAGCCACGGTTCATTTCTAGGGCATAGCGGCCAGCCCGCGTAGGGCAGTGATTAGCCATTGTCTCAGGGTTCATTTCAGCGATATCGGTGATGCTGCCGTGATCGTCAATAAAAGCGATCGCGAGCGGGAGCTTGGTGTTTTTCATCCAAAAGCAATGCTGAGCGCTTTCATCAAAGACAAATAACATGCCTTCATTGGGCCCGAGATTTGTGCGATGCATTAAGCCTTGTTGACGGTCAGCTTGATTTGCTGCGACTTCAGCTTGTACTGAATATATGCCGATGGCGAGTGTCATCACTGGCAGTTTTCTGTGGTGTTTAAACGGCACCGACTGAGCTTGAACGGAAGTGGCAAGTAACGCTATGCCGCTGATGCTTAGCGCCAATATAATGAGCGAGGCCGGAAATAAAAGACGTGACAGAAAGTGCACGGAATGACTCCTAAGAGAACCGCAACAGAAAGTGACCAATGCGCTGCGCAAGTTAGGTAAAAACACCAAGTGTACAAGCGCATAGTATAGAGAAAAATATAATGCGCATTGGGATAGGGGTAGCCAGTATTCCTCACCTTTGCATTAAAAAAGCTCCTTCTCCGATAAGGAACTTATACCTGCCTCTGCTTTAGCAGCGCTAAAGGCTCGAATTACTCCGGCTTTTTGTTCAGATGTTAAATGAATAACCTGCCCAAACCCCGCTTCTGAATGGAAATAAAGTCCATTTCCTTGAACATATAGCGGTGCAATATGAGCGCAACTGTATCCAAAAAGGAACCGCTTATATAACGTTTGGATTTGCTCTACTTCTAAAGTAGGTAACATTCTGTAAAGCTGATTTAGATTTAATTTTAGCGCCTGCGCGGTCGCGTCTCTGACAGATACATTGTCATCCTGTAGAGAGTCGATCAAGGCTTGGAGGACCTCTTCGGACAGCGTTGTCTGGCCGCTTAACGCACTCGCAACTGCAACCCTGATATCTTCATCTTCATCTTGTAAAGCGCTGATCAAGGCCTCAAGAGCAGTTTCGGATAGCGTTGCCTGGCCGCCTAGTGCACTCGCGGCCGCATCCCTGACATACTCATTTTCATCTTCTAAAGCGCTGATTAAGGCTTCAAGGGCCACTCCTGATTGCTTGACTTGGCTGCCTAACGCTCTCGCTGCGGCATACCTGGTCGACGCATTTTCATTCTGTAACGTATCGATTAAGGCTTGAAGGGCAGCGTTGGAAAGTGTTGCCTGGCCTTCTAACGTACTCGCAGCCGCATCACTGACATCCCACTCTGGATCGTGTAAAGTGCCGATCAAGCTATGAATAGCGGCTTCGGGCAGCGTTTTCTGGCTACCTAACACTCTCGCGGCCCAAAATCTAACAGATGTCTTTTCATCCTGTAAAGCGCTGATCAAGACTAAAATGGTGGCTTCGGGTTGCATAACCTGATCATCTAACACGCTCGCGGGTGCATCCATGATATTTTGCCCTGGATCCTGTGGAGCGCCGATTAAGGCTTGAAGGGCAGTTTCAGACAATGTGACCTGGCCTCTTAAAACCTTTGCTGCCCAAGGACGAACAGAAGCATTTTCATCCTGTAGAGCACTAACTAAGGCTTGAATGGCAGCTTCGGGCAGCTTCACCTGTCCTTCCAACGCGTTCGCAGCCGCAGACCTAACATACTCATTTTCATCCTTTAGAGTGCCAATCAAGGTTTGAAGGGCGTCTTCGGCCAGCGTAATCTGTCCCCCTAACGCGTTCGCAGCCGCAGACCTGACATACTCATTGTCATCCTTTAGAGCGCCAATCAGGGCTTGAAGGACGTCTTCGGCCAGCGTAATCTGTCCCCCTAACGCTTTCGCAGCCGCAGCCCTGACATACCCATCTTCATCCTTTAGAGCGCCAACCAAGGTTTGACGGGCGCCTTCAGGCAGCGTAACCTGGCCTCCTAACGCTCTCGCAGCCGCAGACCCGACATTCCACTCCGAAGCCTGTAAAGCACGGATCAAGGCGTCAAAAGCTGCTTCGGGTAGTATTTTTTGTCCCTCTAATGCACTCGCGGCCGCAAATTTGACAGACGTATTTTCATCCTGTAGAGTACTAATTAAGGCTTGAAGGGCAGTTTCGGGCAGTGTTTTTTGGCCTCTTAATACCTTTGCAGCCCAAGACCTAACAGATGCATTTTCATCTCGTAGAGCGCCAATCAAGGCTTGAAGGGCGGCTTCGGGCAGCGTAACCTGGTCACTTAACGTGCTCGAGGCCGTATACCTGACATAGGTATTTTCATCCTGTTGGGCGCGAATCAAAGCTTGAAGGGCATCTTCGGACAGCGTTTCTTGGCCACCTAACACTCTCGCGGCCGCATCTCTGACATTCCACTCGGAATCCTTTAAAGCACTGATCAAGGCACTAAGAGCTGCTTCGGGCAGCATTTTTTTCCCCCCTAATGCACTCGCTGCCCCAGATTTGACAGACGTATTTTCATCCTGTAAAGCGCTAATTAAGGCTTGAAGGGCGGTTTTAGACCGAGTGGCCTGGCCATTTAACGCGTTCACAGCCGCCAATCTGACAATTTCATTTTTATCCCGTGAAACGTCAATCAAGGCGTTGAGAGCAATTTCAGACAGCGTTGCCTGGCTGCCTAATGCATTTGCGGCCACCCATCTGATAACCTCATTTTCATCGCATAAAGTGCTGGCCAAGGCATTGAGGGCGTCTTCGGACAGTGTGGCTTGGCCTCCTAACGCGCTTGCAGCTGCAGACCTGACATTCCACTCTGGGTCCTTTAAAGCATCGATCAAGGCCGAAATAGCGCTCATGGATAAAACGGGACGTGCTCCTAAGATGCGAATAATGTTTGATTTCTCCACTGCAGGCTGATGTAACCACGTGAGGAGCAGATGCTCCGGAAAAGCCTTCTGGCGACTCAGCTCGCTCCAGCCATCTTCGCTCAATTTTATTTCGAGCTGTAAGCACTGCATCAGTTCTTCTTCCAGCCTTGAAACTGTCGTTTTATTCAATTGACTACGTGCCTCGTTTAGACACCCCATGATCACCTGGTAATGACGACCGCCGATGAGATCTCGTGGGGATTGTTCTAGGCTAGCAAAGAAATTTTCCAATGCAACGTCTTTGAGCAATCCGGCCACCATCCACCATACAATCTCATACCGTGGATTATATTTATGTGTAGCGATAAACGCTTCCAGCACATTCCGGCTCGGCATAGCGTCCAAACCCTTTGGCACAAAGTGGGAAAGGACCGATGCGCTTTCCACTTTTTCATAGGCTTGTAGATGCTTTACTAGGAATTTCGCCGCAAAAAATTCCTGAAACGTTAAATGTAAGAAATGATAATAGCGTTCAGATTTAGGCCTCTCAGCGTCAGCCGTATGTAAAAACGAGGTTTTTTTAAGGTTTTCGGTAAAGCTGAAAGATAATGCTTTCCCTAAAAATCTATCCTCAAGCTCTGCTTGGCGCTGATCCAATTCATCCAAATTAAATTCTATTTTTCCTTCCTCTAGTCCCTTAAGGGCTAAATAGCCGAAATAATGGATCTCGTCCGCCATCAATTTTTCTAATTTAGCTTTTGAGGAAATTTGAATGATGTTAGGCGCTACTATATTACCTTGGACTTGTTTCTCTAATCGAGCGCCGTCTTTGCGCCATAATTTATCCACCATCGCCTGGTACAGCATCGACATCGTCACCTCTTGGTTTTGGGGAAGCTGATCCCAGCTATAGCACAGTGCATCCAGCTGAATCGGAATATTCACCAGTCCCTGAATCAACGGTGTACGATTGATGAATTGTTGAATCACTGCCTGGTTTGATGCAGGCATAAATTTTTCAATATAGGTCTGTACATTGTTCGGACTAAAGCCGACCATTTCCAACTCCAAATCCAACTGACCCAACAGTTTGGTATCGACCCCGGCAGGTCGGGAGGTGATCACCACATGCGTCTGATTGAGCAACGCCTGTAAAAAATCCTTTAAAGGCCGGCCTTCGTTGAGTTCTCCGACTATTTCATCCAAGCCATCTAAGATAAACAGCGTTTTGTCCTGGCGCGCGTAAAAACCCTTTGATAACGCCTGCGCTTGGCTGCTTTTATAGCCAGCAAAATACTGATTGCATAGCAAATCTTCTAAGCGTGCAGGAGCATGTGTCTTGAGTTGTCGTAATGGCACCCACAACACACACGTAAACTTATCCTGCCAAAGCCCATTGCGGTGATACTCATACACCAATTTTTTGCATAAAGTCGTTTTACCAATCCCGGCTCGTCCTTGAATCAAAATCCGTTTAGGAAATTCGATTGAGCCATCATGTAATTTTTGAGAATCGAAAAGATTGTCTAATGAAATTGACTTAGAGTAATTGGTTGCTTGGAGTTGTTCATCGCTTGGCAGGCGTTCGAAGGTCGATGCCTGTTTTTTCAGCGTAACCTGATCTTTTTCGCGTTGAGCGTGACTGTCAATAATCGCGAGATTGACGTAACAATCGTCCAGTGATGCGTTTTCGCCCGATACCCGCTGAATCGAGAGATTGGGTTGATAATACTGGTACAGCGCTTTGCGCAGATCTATTGAGAGGAGATTACGCGTCTGCTGTATGGCCGAGGCAAGCTGACTATGCAATTTTATGCGTATACTATCGAAGATGCTATCTACGATCTTAACAAACTCAAGCTCGTCCAGCGTTGCATCATCCTTTAACCGGGAAATACAATCGTTGTACCCCTGCCACAATTTGTTCAGAAACGTTTTCGCTTCATGGCCGCCCACTAAGAGCCGTTCGATCAGCTTAAACAACACCAAATGCCGATTTTGATTCGGATACGCTTCTCGTTTCGCTTTGGGTTGCTCGTAAAATCGGGAAATATCCTCTATGCGAACCACGGTGGGTGAAATAAAATGTCCCAGGCATTCCTTAAAGCTATTTCGGGTGAGTGAAACCGGAATAATGCCGTGCTGATCTTTCAACTGCTCCTCTCGAATTTGCAAAAAAGCCATTTCCGTTAGCACATGATGGAATCCCGGCTCATGTGAAAATTCTGCGACTACCTTACGAATGACTGACTCGCCTCGCTGATAACGGTCTTGGTGATAGGCTTTTTTAAGTGCGTGATAAAAATCTCCATAATGCGCCCATTTTAAGTAGCTTCCTAACACCTCGGAACAACACACCACGACCTTATCGGCCGGCTTCACATCGTCTCGTAACTGAGTGGGCAATAAGCGGAGTTGGCTGGCTAAGATATCTGCTAGCGTGCCATCCTCTTTCAGATTTTCCGTAGAGTTGGAATACGGTTGCCCCATCGGGGTTTGATCTGAATATAAGTTGACGCAGATTTTAGATAATTTATCGATTAAATATTTAGACGTATTGGCATCTGCCTGCCCGTGAGCAGGATTGTCGTGAGCGTACACCAGAAAAAGATCGGGTATATTGGGTAGCTCTAAAGATCCCAGCGTCGACAGCGCCTTTTCAAAAAAGTAATCCATCAACGCACTTTTTTCTTGGGTAAGCGATATGAGCGGCAGTTGCTGCACAGGCATGGACGCAGTTGAGATTACCTGAGCCAATTCCAGCATACCATGCACAGATAGCATAACAGCGGGGGGAATAGAGGTAGAATTTATCTCCTCGTAGCCCCAGTCTTTGGCTTTTTTATAGCTCGCCTGCGCTTTGTCAGTTTTTCCTAATTCCTTCAAGAGTTCCGCTCGCTCAAAATAGACCTCCGCGATGCGCCGCCGTAATGCCTTTTCTTCTGGAGTATCAGGCATACGCGCTTGGATCAAAGCGCTTTTCACTTCGGATAAAGGGGGAGTCAGTTGGCGCGCATTCGCAATATTTTTGAAAGCAATTTTTGCGTGGTCATACAAAGTTAGAGCAACCTCGAGATGTTGCGCCGTTTTTTCCAAACGAGCTTTATCCAGATAGACTTGCGCTGCTAACGGCTGCGCTATATTACTATCTGCCAGGGCTTGGGAAACAGGGTTGCCAAACATTGTCAACCCTCCTTTGTTGATTGGTTTAATTGAGTCATAACAATTTCAAGATTTGTTTGTGTAGCCTGGTCCATCACAAAAATTCCCAATCGGTTTTTTTTAATCGAAGAGATACTCCACGCTTCTTCTGGAATGGAATCTAATGGAATACCCAAGTCCTGTTGAAGCCTCTGAAGCGTTTTCTTAAACTCAGCCGCTTGGTCTGAACTGACAAATCGTACTGTCTGAAACCCCTCAGAAGTATAAAAACAGAGTGTGTCGCTTTGTATATAAAGTGGGGCTATTTGGCTAAATCTTTGTGCTCTAAGTAAATAGGCCTGGTAGAGCCATTCTACATCCTGCTGTTTGAAAGTTGGCATCAAGCGATAAATAGCAAGTGCTCCCCCTTGTGTTTCCAAGAGATGTAGTAGCGCTCTCCCCTGATATTTCAAGAGCACGATCAAGTCTTTTAGAGTCGCTTCCGGCAAAGTGCTCTGACGGCTTAAAGTTTGAGACACCCACCACTTAGTATTATCATCTTTGATAAGGTCAACCAAATCTTTTAGGGCTACTTGCGGTAAAACGCTCTGGTCACTTAAAGCATGATCTGCTACCAGCCTTTTCCCATTATTTCTATCTTTGATAGGGACCCGTAAGTTTTTTAGGAGCCCTTCCGGTAAAGTGGTTTGGCGACCTAGGGCGCGAACTGCTGCTTGCCTCTTCCAATTATTTTCATCTTTGATAGAGGTCTGTAGATTTTTTAGGGCCACTTCTGGTAAAGCAGTTTGACGGCCTAAAGCGCGAGCCGCTGCACCCCTCTCCCACTCATTCCCAGATTTGATAAGTGTCTTGAGGTTTTCTAGAATTTCTAACGGTAAAGAAGTTTGACGGCCTAAGGCTTCAGACGCTGCCTCCCTTTTCCAATTATTCCCATCTTTGATAAGAGTGATCAGAGCGTTTAGAGTCGCCATCGGTAAAGTAATCTGACGGCCTAAGATGTCGGCTGCTACCCGCTTTGCAGGATTACTTCCATCTTTGATAAGGGCGATCAGGGTTTCTAGGGCGGCATCCGGTAAAGCATTCTGATGCTGATGGCTTAAGGCGCGAGCCGCCGCCTCTTTCACCACATTGTTCTCATCTTTGATAAGAGCGATTAGGTCTTTTAGGGCTGTTTCCGGTAAGGAGGTTCGACGGCCTAAGGCGTCAGACGCCACCCATTTCACATCATCGCTCTTATCTTTGATAAGAGCGATCAGGTTTTTCAGGGCGGATTCTGGTAAAGAGGTTCGGCGGCCTAAGACTCTAGCTGCTGTTCGCCTCACCTGATCATTCTCATCTTTGATAAGGGCAATCAGGTCGTTTAGGGCGGCTTCCGACAAAGGAGACTGACGGCCTAAGACTTTAACTGCCGTTTGCCTTACCTGATAATGCTTATCTTCGAGAAGAATCCATAGGTCTTTTAGGGTGGCTTCCGGTAGAGATGGCTGACCATCTAAGGCGTCAGCTGCTGCCTCTTTCACCCAACTATCCCCAGTTTTGATAAAGACAATCAGCTCTTCTAAAACGGCTTTCGGCAAAGAGGCCTGACGGCCTAAGGCGGCAGCTGCGACCCTCTTTGTCACATTCTTATCATCTTTAATAAGCGCAAGGAGGTCTTTTAGAGCGGCCTCCGATAGGGCTGGTCGCTTCCTGCAAGCTCTCGCAGCAGCTTGTTTTGACTCGGCAGATGCAGTTTTCTGAAAGAAAGGTCGCAATAGGTGCTCTGGGCACGTAGGCAGTTCTGCTAACGTACATTCTTCCCGTACCTTGATTTCCAATTCCAGCCATTGCCTAAAATTCTGCTCTAACCCTGCTCTAATTCTAGGGTTGAGTCCAAACATTTCCCCACGATCTGCTTCGTGCAAACAGTTCATAATTAAACGCTGATGGTATACCCCTAAGAGATCACAGGGTCCAGCCTCTAGCGTTTTAAAAAATCGATTCAGCGCGTCGCCCCGCAAAAAACCGGCGACAAACCACCACATAATTTCGTAGTGGGGGTTGTATTTATGTTGCTGGAAAAATTCCTCCGGAGTAGCGCTGGTCCATTGCTTTGAGAGCGGATGTAATAAGAGCAGGTTTTGTGCCTCTTCCCAATGTTGAGCAAAGTATCTGGCTGCAAAAAATTCCTGAAAGGTCTTATGCCTAAAGGAGTAGCTGCGTTGGGTTTCGTCTTTATCCAGATCCTCCATCTGCAAGAAAGAGAGTTTTTTAAGGTCATCTTCCAGCGTAAGCGGTAGTGAAATGCCACTATCTTCAAGCTGTTCAATGAGATCATCCAGATAAAGGAGTGTAAATTCGATACGGTTTTCCTGTAGCCCTTTAAAAGCCAAGTTGCAGAGCAATGCTTTCTCTGCTTTGACGAGCTGTTCAATACGCGATGTCGTTCTAAGCGCATTCAGGGCGCTCTCTGTTAATACCTTTCCATCTACCTGCTTATCCAGTCTGAGGATATCCTTGCGCCATAGTTTATTCGTCATTGCCTGATACAGCGCTGTGATGGTTATCGATGCTTGCTGCATCCGTCGAATTTCATCCCAGCTAAATACGAGGGTGTCTAGCTGAATAGGCACATTGACTAGTTCCTGAACAAAGGGATTGTCCCGCATCAAATGCCGAATTGCTTCAGCGTGTGCGGGCAGCACGATGTTGCGGTTATTCAAATAGGCCTCTACGTTTTCTGGGCTAAAACCTAACGTCTCTAGTTCGAGATCCATGGACCGAACCTCTTTCAAGTCCACCTGAGGCCGAGAGGTCACAATGACAGCGGTCCGATTGAGCAGATCTTTCAGAAAGATTGCCATTGGGTGCGTCGCCCCCCATTCTTGCGCGACTTCATCCCAGCCATCCAGCACAAAGAGTGTTTTGTCTCGGGCAGCACCATTCACCTGCTCGCACAGTGTTCTAGCGAGCGCACGGCCTGAGACATGGGTATGAAAATATTCCTCATAGAATAAGGTTTCTAAATCGGTGCTTGGCTTGCCTTTGAGTTTGCGCAGCGAAATCCACAAGAGCCAGTCAAATTGCGAATGCCACATTCCTTTTTGTGTGTATTCGTAGACAATTTTTTTGGAGAGGGTTGTTTTCCCTGCACCAGCGCGACCGCGAATCAGAATCCGTCTAGGGGCCGTCTGTCGACCGTCGCTGGCTACGTTCGGATCGAATAATTTTTCTAAAACAACCTGCTTATCCAGATTGGAATTCACCACCTCAGAACTGGGCAGCCGATAAAAAACCGTGTGGTGTGGTGTTTTTATCTTCTTTGTCGGTAGATCGTCTGCATTTTCTTGGTTTTTCTTGTTTAGCTTTTCACGCTCCACCACAGCTAGATTGATGTAGCAATGATCCATCGGTAAGGTCTGGCCAGACAGACGCTGGATCGATACGCGCTCAGTAGAATACGATGCCTTCAACGCAGTTTGAAGTGTTTTAAGGTCTACGAAAGTATTGCGTTGCTGCCGTTCTACCGTAGCGCAAAGTGTGTTGAGTAAGGTTTGCTCTATCTCCTGAAAAGTCTCATCTACTATAGATAGGCAATTTTTCGTTGCAGGATCTGGGTGGGCTTGAAGTTGCGCAACTAGCTTTGCATAGCCTGCCCAAAATTTTTCAAGGAAGGTTTTTGCCTTCTCATTGTCGATTAAAAAGCGTTCTAATAGCTTAAAAAGTACCCAATGCCGACCTTGATTGGCATACACTTCTTGGCCCCTTAGCTCGATCTCTTTAAACCGGGGAATATCTCCAATTCGGACGGTTGTCGTTTCGGTAAAATGTTTAAAACAGCGCTCGTAGCTATTTTCTGTTAACGATACCGGAATAATGCCATGTGGACTGGCCCGCCGTTTGTCTGCTCTGATCTGCAAAAAAGCGATTTCGGTAAGTACATGATGAAATTGGCTCTTTAGTTCTTCTTTTTCTGAAAAATGCTTGACTACTTTCCGTATCGGTTGATCGTTCTGTTGTTCAATGGCTTCGTCGTAAGCTAATTTAAGAGCTTTATAATAACTCGTATAGTATCCACCTTTCATATATTGCTCCAATACTTCCGAGCAGCATACAATGACTTTGTCAACAGGCCTGTTCGTGCCTACAGCCGCTGGCAGTAAACAGAATTGAGCGGTTAAAATGTCTTCTATATTGCCGCCTGCTTCAGGCGTGCTAAAACCCGCTGCAGGCTGACCCATGGGCGTTTGGTCAGAATATAGATTTAACTTGGCTTCAGATAATTTTTGGATAAGATATTGAGAAGTGCTTGCTTCGGCCTTTCCATATGCTGGATCTTTAGTGTCATGCGCATACACAAGGAAGAAACTCGTTGACGGGTGTGGCAGATTCAACGCGTCGCTGTTCAACTTCTTAATCGTTTTGAGCGCATTTTTAAAAAAATGATCGACCCACGTATTTTTTTCGGTAAGTGACGACTTTAATTGGGCTACTGAGGGGGAAGAGAAGGCCGCAAGCAGCGCAGCGGGGTCACCAATCGAGGATTGTTTATTTTCTTTATAACCCCAAGCCTTCGCTTTTTGGTAACTTGCCTTTGCTTTGAGTGGTTCTTTCAATCTATTTAATATCCCTGCTCGCTCAAAATATACCTCTGCAATACGCTGCCGCAAAGTGTTTTCTTCTGTCTGTGCGTCGGTAAAGGCCTCTTTTATTTCGGACAAAGTGGGAGTTACCTGGCACGTGTTTGCGATATTTTTGAAGACGACTTTTGCCTGATCATATAAGACTAAGGCCACATCGAACTGCTGCGCCGTTTTTTGCAAACGGGCCTGATCCAGATAGATTTGCGCTGTTAGCGCCTGCGCTCGGTTGCTTGTGAAGGCTTGTGAAACTTGATTAGTCATCCTCAGCATTCCTATTTTGATCAGTTATAGTCCGGTGATGGGGCATTTGAATCTCCTGGTGCGTACTTCGGCGATCATGACCGTTCAATCCGAAGCAAGCAAAGGGCGCTATATTGTACAGATGGAATCGGTTACGATGGATTTTTAGAGGATTGTGTCAGAGGGGGTACTCGGTATATATTTGCTTTTTTCGTAATGATTCACCTTTGAGTTTATGGCTTTGATGGACAATGCGATCGAGAGTGGCGTCGGTGAGAGTTGGATCGTTCAAATATATTAGCAACACCTTAAGCGACGGATGTGCGGCATTGATTAGGCATTTCCATTCCGAGATAGGCGTAAACACGAGCGCGCCCATGCTGGGTGTACATAATAAAAAGCAGATCATACAATGATGGTCTGCCTTGCAAATTGGCCAAAATTTCGATTTGCCTTTATCCTTTGGAGCCGTCCAAAGGTATTGCTGGAATCAGGCATGCGCTGTCGTAGGTCGCACAGGCTGAATCGCAAGGCGTAACCCCATGGCTTTAGAACAGCCGATAAACTACTCAGCACAGGGTTACCATTCGGCGATAAGGTTCGGTAAAGCTGCGTTGGACTCAGATGCGCTTTCTCTGCGACTGTTTGCACCCCACCAAAAGCTTTTTCTATCTGGCGTAAGGCAGTCAAGAGTTCCGTTTGATCACCGTCTTCAAGAATACTATTGAGTAATTGCAGAACATAGGCTGGATCATCTCGATATAGCTGAGCCATTGCTTCATCGTGCAGTTTATCTTTCATCGTCTTTCTCCCTTGCTAATCTTTCCAAGACGCGCAGGCTCGGTCTATATCTGTGTATTGTGTTCGTTTATCGCCAATCAAAGTAAATATTTTTCTCAGCAGCAGTCAGGTAAAAATACTCACGGTTAATCGGTGTATAATTCTTGTGTCTTATATAAGAGTTGGCTAAATTTCTTAAGCCCTTTATGTGTATCTAAGCACGTCCCCTATTGGAGAATTCGACATGGCCTATCAGCATATCAAAGTTCCAGCTGGTGAAAAAATTACCGTCAACGCGGATTTTTCAATCAATGTTCCTGACCAGCCCGTTATTCCTTATATTGAGGGAGATGGTATTGGCGTCGATATCACGCCGGTGATGATCGAGGTGGTTGATGCGGCGGTTCGCAAAGCGTATGGCGGTAAAAAAAAGCTCAATTGGATGGAAGTCTACGCCGGTGAGAAGTCGACCCAGGTTTATGGCGCTGATGTCTGGCTGCCTGATGAAACATTGGCCGCGGTAAAAGAATACAGTGTGTCGATCAAAGGGCCATTGACGACCCCGGTGGGGGGCGGTATTCGTTCTTTGAACGTGGCGTTACGCCAGGCACTTGATTTGTATGTCTGTCTGCGTCCAGTCCGTTATTTCAAGGGTGTGCCTTCACCGTTGCGCGAGCCGGAAAAGACCGATATGGTGATTTTTCGAGAGAACTCAGAAGATATTTATGCTGGCATTGAATGGGCCGCTGATTCCGAGCAAGCGAAAAAAATCATCCGTTTTTTGCAAGAAGAAATGGGCGTGACGAAAATTCGCTTTCCGCATACCTCAGGGATTGGCATCAAGCCAGTATCACGCGAGGGGACTGAGCGGCTAGTGCGCAAGGCGATCCAGTATGCCATTGATAACGATCGCCAATCGGTGACGCTGGTGCACAAAGGCAATATCATGAAATATACGGAAGGGGCATTTCGTGATTGGGGCTATGCGTTGGCGCAGAGAGAATTCGGCACACAGTTGATCGATGGCGGCCCATGGGCGAAATTTAAAAACCCAAAAACAGGTCGCGAGATGATTGTTAAAGATGTGATTGCGGATGCCTTTTTGCAACAAATTTTGCTGCGCCCAGCTGAATATGATGTGATTGCGACGCTTAATTTGAATGGGGATTATGTCTCGGATGCGCTAGCGGCTCAAGTGGGCGGGATCGGCATTGCACCCGGTGCGAATTTGTCTGATTCGATTGCTATGTTTGAGGCAACGCATGGCACGGCGCCTAAATACGCCGGTAAAGACTATGTGAATCCAGGTTCAGAGATTCTTTCTGCGGAGATGATGCTGCGCCATCTGGGCTGGTTTGAAGCTGCCGATATCATTATTGCGGCAATGGAGAAGTCGATCTTACAAAAGCGCGTAACCTATGATTTTGCGCGCTCGCTTGAAGGGGCAACGCAAGTATCGTGCTCGGGTTTTGGCAGGGTTCTAATCGAAAATATGGGGAAGTAGGGCGGTCATAAAAGAAACGGCCGCATTAAATGCGGCCGTTCTTTAAAGGTTTTTAAACCAGCTTTATACCTTTTGGATATTTGAAGCCTGTTTGCCTTTAGGACCATCTACGATGGTAAAGCTAACTCTATCACCTTCAGCCAATGATTTGAAACCATTGGATTGAATTGCTGAAAAATGGGCGAAGAGATCTTCACCGCCTGTATCAGATGTGATAAACCCAAAACCTTTACCGTCGTTAAACCACTTGACTGTGCCTAGGCAGCGGTCTGCGTTCTGATCAATTGACATATACAACTTTCCTTCTACTCTTGTTACTTACTTCAACCACGAGCGCGGTTCGAAAAGCTAGACGACTTGCGCCACTCCCTCCTCACTTAAGCTCACCCCGGCGCTTCTTTTATAAAAAACGCGCCAACCTGATTGTTGGGTCTGTTGGGTTCTGTGTCAAGCTTTTTTTAAATTATTATAAATATTTTATTCTAAATAATTGCGCTGCACGCGCTGCAATCAGGCTGTCGGGCGATTTGCAATGAACGCCAATTCATCTGCAGCGCATCTAGTAATAACAGCCGTCCGGTTAAGGAGGTGCCTGTTTGTGCGATCAGGCGGAGGGCTTCCGCGGCCTGCATGGAGCCGATAATGCCTACCAATGGCGCAAATACCCCGGTTCTAGAGCAACTCATTTCCGCCGACGCTGGCGCTGGAGGGAAAAGGCACGCATAACAAGGGGAATCAGCTAAACGTAGATCAAAGGTGCTAATTTGCCCATCAAAACGCAACGCGGCGCCTGATACGAGCGGTTTACGATGCGTAATGCACGCCTGATTAATCAGGTGGCGGGTGGCGAAATTATCTGTACAGTCAAGGACCACGCTGGCGCGCGCAACCCATTCATCCAGCACCGCCGCATCGGCGTATAACGCCAATGCATTGACCTGAACTTCTGGGTTAAGACGCGCTAGCGTCGCGCGTGCGGCGGATACTTTGGCTTGGCCTACTGCTTCGGTGGTGTAAATAATTTGCCGTTGCAAATTGGCCAGATCGACCGTGTCCCCGTCCATCAGCGTCAAGGTGCCAATGCCTGCGGCAGCAAGGTAGAGCGCGGCTGGCGAGCCGAGCCCGCCAGCGCCAATAATCAGGACGTGGGCATCCAGGAAAAGTTGCTGTGCCTCAATCCCCAGTTCATCCAGAAAGATATGCCGGGAATAGCGTAGGAGTTGTTCGTCATTCATTGTCGCAACCCGCCTAATTTGCTGGCGCAACGGTTGGGCGAGCAGATTTATTTGCCGCGATTGCGCGCTCGATTTTCGATTTTGATAACTGTACTGGTTCACCTTTTAGCTGATGCAGGGCTTGTTGCAGCATAAAGTCTTCCTTGCTGCCAAAAATAGTAGGAACGCGTTCACGGTCTTTGTCACGTTGCTCAGGTGTTTTTTTGGCGTTTTCTGTTTCAAGTTCGCGCAATTGCTTAATGCGCTGCTGCTCGCGGAGTTCTTGTTGTTTTTTCTCGTTCGGGTCTTGCGTATTGGCTAGGTGATTTGAATAATCAACCTCGCGCGTGATAAAAACGTCGTTTGGGTCGCCCTCTGAATATTGATCAACCGGCATATCGGGAAGGATGCCCTTGTTTTGGATTGACAGGCCGTTTGGCGTGTAATAGTAGGCCGTGGTTAAGCGTAGGGCGGTATCCGTGGTGAGGGGGCGCACGGTTTGTACTGAACCTTTGCCAAAGGTCGCTTGGCCCATAATCAGTGCGCGTTGGTGGCCTTGTAGTGCGCCGGCAACAATTTCAGAGGCCGATGCCGAGTACGCATTGGTTAAGACAATGATTGGCACGGTTTTAAAAATAGCCGGCAAATCTTTTAAAGGGTCTGTGCTGAGTGAGGGCAAGCGGTAATGCGCAAAGGTGCCGCGATAGGTTTCTTTAGCATGGGTTTCTTGACCATTGGTTGAAACAATGGTTGCATTGAGTGGCAAGAAAGCGCTAGAAACACCGACTGCGCTTTGCAATAAGCCACCGCCGTTACTGCGCAAATCTAGCACCAAGCCTTTTAGAGGTTGAGTTTTCGGCTGTTTTTTGACAAGTTCTTCGAGTTTTGTGGCGAGATCAGCTACCGTGCGCTCCTGAAAACTGGTGATGCGGACCCACGCATAGCCCGCTTCGATCATTTTTGTTTTGACGCTCTGCACATGGATTTCAGCACGTGTAATGGTCATCGGATACATCCGATTGGCGCTTTTTCGATAAATGGTCAGCGTCACCGGAGTCCCCGCTTTGCCCCGCATTAGTTTAACCGCTTGGTCAAGCGTCATGCCGCGCACAGGTTTGTCATCAATGCGCGAGATTAAATCGCCAGGTTGGATGCCCGCCCGAAATGCGGGGGTGTCTTCAATCGGTGAAATAATTTTGATGAGCCCGTCTTCTTGCGAAATCTCGATGCCCAGGCCAGCAAAGCGCCCCCGTGTTTGCTCCTGGAGTTCTTTATACTCTTTTTGATCGAGATAAGACGAGTGCGGATCTAAGCTTGAGACCATGCCTTTGATCGCGGCGGTGAGCAGTTTTTTATCATCAACTGTTTCGACATAGTCGTGTTTGACCTGTCCAAATACCTCAGCTAAAAGCCGCAATTGATCAAGTGGCAGCGGCGCATCATGATTGTTTTGCGCCGCGGCAGAAAATTGCAACGTAGCCAGTACGCCCGTCACCAGACCAAGGGCGATTAAGCTGATGTATTTGAGGTGTTTACGCATGGAATATAGGGCTAAGAGCTGTCAAAGTGAGTTCAATTGTGGCACATTTTTTAAGCAAAATGCCAATGTGGGTGCATTAGTTTAAGCCGCCTGACCGTGACCAGTAGGGGTTTTGGGGGCTTGCTTAAGATCTTCGTGTGCGCTTAAATAGGCCCACGAGACGGGCTTGAGTGTTGCGTCGAGTTCATACACCAGGGGCACTCCATTTGGAATGTTCATGCTCAGAATATCTTGATCGGAAATCCCTTCAAGGTATTTGATCAAGGCGCGCAATGAATTGCCATGCGCGGCGATGATAATGCGTTGGCCAGCTTTGATAGCAGGCGCTATCGAGTCATTCCATAAAGGCAAGACCCGGGCCACCGTATCTTTTAAGCACTCAGCTAGCGGTAACTCGCTCTGAGGGATTGTTACGTAACGCGGATCACTGTAGGACGTGCGCGGATCTGAGGGGGCCAGCGCTGGCGGCGGCGTTTCATAGCTGCGGCGCCATTGTAAAACTTGTTCCGCGCCATATTGTGCGCTTGTTTCTGCTTTGTTTAAACCGGTCAACGCACCGTAGTGGCGTTCATTGAGGCGCCATGAGTGGGTCACGGGTAGATACAAAAGATCCATTTCGTCTTGAATATGCCAAAGTGTGCGAATGGCGCGCTTTAAGACTGAGGTGTACGCAAGATCGAAGGTATAGCCGGCGCTTTGTAACAGCCGCCCGGCTTGGCGAGCTTCATTGATGCCTTGCTCGGTGAGATCAACGTCAGCCCAGCCAGTGAAGCGGTTCTCTTTGTTCCACGTCGATTCGCCGTGACGGATGAGGACAAGTTTATACATGTAAAATAAAAGTAGTCGTAAAAAAGTACAGAAAATAAGCAAAAATAAACGCTTCATCAGCAAGATTTTGCATAATCGAGCTAGATTTAGTAACCGTCAAGCATTTATTTTATATAATGTGAGGATAACTTTTCTTAATTATCGGAATTCCCGTGAATTTTTTCACTGACTACACGAATCTTGCTTTGCTTGTCGCCGCCCTGATTGCGGGCGGGTTGTTACTCTGGCCAAGCTTGATGCGCCGCGGCCGCGACTTGTCGGTGCAGCAGGCAACGCAATTCATTAACCATCGCAATGCCACGGTGATCGATCTCAGAACAACTGCTGAGTATGGCCAAGGCCATTTGCCGCAAGCCCGCCATGTGGCGTGGGACGCGCTGTCTGCAAAAGGGCTGAAAATTGCTAAAAACAAGGCACATCCAGTGCTGTTAACGTGTCAGACTGGCCGGCGTTCGCATAAAGCGCTCACTGTTTTGAAGCAAGCCGGATATACCGAAGTATTTGTCTTGCAAGGCGGCTTAGCCGCGTGGCAGCAAGCAGGCATGCCAGTCATAAAATAAGGATCATGATGAAAAAAGTACTCATGTATAGTAAGCAAACATGTCCATATTGCGATATGGCCGAGCGCTTGCTGAAGGCCCGTGGTGTCGAGCATATCGAAAAAATCGCGATCGATAAGGACCCGGCTCAGCGCGATGAAATGATTCAGCGTACGGGTCTGCGCACGGTGCCACAAATTTTCATCGATGGTACCCATATTGGCGGCTATGATAAATTGGCCGCGCTAGATCGTAATGGTGAGTTAGTCTCTCTGCTCACAGTGAGCGCGTAATCCATTTTGAATTGTTTGACTTAACAACTAGAATCGTTCGACTTAAACTGTAACTGTAAGGAATATGATGGCAACCGAAGGTACTCCACAAAATACGCAGCCTGTTTTTAATATTCAGCGCCTCTATCTTAAGGATTTGTCGCTTGAACAGCCTAACTCACCGGCCATTCTGAGTGAACTTGAAAAACAAGCCCCGACGATTGAAATCGAGGTTAGCCTGAAAGCAGAAAAGATTTCAGAAGAGATCTATGAGAGCGTGGTTTCGACTGTGGTGACAGCAAAACTAAAAGATAAGGTGGTGCTTTTAATCGAAGCAAAACAAGCCGGTCTATTTGAGGTTCGCAATATCAAAGAAGAACAAATGGATCCGCTGCTACATATTGCTTGTCCGTCGATTGTGTTCCCTTATTTGCGTGCCAATTTGGCTGATGCAGTAACCCGTGCTGGTTTTCCACCAATTCATCTTGCCGAAATTAATTTCCAGTCGTTGTATGAGCACCGTTTGGCCCAGCAGGCAGAAGCCAAAAAAGAAGCGCCAGCGCAAAAACCAAAAGCAGTAGACAGCAATAGCGCGAACCTGACTTTCGCGAATCATCTTAAGCGGCCACCTCTACCGCGAGCATGATCGATTCATTGTCGTGCGATGCACGGTTTCTCTTTAGACTGCGAGACATTGGTTATTTTGCAGAGAATCAGGCCATATCTTTGTCAGTGACTTGATGAATATTACTGTTCTAGGCGCGGGTGCCTGGGGGACCGCGCTGGCCCATCATCTGGCGGATCGTCACTCTACTTTGCTATGGGCGCGCAATCCGGCCTTAGTTGAGCAACTGACGCATGATAAGCATAATCAGACTTATCTACCCGGTGTGCCGTTGGCTAGCCGTTTGCGCTATGAGGCGGATTTGCTGGCGAGCCTTGAGCATGCGGCGGCAGAGGATGCGCTCTGTATTATTGCCACGCCAGTCGCGGGCCTGCGCGCGCTATGTAAGGTCATGCGCGAGCTTAACTGTATCCCCACTCACCTGATTTGGTTATGTAAAGGATTTGAGGTGGCTAGCCGTTGCTTGCCCCATCAAGTCATGGCCGCTGAACTGGGCGCGCATCGTAGTTGCGGGGCTTTATCCGGCCCGAGCTTTGCGCGTGAAGTGGCGCAAGGTTTGCCAGTGGCGCTAACCATCGCGAGCCAATCCGTTGCTTGCCGTGATGCGGCCGTGCGCGCACTTCACCATGCCGCAATGCGTATCTATACGGCTGACGATGTGATCGGCGTCGAAGTCGGGGGCGCGGTCAAAAATGTATTGGCGATTGCGGCGGGCATTTCCGATGGGCTTGAGCTTGGCCTAAATGCGCGTGCTGCCTTGATCACCCGTGGTTTGGCCGAAATGACACGGTTAGGTGTGGCGCTAGGCGCTCGGGCCGAGACTTTTATGGGGTTGGCCGGTCTTGGTGATTTGATCCTAACGGCAACCGGCGATTTATCACGCAATCGCACCGTTGGCTTACAGTTGGCAACAGGGCGGCCGTTGGCCGATATTCTGGCGACGCTTGGCCATATTGCAGAAGGGGTGCGCTGTGCGCCAGAGATATTAGCCTTGGCGCAAGCGCAGGCGGTTGAAATGCCGGTTACGCAAGCGGTCTGTTCCGTGCTATTTGATGGTTGTGCGCCGCGTGCTGCGGCCTATGCGCTGTTACAGCGAGAAGCGAAGGTAGAAACGAGCTTGGCTGGCGTATAACATTAGAGGAGAGGCCCTTTCGTTAGAAGGAGGGGTCCTTTCATTAAGAGGGTTATGCGCCGCCGGCAAAGCCTTGTTGCCGCCACGCCTCGAAGACCGTAATGGCGACGGCATTTGACAAATTAAGGCTGCGATTGCCGGGCCTCATCGGCAGCCGTACGCGTTGCTCCGCTGGGAACTGCGTGAGTAGCTCGGTGCTGAGCCCACGCGTTTCTGGACCAAACACAAACCAATCACCTTTGGCAAATGTGTGCTGGTGCAAGTGGCTGGCGCCTCGGGTCGTAAACGCGAACATCCGCGTGTCAGAGATGCTTTCACTGGACATAAAAGCTTGCCAGTTCTGATGCACCCGCAGCGAGACAAATTCATGATAATCAAGTCCGGCACGGCGCATTTTTGCATCATCGAGCTTAAAGCCAAGCGGCTCAATCAGATGCAATTGGGCGCCTGCATTGGCGCACAGGCGAATGATATTGCCCGTATTGGATGGAATTTCAGGTTCGACAAGAACAACGTTAAACATAGAGAGCTGGCCCAACTGTGTGCATAGCGCCGGGATTATAGCCTGGGATAGCGCCCAGTTGCACTGTCATGGCGGACTTATGGCGTGCGCAGCGCGACCAAATTGGTGACCCGCGCGGCGCCGGCGTTTTTTAATATACGAGCTACTGCCTCAAGCGTTGTGCCGGAAGTCATCACATCGTCGACTACGGCAATATGCTGGCCGCGTACGCTGGCTAACTGCCGCTGATTCATTGCAGCAACGAATGCGCAACGCAGATTGCGTCGTCTTTCTTGGAGGTGGCTGAGTTGTGCCTGAGGCGGCGTATCAATCACGCGCTTAACCCAGGTGGCTTGCTTTGGAATGCGCAGGAGATGAGCCAAGGGCCGAGCAATTTCCCAGGCTTGATTATAGCCACGCGTGGCCAGCCGGCAAGCCGAAAGCGGCACGGGCACAATCAGGCTAGGCCAGGCCAGCATGCCGTTGGCATAGGTTTGTTGCACTAAGCTCGCGAGACGCTCAGCAAAAATGGCGGCAATCGTGAGTTGGGCATTAAACTTTAAGGCGAGGGCCAGTTGATCAAGCGGCGCGGCATAGTGAGCCAGCGTGAGGGTTGCATCAAATGCAGGTGGCGTGACGATACAGTGGTGGCATAAAAAAGGGGGGGTGTTATTGCGGTGAGTAGGGTTGCGCTCCAGCGGTTTCAGATGGGTAGAGTCGCGCTCCAGCGGTAAGGCGCAGCGTGTGCAGCGGCTATGCTTGGTCTGCCAATAAGCGTTGTCACAGCCGTCGCAGATGGCGGTGGCTGACAAATTACCACACAATGCGCACCGGCACGGTAGCGCGAGACGAGTGCATGCTTTGCATAAATTGAACGTATGCTGGGCAAATGCGGTAACAGCAAAAAAAGGTCGCGGCATGGGCAAAAACGTCAAAGCGCTCGGTTAAATCTTTTAATCTTTAAACCTTACTTCTTCAGTAGGCAAGTATACTCATAACTCTTAGTTTATTCATACTCATGCCTCTTTCATCCGTGGACTCTTCTCGACCCGCCGTCGATATTCGGCGTTTGCAGCGAATTTTTGATCGACGTGCACAGACTTTTGATGCGGTGAGTTTCTTGCCGCGCGAAGTCGCGCAACGTATGCGCGAGCGCCTTGAGTGCGTGAATCTAACGCCTACCCGTATCTTGGACGCTGGCTGCGGCTTGGGCGATGATTTATTAGCCCTGCAAGCCTATTTTGACTCTGCGCACATTTATGGACTCGATGTCTCCCATCAGATGCTGGCGCGAGCCTTAGCCGCCACTGGTGCGCCACGGCTAGGTTGGCGAGGGCGTCTAGCGGATACCCTATGTCGAAAAATACAATTTAACAGCCCATGGGCCAAAAAATTAGCGCAGATTTTTCAGCCGCGCCCGCGGCAGACCGTGCAAGCTGATTTTGCAACACTGCCTTTTGCCGCGAGTACATTCGATTTATGTTGGTCAAATCTGGCGTTGCATTGGCATCCTCGACCCGAGCTTGTTTTGCCGGAATGGCAGCGCGTCTTAAAAACCGGTGGCCTACTGATGTTTAGTTTATTGGGGCCTGATTCACTCTGTGAATTGCGGGCGGCCGGGCAGCGTGCAGGCGCCCAGATGCCCTCTTCGCGGGTGCTTGATTTCACGGATATGCATGATCTGGGCGATATGCTGGCGGCGAGTGGCTTTGAGATCCCGGTGATGGAGATGGAAAAGCTGACCATTACGTATTCCTCGCCGGCTGCCTTGCTCAGTGATGTACGTCGCTGGGGCGCCTATCCGTTTAATCTGGCGCAGCGTCCAGCGGGACTGACTGGCCGTGGTTGGCACGAGGCGCTAATGACCGCGCTAGAGGCGCAGCGGCGAGCCGATGGCATGCTTTCGCTGACCTTTGAAATCATTTATGGGCATGCCTGGAAGGTGGCTGCGAGAACCACTGCAGAAGGCCATGCGATTGTGCGTCTTGATGAAATTACCAAAGCTACAAAGCAAAAGTCGTGAAACACAATTATAATGCGTCGTTTGATTGGATTAAGAAAATGAAGAGAGCGGAAGTATTGCACCTCATTTGTAGACCGTACTCAGATTAAAGATGCCGATGAAAACAATCAAACGAATTCTAATAGGGGCGCTAGCAGGTAGTGGCTTGCTGCTGGCAAATGTTGCTCATGCGGTCAATGACCTTCCGGGCGGCCCGGCAGTCAACGCACTCAATTTTCAAACGCCGGTGACCAAGATCGCTGAAGGTCTCTACGGGCTGCACACCCTGATGTTGATCATCTGCCTAGTGATTTTTGTCGGCGTGTTTGGGGTGATGTTTTATTCGATCGTGGCTCACCGTAAGTCCAAAGGACATCAGCCGGCGCATTTTCATGAAAGCACCACGGTTGAGATTATCTGGACTGTTGTGCCATTTTTGATCGTGATTTTGATGGCCTGGCCGGCGACGAAGATGGTGATCGCTATGAAAGACACCAGCAATGCAGATATCACGGTCAAAGTCACGGGTTATCAATGGAAATGGGGTTATGACTATATCAATGGCCCAGGTGCCGGCATTGGGTTTTTATCAACCATCTCAACGCCTCGCGATCAAATAGAGGGCCGGCAGCCGGTTTCCGATACGTATTTGCAGGAAGTGGATCACCCGTTGGTGGTGCCGGTTAATAAAAAGATCCGTGTGCTGACAACCGCTAATGATGTAGTGCATTCTTGGTCGGTGCCAGCCCTTGGCGTAAAACAGGATGCGATTCCCGGTTTTGTCCGGGATACTTGGTTTAAAGCTGAAAAAATAGGCACTTATCACGGTTTTTGCACTGAGCTATGCGGTAAAGATCATGCCTATATGCCAGTCGTCGTCAAGGTTTTGTCTGAACCGGACTATGCGCAATGGGTAGACGAGCGGATAAAAACCACCTCAGTGCATGCTGAACTCAGTAAAACTTGGACCATGAGCCAACTTAAAGTGCGTGGCGAGCAAATTTATACCAGCCATTGCGCCGTCTGTCACCATGCTAACGGCAAAGGCATTGGTCCGTTCCCAGCGCTTGATGGCGGTTTGGTAACCAATGGTCCGCTCAGCAGCCACCTGCATCTTGTGCTCCATGGCAAAGCCCAAATGCCGCCGTGGGCTTCAACCCTCAATGATATTGATTTGGCTGCAGTGGTGACATACCAGCGTAATGCGTGGAGCAATCATACTGGCGATTTAATCCAACCGCGGCAGGTGAGCGCGGCACGCAACCAAGCGCTGCTCAACGAAGCTAGCCAAGTGCCGGCCGTTTCTGCACCGCGCTCGGTAGCCCCGCAGGCCGCCTCAGCTAAGGCCGGCAAATCGCCAATCTTAGGCCAAGCGCGGACCTCCGGTTCAGCCGCATAATCTGCACCGTGAAACCATTCAAATAAGGAAAGTTTCTATGACCACGATCGGACACGACCAGGGCGCGCAGCACGATCATGCGCATCAGCATCCAGTTGGCTGGCGGCGCTGGCTATACGCCACGAACCATAAAGATATTGGTACCTTGTATTTGATCTTTTCATTCATCATGTTTTTGTCTGGTGGCGTGATGGCGCTGTTGATTCGGGTCGAGTTATTCCAGCCTGGCATGCAAATTATGCGTCCCGAATTTTTTAATCAACTCACTACCATGCACGGTGTGGTGATGGTGTTTGGCGCGATCATGCCGGCGTTTGTTGGTTTTGCGAATTGGATGCTGCCATTACAAATTGGCGCATCGGATATGGCATTTGCGCGCATGAATAACTTCAGCTTCTGGCTGTTGCCCCCAGCTGCGTTGTTATTAACGGTATCATTTTTTGTGCCAGGTGGTGCGACCGCTGCAGGCTGGACACTGTATGCGCCGCTTTCAGTGCAAATGGGGCCAGGCATGGATCTGGCTATCTTTGCACTGCATATTATGGGTGCCTCTTCAATCATGGGCGCGATCAATATTGTGGTCACCGTCTTGAATATGCGCGCCCCTGGCATGTCGCTGATGAAAATGCCGATGTTTGCCTGGACTTGGCTCATCACGGCTTATTTGTTAATTGCGGTCATGCCAGTATTGGCGGGCGCGATTACCATGTTGCTCTTTGATCGTCATTTTGGTACTTCGTTTTTTAATGCCGCAGGCGGCGGTGACCCGGTGCTCTATCAGCATATTTTCTGGTTTTTCGGGCATCCGGAAGTGTACATCATGATTTTGCCCGCGTTTGGCATCATCTCACAGGTGATTCCAGCTTTTTCGCGCAAACCTTTGTTTGGTTATCATTCGATGGTGTATGCCACGGCGTCAATTGCTATCCTGTCATTTATGGTCTGGGCGCACCATATGTTTGTTACCGGTATGCCGGTTACCGGTCAGCTTTTTTTCATGTATTCAACGATGCTGATTGCGGTCCCAACGGGTGTCAAAGTCTTCAATTGGGTCGCCACCATGTGGCGCGGCGCGCTCACCTTTGAGACGCCGATGTTATTTGCTATAGGCTTTTTATTTGTATTTACGATGGGCGGTTTTACCGGTTTAATTCTGTCGGTGGCGCCGCTTGATGTGGCCATGCATGGGACTTATTATGTGGTCGCGCATTTCCATTATGTCTTGGTGGCAGGTTCATTGTTTGCGCTTTTTTCAGGCTGGTACTATTGGTCACCAAAATGGACTGGCTATATGTATAACGAAGTCCGCGGCCGGATTCACTTTTGGGGCTCGCTGATTTCGTTCAATATCACGTTTTTCCCGATGCACTTTCTGGGCTTAGCGGGCATGCCTCGCCGTTATGCCGACTATCCGGCGCAGTTCACGGATTTTAACCAGATCGCGACGATTGGCGCCTTCGTTTTTGGTTTAATGCAGGTGTACTTTTTGTTTTGGGTGGCTTTGCCAACGTATCGTGGCAAACGGCATTTACCGGCGGCAGATAAGCCATGGGACGGTGCGCAGGGACTTGAATGGACAATCCCAAGCCCAGCCCCTTTTCATACTTTCGAGAAACCCCCCGTGGTTGAATAAGCGCATGATTTATCCTATGTGATGGATGAGCCTGAGACAATCGCAGATACAACGGCAATATCGAAGCCACAGATTGAAATTGAAATTGAGATTGACATGGAACTGCAACGATGAGTAGCCAAAACCAGAGCCCTTATTATTTCGTGCCAAATCCTTCGCAGCACCCGATTTTGGCAGCGCTCAGTTTACTGGGCATGATGCTTTCGCTAACCGGCTGGCTGAATGGTCAGGGCTGGGCGCCGTTTACCTTTGCAGTGAGTCTTGCTTGGTTATTTTTTATCCTGTGGCGCTGGTTTGGCGATGCCATTGCTGAATCCGAGGGGGGCCAATACGGCAAACGGATTGATGCATCTTACCGTTGGAGCATGAGCTGGTTCATCTTTTCTGAAGTCATGTTTTTTAGCGCGTTTTTTGGCGCGCTATTTTATGCCCGCTCGTTTGCTAGCCCACTTCTTGGCGACCTTGAGAATAGGTTGCTGTGGCCAGATTTTATGGCGGCCTGGCCGAATGTCGGGCCCTCCGGTTTGGTGTCACATTTTAAGGCGATGACGGCCTGGCCGATCCCGACCATCAACACTGCTTTGTTATTAACCTCAGGTGCTACCTTGACGGTGGCGCACCATGCGCTACGGGATGATCATCGCAAACAAGCGATTATTTGGCTCGCTGCCACGGTGGTGCTTGGCGCCATCTTCTTATTTATGCAAGGCTATGAGTATGTGCATGCTTACCATGAGCTTAATCTCAAGCTCACCTCTGGCATGTATGGCTCAACCTTCTTCCTGCTAACGGGTTTTCATGGCTTCCATGTGATGCTGGGGACATTGATGTTGGCTGTCGTGCTGGTGCGCTTAATGCGTGGGCACTTTAGCGCGGAGCACCACTTTGCGTTTGAGGGTGCAGCCTGGTATTGGCATTTTGTCGACGTCGTATGGCTTGGCTTATATGTTGTGGTGTATTGGCTTTGATCGGGTTCCTTAATCGCTATACGGAATGCCGGTGCTTTGAATCCATCCCATCCAATATGCGAATAAAATAAATAAAAAAAGCCCGATTGACAGCCCAACGCGGGCCATCAATGAATAAACCATCCGCTTGGTTGTACCTCGGTCGTGCATCATGAAATACAGTGCGCAAACTAGGCTAACGCCAATTAGGATAAAAGCAAGTGCAACTAGAGCAGCCATATGGGTAGAAATAATTCAGCAAAGTTTCAAAAGAACAGCGTAAGCCGTACTATTATCGCATTAACGGTTCTATCATGTCCGGTCGAACAACGATGCTAAAAATCCGTTTCTGGCCAGCCTTGGTGGTCCTTATAGCGGTAGCGCTTGCCGTACGCTTAGGCTTTTGGCAGCGGGATCGTGCCCATCAGAAAGAAGCGTTGGCAGCCCAAATCACACGCCATCAGCATAGCGCGCCGATAGCTGTGGGCTCATCGTTACTGCCACTTAAAGAAATCGAATACCATCGGCTACGAGCGCGCGGGCGTTTTATGCCGGAGCACGCCGTGTATCTTGATAACCGGCCTTATAACGACCAGCCTGGTTTTCATGTGCTGATGCCGCTGGCCTTAGAAGAGGGGGGGTATGTATTGGTCAAACGGGGTTGGATACCCCGTAATATAAAAGATCGTACTGCGTTTGCGTCCTATTGCACGCCGACGAGTATCGTCGACATAGAAGGGATTGCCCGCGCTGATGCGGGCCGTGCCTTTGAGCTTGGCTCTGGTGGTTCAGCGGCGCATTTGCGGCTTCGGCAAAATGTGGAGATTGCGGCATACCAAGCAGAAACAGGGTTGCCGCTACAGCCATTTGTCCTTTGGCAAACCAATCATCTAAACGACCAACTGGTGCGTGTTTGGCCAAGCCCTTTAACGGGTGTGGCGCGTAACTATGGTTATATGGTCCAATGGTGGGGAATCGCGGTTGCTATAGTATTATCGGGCCTGTATGCTGCACGTCGCGCAGCGCTTAGCGCTCCTAAATAGGACTCATTTTAGAACGGCTAATGAAAAATCATGATCTAGAGCCAAAGACGTTGGCTGTATCTGACTTCAAGTCAGGTCGCAAAGACTCGAACCGGAGGGTGTTGTGGCTGGTGATCGCAGTGTGTCTGGCGCCAGTGATTGCATCTTACTTATTTTATTATGTTTTCAAGCCAGTCGGCGGATCAGCAAATTATGGCCAGTTGCTTGAGCCGCAGCGGCCGATCCCGCCCAGTTTAATGGTGCGCACAGAAAATGGCGCCATCACGCCCTTGCAAACTTTACAAGGCAAATGGTTATTGTTGGCGGTTGATGCGAGCGCATGCGATGAAAATTGTGCCAAAAAACTCTATTTTATGAGGCAAGTACGTGCTGCGCAGGGGATTGAACGTGAGCGGGTGGTCACCGTTTGGTTGCGCACTGACCCTGCTCCGGTGTCTCCTGCCGTGCAACGCGCTTATGCTGAGACGCATTTTCTGAGTGTCGATCCGGCTATCCTGGCGCAATGGTTGCCGCTTGATGAGGGGCGGCAGTTGGCCGACCATATTTATCTAGTGGATCCAAACGGTAATCTGATGATGCGCTTTCCCGCCCAACCAGACCCAGGCAAAATCAAAAAAGACCTGAGCAAATTGTTGAAGTGGTCAGGCATTGGTTAAAGAAGTGGTCGGGCCTTGGCTAAAATCGTTCTCAGGATCTCTTCGTGTTTATTCTGCAACTTAGCTTAATAGGTATTTGCCTGGCACTCATTCCACTAAGTTGGGTGTGGCTGCGTAGTGGCGCCGATCAATTTGGTAAATTGGTCTGGGTCAGCACTATGCTGACCTTTGATCTGGTGCTGTTTGGCAGCTTTACGCGCCTGACAGATTCGGGCCTAGGCTGCCCTGATTGGCCTGGTTGTTATGGCACTGCATCGCCATTTATCGCGCACGAAGCGATTCGGGCAGCGCAAGCCTTATTGCCCAGTGGCCCGGTCACGATGAACAAGGCGTGGATTGAAATGATCCACCGCTATCTCGCGTTGGCCTTGGGGGTGCTGATGATTGCGCAGGTTGTGATGGCGTGGTGTCAACGTAAATCATTAAGGGTTTCACCGTGGTGGCCGGTTGCGTTACTGGCGCTAGTTTGCGTGCAAGGCGCGTTTGGCGCTTGGACCGTGACCTTAAAATTGCAGCCGTTGATTGTGACGATCCACTTATTGCTAGGGCTGACCCTACTGGGTGGCTTGGCTCGGCTGGCCATGAGTTGTGCGCCTGCACCCATGCCGGCGCCCGCCGCGGCGCGTTGGCAGTGTGCCGTATGGGTGGGGCTGGTACTGTTGGTAGTGCAAATTGCTCTAGGGGGTTGGGTGAGTGCGAACTACGCGGTGCTCGCCTGTCCAGACTTCCCGACCTGCCATGGCGCTTGGCTGCCGCCAATGGATTTTGCGCAAGGTTTCCAACTGTGGCGCTCGCTGGGCCAAACCCAAGCAGGGGATTTTATTACGCCAGACGCGCTGGTGGCAATCCATTGGACGCATCGCACTTTTGCTCTAGTAGTGAGTGTATGGTTATTGGGGCTTGGCCTGCAGTTGCGCCAGTTTGCTGCGCTGCGCTCCTTAGCCTATGGCTTGATCGCGTTGGTTGTGCTGCAGTGTTTAACCGGCTTAGCGAATATCGTATTGCAGTGGCCTTTGCTGATTGCACTCATGCATAATGGTGGTGCGGCGGTATTATTGTTGCTGCTCATCATGCTAAACTATCGTATCGTAATTAGCAGACAAGGTATGCGGTAAGCCGCAACGCAGGTCTGAATCCATGGAAAGTACCTCTATTTGCCCATCTCTTGGCAACCGAATTTCCCAATACTGTGCACTGACTAAGCCTCGGGTGACCCAACTCGCGGTATTTTGCGCCGTGATTGGGATGTTACTGTCAACGCCCGGTAGTGTGCCGTGGTCCATCTTGCTAGGTGGCGCGGTGGGGATTTGGCTATTAGCCAGCGCCGCGTTTGCGGTGAATTGTTTACTTGAGCGTAAAGTGGATCGGCTAATGCGCCGTACTGCATGGCGTCCGTCTGCGCGCGGCGAATTAACCTCGGGCCAAATTCTTTTCTTTTCAGCCATACTGGGTGGGCTTGGCATGTGGACGCTGTATGCTTTTACCAATGCCTTGACCATGTGGCTCACGCTGGCCACCTTTATTGGCTATGCGCTGATTTACACGGTGCTGCTAAAGCCTGCAACGCCGCAAAATATTGTGATTGGCGGCGCCGCTGGCGCCATGCCACCGGCTCTTGGCTGGGCCGCTGTGACGGGAACGGTGCCGGCTGATGCTTGGTTGCTGGTGTTGATTATTTTTGTCTGGACGCCGCCCCATTTTTGGGCGCTGGCGTTATATCGCCGGCAAGATTACGCGCAAGCGGGTTTGCCGATGCTGCCGATTACCCATGGTGAGCAATTCACGCGCCTGCATATTTTGCTTTATACCATCATTTTATTTGGGGTGTCGTTGCTGCCATTTGCCTCACGCATGAGTGGGGTAGTCTATTTGGTCGCCGCGATTGCGCTGGGGATGATTTTTTTAGTGTACGCTTGGCAAATCTGGCGAGAGTATTCGGATAGGCTGGCGCGCCGGCTTTTCCGCTATTCAATTATTTATTTATCGTTGCTGTTCGCAGCGCTCCTGGCTGATCACTATGTGCAACTCTACTGCCGCGGCATCTAAATTGATCGTGTGCCTCCTGTGCGCTCTGATATGGGCGGCGGGCTGTACGCGTGCGCCCGTGTTTAAAAATACCGATTTGACGGGCAACCCAAGTTTTGGCAGCGATTTTACGCTACCGGATACGGCTGGCAAGGTGCGCACATTAGCGGACTTCAAAGGAAAAGTCGTGGTGTTGTTGTTCGGCTATACGCATTGCCCAGACATTTGCCCAATGACGCTGGCTACGCTTGCGCAAACACTTAAACAATTGGGTCCAGATGCAAAACGGGTGCAGGTGTTGTTCGTGACGGTCGATCCAGAGCGGGATACATCATCTGCGCTGGCGCACTATGTGCCTGCCTTTGATCCGAGTTTTATCGGTTTGCGGCCGGCAAATGAAGCGCAACTCAAAAAGGTGGCACAAGATTTTCGCGTGCACTATGCGCGAGAACAGGCAAACGTCGACACCAGGGCAACACCCTCTGTGTTAGATGAAATTTCCCATGCCTATACGATGGACCATACGGCAGCCGGCTATGTGTTTGACGCAACCGGCAAGCTACGCCTTTTTGCCCGCGATGGGCAAGGATCAAAGCCGTGGGTGCACGATCTTAAAATACTGCTTAATTGATCAGGTGAGCGGTAAACTCTTTAAGCTGGCGAGGATCTCAAAGATGTTTTGCTTTCAAGAGTAATCGGTGAAGAGCCTAAAGCTGTACGGAAATATCTTAACGCCTGAGGGGTGGAGGCTCGGTCATTTAACGCTCGAGGGCGGGCGGATTGCTGCCCTGAGTGGCGCATCTAGCGAGCCGGCGCTCAATCATGAACCCTATATTTTGCCTGGCTTTATTGACCTGCATGTGCATGGCGGGGGCGGGGCCGATGTGATGGAAGGCGGCTCGGCTGCTCAAATCATGGCGCGGATGCATGCTCAGTATGGCACGACAAGTTTATTGGCGACCACGATGACGGCGCCGCCAGCTGAGTTAGCTGCCGTCTTGGCTAGGCTTGCACCAGAGGTGCAGCAGCGCGTGCCTGGTAGCGCGCGTATCCTTGGGGTGCATCTTGAAGGACCCTATATCAATCCTGGCAAACTCGGGGCGCAACCTGATGCAACGGCGCTCGCTGCATTGGATGAAATACTCTATTATTTAACGCTGGCCCCGATTCGGGTCGTGACGTTGGCGCCGGAGTTGGCCGGTCATTTAAATATCATCACCCACCTTGCCGCGCGTGGTGTGCGCGTACAACTTGGCCACACGCTCGGGAGTTATGAAGATGGCGTCAATGCGCTCAAGCACGGCGCCGCCGGTTTCACCCATCTATTTAATGCCATGACGAGCTTGCATCATCGGGCGCCAGGCATGGTCGGGGCGGCCCTGGCGCATGCTGAATATGCGGAACTTATCCCAGATTTGTTGCATGTGCATCCAGGTGCGATTCACACCGCGCTGCGCGCGATTCCTAAGCTTTATTGTGTCACCGATAGCACGGCGGCAGCAGGCATGCCGGATGGCACTTACCCGCTGGGTAGCCAGACGGTGACTAAATGCGTAAACGGCGTACGTCTTGCCGATGGCACGTTGGCGGGTAGCACATTGACGATGGATCAAGCGTTGCGTAATCTAGTTTCGCTCGGTTTGCCTTTAGCCGAAGCCTCACATCGCTTATCGCGCTATGCAGCGGATTACCTTGGCTTAAGCCAACGTGGCCGGCTTGGTGTTGATGCGTGGGGAGATTTAGTGGTGCTTGACCGCCAACTGAGGGTACAGGCGACCTATGTCGAAGGGCAAGAGATTTAAGCCGGGTCGAAGCGCATTTTTGTTCGACAGTGTTGTAGAAAAGAGGTTAAATATAGAGCTAGTTGTTCTACTCTAATGAATTCAGCCGGCATGCAAGTACCCGCAACTTGTTTAGAATAAAGATTATGGCTATTTTTTCAGATATAGAAGACAACGCTGTGGTTGAGCGGCAAAAGCAAAAAATAAAACCGCCGTCCATGTATCAAGTGGTGTTGTTAAATGACGACTTTACGCCGATGGGGTTTGTTGTCATGATTCTTCAAAAATACTTTAAAAAAGACCCAAAGGCCTCAATTCAGATTATGCTGAAAGTACATTGTGAAGGTAGAGCAATTTGTGGGGTTTATACGCGCGATGTGGCGATGACTAAAGTCAAGCAAGTTACAACCCATGCCAGACAAGAAGGCCATCCGCTACAGTGTGTTATGGAGAGAATATGATCGCTCAAGAACTGGAAGTCAGCTTGCATATGGCGTTTATGGAAGCGCGCCAAGCCCGGCATGAGTTCATTACGGTAGAGCATCTGCTATTGGCACTGTTGGATAATCCAACCGCTGTTGAAGTTTTGCGTGCCTGTACGGCCAACATTGATGACTTGCGACATAGCTTGCATCATTTTATTCATGACAATACCCCCGTTGTGCCGGGTTCGGTCGATGCTGATACCCAGCCTACATTAGGTTTTCAGCGGGTGATTCAGCGCGCAATTATGCATGTGCAGTCTGCTGCAAGTGGCAAAAAAGAAGTCACGGGCGCCAATGTGCTGATTGCGATTTTTGGAGAAAAGGAGTCGCATGCTGTTTATGCCTTGCAACAACAAGGTATCACGCGCTTAGATGTGGTCAATTTTATTGCGCATGGCATGACTAAAACAGGCGAGGGTGAAGCTGTAAAATCGACTGATGTGGGCGCCGAGAGCGAAGGGTCGGTCGGGCAGAAAGAAACGCCATTGGCGCAATTTACGCAAAATCTAAATCAACTGGCAAAAGAGGGTCGCATTGACCCGTTAATTGGCCGCGAGCCTGAGGTTGAACGGGTGGTGCAAATTTTGTGCCGCCGTCGCAAAAACAATCCGTTGCTAGTCGGTGAAGCCGGTGTAGGCAAAACGGCGATCGCTGAAGGGCTCGCCTGGCGGCTCACGCGTGGCGAAGTACCCGATATCTTGGCCAATGCAATTGTGTATTCATTGGATATGGGCGCCTTGCTGGCCGGCACCAAATATCGTGGGGATTTTGAGCAGCGTTTAAAAATGGTGCTTAAGGAATTAAAAGATCGCCCCAATGCAATCCTTTTTATCGATGAAATTCATACTTTGATTGGTGCCGGCGCTGCCTCAGGCGGTACCCTAGACGCATCCAATTTATTAAAGCCAGCGCTTTCGTCAGGGCAAATAAAATGTATTGGCGCCACGACTTTTACTGAATATCGCGGTATCTTTGATAAAGATGCAGCGCTGTCACGGCGGTTTCAAAAAATCGATGTATCTGAGCCAACGGTAGCCCAAACCATTGCGATTTTGCGTGGTCTCAAGTCGCGCTTTGAAGAACATCACAGTGTTAAATATTCTCTCGCCGCGTTATCGGCTGCGGCTGAATTATCCGCTCGTTTTATTGCGGATCGTCATTTGCCTGATAAGGCGATTGACGTCATTGATGAAGCCGGCGCCGCGCAACGAGTATTACCTAAATCGAAACAAAAAAAGATTATCGGTAAAGTCGACATCGAAGAAATTATCGCAAAAATTGCCCGCGTGCCTACGCAAAGCGTTTCACTGGATGATCGTGGCAAATTGCAAACGCTTGAGCGTGACCTTAAAAGTGTGGTCTTTGGCCAAGCCCCCGCCATTGAAGCATTGGCAGCGGCAATTAAAATGGCCCGTGCCGGGCTAGGTCAAATTGGCAAGCCAATCGGCGCGTTTTTATTTTCAGGCCCAACCGGCGTTGGCAAAACTGAAGTCGCACGTCAGTTGGCGTTCACTTTAGGGATTGAGCTGACACGTTTCGATATGTCTGAATATATGGAGCGTCATGCGGTCAGCCGTTTAATCGGTGCGCCGCCCGGCTACGTCGGTTTTGATCAAGGTGGCTTGTTGACTGAGGCGATTACAAAAAAGCCTCACTGCGTGTTGCTGCTGGATGAAATCGAAAAAGCGCATCCCGATATCTATAATATTTTGCTGCAAGTGATGGATCATGGCACATTGACAGATAACAATGGCCGTAAAGCGGATTTTCGCAATGTGATTATCATCATGACCACCAACGCCGGCGCAGAAGCGCTGCAAAAAACCAAAATTGGCTTTACCGTACGCAACGAAGCGGGTGATGAAATGGCTGAAATTAAACGGACCTTCACCCCTGAATTTCGTAATCGGCTGGACGCAATCATTAACTTCAATTCGCTCAACGAAGAGATTATTCTGCGCGTCGTTGATAAGTTCTTAATTCAGCTTGAAGAACAGTTGCATGAAAAGAAGGTGGACGTTGTCTTTACGGATGAACTGCGCAAATATCTTGCTAAAGGCGGTTTTGATCCGTTAATGGGCGCGCGGCCTATGCAACGCTTAATTCAAAGCACCATCCGGCGTGCGTTGGCCGACGAACTGCTTTTTGGCAAGCTGTCAAATGGGGGTCGTGTCACGGTTGATGTAGACGATCAAAACAACGTGCAACTGGTCTTTGATGAAAACGGCGCATCGCAGAATAAAAACCCCGAAACGGCGGAAATTGACTGACGACTCAAACCTTGATTACCACTTTATGCGGCATAAGCCGTCAGTGTATTGCGCATCTTTTTCATTGCACTGACTTCGATCTGGCGAATCCGCTCGGCGGATACGCCGAATTCAGCCGCTAGATGATGCAGTGTGGCGCCGCCAGTACCATTATCGTCGACCTGTAACCAGCGCGCTTCAACAATGCGGCGACTACGCGCATCTAAGGTGTCCAGTGCGCTGCTTAAGCCGTCGCTTTGTAAGCGATCCAACTGGCGATTTGCCAGCACTTCGGTGGGCTCGTGCTGAGTATCGGTTAAATAGGAGATCGGCGCAAATGATTCTTCGCCATCCTCGATTTGCCCTTCTAGCGCCATATCCCCACTCGTCATGCGGGTTTCCATTTCTCGGACATCTTCACGCTTGACGTTCAATTCTTTAGCTAAAGCATCGATTTCACTCGAGGTAAACGCTTGCATCGTTTGTTTATGGCGGCGCAAATTGAAAAAAAGCTTGCGTTGAGCCTTGGTCGTAGCGACCTTCACAATCCGCCAATTGCGTAGGATATATTCATGAATCTCAGCCTTGATCCAATGAATGGCGTATGACACGAGCCGTACATTTTGCTCTGGATCAAAGCGTTTCACAGCTTTCATCAGCCCAATATTGCCTTCTTGAATGAGATCTGCATGCGGCAACCCATAACCCAGGTAGTTACGGGCAATTGAGACGACCAAACGCAGATGGGACAAAACCAGCTTGCGGGCGGATTCAAGCGTGCCGTGCTCACGGTAGTCAGCAGCAAGCTGCTGTTCCTCATGTGCTTGCAGCATTGGAATCCGGTTAACCGCTTGGATATAAGCGTTAAGATCGCCTAAATGGCCGAGTACCGGCATGGCTGGAGCCAGGGTCAATGCTCCGCCTTGATTAAATTTATTGAGATGATTCGCGCTCACTTTGCACTCCTTAGAGAGGACGTTTTTAATAATATTAGCACTCTTCTGGATAGAGTGCTAATTTGTTCCTATAGAGTCGCTCCCCATTTCGCCAAACGCCCCCTTATATGCAAAAACCCTTCTGTTAGAATCCGGCTGGCAAATTTTGGTTGAGCAGCATTGGTGTGTCACGATCGTGCCTTCTGTGTACCTCCCTCCCTTTTGAAGAAAAATAGTAACTCCCCAGGTACAACATATTGTCACCGGAAGGAAGGTTTGCACAATATATTGTTGGCTAAGATGTTTGGTCAACGCTTATGCTGCAGTTGCACTGCCATTTTTGGCCAATTTTCGTGCTGTATTTTCAATATATCCTACATTCCGCTACCCCCCATTTAAAAACTTGAATTTCGTTCTGAACTCTGCTGAGATAGCGGTTTGCTATTTTTTGGGTGGATCAAATGGCGCAGGGAACTCCAGCAATCACCAGCCATACGCTGGATCACCACGGTTTAGTGGCGGCGAAATGTCAGGATTTGCGGTTATCGGAAAGGATAGATAAGCGATTGAAGCCTCATCCGGATCGGATCGTGAGCTATGGCCAATCGTGTGTGGCGATGATTTTAAATGGACTGGGCTTTATCAATCGGCGACTGTATTTGACGTCCCAGTTTTTCGAGAGCAAGCCGATGGAAGCCTTGTTAGGGCCGGGAATTGAAGCCCGGCACCTGAACGATGATGCCCTGGGAGATGCCTTGGATGCGATTGCAGAGTATGGGCCGAGCCAGCTTTTTGGGGAAGTGGCCTTTGAGATTGCATTAGAACATAACCTGCTCGACGAATTGATCCACGTGGACACGACGAGCTTTTCCGTGCATGGCGAATATGCGAAACATGACGAGAGTAGCGAGCAAAGAGAAGACGCCGGCGAACCCGTTGAAATCGCCGTAACCCACGGGTATTCGAAAGACCACCGGCCCGATTTAAAGCAGGTCGTGCTGTCTTTGGCGATGGCCGGTGGCTCAGGTGTCCCTTTATGGATGACACCTTGTGACGGCAATGCGTCGGACAAGACGGTGTTGCCGCAGACGATAGAACGCA
>JASSUC010000054.1:0-3683 GCA_031963245.1 Mycoavidus cysteinexigens
CACAGGCGAAGATCGATCGTTCAATGGTGCGTATTGGCCCGCTTGAAAGCATGATCCTGGGTGATGTCGGCGAGATTGGTGACGCTGAGCGATCAGCGATCCCGTTTAAGAGATTGAGCATGACGACGTTCCCGAACCTGTGCAAGATTCCACTGACTATGATGGAGTAAAACATGACTGCACGCAAGCATGAATTATCCCTGCATTATCCGAATGCGGCTGGCATCGACATTGGCTCAGCCAGTCACTATGTGGCCGTGCCGAGCGATCGAGATGAGCAGCCGGTGCGGGAATTTAAAAGTTTCACCCAAGGTTTGGAGACGCTGGCTGATTGGCTAGAGACTTGCCAGATTGATACTGTAGCGATGGAATCAACTGGCGTGTATTGGATTCCGCTGTTCGAGTTGCTGGAGTCGCGCGGTTTCACGGTCTATTTAGTGAATGCCCGGCATGTTAAAAATGTCTGCGGCCGCAAAAGTGACGTACTCGATTGTCAATGGTTACAACAGCTCATGAGCTATGGCCTATTATCGGGTGCCTTTCGGCCCAAAGAAGAGATTTGTGGTAAGCGTCCAATGGTCCCACCTATGCTTTCGATTTGAATGAGAGGAAGCTTCAGGTTTTGAGGAGCAAGCGATGATCGAATCGAAGGTAATGGAAAGCCAAGAAGAATGGTTAACTCATGTATCGAAGTGGCGAGAAAGCGGGCTAAGCCAAGCGGCCTATATAAGAGCGAATGGGTTGAAAAAAAGCAGTCTGAGCAGGTGGATAAAACGCGCCAGTCAAGGTGCTATAGAGGCTGCGGATCGGAGGCAAAAAATAAAACTATTGCCAGTCAAGATAAAAGAGTTGATGCCTAGCGAACAATTGGTATTGCGGGGAAGCTCGGGATGGGAATTGAGATTGCCTGCAGGGGTAGGTGAACAATGGTTAAGTAATTTGCTAGGCAAGTTATGATCATGCTAGAACCGAGCCGGGTGTGGTTGGCGGTGGAGCCAGTCGATATGAGATGGGGAATAGATGGTTTGTCGCGGTACGTGCAAGATGCGCTAGGGCAAAAGCCATGTGGTGGATCGGCGTTTGCATTTTGTAATCGCCGAGGTAACCGACTGAAGCTATTGATTTGGGATGGTACTGGAGTCTGGATGTGCCAAAGGCGATTACATCGAGGTCATTTTATTTGGCCGAAGGCGACGCAATTAAGCTATGAGTTGAGTTCGGAGCAATGGGAGTGGCTGACGAGCGGTGTAGATTGGCAGCGGTTATGCGCGCCGGCGCCGAGTCATTGGCGAGTTTAATAAGAGAAGTAAAAAAACATGAATTTGAAGATCAGATACGTGTCTTTTTTAAAGAGAAATTGGTAAAATTTAGCCTATGAATCTGCCAGCGGAAATAGCCCAACTCAAACACAGCGCTGTAGTAAGCCAGTGGTTAAACACGCTGCAAGAGCAAGTGGCGAGCGTAGCTGGAATCGAGAGCCAGTTGGTAGACAAGACGGCAGAATTGAAGAGTAAAACAGAAGCATTGGCTGCGGCCGATCTCAAAATTCAAGCGCTGATGCTGGAGCTTGCTCGATATAAAAGGATAAGCTTTGGTCGTACGAGTGAAGCAATCGGTTCGCAATTATCGCTGTTCGAGGAGGCACTGCATAGTGACATTGCGGCGGTTCAAGAAGAGTTAACTCAAACAGTTCGCACGCTTAGCTCGACAGATTCAGCCCCCCGGCGAGGCAGTTCAGGTCGTCAGACTCTGCGGAGCATCTACCTCGTGTTGAACATCGTCATGAGCCTGAATCCTGTATGTGTGATGAATGCGGTCAGGCGCTTGTGAAGGTAGAGAGGATATCAGCGAGCAACTCGATATCGAGCCTATTCGTTTCTTTGTTCATCGGCACATTCGCCCTCAGTATGCATGCCGCGCGTGTGAAACGATGACGGCTGCCCCAATCGCTGCAGCCGTTATTGATGGCGGCTTAGCCACACCGGGTTTGCTCAGTTGGGTGGTCACGAGTAAGTATCTGGATCACCTGCCTTTATATCGGCTGGAAGAGATAGCGGCTCGCCAAGGGGTGAAGCTTGCTCGTTCAAGCTTGGCTGACTGGGTAGGACGCGTTGGGGTGGCACTGCAGCCTCTTGCAGATCGTTTGGCCGAATTATTACGGCAACGTTTGGTATTACATGCAGATGAAACCCCTGTTGCCCAATTAGCCCCAGGCACAGGAAAAACCAAGTGTGCTTACCTATGGGCCTATCGCAGCGGCGAATTCGATGAGGGGCCGCCGATTGTCGTGTTTGATTACCAAACAAGTCGCGAGGGCTCTCATGTGCGGGATTTTTTGCCGGACTGGAAAGGTCACCTCGTAGTGGACGATTATAGCGGCTATAAAGCCTCATTCAAGAAGGGCGTTACCGAGGTCGGGTGTAACGCCCATGCCCGTCGGAAATTCTTTGATTTGCACGCAGCGAATCAAAGCTCGATCGCAGGGCAGGCCCTATTCTATATCGCTGAGCTTTATGAAATCGAGAAGCGTGCCAAGTCGCTGAACGTGGCTCAAAGGGAAGAGCTCAGGCTTAAAGAAACCGTTCCTAAACTAAAGGCTTACCATAACTGGTTGATCTTGACTCGAACTACCGTTGCCGATGGCAGTAGCACCGCTCGGGCGATTGACTATAGTTTAAAGCGTTGGGAATCCCTCTCTCTATTTGCCTCTACGGGATTATTACCGATTGGTAGAGTCGAGATGTGGCGCGGTGGCAGTAGGCAATGTATATCTGTATCCGCCCCTTTCGTTTGGCGGTGCCTCACTAACATTGCCATAGCTCCGTTTCCACATCCCGCTCGTCGAACCGGACGTGCGGATTTCCCGCATCCGGCTCTCTTTCAGCCCATCAAACCTTCGCATTCGCACGGTCGAAGGTGCGCGGCAGAAGGCATATCAGTCCCAGCTTTTCGTATAGGTACTGGTCGGAATACTGGCGATATCCCGTTCCTCTCTTGCCGCGCTTACGCATCAACCAGATCCGCAAACGGCGCGCAACGTAAGCATCGATCAGTCGGTAGACCCGCCCCACCGGACCTTGGCTGAAGTATCCAGCCCAGCCCCGCAGAATTGGGTTCAACTGGTCGACGCGACTTTGTACATCCAAAGCGTTCCAGCGCGACGTCGTGGCGTCATGAATTGCCCCAATCAGTCTCTTGATCGCTTTCCTCGACGGACGAGTGCCCCAATACGGGCGGCCATCGCGTCCATAGAAACGGCCTACGGTGTAGCCGAGGAAATCGAATGACTCGTCCGGCAGTTTCACCAGCTGAGTCTTCTTCTCGTTGACAGTGAGGCCCAACTTGGTCATCAAGCCTCGCATGGCCTCCATCGCGGCCGCTCCGTTACCTTCCGGACACAAGATCACAAAATCGTCGGCATAATTAACAACTTCCGCCTGAAATTTCCTTGCGTACCCGTGCCCATACCATGCCAGCATGAAGCGCCGGAAGTATAGATTTGATAACATGGGTGAGATCACTGAACCCTGAGGAACGCCGCGATTCTGGTCCTTCGCTTTGGTGGAACGGCGCTCGCCTTGCGGCGTGCGTTCGAGCACCGGCACGTTGAGCCAGTCACGGATAACCCCTAATACTAATTCCAGTTAGAGATACAACTAATTATCCAGTGCCACCCGGTCATA
>JASSUC010000055.1:0-3619 GCA_031963245.1 Mycoavidus cysteinexigens
CTATTCTCCTTAATCGCATGACCATATTATTACTCATTTTATTCAGAATTGGTATAACACAGTGCCATCGGCAATACGCCGTGCGACACAGCACATAAGATCACCGTGTGGAATGGTGTTAAAGTAGTCGGACAAATCCGCGTCGACGACTTCTCGTGCACCCCGATCGGCAATGCCGAAATGAATGCGCCGTAGCGCCATCTTTGCGTCTAGTCCGGCTCGAAAGCCGTATTGCCATGGAAACAGGTCCGTTTCGAAGATTGGGCCGATTACCAGCAACACTGCCATCTGCGCCACCCGATCCCGAATACAAGGGATGCCGAGCGGACGCTCTCCACCATTGGCCTTGGGTATCCATACGCGCAACAAGGGCTGTGGCCGATACGACTTGGCCTTCAACTCTTGCTGCAATCTTTCCAGCCAGACGTTTCGCCCGTGTTCTTCGATGTGTTCGAAGCGCTCTCCGTCCACTCCCGGTGCGCCGCGGTTTGCGCGGCATCGCCGGTAAGCTTCATGGAGAACGTCTGTACGACACACCTTATCCCACAGGCTGTAGAAACGCGTAGCCGGTTCGTTCTTGGCTTTCGTTTGCAATGTGGTCTGTAGTGTCTGAACGGTTTTATTTAAGGTTGCTAGACTCACGTCAATCCTCAGGTTCTTACCACTTTCCAACATTCGTTCTGAAACAGGGGGCCTTTGCTCCGCCGGCGTTACCCGGTTTCGTCGCTACTACACCCCCATCCGCCATCCGTGAGGCCAACTCCATCTCTCGCAAGATCGTTGTTGCCAGGTTGCCTACCTAGCACCACCACGGACTTCCCTTGTTGCACGGTCAATCGCTATTCTGCGTGCTGCCACCACTACCCCGGTGGAACTGTTGGATGCATATCTCACTCACTTCTCCAACAACATCGGCCTTCCTCGTTATTATGGCGAGTCGGCTTCCACAACGACGTTTCGAGGCCTGCTCAGTGTTCATTCACATTGCGGCCCGCAGAACCCGCTGACCTCCTTTGAGGCCGTTTCAAAGAGTGCTTCAGCCCATTTGTTGCCTCCTGGGCCGCCCTTTGTGCTTCCGGCCGGAGCGAGAGTTGGCCGGGTCGGATTTGCACCGACGTATCAACCGTGCCTTAGCAAGGCACACATAATAATCCCGTGGAGAACGTGATTCGACCCATTGCTTTAGGCAAAAAAATTGGTTATTCGCAGGCTCTGAACGAGCTGGATGTCGCGCCGCCTCCATTCAATCTCTGCTGGCCACGGCTAAACTCAATGGCATTGAGCCCGCTGCATGGCTTAAGCAGACACTAGAAAAACTACCTTCTTGCCCACATCGGCTTATTGACCAGCTCCTGCCTTTACGTCATTCCTCTCCTGACTCATCAGAAATCCTAGTTTCTATGGATTGAGCCTCATTGTACAGGTGGATCCGTCGCACGCTTACATTACAACAGCCATTGCTCGTGCCTCAGGCTATACCGGCCAGATGAAAGCAATGCCAGGCGAAACAGCGAAAGCAATCTACCGCCAGCGATATTGGTTGAAGCCTCGCTTGGATCAAATCGACGCGATTCACTCTAAGCTCGCTGAGAAACTATTCGATATCGGCGTCAATTGTGGCCCCTCTATCGGCATTCGCTTTTTACAGCGGGCGCTGAATATTTTAAAGAGTCCTAGCGCAGCTTCTAAGCTTATCGTAGACGGCTGCATCGGACCAGGAACACTTTCTGCATTAAAGCAATTCAAAGCCGCACGAGGCGCAAACGGCCTCAAAGTCCTACCGGCCATGGTCAATGCTCAACTCTCCGTGCACTACATTGAGCTCGCTGAACGTTATCCGAAGAATCAAACCTTTATCTACGGCTGGCAACTCAATCGAGTACTCGGCGTATAAAACACTCTCTTAAAAATAAATATGAACCTTCACGAACATGATCGAACCATTGCCACACTCGCTGCAATGGGAGCGGCCATTGCGATTGGCAAGCTGCTTACTGGTGGCGAGAAAATCACCGCTCGATTGATTGTAGGGCGCATCATTGTGGGTGCCGGCTTAAGTGTCGCCGCCAGCTCAATTCTCACGCTATTACCCGAATTGCCTTCTATCGCCATTACAGGTCTAGGCGCAGCATTCGGTATTCTCGGCCAGTCTTATCTAGAATTAGCCGTGCAACGCTGGTTTGGTAAACGTTCAGATCATGCTGACTAAATTATTCGCTGCTCCTTTACGATTATTAGGTGTTGCGACAGTCGCATTCAGCTTTGGCGTAGGGTGTGCGGGCTCTTTGTATTACGGTCCGCGTATTCAGAAAGAACGCTCGGCGTTAGTGCACTATAAAGTCCAGCTCGCCATGGCCCATGCTCAATTGATTGAAGCCCAAGCCAAAGTTGCCATAAAAACCGAAATTCAATACCGCGACCGCATCAAAATCGTCAAAGAAAAGAGTGACACGATTATTAAGGAAGTACCCATCTATGTTACACAAGCTGATACTGACCATTTCAGCGTTAACGTTGGCTTCATGCGCCACTACAACGCGGCTTTTACCGACGAGCCTGCCGGACCTGCCTCCGAGTTTGACCGAAGACCCGCCGGAATTTCGATTGCTGAGATTGCCGAAGCCAGTGCTTATAACGCTAGCGTCTGCTGGCAGTGGCGCGAGCAGGTACTTGGACTCAGAGCATTTTATCGGCAACTTCAAAACACTCGCAAATAGGCTCGAGAAAATTCATGCTCAGAACGCCTCAACAACACTTTCCTCCCCAGAGGTAGGTAATCCAAGGATCCTCTTCAGAGTCCCAATAACTCTCTTCCTCAGAAGCTGCTGCACCAGAATTTTCTTCGGAAGATACTGTGATTTTTTCATCATCTCTATACGCTTAAATTGCTCCACGCTGTCTCAAAAGACGACTATTCATCTCACTTAAGCCCTCTACCTCTTCAATCAACGTATCCTTCATCATCAACTCTTTAGGCTCTACACTACTCCAACATAATTTCACTTGATAGCTTTCCGGCTCTTTTTTAAGTTCCCATTGCCGCACCGAATGATCTGCGCTACCTGTCACCAAATACTGTTCTCCATCCAACCCTGTCCAAGCTACACTATAAACTGAACCACTTAACATCTTAATCTCTCCGAGACTCGCTCCCGAGATAACCTCCCACAGTCGTACCGTATGGTCATCACTCCCCGATGCGAGTTGCTCTCCGCTCGGCGAATACACCACGCTCCAAACAGAGGCGGTATGGCCCCTCAAGGTCGGGCCCGGCGCTCCGCTTTTCACCTCCCACAGTCGTACCGTACTGTCCAAGCCTCCCGATGCGAGCTGCTCTCCGCTCGGCGAATACACCACGCTCCAAACAGAGGCAGTATGGCCCTTCAAGGTCGGGCCCGGCGCTCCGCTTTTCACTTCCCACAGGCGGACCGTACAGTCATCACTGCCCGAGGCGAGCTGCGAACCGCTCGGCGAATACACCACGCTCCTAACAGAGGCGGTATGGCCCTGCAAGGTCAGGCCGGGCGCGCCGCTTTTCACGTCCCACAGTCGTACCGTCCTGTCAGAACTGCCCGATGCGAGCTGCTCTCCGCTCGGCGAATACACCACGCTACTAACA
>JASSUC010000070.1:0-3483 GCA_031963245.1 Mycoavidus cysteinexigens
GAGCCTATCTTTGAGGCAGACTTCCAATCGGGGTCGTATGGTTACCGTCCAAAACGTACAGCTCATGAAGCTGTGCAGCGGGTAGCCATAGCGATCTGCCAGCGCAAAACCAAAGTCATAGATTTAGACTTAAGAGCATACTTTGATACGGTAAGGCATCACTTACTACTTGAAAAGGTAGCGCGCCGAATCAACGACGCAGACGTAATGCACGTGCTGAAACTGATACTCAAAGCATCAGGTAAGCTAGGAGTTCCACAAGGCGGGGTGATCTCACCTTTACTCAGTAATCTCTATCTCAACGAGGTAGACCAGATGCTGGAAAAGGCGAAAGAAACGACGCAGAGTGGAAAATACGTTCAAGTCGAGTATGCGAGGTTCGCCGATGACCTGACGGTGTTAATCGATGCCCGCCCGCGCAATGCATGGTTGGTGGGAGCGGTAAGCAAGCGGCTGCGAGAGGAATTTGCCAAGCTACAGGTCGAAATTAATGAAGATAAGAGCCACACTGTGGACCTAGAACAAGGAGCAAGCTTTAGCTTTCTTGGATTCGAGTTCCGACGCCTACTTAGTAGGAAAAGAAAGTGGCGGGCACATTATGTACCCAAAACGAAGAAGCGTACAGAACTGTTACACAAACTCAAAGAAATATTCCGGAGTCATCGGTCCCAACCAATTGAACGGGTGGTACAACTGATTAATCCAATACTGCGGGGATGGATAAACTACTTTGCAGTGGGAAATTCTAGTGAGTGTTTCAACTTCATTAAAGACTGGGTAGAGAAGAAAATTAGGCGTCATATGAACAGGGCTCAAAAACGACGAAAGGGCTTCGGCTGGGAAAGGTGGAGTAAGCGCTGGATTTACGCAACACTGAAACTATTTAATGGCTATCGTGTAGCGGTTAGGACAGGCTGAAAGCAATATCAGCAAGATAGGTCACATAAACTTTAACGGGAAGCGAACAGGAAAGCCGGATGCGGGAAAACCGCCTGTCCGGTTTGATGTGGCGGGGGCTGGAAACGTGGCAATGGTAGCCGGACTGAGGGCCACTGCGAAAGCAGTGGAAAGGCCACCGGAGCCTAAAGTGTGCGCGCCAGCCTTCGACCCTACCGTCAGTCGTAGCCTACTGGCGCATGCAGAGTTGGTAACGACTATGTGTGAAGCCGCCGGCACAATGTAACCTGCTCGCGAGAGCGGCATCAAACTCGTGAGAGTAAGATGCCTTCTGCCAGCGCAAAGGCGGATGAGGTGCTAGGCTGGGTAGCATGGTTAGCATAAGCAAACTGCTATTAAATGTCGTCATTGTAGACAAGCCAAAGGCGCTGATAGGCTTGAGCCAAAAGGCACACGATCGGATACTCCTGTTCATGCTAGGAGCACACGGACAAGCATGATCGTCGGCAAATAGGCAGAACCTAAACTACTCTTGTCATTTATGTAGAACGCGGTAAGCCCGACTCATTGCCTAATTTTCTGTGGCAGTTAGAAAACGGCAGGCAACCCATAAGGGAAGCTGTTGGTGGAGCGGGTAAAGGATAGCGGAAAAAGCGAAAAGCCGAGATGTAATGTTTCGGATAGGGATTCAAACTTTGTCCTAACCTGAAAGGGTGCCCACTTCCGCTGGGTGTAACAGTCGTTAAGCTGCTGTAACAATCTAAGTAGTCCGTAGATTAAGGATAGAAGAGGAGAGCATGATAGTAACTGGCAGCAAACAAGCCGGTTCTGCATCCTCGCACAATCCTACAGACTGGGTTTCAATTGATTGGAAGCGAGTCCAAAGGAATGTGAGGATTGTGCAGCACCGCCTAGCGAAGGCAACACAGGAGGGCAACTGGCGCAGAGTAAAAGCTTTGCAACGGATGCTCACCCGCTCGTTTAGTGCGAAGGCATTAGCAGTCAAACGAGTGACCGAAAATCAAGGTAAACGAACTGCTGGTGTGGACAACCAACTATGGAATACACCCCAGAAGAAGTTCAGAGCAATTGCCGGATTAAAGAAGCCGCGGTATAGACCCTCTCCTGTGCGAAGGGTTTATATTCCAAAATCGAATGGAAAAGAGCGCCCGTTGGGCATATTAACCATGTGTGATAGAGCTATGCAGGCACTCTATCTGCTGGCTCTTGATCCTGTTTTGGAATCGGTGAGTGACCCGAATTCGTACGGATTTAGGAAGAATCGCTGTACCGCTGACGCAATGGGGCAGATATTCACCCGCATGGCTAGGAGAGATGCAGCTCAGTGGGTGCTTGATGCGGACATCGAAAGCTTCTTTGACCAAATTTCGAAAGACTGGATGATTGGCAACATCTGTCTGGACAAGTCGATGCTGCGGAAGTGGCTGAGGTCGGGGGTCATTGATCGAGGGCAATTGCAAAATACAACCGCAGGCGTTCCGCAAGGGGGAATTATTTCCCCAGCGGCAGCAAATTGGACGTTGAATGGTTTGGAAACACAACTTATCTCTTATCTAGAGGAAAAATGGGGTGTTCACCAAACCAAGAAATTAAAAGTTGGCGTGATACGCTATTGCGATGATTTCATCATAACTGGCGCCTCGAAAGAGGTGCTGGAGGTGGAAATCAAACCGTGGATCGAAGCCTTTCTCGCTGAACGAGGACTGCGACTGTCTACAGCCAAAACGCGTATTGTACATATCAACGAGGGTTTCGACTTCCTTGGATGGAATTTCCGTAAATATTCGGAAAAATTGCTGATCAAGCCGAGTAAGAAAAATGCACAGGCATTCTATGAAAAGCTCAAGGGAGTCATCAATGAAAATTTAGGGGCTAAGCAAGAAAACCTTATCCGACTGCTGAACCCGATACTGCGTGGCTGGTGCCAATACCATAGCTCTGTGTGTGCCAAAAAAGCATTCTCCCGGATGGAGTCATTGTTGTTTGAACGACTTTGGCGCTGGGCGTATCGCCGACATCCAAACAAGGGCGCCAGATGGATACGCCAGAAGTATTGGCACAAAGTCGGTAACCGTCATTGGGTGTTTGCGGCACAAGTAGAGCGAAAGGACGGCAGTAAGGGATTTATGGAGTTGTATCATCTGTCTGGCACCCCTATCAAGCGGCACAGGAAAGTTAAGCAAAACTACCATCCCTATGATCCCGAATGGGAGTTATACGGTGAAACCCTCAGGCAAGAACGCATGTTGAAAAACATGGGGTATCGAGCCCAGTGGGCGAAACTGTACACGGATCAAAGGGGCCTGTGTGCATTGTGTGAGGGTGAGATGGACATGGACACCGGCTGGCATGACCACCATATTGAATATCGTATGAATGGCGGCTCCGATGCCCTTAGAAATCGAGTACTTCTCCACCCAACCTGCCATGCACGAGTTCATAAACTTGGTTTGAAAGTAGTGAAACCGGCCCCAGCGTGGGGCTTTTGTTATGCTTGAGCGCAATGCGGTGAAAGTGTGCGCCGTGGTACGCACTGATTGAATTACCAACAAAGTTGGTCGGCGT
>JASSUC010000056.1:0-3459 GCA_031963245.1 Mycoavidus cysteinexigens
GACATAAAGAACTCCTGATTGAATAAAATGAGTTAAGCGGTGTAGGTCGTTTGTAACTGCTGAATATATTGAGTGCGTGCGGCCTGTGGTTTTAACGGGCTGCTATCGGTGTTCAGTTGCGTGTTCAGTGCGTCCAGAACCGGATCACGGCGTGGGGTGTTTTGAGGGAGGGCGCTTAACACCTTAAAAGCCCGTTGAATCATGGCCTCGTCGGCGCTATCGAGAGTGTGTCCTGTTAACAGCGCATCAACCACGGGTTTGTGCTTCGGATAAAGCTGCTTAACCACTTCGTGCCGAATCGCATGAGGGTTTTTATCGGTGGTATTGATACCAGGCATCAATTGCTTAGCATCGGTCACAGTTTCAGCCCAATCAGCGATCCAGGCATCGCGTACCGCCGGCGTAGCTTCATTTTGGCGCAGTGTCTGGTTTTCTGCTTTGAGCGTTTTAATCGTTTCAGTCAGCGCATCCATTTGATTTTGCACGTCGGTGCTGCAGTCATTGCAGGGCGCATCGGCTGTCTGAACGGTAGCGGCTGTGTCGGTGCTTTGAGTTGTGGTTTGATGAGAGTCAGAGGTCATTATTTCTCCGTTAGGGTTGGAATCTTCAATGCGGCAGGTGGGCCCGCAACGGGGCGAGCGCACAAGCGCAATGTGGTTTATGCGAATATTTCTTTGGATACCGTCATAGGGCTGTCCATCTGGTGTGAGGCCAGGGGTCATCTCTTTTTGAGATTGATAGCCTGCTGAGAGGCCTACTTTGCCGCTTTCAATGAGGGCAATGGTGCTTTTGTCCTGTACGATCAAGTCTCCGATGACGTATCCATCCTGCTGTCGGATATTGCGCACAGAGCCCAACGCTAGATGCCGCCAGTTATCGGTATTTACCCAAAAACCAGAAGGATGATCGTTGGTGAGCGGCGCATTTTCAAAGGAGGCTAAGGCCTCGGGTGCAAAGACTTCTTCGGGCGGGCGATAGATATTGAGAATGCGCATCGGGTCGCCAGATTCGCTAGAGAACTCCGACGCCCTATAAGGTTGAATACCGCTGCGCGCAAGCTTGGCAGTGGCAATTAAAAAACCCTCTGGCGTATACCTGCGCTCAGAGGGCATGCAATCTAGAATTTCTGTCATCACTGAGTTAAATCAATGACCGGTAAGGCTACGCAACGGCAAGCGATATCGTGGCCTGGGTGACCGGTATCGGTCGGTGGGGAGTCCCATCTAAATTTTTGTCCATCGTGTTCTGTGTGGCTGTTTCGTACTCTCTCGTCACCACTGGTTTGCCATTCGTATTCGGTGATGCCTAAGGCGGTTTGTCGGGCTTGGGCAATAGCCGCATGCGTTTTAGAGGTCTGGTCTCGAGCAATCAGGCGGGCCCGCTTTTCGGTCGTATTCGTGAGTTTCTGAATATCCGCAGCGAGTTCCGTATAGCGCCGTCCTTCCAGAACGCCGGTTAAAACGGAGGTGCGTAACGATTCAAAATAGCGCTGTGGAATCGACTGGATCAAATGCACATTTGTTGCCATCGCAAGCTGCAAGGGTGCATTGAGTGCAGGTGCATTCAACAAAGGCGTTAAATCGAGCCCAAAGACGTGACGGATGCTGCCAATCAGCGCAGTCCGGTTATCTTCATCGACCTGCTTGAGCATGTGGTGCGCCCAACTGTGTGCGCGGGTGATTAGTGCTTGGAAGGCTCGAGACACACGCTCTAATGCAGCTTGAATACGTTGAACTAGCGATTCAGATAACGCATCCTGCGTAAAGTGGGTATCTGGTTCTTTCAATACCGGCAAAATTTCTTCTTTAACGAGCTGATGCATGTGCTTGACCAGGCTCAAGAGTTGCTTGCGGTAAGCAACTTCGGCGCGTCGGTTCAGTCTGCCAAGTCTCAGCACGCGAGCGCGTTTAGGCTTGCTCTTGCTTTTCTGATGCGCTTTCAGAAGAGAATGCAGCGTGATGTTCATCGGGTTTATCCAATTCTTGCGCCAAAGTCTGTGCTTCGTCTAAATCTTCGTCGGTAATGGCGTAGGTATCATTGGCTTTGAGACGTTTTAGGCTATGCGCTTCGTTGATGACGCCTTGCATCAGATAGATTTGATCGGTCTCAGCGCGGATTTTTTCAGCGTTGGCCCGCTCCGCTTCGCTCAATTGCCATAGAGGTTTAAATTCAATCACCAAATCTTTGAGCTTATGACCGAGTTCGGACATGGCCATTACGTCATAAATCTTTTCGACTTGGGGCCGTAGAATGGTCTCTTGCTTGGCTTTGAGCGCATCGTAGTAGTTACGAATATCGCTCTCGCCAGTGGCACTCATACCGGTTGGTGATTGGCCTAGTAAACGCGTAGCGGGAATGTCTGCAGCTCCTGAGATGCGTTGTAAAAACATCTCGGCGACTTCACCGACTCCGCCAAAATTAATCGTTTTTTGCTGATAGTCATCGGCGCTATCGAGCAGCACCATCCGATTAAAGGATTTAGCGAGATTAACGATCTCAAAACGCTTTTGGACTTGGCGTGTGCCTTCATCGCTATTCAGCTTGGTCGTGAGCCCTTCGATTTTTAAGATATCGACGCACATTTCAAAAAACATGCTGGCTGTACCACTGGCCACCGTATCACCGCGTTGTAGCTCATCGTAGATGGGCTGTAAAACACTGTCATGCCAAAAGCTTTCTTTATTTAAAATATCCCACGGCACCAATGCGCCATCGGAGAAAATGAGGCGGCTTGCATGAATGATTTGCTGGGTGCGAGGGATTCGATACTGCTCAGGTCGCCAGTAGTCGGGGCGGTTTAAGTCGATAGGGAGTGACTGTTTATCCACCGTGAGCTGGTGGCGATCGAGTGCGATAAAGCCCTGCAGTGCGCCACGTCGGATGCGTTCGATCTCTAATGGCGTCGCAGGGTCCTCACCGGCTAAGCTGATATACAGCGCCGAGCCGCCAAAGAGCCGTCCCCATTTGAGGTTGGTCGTGAGTAGCGTAACCAGCTTAAAACGCTTTTCGGCGACTTCTAGTTTGTCTTTACTACTTTCATCTTTGGTCTCGAGCGTCAGCCATTCCCTTGTCATATCCTCAGCAGGCGCATCCACGATTTTGCGGGCGAGCCAGTTTGAGCGATACATAGTGATGAGCTCTTCTCGTCCAACGACCTTGCGCCACGCGTATTGGTTATACGCCATCTTATCGCGGCCATCCATTAAGCCAGCAATCAAATTGGTCAGGCTGTCTTGAGTGGTGTCCGTTGATTGGACAGCCAAGGCTGGTGTAGCTTGCGCCGCTTTATTTTTATGCTTTTTTGACAAAATTTAACTTAAACAGTAAATTCGAGTAAAATAGGAACTGGGCGTTTGGTGTTTCGGCTTCATATCTTCCCTTCTGAATCTCTTCGGAATGCCGAATGCCCACTCTCCTTTATTTGAATACAGAAAGGGCATATGCACTTTGACAAATGCC
>JASSUC010000057.1:0-3303 GCA_031963245.1 Mycoavidus cysteinexigens
CAGTTTGTCCTGTCTGAGTAATAACAGCTTGACCGAACCAAAATAAGATTTTGCAAATGTTCCGCGCTACCAATACCATTTAAGGTAGGGTGACGGCATCAGTTTTTAAATTAAATTTTCAGCGATCCCACTAACTAATTTTCTCACCGCCTCATTACTGTCGCCCTTGAATAGTTAATTTAAGGAGAACAGTATGCTTACCACCTATTTCAGACGCCTAGCGACGTGCTCGACCTACTACGCTGGCCCGGCTGGACCCTATCTCGACGAATTTACTAATTGGTTGGCCAAGCAAGGCTTTGACAGCGATGCCATCCGGCATTTCGTGCTAGGAGCAACTAAATTTGCTAACTGGATTCACATAAACGGCGGCTGCCTAACATCATTGCCCACTGATGTTTGGAGTATGTTCTGCGCCCACCTAAACGAGCAAGGGTGGTTATATCGCGAGAAAGGGCAACATACAATCTATTGGCGTGGTGCTCGGCATTTCGTTAAGTTTCTTTGCGATCAGTATGAAATTTGTGCTGATAGAACAAAGACAGAGAGGATACAGCCAGAACTGGTCACAATGTTTGAAAATTGGATGCAGATTCATCGCGGCGTTAAACCCTCAACGCTGAGCATCTATCGCCGGCATGTTATCGATTTACTCTCAACGCTGGATGAGCCTCCGGAGCAGTTCAATGCTACCAAACTCTATAACTTCATCCTTGCCTTTGCTAAGCGCAATGGCTGTGCTGTATCGCAAATTCGGGTAAAAGCGATTCGCATGTTCCTTCGTTTTCTAGACGTGGCTGGACTTTGTCAGCCAGGTCTGGACGCCGCAATCCCAACCATTGCTCGGTGGCGTCTAGCGACCTTACCCCGCTATTTGTCAACGGACGACGTGGAGCTTGTCCTGGCCGCCTGTAATGGGACAAGAGCGATTGATGTACGTGACAAGGCCATTCTTCTACTGTTGGCGCGATTAGGGCTACGCGCATGCGAAGTTGCTCAACTAAAGCTCGAAGATATTGATTGGTTTAAGGGCGTATTTACTGTTATCGGTAAGAGTCGGCGCGAAGCCAGGCTTCCTTTGCCGCAAGACGTTGGCGATGCAGTGCTGAACTATCTAGAGCAATCCCGTCCTCCTGTGAATAGTAACTACATTTTTATCTCTGTGGTCGCGCCATGGGAATCGATTACTAGTAATGTCGTCAGACATGCCACTGCGCGAGCGTTTCAGCGCGCCGGCGTCAAAGCCGCTTCGTACGGTCCCCATATACTTAGGCATTCTGCAGCAACCGGGTTATTGCGCCAGGGCGCTTCACTTCAGGTCATCAGCGAGATATTGCGCCACCGAAGTATCGATACCTCTGCACTTTACGCCAAGGTTGACGTCGGCCTGTTGCAACGGGTGATAAGACCATGGCCAGGAGCAAGATCATGCTAAAAGATGAGATCAATACGTATTTGGCAGTTCGCCGTGCAGCTGGTTTTGATCTTCACGAAGATGCACGCAACCTGCACAAGTTTTGCTCACTTCGCTAGTGCTCGAGGTGATCAGTTTATTGTGGCTCATACAGCACTCATCTGGGCAGAACAAGGGAGTTCGGAACCACAACGCAGTAACCGCATAAAGATGGTCATCCGTTTTGCACGTTTTGCCCATGCTATAGATAGCCACCATGAGATCGCGCCACAAGGGGTATTTTGTGCTCAGCGACGACGGCCAACACCTTATCTGTATACTGAAGAAGAAATCCGTGCACTCATGGAGCAAGCCTTACGTCTAGGTCCACCTAAGACTTTTCGGGCGCAAACTTACTGCACCCTAATTGGCCTACTGGCTGCGACGGGGCTGCGGATCTCGGAGGCACTCAACTTACGCTTTCAGGACATCACCCCAGACGGATTAGTGGTTCGAAAAACAAAATTTAAAAAGAGCCGGCTGGTTCCTTTACATCCAACGACCCAAATAGCATTGGAGCGGTATAGCATCGAGTGCCGCCCATTTAGTGCGGCCGATGAATATTTGTTTGTCACGGCTCAGCGCCGTCCGTTGACACTCGATGCAGTTTATTCAACATTCATCAAGCTTTTGGCCGCTGCGGGGCTCCCGCGTCAAGTCGGTCAAGCAAGGCCGCGGCTAATCGATTTTCGTCATACATATGCGTCAAATTCTCTACTGGCGTGCTCGAATACTCGTGATCATGTTGGTAGCCATATGTTGGCCTTGATGACCTATCTCGGGCATGCGAATTTAAGCAGCACCTATTGGTATTTGGAAAGCTCGCCGCGACTTATGCAAGATATTGCGCAAGTATGCGAATGCTGGCTTGAGGAGCACACATCATGACACCCATCGCCCCCCATATCACCGCTTTTTTGCGAGAACGGCTTCCAATACAGCAGGGAGCAAGCAAACATACGTGTGACAGTTATGCCTATGCTTTCCAGTTGCTGTTTGAATTTGCCAGCAAGCAGCTACGTGTGACGCCATCAGCGTTGTACCTTGAGCAACTTGATGCTCCGCTCGTGATGGATTTTCTGCAGAACCTAGAAACAGAGCGGCATAATAGTGCACGCACCCGCAACGCCCGGTTAGTGGCGATCAAATCCTTTATGTCTTTCATCGAGCATCGCGTGCCGGCGCTTCTGGAGCAAAGCCGACGCATTCTGGCCATTCCCTCGAAACGCACCGACTGCCGATTGATCAGTTATTTGTCAATGAGCGAGATACAAACCCTCCTTAATACGCCAGATCTCGAGCGCCGTGACGGCATTCGTGATCGTGCCATGCTCCATCTTTGCTTCTCGGCTGGCCTGCGTGTTTCAGAATTGGTCAATCTGCCGATGCACGCGATCGAATGGCAACCCTCGCCAAATGTTCGGATCGAAGGTAAGGGCCGTAGGGAACGATTGCTTCCGCTTTGGAAGCAGACTTGCATGGATTTGCGCGCATGGTTGTCGGTACGTGGTCCATCATCGGCGTCGGAGCTATTTATCAACGCCCATGGCCAACCTCTGACTCGTTCGGGTTTTGAATATGTTCTTGAAAAACATATTCAAACCGCCGCTAAAAATTGTTCGGCGCTGAGGCAAAAGCATATCTCTCCGCACAGCCTGAGACACAGCGCAGCGATGATGATATTGCAGGCAACAGGGGACGTTCGCAAAGTCTCACTCTGGCTCGGTCACTCCGACATCCAAACGACAGAAGTTTATTTGCGTGTCGATCCTACGGAGAAGCTCGATGCAATGGCTGCGGTTGTGCCGCCATCACTTAAACGAGGTCGGTTTCACGTACAGGACAAGCTA
>JASSUC010000071.1:0-3198 GCA_031963245.1 Mycoavidus cysteinexigens
ATCTTGCCGCAGAGTTCGAAGAAGACTACACCCATAAAAATCAATTGAGTGCAGGCCGTCATCTATCGATTTCGACGACTAAGGGCTTAATCAATCAAGGCACTCTACAGACTCAAGGTGAAATTACACTGGCAGCAAAAGAGCTTGAGAATCAAGCAAAGTCTTTGATTGATGGCGTTTACCTTACGCTCAAAGCAGAAGATGGGCTTACAAACTACGGCGTCATTCAAGGCGGCGCTGTGGTTATTGATACGCAGCACTTGGTCAATGATGGCACTGAGGACATGGACGAGCATCAAGCTGGGGTGATCATGGCGCGTCGCCAGCTTACTATTGGAGCGCAGACCCTATGCAACCGGGAACATGGTTTACTGCATAGCGATGGTGACCTGAGTATAGGAGAGACTCTTGATGCTCAACACAAAGTAAAGGGTTCAATGCAGGAGCTTGTGAATTCGAGTTCCTCTACGATAGAGTCAAGAGAGAAACTATCGATTCAGGCTGGTCATTTGGAGAATAAAGATGGGCAAATTAAGGCCGGCTCAGAACTTATTCTGAGAGGTCAAAAATTTATCAATCGGCGGGGGCATACAGAAGCGAAGGGAGATCAAAGCGTATTGGACGTGCAGGTAAACGTGCTTGACAATACTTCTGGCTGGTTGCTGAATGCGGGTACAGGAAAGACCCATATTCTTGCTCAGCAAATGATAGTCAATTTCAATACTGAGGCGATCGAGGGAGCCGGGATAATCTTTGGTAAAGGCCCAGTTACTATTCAGTCCTCTGAACTGGTAAATCATGCAGGTGGAGCAATTATTTCGGATCAGATACTCAAAATAAAAACCACTACCTTAGCTCATAGGTTGAGTACTTTATCGGCGAGCCGGAGAATTGAGATTGATACGGATGAATTAATGAGTATCGGAGGATTAATCGCCGTTGGTGACGATGAGAAATTCAAAACGGAGACCTCGCCCGGCGTAAAAGATCTATGCCGTGATATTTCTGATGTAGGCGTGCTTGAAGTGCGTGCCAAGGAAGTGGTCAGCACTTCGCATAAAGGTGAAAAAGTACAAAATACCCTGATCCGGGTACAAGGCAGGATCACAATAAAAGCACAGAATATCTACAACACGAATCAAACTCAGATGTTAGGGCAGCACGTCAACCTAAGCGCAGAAAAGCTTTTTGCTAACTCAGATAGTACGGTCTTAGCACGTGATGCATTCACGCTCATGGCTGAGCGTTTTATAAATACTCATGGAGGAAATTTACAAAGCCAAGGAAATATTCTGCTTGAGGTGAAAGAACTGGAAAATCAAGCTGAGTCGTTAATAGACGGAGCTCACCTTAAGATCAAAGCTGAAAAAGGCTGGCTTAAAAATGATGGAGTGATTCAAGCTGGCACTACGGCTATAGAGGCACAAAATCTCACAGTACAGGAAGGCCCACTCCATGTACACGGCAGACTCACAATCGAAGCTGAGAGTTTGCGCAATTCAAACACAGGTCGCATCCTGGCGAAAGATCTGCATCTGAATGCAAAAGTAAACTTTATCAATGAGGGCGGCACGGTATCTGCGAGTGACACGCTGTCGTTAGCCGCCCAGTCCCTTATAAATTCAAATCAAGGACTGTTGCAAAGTAACAAAGACCTACATATTTCAGTGACTGATTTTGGCAATTTAGGTACTGTGCGCGGCGAAGGCCTGGTATTGATCAAAAGCGAAAGAGAACTCAACCTTAAAAACGAACGCCCAGGTTTAATTTGGGGCAAAACGGTCTCAATTGGTGCGCGCGACCGACTTAACGGGTTTTTGGTCAACCAAGGTAGCGTGATTTTCGCACAAAACAATCTTGAGATAGGTATCAAGGAAATTACAAATTTTGACCACGGCACGTTGTATAGTGGCGGTCGCCTGACCATTGGCGGTGCACTGGATGCTCAACTTAGGATACAGGGTTGCAGTGAGCGGGCCCTCAATCATGGCGCGCTGATCGATGCGTCAGGCGATCTGATCATCCATGCCAACAAGCTGGTCAATCAAAATTCGAAGTTCGAGACCCAAGAAAAACTGATTGAAGTTCGAGATATACACGAATGCCATGATCACCATAGTAGCCAACGCTATGATGGCTCCCAAATCGGCTGGGACGGCGGCAGCGGAGGTTCTTATCTTGTGCATCACTCAGATACACGCGTGTATCGTTTTACCAACTATAACTTTACCCGTCATGTGACAACGACAACTGTCACGCACAGCGCGCCCGGTAAAATTCAAGCTGGCGGCGCGATCCGATTATCTGGACAGGTGATTAACGATAAAAGCCAAATTGTGGCGGGGGGGACGCTGAGTAAATTTGAGGGCGCGCCGATTCTAATCGATAACCGTGATGTCACCGGCCAGCGCGTCACTATTGATAATGGAACCGCGCAATGGTCAGATAGAGAATGGCGAGGTGGCTTCAAGCGGTATTTTCAGCGCCATTGGCATGACAAAGCTCCCTACCATCCAGCTCCGGTGATAGAGCACCACAATCTGCATGTGGCCATCTATCAACACCATACCGCGGTTGAGCATCCGGCACCGTCGAGCGTGCTGGTATCGTCGAGCGCGCTGGTACCGAGCGCCTCTGCCCTAACCCGCAGTAGTGCCTTCTTAAATAGCGGCTTATTGAGCTTTAACCATGATCCGAATCAACCGTACCTGATACGAATGGATCCTCGTTTTACCCGCAACAGCGATAGGGTTTCTAGCGATCTGCTGCTGCAATTACTGAATCTGGATCCGCAACTTGTTCCCAAGCGTCTGGGTGACGGATTTTATGAACAGCAACTGATTCGAGACCAGATTATTGGTTTGAGCGGCCATTATTACCTGTCCAGCCATCGGAACTCTATCGCTGAATTTAAAGCCTTGATGCACGCCGGGGCCAGCCTGGCTAAACGCTTTGAGTTGCGGCTCGGTATTGAACCCACCGCAGAGCAAGTTGACACTTTAAGCACCAGCCCCCTCTGGCTTGTGAATCGAAGTGTTCAATTACCGGATGGCTCAGAACAGACCGTACTGGTGCCTAAAGTGTATCTATCTAAAAGTGATGCACCTGCCGTCCCATTGGGCAACGCCTTGATTTCAGCGAATACGATTGAGTTACACAGCGACCGCCGGTTTAAAAACACCGGAACCGTACTGAGTC
>JASSUC010000058.1:0-3063 GCA_031963245.1 Mycoavidus cysteinexigens
CGCCGGAAGAACTAAAAAAGGATGGCAAACTAGGCGATATCGTCACCAATCAACTGTGTTTGTTACCCCAGCAGCTAATCAAAGAGGTGAAGCCGGTCGATAAGGTGGTGGTGTGTTCTTCTGAGGTATTAGGCAGCTACCTAAAATGGAAGGACTATGAAAAGTTTCATCAGGAACTTCAAGAGGCTTATGACAAAGATCTAGCAGCCTATCGCAAAGATGGCGAACAAAAAGACGCTTTGGCAATCCGTCAGGTGGTCAATAAATTTTCACAAGAGGAAGACTATAAAGCCGGGTTCCATCATGTGTTGACGGAAATTGCTTTTTTGCAAATCCGGGAAAAGCATATGACCGGTGAACATGGGATCATCCCAGTTTCGTTAACGCCCAATAGCTATGAAAAATGCCTGGCGCATTTTATTCCAGCGACCACGGTTCGGATGGAGGATATTCCGAGATTGGAGGGGCAAGCCCAAGCAGGACGAGAAGTGCATCAGAATCAAAGTCGGCATGGGGTGCTTTTTAAGCTGATCGAGCGGCTATTGGTGGGCAGCAATGAGGCGAAAACGTTTCTGGACAAGTTTTGGACGGGGCATGGTGAGTGCATTTCTCTTCTAAATAAGAATTCAACGCTTGGCGAGTTGGGGTTTGCCCAGTTATTAGATGGCATCTTCGATGGCATACAGAGAGCACAGCACAGCCAGCTTGCCTCTATCTTGAATCAACAAGATCAGAAACTGTGGGTACTCAAGGCAGACCCCAGGGCTGCGCTGAAAGTACAGTATTTTGCCGCCCTTAAGCAAGATCAAGCGTTTGAGGAAACCCTCCAACTCTATGTTGAACCACGTGCCAAAGGGCTTCTGCAGGAGACCGACCTCTTATCTCAAGTGCAAGTCTTTCTAAACGATAAACAAGTGACCTTATTGAAGGGGGACTCCGGGGCGGGCAAAACCACTTTCAACCGCTATCTAGAAAAGCACTTATGGGAGCAAAAAGAAACCGATGCGCTTCCGCTGTTTATTTCTCTGCCCAGTATGGACAAACCCGAGCACGATCTGATTGCCAAAGCGTTAAAGAAAAGAGGCCTGTCAGAACATCAAATTCAAACCTTAAAGAAAGAACAACAAAAGTTCATCTTTATTTTGGACGGCTATGATGAGATTCGGCAGACCCAGAATTTGTACCTGAGCAATGGCATCAATCAGTCCGACGGCTGGCAGGGCCACATGGTCATCAGTTGCCGCAGCGAATATCTAGGCCAAGACTATCAAAGCCGCTTTCAGCCGAATCCGATTCTGCAGGACAAGGACGCGTTGTTTCAAGAAGCCGTGATCGAGCCGTTTTCAGAAGCAGAGCGTGATCAATATCTAGCAAAATATGTGCAGCGCAACCCCATGGGCTGGACGGTACAAGAATACCGAAAAGCCCTCCTTGAACAAGCGCATTTACAAACCTTGGTCAGCAATCCCTTTTTGCTGCGCGTGGTGCTTGAAGCCTTGCCCTTCCTGGAAAACGAGGGGAAAGCGCGAAGTGCTGTGCAGTTACGCTTGGACCTGTATGACCAGTTCGTCAAACGCTGGTTTGAGCGTAACCAGCAACGCTTAAATACCCAAGATTTAACGGGAACTAAGAGAGCCATCTTTAGGGAGTTGTCTGATGATGGCTTTGCCCGGCACGGTCTCCAATTTGTCAAAGACCTAGCGGTGCATCTCTATATAGATAATGCAGGTAACCCGGTAGTCGACTATTCCTTATTCGAAGATAAAGGAAGTTGGAAGGATGCTTTTTTTGGCCGGGAAGAGGAAAAGCAACTGCTGCGCGAAGCCTGGCCCTTGAACCGAAGCGGCAATCAATATCGCTTTATTCATAAATCGCTATTTGAATATTTTGTGGCACGCGCGCTGTTCGAGTCGTTCGATGCGTGCAAGGTACTGGACACTCGCCTACGTCGTGATAGCAACGCTTCCGTCTGTAGTTTTGAAAACCAATCGGTTCTGCCCCCCAAAATGCTGCCAGACGTCTCGTTAGCCCCCAAGCATTGGGTTAGCGATCTAGGGGTGGCGCGATTATTGACCGAGCGCGTTTGGCAAGAGCGAACGTTTAAGGAACAACTCTTGGCCATTATCGAGCGCTCAAAAACCGATGCCGATGTCCGCCAAGCAGCGGCCAATGCGATCACGATTTTGGTCAAGGCAGGCGTGCAGTTTAATGGGGCCGATTTAAAGGGTATCCAGATCCCTGGAGCCGATCTGAGTTTTGGGGTATTCGATTCAGCGCAGTTGCAAGGGGCGGATTTAAGAAAAGCCACGCTTCGGACGAGCTGGCTGCACCAGGCAAATTTAAGCGGCGCGCAGATGGCGGGGGTGCAGTTTGGCGAATGGCCTTATCTGAAGGAAGAGAGCACGGTGTATTCCTGCGCCTATTCGCCGGATGGGAAAGCCTGTGCCATAGGACTTGAAAACGGTACGGTCCGTGTGTATGCGACGTCGAATTGGGAAGAAATACACACCTTAACAGGCCATACCTCCTATGTTTATAGCGTGGTGTATTCGCCGAGCGGCGCGCAGATCGCATCGGGGAGTTCTGACAATACGGTGCGTCTGTGGGACGCGCACAGCGGAGCGGCGGGTCACACCTTAACCGGCCATACCGACTCTGTTTTGAGCGTGGTGTATTCGCCGAGCGGCGCGCAGATCGCATCGGGAAGCGTTGACAATACGGTGCGTGTGTGGGACGCGCACAGCGGCGCGGCGGGGCACACCTTAACCGGCCATACCAACTATGTTAGTAGCGTGGTGTATTCGCCGAGCGGCGCGCAGATCGCATCGGGAAGCGTTGACAATACGGTGCGTGTGTGGGACGCGCACAGCGGCGCGGCGGGGCACACCTTAACCGGCCATACCGACACTGTTAGGAGCGTGGTGTATTCGCCGAGCGGTTTGCAGCTGGCCTCGGGGAGTTCTGACAATACGGTGCGTCTGTGGGACGCGCAAAGCGGCGCGGCGGGGCACACCTTAACCGGCCATACCGACTCTGTTTTGAGCGTGGTGTATTCGCCGAGCG
>JASSUC010000059.1:0-2764 GCA_031963245.1 Mycoavidus cysteinexigens
CGTGGTGTATTCGCCGAGCGGCGCGCAGATCGCATCGGGCAGTTATGACAATACGGTGCGGCTGTGGGATGTTGCCTCGGGTAAGTGTCGTGCGGTGATTAAAGGTTTTGGCGGAAGAGTCAATAGCGTAGCCTGGAAATCGACGCTCGAGGGTATCTATCTGTTGACTGGCAGTGATGATAAATTAGTTCGTCAGTGGCAGGTGGCAGGAGGTGGTGATGAAGTTCAGGCGCGTCTGAATTGGATGTCACCGCATAGTGAGTTGAATGTGAGGGATAGCGTGCTCGATGGAGTGAAAGGCTTAAGCGAGGTGAATCGATCACTGTTGAAGCAGAGGGGTGCCCAGGAGGGGGGGGCAGTCTGATCTGTATCGACTGGTCGGCGCGAAAGGCCGTTGGAAGGCCTTCCGCTCCAGATTTTTCGTCGGCGATTGAACATAACACCGATTATAGACAGTTTTAAAAAAGTTACTCTTTATGCACTTTTAGCAGGCGTTAAGAACAATACGCGCTCATACGCCGACATTCCAGTCAAATAGCACGCGACTTAAATGTCGCGCTGCTCCATCCTCTCTGTATTCGAATCCGTTGCCAATACGGCGGGTTTGCGGCAATGGAGTGCGGGCCGATAGCTATTCCCCATACTGGAAGTAGGCTAGCTGCACTTCGTGCAAGCGCTCTTGTATTGCTGTCCTCAGGAAAAAGGGCATCTACTAATTCTCGCAGTGGATTAGCAAATCCTTCTTTTTTATCAAAGGTTTGTTCTGCGTTCTGGCGCGAATGGTTAGAAAACGGAGTGAGCGAAGCGGTAGAGTGTGGAACGCTCTCCCTCTTACAAGAGAGTTATGTTTTGGCAGAAGTTAAATGATATGGAACATGTATTCCTAGTTCATTGCCCGAGAAATCTTTCGTATTGCGCGTAACAAGAATCCGACTGTTTACCTGAGCAGTTGCCCAAATAATAGCGTCTGGCAATTTAATTCTGTAATTTTTGCGAAGGGTGACAGCGGCATGGGCGACCCCCTCATCAATGGGTAGATTAACAAAACTATTTAAAAAATTTCTCAGCGCTACTTCTGTTTCTGGGGTTGCGCCAACCATCACCTCCATCCAGGTGATAACGCTGATCGCTTTATCAGAGCACTTTTCCAACTCAGTCTTGGCTTGGCTAACTCCGTTTAGGTAATCAACCAGAATATTGGTATCAAACAGAGCGCCTACCATTCCGAGCGCACCCTTTCCTGGTAGCCTAGCCCATCCACACTGTCGATTTTCCAGATCCCAAAAACATCACCCCCTCTCGGTTTACGCTTCTCGAGATATTCTGCTATTGCCGTCCGGATTAATTCGGCGCGCGTCTTTTTTTCAGTCGAGCAGATGTCTGCTAACCACTTAATTTGCCCGTCGGGTATATCAACCAATGTACGCATGATTCACTCCATATATGATATGCATATTATATATCATATGATTGGCGGATGCGTGAGGCGTAGCACAAAATTATCAATTGGAGAGTGCTTTATAAATAAAGGGTTCCTAAAGCAGCATCCCTTGCACGCATAATGGTTTGTCGAGTCGTCTTGAATTCGCACGCGATTGCGGCAATGCTGACACCAGCATCTAGCCGTTCTAAGACAATAGCACGCTGTGCAGCATTGAGTGTCGGTGGTCTGCCAAACTGTTTGCCAGCGACTCTAGCGCGATTGATTCCCGATTGTGTCCGTTCAATCAGCAAATCACGCTCGAACTCCGCCACAGCGACGATCACCTGCATGGTCATCTTGCCTGCCGGGCTGGTTAGATCAACACCACCTAGCGCAAGACAGTGCACTCGCACGCCTAAACCCCCAAGTTGCTCGACAGTTGCCCGAACATCCATCGCATTGCGGCCGAGTCGATCAAGTTTTGTCACAACCAGTACATCTCCCACTTCCATCCGATCAATCAGCTTGATAAAACCAGGCCTCTCTTTTGCTGCCACCGATCCACTGATATTTTCTTCGATCAAGCGGCGGGCCTCGATGGTGAATCCGGCCACCTTAATTTCCAACCTCTGATTCTCAGTAGTTTGATCAAAAGTAGAAACACGGCAATAAGCAAAAACACGTGGCATAGCTCTGAATTAGTCCGAAAGTAGTGTACGAATTATAGCTTATGTCCGAAATGCGTTTGGCTTAGTTTCGTACATCCCTATTCATGAGTGTACGAAACCGTTCCTTTTCGGACGACTTGGCGTTCCGTGTTCTTGAAAAAGATTTCCCGTATTTCAACGTTTTATCGAACTGATTGCCATCAGTCGGAGGGTGATTAAAGCTGCGAAATATGGATGATCAAACAAGACCTGCGTCGTTATTTTCATATCGTGAAATATAGGGTGTTTAAAACAGGTTTTTCACCGCCATCCGCCGTTCTCATGCTTTGCAAGTGAGCGGCTCTGCTAAAATCAGTTCAGCAAAGGGAACGCGAAGACCGGGCCAAGCGGGTGTAGGTGCGTAGGTGTAATACCCTAATCGACATTTCGCGGTTTGAGTCAGCAACACCCTACCTATCAGGGCGATTGCGCTATGTCGACGTCCTAATAAAAAGCAACTGCTCGCGATATTGATGATTAGAAGAAGCCCGGATTTTTCGCCACCTCATGCTCAGAGTAGAGGGGTCCTGACGTAGCAGATTAAGGGCTGTACGGCGGATAAGTGCCAAGTTGGAGGCAGCGCGTTTGTGTCGCGTCTGATTGGCGTCTTCTTTGAATTGCACATCTAAGATCC
>JASSUC010000072.1:0-2633 GCA_031963245.1 Mycoavidus cysteinexigens
TTTTGAGCGTGGCGTATTCGCCTAGCGGCACTCAGATCGCGTCGGGCAGTGATGATAAGACGGTACGGCTGTGGGACACGCAAAGCGGAGCCTTCGCACACACCTTAGAAGGACATACCGATACTGTTTTGAGCGTGGCGTATTCACCGAATGGCCAGCAGATCGCCTCTACAAGCCGCGACGCTACGATACGGCTGTGGGACGCACAAAGCGGTCAGCTTACTCGCACCTTAAGCGACCATACCAGCGAAGTTACGAGCGTAGTGTATTCGCCCAACGGCCAGCAAATTACCTCTGCCGATAGCGACGGAACAATACGGCTGTGGGACGCGCAAAGCGGTCAGCTCACGCGCAGCTTAAGCGGTCATCCTAGCGAGGTTACCAGCGTGGTGTATTCGCCCAACAGCGAACAAATTATCTCTGCCGGTTGTGACAATATGGTACGAGCATGGGACGCGCAAATCGGGGCACCCGGACCCATATTAAGCGGCCATACTAGCGAAGTTACCAGCGTGGTGTATTCACCCAACGGCGAACAAATTACCTCTGCCAGTCGCGACAATACAATACGGCTGTGGGATGCGCAAACCGGGGCACCCGGCCTCATATTAAGCGGCCATACTAACGATATTACTAGCGTAGTATATTCACCCAACGGCCAGCAAATTACCTCTGCCAGTCGCGACAATACAATACGACTGTGGGACGCACAAACCGGTGCCCTCGGACACACCTTACAAGGCCATACCAGCGAAGTTACCAGCGTAGTATATTCACCCAACGGTCAGCAAATTACCTCTGCGAGTCGCGATAATACGATACGGTTGTGGGACGCGAGAACGGGTGAATCCATCAATACTTTAAGCGGCCATACTGACGGAGTGATAGGCGTTGCGTATTTGCTAGATGGCAAACAGATTGCCTCCGGCAGTAGGGACCAGACTGTCCGGGTTTGGCCCCTGTCCACCGCCGGCACTACGCTGCGCGTTTTGTCAGGGCATAGCGCCGGGGTTATGAGCGTCGCAGTATCGTCGGATGGTCAGCACGTGGTTTCCGGGAGTCGAGACCATACAATACGGTTGTGGGACATGGAAACCGGGGTACCTGGCTCCATTTTAAGCGGCCATACTAGCGAAGTTACCAGCGTAGTGTATTCACCCAGCGGCCAGCAAATTATTTCCGTCGGTCGCGACAATACAATACGACAGTGGGACGCGCAAACCGGGGTACCCGATGCCATCTTAAGCGGCCATACCAGCGAAGTTACCAGCGTGGTGTATTCGCCCAACGGCCAGCAGATTGCTTCCGGCAGCCAGGACAAGACCGTACGACTGTGGGACACGCGAACCGGTGTCTCCGGGCCCATCTTAAGCGGCCATACTAGCAAGGTTACTAGGGTGGTGTATTCGCCCAATGGCCAACAGATCGCCTCGGGCAGTGACCCAGAGACCACCTCGGGCAGTAACGAGAAGACCGCCTCGGATGGTGACGAGAGGAGCGTCTCCGCGGGAAGGATCAGAAAGAGAGACAAATTTTTTAATCTCTTTCAAATTTCTATGCGGGCTACGGTGCGGCTATGGGACACGCAAACCGGGGCACCCGGGCCCGTCTTAAGTGGCCATACGGATGCGGTTATAAGTGTGGTGTTTTCGCCTAACGGCGAGCAACTTGCCTCGGGCAGCAAGGACAAGACGGTACGACTATGGAACGCGCAAACCGGGGAAGCCGGTGCCATCTTAAGCGGACATACTGACTCGGTTACTAGTGTGGCGTACTCGCCCAACGGCCAGCAAATTTGCTCTGCGAGTCGCGACGATACGGTACGGCTATGGGATGCGCAAACCGGCGCCCCGGGTGCCATTTTAAGCGGACATACTAGCGATGTTACTAGCGTGTTGTATTCGCCCAATGGCCAGCAGATCGTTTCAAGCAGTGATGACCAGACGGTACGGTTGTGGGATGCGCAAACCGGGCAATGTCTGGCGGTAATTCGAGGTTTCCTCGGGGCAGTCTCTAGTTTTGTCTGGAAAACCACCTCCGACGGCGACTATTTGGTAACCGGCAGTCAAGACAAATCGGTCCGTGTGTGGCAGGTGATAGCGAATGAGGGTAACTGGCGAGTAGTTTTGCGTTGGAGTTCGTCGCAAGAAGCGCTCACGGCGACGGGTACGTATATCCAGGACGTGCAAGGCTTAAGTCTGGTGAATCAACAGCTTTTAGAGCAGCGTGGGGCCGTGGGTAAGCCGATTCCGCCTTTAAGTTTCGAGACGAATAAGCAACTCGTCGGTGTGACAGCTGCGGCAGCTAAATTCAAGATACTGTCAAAACGCAGGACGTTAGATACCTCCTCTGCGACGCAATCCAGTCTATCCACTGGAGAATCCGTAAGACCAGGACCGCCATCAAACAAGCAATTCATACTGCCTAATCTGGCCTGAGGCCATCATCTCTGCCTGACAATGTGGATTATTTACTCTTCTCTGCAATCTTGAAAAATCAACCGCTGATTCGCAGCCCTCTAAAGTTAGCCGGAGGGTTGTGAGTCTGCCTCGATATTTCGTAAGCATCCAGCCCACCCCTTGCAATTACCCACATCTCTGGATACGGTTATGGTCCCCAATTTTTGTCAAGAA
>JASSUC010000060.1:0-2135 GCA_031963245.1 Mycoavidus cysteinexigens
TGTCGAGTAAGGGCGAAACATTGCTGTTTCGCCCTCCTCAAAGAACCGTGCGGGCAAATCACTCTGCACACGGCTCAAGCTATTGAACAGCGCCATGGCGTGGCACCGGGCGGTATGACGGTTAGGTCTTGGTTTGACGTCGATGGAAGTACGGTTCCCATATGGGATCGAATGGATTGGCCCGAGCCTGTATTTTGACATGCCTTACAATAGGAATCGTCGATGCACTAAAGATCTGGAGTCGGTCGGAGTAGTGACCGACGAGATCTTGAGTGGCAAATACCCAGTTCCGGCTTCCTATCGTTTGGAAGTACTTCCGTTTAATCCAACGCGCTCCTTTGTTGGGGTGTCGACGCTTAGCCCATTTCCAGAGGGTTTGCCAAATGTGTGAGTCAATCAGTGAGAAAGTCGCCTTAGAGACTACATGACGATGATACATAGCCCAGCCCCGGATGATCGGGTTGAGCATTTGGATAATCGTTTCTTGTGTAGCACTAAGATTTCTTTTAACCGTTTCTCTGACCTTATCGAGAAGTGATTTAACACTTTTTCTTGCTGGCTTGATGAGCAGTTTACCAGCGTACTTGCGTACATTTTGGCCAAGGAAATCGAAGCCTTGTGAGATGTGAGTGATCCTGGTTTTCTCTTGTGAGAGTTCCAGGCCCCGTGTGGCCATGAATTTCTTGACTGCCGGGAGCACTTGGTGTTGTAGAATATCCTTAGATATTCCGGTAACCACAAAATCATCCGCGTAACGGATGACGTTGAGTTTGGCCTTTCGGCGCGCGTATTCAGAAGAACCCACGCTGGCATAAATTGCCGCCTCAAGTCCGTCCAACGCCATATTCGCTAACACGGGTGATGCGATTCCGCCTTGCGGCACTCCATCAGTGCTATCAAACAAGGTATTTTCACTGATATATCCGGCCTGAAGCCACCTATGCAGGATGAGTTTATCCATCGGGATGTTTTCTAAAAGCCATGTCGAACTGATGCTGTCGAAACAGCTCCGAATATCGCCTTCAAGAATCCACTCAGCCGAAGTACGCTGGGCTAAAGTGGTAAAACATTGTCCGATAGCATCCGCTGTCGAGCGATAGGGTCTGAACCCGTACGAGTTCAAATCCGCTGTGCTCTCCGCAATAGGTTCCAGCGCGAGCTTCCATAATGCTTGCATCGCTCGGCACCGCATGCAAGGAATGCTTAGCGGGCGCTTCTGGCCGTTGCTCTTGGGAATGTAAATACGTCGTAGCGGCATGGCACGGTAGCCGTGATGTTGCAGTGACTTCATCCCTTTCCATTTGGCTGCCGAGGTTGACCAGATTTTCCCATCTACCCCCGGCGTTCTTTTACCTCGATTTTCCGTCACTCGCTTCACGGCTAATATTTTGCCGCTGAACGAGCGGGTCAGCAGACGTTGCAAAGCCTTCACTTTGCCCCATCGGCCTTCCAATACTGCCTTGGCGATACGCACTTGAAGTCGTTTCACTTCTGCCGTAATGCGGGACCAATTAGCTTGGTCCCATCTTTGAGCATCGCGCACAGGTGCACCATTGTCGAAAGCTTTTGCTTGCGCTAGGTTTTCAAGTTCTGTCATCTGCCTTCCTGTGTGTAACGATTGGTCATGTTCTCTCGCCATCAATAACTCGGTGGAAGTCTGCCCACTTTCGTGTCAGGCAATGCCACAGCCTGTATCCGGCCCATTACAGCCCGGCTATTCGCGTTTTCCACCATCCTCTGCCCACAGCGCCAACAGCATTCCTTGCGGTCTGCCTGCCGTTTCCGGCAGCGCTATGGGTTTACCCTGTTCCACTTGAATTTCAGCACGAGGCGGACCCCTCCTATTCGCCGGCGGATTGTTTGTCCATGTTGGCCCACACTATAGGGGCCAATCCTAGCCGCGCACCTTTTGGTTCAGGCCTAGCACTTTTGGCCTGTTGTCAATTACGACGATTGCAGAGATTTACATATGTTGGTCGTTCTCGAGCGTCCCTAGCCCCTCTCCGCTTTAGTGCTAGCAGATTCTGCCTATCCTCACGGGTCGGCATACCGATTGCTCGGCGGTTACATTGTCCTCAAAGCTTCACACGCGGCTGTTACCGGCTACGCATGTCTGAGTAGGGAACGGTTGATGG
>JASSUC010000073.1:0-2109 GCA_031963245.1 Mycoavidus cysteinexigens
GTTCACTTCGCTTTCCTGGTGCTTTTACTTAAGAGACTCTAAACAGGTTCTAAGGACGCGCTGCGGAGCGCCGGCCAACGCCTGAGTGTAAAACCGACGAGCAAGCTGGTCCTACATTGGCAGTTAGTTGACGGATTAGCCGGGCGAATCCGACGGCACTTACGTCCGCTCTATGGCACACTCGATTTTACCAGTATCGACCCAGACAACCCATGGCTTGCTGCGCTCGCCTGGACAAAGCGAGTATTCGCGAAACAGCAGCGCCTGTCGCAACGTCCACTTGCAGAATGCCCGGAAATCACCTTACCCAAACGCCTGCAACCGTACCTGCTGACGTTCGACGTGGATGGCAAGCCAACGGGACTGCACGCTGACCGCTACGAGTTCTGGCTGTACCGGCAACTGCGTAAACGCTTCAAGTCTGGTGAATTCTACCTGGACGACAGCCTGCAGCATCGCTCTTTCACCGACGAACTGGTCTCTCTTGAAGAGCAGGCCCACGTGCTGAACCAGATGGACATTACCTGGCTGCACCAGCCGATCAAGGCCCAACTCGATGCGCTATCATCGGAGCTGAGTACGCAGTGGCTAGCATTCAATCGGGAATTACGCCAAGGGAAGCTCAAGCATCTCGACTATGATAGTGGGACTAAGACACTGACCTGGCGTAAGCCCAAAATTGACAAGGATGCAGCGCGTCAGGACAGTTTTTACGAGCAACTGTCGCTCTGCGACGTGGCTGACGTATTTCGCTTTGTGAACGGACAATGTCAATTTCTATCTGCGCTAAAACCGCTACAGCCGCGCTATGCCAAGCAGATCGCCGACGCAGACAGCCTGGTGGCAGTCATCATCGCCCAGGCGATGAACCACGGCAACCTTGTCATGGCGCGCACCAGCGATATTCCCTACCATGTGCTGGAAGCCACTTACCAGCAATACCTACGACAGGCTTCGCTGCAGGCGACTAATGACCAGATCAGCAACGCCATTGCTGGCCTACCGATCTTCCCGCACTATTCGTTTGACCTCGACGCACTATACGGCGCAGTCGATGGCCAAAAATTCAGCGTGGAGCGACCAACCGTGAAGGCGCGTTACTCGCGCAAGTATTTCGGGCGCGGCAAGGGCGTGGTCGCCTACACTCTGCTGTGCAACCATGTGCCGCTACAAGGCTGGCTCATCGGCGCGCATGAGTATGAGGCGCACCATGTATTTGATATCTGGTATCGCAACACATCAGACATTGTGCCGATCGCGATTACTGGTGACATGCACAGCGTTAATAAGGCCAACTTTGCTATCCTGCACTGGTTCGGACGGCGTTTTGAACCGCACTTCACTAACCTGGACAAACAACTGAAAGACCTATACTGCGCCGACGATCCAGCGCAGTACGAGAAATGCCTGATTCGCCCGGTCGGACAGATTGACCGGCAAGCCATCGTCGATGAGAAAACAAACATAGACCAGATCGTCGCTACGCTTGGCCTGAAAGAGATGACGCAGGGCACGCTGATTCGCAAGCTCTGCACCTACACTGAGGCAAACCCGACGCGACGGGCAATCTTCGAGTTTGACAAGCTGATCCGCAGCATCTACACCTTGCGTTACTTGCGCGACCCGCAGTTGGAGCGAAACATCCACCGTTCGCAAAACCGCATCGAATCCTACCATCAGCTACGTTCAGCTATTGCACAGGTGGGCGGAAAAAAGGAACTGACCGGCCGGACCGACATCGAAATCGAGATCAGCAACCAGTGTGCGCGGCTGATCGCAAACGCGATCATCTATTACAATTCCGCCATTCTGTCGCGGTTGCTCACGAAGTATGAGGCCACCGGTAAGGCTAAAGCACTCGCTTTGATCAATAAGATCTCGCCGGTGGCTTGGCGCCACATTCATCTGAACGGGCACTACACCTTCCGTGGCGAAAGGCAGATACTCGACCTGGATGCGATCATGGCAGACTTGGAGTGGGGGTGACGGAATTTTCGGCGGTGTCGGGTAGCAGCAGTACATTACTGCACCACCGCCCCCTCAGAACGGAGCGTGCGGTAGGGTAGGCCACCAGCGAGTTGCCCTTGCGGGTACTTTTCTCATGGCCCC
>JASSUC010000074.1:0-2048 GCA_031963245.1 Mycoavidus cysteinexigens
CCGCGCTGCTGAAGCGTTAGGTCAGCAGTCTTCGTTACCGGAGTCGGCCCTGCGGGCCTTGATCGCTCTGCTGAAGGACGAGAACGAGTACGTGAGGAGCAGCGCTGCTGATGCGTTAGGCAAACACCGCTCGACGTGCTATCGCTTATTGCCAACTTTTAATAGACAACAGATAGAATTGGTCTATAAAGAATACTTACTTGCACAACGCTTTGATCAGAGTGCGCCTTTGTATATACAGGACGGCCCCCTGTATTTTTATACTGCTGAAGGTCTGAAAACTGTTCCCTTTAGCAATCCAGACCAGGAAACCGAATTCAGGCAAGCAGTTCAAAACGCTCAGCAGGCTGCGGGTATTCCTTTCGTTCCTTACCTAAGCACGAGAGACCAAGTCGAGCAGCCAGACGCACAAAATGGGGAGGAAGCACTGGTTGTTCCTTCTATCAGTCAAACCCAATGGGGGCTTTCTAAGACGGATCGAGGCATACAGACAGAGGTTTTTCCGGCCGCGGTATCATCCACCATAAAAAAGGGTTTAGGGTTAATCAAGGGTTTCGCATAATAGCGGATGTGCTCGCTTGCTCTGCCTATCATGTCGTAAAACAAGTGTTTTACGACATGTGAACAAGGACGAGCAAAACTAACCCCTTGAAGCCTCTGTCATTTTCAGAAGACGACTGCACCAACTTACTCGGCGTAATGCCTGTTGTGAAGTCGGCTTCTGACAACCTAATATCAGAAGTTATCTGCACCAATCTCGTTGATACTCAATTATGCTCAATACTCGCGTGCACCAAATTGAAGTCCGTTGCATGAAACCAGATGCACTGAGGGTTAACGAGCAAGGAGTAACAACCCGGCATGTTGGATTGAGGCAAGGTCTATTTAGTGCACGCGAGTATTAGCATAGACAAGATTGGTGCAGATAACTTCTGATAGGTGGTGCAATCGTCTTCTGAAAATGACAAACAGTGTATTTTTTCCAAAAGTGACACTTCTGGGCTACTAAGACCCCTACTACAGTCTAAGCCCCTTACACCACCAAATTTGTCTTTTTATTGAAGCTATACTAAACTAGTATACGAACTAGTTTATTTGGAGGCTGTATGTTTACAGAAATTGGATCTTTTGCTGCTAAAACTGAGCTATCAAACCTTTTGCGTGGCGTACAAAACGGCATGCGTTATACGATTACTTTGCGTGGCAAACCTGTGGCAGATTTAGTACCCAGCGAAGAAGGGACCCGTAAAAATAGTCAAGCGGCTATTCAAACGATGCTTCATATTAAAAAAGTTCAAGGAGTATCTTCTGAACAGCTCGCAGCTTGGACTGCTGAGGGGCGCAAATGAAGGTGGTGATTGATGCTTCAATGGCACTTGCTTGGTTATTTGAGCGCTCTAAATCCGAAGAAGGTGCTTGTGCGCAACGCATGTTATCGTCTATGGCGATAGCAAAGTCGGTTGTGCCCCCTTTGTGGCACACTGAAATTGCCAACGCACTACTTATGGGCGAGCGGCGTAATGTCGTCAGTGAAGCCCAGGCTATCGATTACTTAAATTCTTTATCTAATTTGCCGATTACTACTGACAGCACAGCGCCGGAACATCGGCGTGAACAGGTCATGGGGTTGGCCCGCGAATATAAATTAACGGCTTATGATGCTACTTACCTCGATTTGGCACTCCGCACAGGTTCAATATTGGCCACTTTTGATAGGGAACTAGCTGAGGCAATGTGCCGTGCTGGTGGTACTGTATTTCAATGAATTTTTCCTCAAAACGAACCGATATGGCATGAGCGCATGACGGTGCATGGCTGGGGTGGTCTCACGCCTTTGATTTATCACCATGTCAATCCATATGGCCGGATCGAGTTGGACATGGAGCGGCGTTTGCCCCTCGCTGCTTAACTCCCGGAAATCAGACATTTTGGCGAATGGCGTTTGCTATATGTCGCTTATTACAGCTTCGCTACCACTGGGCCTATTACTTCGTAACGTCAGTTCGGGTTAAGCGATTCCTGGTAGAAGCGCTGCAAAGGCAATTTAG
>JASSUC010000075.1:0-1881 GCA_031963245.1 Mycoavidus cysteinexigens
CCTTGTAAAGTGTGCGCGAGTTGCCCAGTTTGCGCATCCCACAGCCGCACCGTCTGGTCCTCACTGCCCGAGGCGATCTGCGCACCACTTGGCGAATACACCACGCTATGAACAGGGGAGGCATGCCCTTGTAAAGGGTGCGCGAGGGCCACGGTTTGCGCGTCCCATAGCCGCACCGTATTGTCAAAACTGCCCGAGGCGATCTGCGCACTACTCGGTGAATACACCACGCTAGTAACAGGGGAGGTATGCCCTTGTAAGGTGTGCGCAAGTTCCCCGGTTTGCGCGTCCCACAGCCGCACCGTCTGGTCACCACTGCCCGAGGCGATCTGCGCACTACTCGGCGAATACACCACGCTAGTAACCCAGTTGGTATGCCCTTGTAAGGTGTGGGAGAGTTCCCCGGTTTGCGCGTCCCACAGCCGCACCGTATCGTCCTCACTGCCCGAGGCGATCTGCGCACCACTCGGCGAATACACCACGCTAGTAACAGAGTTGGTATGCCCTTGTAAGGTTTGCGCGAGTTCCCCGGTTTGCGCATCCCACAGCCGCACCGTCTTGTCCTTACTGCCCGAGGCAATCTGCGCACCACTCGGCGAATACACCACGCTAGTAACCCAGTGGGTATGCCCTTGTAAGGTTTGCGCGAGTTCCCCGGTTTGCGCGTCCCACAGCTGCACCGTCTGGTCCGAACTGCCCGAGGCGATCTGCGCACCACTCGGCGAATACACCACGCTATTAACCCAGTGGGTATGCCCTTGTAAGGTGTGCGCGAGTTCCCCGGTTTGCGCGTTCCACAGCCGCACCGTTTTGTCATAACTGCCCGAGGCGATCTGCGCACCACTCGGCGAATACACCACGCTCCGAACAGAGGAGGTATGCCCTTGTAAGGTGTGGATTTTTTCCCAACTCGACGTCGAATACACGCTGATCGCGCCATTTCCAAGTCCTATCGCACACGTTTTCCCATTCGGTGAATACGTGCAGGCATACACCAAGCTCTCTTCTTGAAGATAAGGCCATTCGCCAAAGCGCACGCCGACCATCTGAGCACCCTGTAAATTAGCCTGACGCAACCAAGTGTTACGAAGATTCACCTTTCTTAAATCCACCCCTTGCAGCTGCGCCGAATCGAATACGCCATAACTCAAATCTGCCCCAGGGATCTGAATACCTGTCAGATCGGCTCCATTAAACTGGATCCCGGCTCTGACCAATATCGTGATCGCATTGGCTGAGGCCCGGCGCACGGTGGGGTCAGTTTTTGAGCGTTCGACTATCGCTAACAGCTGTTTCTTAAACGTTGACTCTTGTTGAACGCGATCAGTCAACAAGCGCACAACCCCCAGATCGCCCATCCAATGCTTTGGGCTTAACGATAAATCTCGTTGTGTTTTGGCGGGCAAAATGGCTTGCTCTTCAAAACTATAAACTGAAGCAGCACTACCACGACGCTGGCGAGCGCTTACATTCATACACCCATCGAACGACTCAAACAGCGACCGCGCCACAAAATATTCCAGCAGCGATTTATGGATAAATCGGTATTCCGTGCCACTTCGGATCAACGGCCACGCTTCTCGCAGCAGTTGATTTTCTTCTTCTCGACCGAAAAATGCATCCTTCCAACTCCCCTTGTCTTTGTACAACGAGTACTCGACAACCGGGTTACCTCCATTCTCTGTATAGAGATGCACTGCTAACTCTTTCACAAAGCCGATCCCGTGCTGCGCAAATCCATCATCATGCAACTCTCTAAATACCTCTTTTTGCACCCCCGTTAAACTTTGGCTGCTTAAGCGCTGCTGGTTACGCTCGAACCATTGTTTAACAAACTGGTTATACAACTCCATACGTAATTGGATCGCAGATACCGCTTTC
>JASSUC010000076.1:0-1717 GCA_031963245.1 Mycoavidus cysteinexigens
TCCAATTGATTAATGGAAACCATTTTCTGTCCGTGAGAGGGGGGCAACTTCAAAGCCCGACCCATCGCCTTACCCTCTAGACATTAGAAGGCGGCAGGCAACCTGCAAGGGAAGCTGTTGATGGAGCGGGTATGGGATTGTGGAGTAAGCGAAGGCCTAGGTGTAATGCCTCGGATAGGGATTCTAACTTTGTCCTGACCTGAAAGGGTGCCCACTTCCGCAGGGTATGACAGTCGTAAGCAACTGAGACGACTCAAGTAATCAGTATTTAAGCTCTAATGAGGCGTAATCCCCCATGGGGACCAAAAGCCATCTGACGACAAAGATTATCCGAGGAAAGCATGATAGTAACTGGCAGCAAACAAGCCCGTTCTGCATCCTCGCACAATCCTACAGACTGGGTTTCGATAGATTGGAAGCGAGTCCAAAAGAATGTGAGAGTCGTGCAGCACCGCTTAGCGAAGGCAACACAGGAGGGCAACTGGCGCAGAGTGAAAGCTCTGCAACGGATGCTTACCCGCTCGTTTAGTGCGAAAGCATTGGCAGTCAAACGAGTGACGGAAAACCAAGGCAAACGAACCGCGGGCGTGGACAACAAGCTGTGGGATACGCCACAGAAGAAGTTCAAAGCAATTGCTGAATTAAAAAAGCAGCAGTATAGACCCTTGCCGCTACGAAGGGTCTATATTCCAAAATCGAATGGGAAAGAACGCCCGTTGGGCATACTGACCATGCGTGATAGAGCAATGCAAGCTCTGCATTTACTGGCTCTTGACCCGGTGTTGGAATCAGTGAGTGATCCAAACTCATATGGGTTTAGGAAAAATCGCTGTACGGCGGATGCGATGGGGCAATTATTCATCCAACTGAGCAGAAAGAGTTCAGCTCAATGGGTGCTAGATGCGGACATCGAAAGCTTTTTTGACCAAATTTCAAATGACTGGATGCTCGATAACGTTCAAATGGACAAGTCGATGCTACGAAAGTGGCTGAAATCTGGGGTCATTGACCGAGGGCAATTACAAAACACAACCGCAGGCGTTCCGCAGGGAGGAATTATTTCTCCAGCAGCGGCGAATTGGACGTTGAATGGTTTGGAAACACAACTCATCGTACATTTGAAAGCGAAGTGGGGTGTACGCCAAACTAAGAAACTGAAAGTGGGGGTAGTGCAGGGCGATTGCGCTATAAAAGCATTGCGTTTATAGCTAAAAAAGTGTAGATGAAGAGGATTTTGGATGGAATAAAATGCTGCCGAACCCGCAACCGTACTTTGCCGCGTTACCCGATCCGAGGCGAGAGACGCGTAATAAGCTACACAAGCTTGAAGATATCGTAATGCTTACGTTGTGCGCAATACTTGGGGGCTATGAAGATTGGGTGAGCATAGAGGATTTTGGGCATGAGAATGAGGAATGGCTGAGGCAATTTTTAGAGTTGCGCAATGGAATCCCATCGCATGACACGCTGAGTGATGTAATGGGTCGTATTGACCGAGATGCCTTTGGTCAGGCATTTGCTCAGTGGGTTCAAGCAGGATTACCTAGCCTTGCAGAGAAGCACGTTGCATTGGATGGCAAGCGATTACGGGGAAGCAGTCATGGAGGGGAGGTGGTGCACTTGATGAGTGCATTTGCCAGTGAGGCGCGGTTGGTACTGGCAGTGGAGCCGTTGGCAGATAAAGGTAACGAGATCAGCGCAATAGCCCCGCTGTTGG
>JASSUC010000077.1:0-1517 GCA_031963245.1 Mycoavidus cysteinexigens
CGAGCAGCCTGGAGAGGACGATAATCAGTTAGTACAACAGGCTTCGGCGCCGAAGGTCAAGCTTATTATGGAACCGCCGCAGTCGCCCCTGCTTCCCGGCACGGCATGGCATCAGGATGAAGAAGTGCTGCTTGGAGGTAAGCCTAATCAATCTGGGGAGCATGTCCTTCAGCCTATGGAGATGCCCAGGGAGGTTCAATCAGCAGCAGGTAATATGATAGTGCAGCCGATTGCCGAGCCGTTGAATATATTTGACACGATCATTTTTAGTGACGGGACGAAAAAGGCCAATAGAGACAAGGATTATGTGCCGAATGCAGGTTCTGTTGAAAATATGAAGGAGTTTCTTAATAACACAGAGTTTGGTAAGGAAGTAAAGCGCGGGACTATTCCTACTAACGAGTTCTATCATGGAGAGAGGGTATACAAAGCAACTGATGACATTGGAGCTGAAATAAAAGGTGGTGATTTGATGTATTTAGATAAGCGACATAAAAATCATTTAGAGGTATATACTGAGAATAGGGTTTCCAGAAAAGTTTTAAATCTTGATGGAACAATTAATCGGGATAAAACCACAAAAGCAAGAGGCAGGCGATTAGGTAAATAGAGTGAAAACAATGTTAGATTTTAATAAATTTAAAGCGCGTTTAATGGAGTTTCTTCAGTCTCATGGTTTGACGTATGCTTACCTGAAGGCTTCGCATAGAAGAATTGGATATTTGTCAAATATTAGTTGGAGGGCTGACTATAACAAATCTTTTAAGAGGGATTTTGAAAAAATAGAGAGAGGAATCGAGTTATATAACAAAGCACTATCAAAAAAAGATGTGCTGGCAGCTAGGGCAGGTCTTATGGATACCTCTATAGGAATTGGATTAATTGAAAGTAGTCCATTCCATGCAATTTCACACGATTTAACAAAGATACTTAATAATAAAAGCTTCAATTGGCCTTCTTTGGGAAAAGGCTATACTATTCCAAGTGAATATTTGGATAAAAAAGGGAGTGAAGTTGATCAAGAAGAATTAATAGACCTGAATAAAATACAAGAAATATTGATAGGTTTTGTCAAATTTCATGATGTGACGAATGAAGAACTAGAGAGTGTGGACAAACGAACCAGGCGTTTAGTATGGGGTATTGACTTAAACAGCGACTCCAATAAATTTTTCTATGAGAAATTGCTCGCATTGAAAATAGCTTTCGATGGATATGAAAAAGCCTCCATACAAAGAGATCCTCGAGCAGTTCGGGCAATTCTCCAGAGAATTAGGCTAATCAATTTTCAGCTCTATAATTTTTTGAATGCAATTAGAATGGCGATAGAAAGTGCTTGGTCAGATAAGCGTTTTTGGCCCGATTTCCCGGAGGATTATAAAGTGCCAGCGCACTATAACTATAAAGAATGAGCCAGTTTGTAGAGTTAGGATGAGGCCCGCGTTGAGTAAGAAAAGCGAACCTCCTTGGGCGGCATCTCAAAATCAATTGTCTTGTAGAGCGATAATCTGCGTAGG
>JASSUC010000003.1:0-134283 GCA_031963245.1 Mycoavidus cysteinexigens
AGCAGATCGAATGTGTTGAATCGAAACGCCATTGATTGGTTTTAACATCATCCACCCCAATTAATAATAATTAACTTAGGATTTTAAATGATGTTTTTAATATATCAAATAATTTATTAATTTTAATTTAATGATTATTTCATTTATTTAAATAATATTTTTAATAAATTTGATTTTCTAAGGCTTACTCTCGATGTTCTAATCCTCACCCGCAACCACTTCTAGTAACTGTGTTCCGAAGCGTTCCAGTTTGACAGCGCCAACGCCCGATACTTCGCGTAACTCACTCATTGTCGAAGGGGCAAGCTGAGCCAATTCAGCTAAGGTGCTATCGTGGAAAATAACGTAAGCGGCTACGCCTTCGCTTTTAGCCGTCTTGGTGCGCCAAGCACGCAGCCTTTCCCAGCATGCACGCGCCGAAGCGGATAATTCTTTGACTAAGTTTGCCCGTTGTTTAACTGGAGCATGAGGCGCACGGGCTGACTTGATTTCACGCCGTAGCGTCACTTTTTGTTCGCCTTTGAGCACGGCGCGGCTGGCCGGGGTTAAAGTAAGCGCGCCATGCAGGGTATGGTCAACCGTTAACAAGCCATAGGCGATGAGTTGGCGAAAAATGGGGCGCCATTGGGTTTCTGTGAGCGTCGCGCCAATGCCAAAAGTTGAAAGCTGGTCGTGTCCACGTTGTTTAACACGCTCAGTCAAATTACCCCGCAAAATGTCGATCAGATGGCCAGCACCAAAATAAAAACCACTCATGCGCTCTACCCGGTAAACGCAAGACAGCGCCATTTGCGCTTCACGCGTGCCATCCCAAGTCGCTGGCGCCTCAAGACAGGTATCGCAATTGCCGCAAGGGCGGCTGGCTTCGCCAAAGTAAGCCAATAATTGGACGCGCCGGCAGTTCGCCGTTTCACATAAACCCAGCAAAGCATCTAATTTGCTGGTGACAATCCGCTTATGTGCGTCATCCGCTTCAGACTCTTCAATCATTCTGCGTTGTTGCACGACATCGCCTAAGCCATAGGCCATCCAGGCATTCGCGGGCAGTCCATCGCGCCCAGCCCGGCCCGTTTCTTGATAATACCCTTCGACACTTTTTGGTAAGTCTAGATGCGCAACAAAGCGGACATCGGGTTTATCAATGCCCATCCCGAAGGCAATCGTGGCGACCATCACAATGCCTTCTTCTTGCTGAAAAATTTGCTGATGCCGACGCCGCATGTCAGCGTCCATGCCGGCGTGATAGGGCAATGCCCGCACACCTTGGGTTTGCAGCCACTGTGCGGTCTCATCCACCTTGCGGCGGGATAAGCAGTAAATAATGCCGGCGTCACACCGTGTGCTGCCTTTTTTACCGCTTGGGTCTGGCTCCATATGCTCAGCGCGGATAAAGTCGAGCAACTGGTTGCGGGCATTATTTTTTTCGACAATTCGGTAATGAATATTAGGTCGGTCAAAACTCGAGATAAAGACCCGCGCATGATCTAGCGCTAGACGATGAATGATCTCGGCACGTGTGAGTTCATCCGCAGTCGCCGTGAGTGCAACCCGTGGTACGTTTGGAAAGCGTTCGTGCAAAACGCTAAGTTGGATGTATTCCGGGCGAAAATCATGGCCCCATTGTGAAACACAGTGCGCTTCGTCAATCGCAAATAGGCCAACTTGAATACTTTCAAGCAAATCAAGAAAACGGGGCGTCATCAACCTTTCTGGCGCAACATAAAGCAGATCGATTTGGCCTTTGCGTAGCGCTCGCTCTATGGCGGCAGCTTCGCTGCCCGACAGGGCTGAATTCAGATAGGCGGCGCGCACACCGCATTCCGTCAGCGCCGCTACCTGATCTTGCATCAGCGCAATCAACGGTGAGACGACGATACCTACCCCTAAGCCTGCGCCGCGGCGCACCAGTGAGGGGATTTGATAGCATAAGGATTTGCCGCCACCGGTGGGCATTAAGACCAAACAATCTCCGCCCGCCGCAATATGCTCAACGATCTCCTCTTGCTGAGCGCGAAAGGTAGGATAGCCGAAAATTTCATTCAGAATAGCAAGGCAAGGCGACATAGCATCCCGCACGGCGGGTATAGAAAAAGGCAGTAAAACCTGAATTATAAAAGCAATGGCTCAAATGCACTGTATGACTTTGGTTATCCTACATTCCGCTACCCCCTCTCATTCTTCAATAAATAAAAAACCTTTTTATATCAACCTCAGTTCGGGATAAGGAAAGGCAGAGCGAAGAGAGAAATATTTGATTGAAAGCGAGTGAGCGCCTAGCATTTCTAGGAGAATTTAAGTTTTCCGAACAGAACCCTCTCAGAAAGGACAAAGCGCTCATGGACAATCTTACCGAACTTTATTGCTTGATGGATGATTTTTGCAAAGAATTTGAACCCGAGCTTAACAAGAGACTGCTGGCCAGCGGAAAGCGCAAGCGTTTGCGTACGACTAGCCTGTCTTTGGCAGAATTGATGACGCTCGTTGTTCTTTTTCATCAAATCCGTTATCGACAATTCAAGTCATTCTATTTGAATCATGCTTGCCAACATCTGCGTGAAGCCTTTCCGAAACTGCCTTCGTACAATCGCTGTGTTGAACTGCTGCCGCGCTGTAATCTGGCTTTGGCCGCTCTGTTTGAAACCCTCAAAGGAGAGTGTTCAGGGATCTCCATTGCAGACGCTTCGCCTATCGCAGTTTGCGATAACCTGCGTATTAGTCGCCACCGTGTATTTGACGGCTTAGCCACGCGTGGGAAGAGTTCCACTGGATGGTTCTTTGGTTTCAAGCTGCATGCAATCATTAATCACCAGGGCGAATTACTGAGTATTCGACTCACGCCAGGTAATGTCGATGATCGTAAGCCTTTGCCTGAACTAGCGCACTCACTGTTTGGCACACTTTATGCCGATAAAGGATATGTTTCAAAAAAACTCTCGCAGACCTTAAAAGAACGGGGCCTTGATCTTATTACCAAGGTTCGACGCAATATGAAAAAAGTTGTTTTATCCGCTTTCGATCAAGCCATATTATGCCGGCGTTCGATTATCGAAACCGTTTTTGATGAGCTGAAAAACCTTTGCCAGATTGAGCACACTCGTCATCGATCACCTATTAACTTTGCTGTCAATTTACTCAGTGGCATCATTGCTTACTGTCTTATGCCCAACAAGCCTAAATTACCTTTGCAGCATGTCTGGCCTGACGAAATTATCCCGAACTGAGGTTATATCAATAAGTTACATTTTTATTGAAAAAAGGTAGAAGTAGTAGCAAGCGGGATCCAACACGGGAATCAAGCTGCTAGGAATGAAATAAGCAGCTTGTCAGCCGCAAGGACTGCCAAAGGACTTTGGCATAAATATAAAAATCCTTATATATCAATGGGTTAAAAATCCTACTTTTTGAAGGAGGGGTAGCGGAATGTCGGGGTTATATTCAGAGATTAAGCCCTAAGAGTGCGCCCATGCTGGGCGCACATAAAAAACGGCCCCGCATGAATAGTGCGGGGCCGTGTTATATACACTTTATGTGTATTAAGAATTAAACAACCGGTGGTCCAAACCCAAATGTTTCGGATTCAGCTTCAGCTATTTGATCGAATCGCTTGCGATCAGAGGCTTCTTTATTTTTACGTGCCTTATGAAAAGCAAGACCCGTACCGGCTGGGATCAGGCGACCGATAATCACGTTTTCTTTCAGACCGCTCAAGTCGTCGCGTTTGCCCATGATTGCCGCTTCGGTTAGGACGCGGGTGGTTTCTTGGAACGACGCAGCCGAGATGAAAGAATCCGTCGACAACGATGCTTTAGTAATACCCAGTAAGATATTATCGTAATTAGCAGGGCGTTTATCGTCCGCATTCATCTGGTCATTTTCGTTCAGCATATCGGAACGCTCAACCTGTTCACCTGGGATAAAGCGGGTATCGCCAGCATCGGTGATTTGCACCCGACGCAGCATCTGACGCACAATCACTTCAATATGCTTGTCGTTGATCTTCACGCCTTGTAGACGATACACATCTTGCACTTCATTAACGATGTAGCGTGCCAACGCCTCAACGCCCTGTAAACGCAAGATGTCATGAGGATCGGCTGGGCCATCGACAATCATCTCGCCTTTATTCACGACTTGACCATCATGCACGAGTACCTGCTTGTCTTTCGGAATCAGGAATTCGTTTTGGTTGCCGTCAAGATCAGTAATGACTAAACGTTGTTTACCTTTAGTGTCTTTACCGAATGACACGGTACCGGTCACTTCGGCCAGAATACCCGCATCTTTAGGTGAGCGCGCTTCAAACAATTCAGCTACCCGCGGCAGACCCCCAGTAATATCACGGGTTTTCTGCGATTCAGTTGGGATCCGCGCTAGCACCTCGCCCACTTTCACCATTTGGCCATCTTTAACCGTAATCAAAGCGCCAACCTGAAAACCGATCATAACCGCATGGTCAGTTCCGGGGATTTTGACTTCAGCGCCTTTTGCATCGAGCAATTTGACTTGCGGACGCACGCTCTTAGCGGCTTGTGAACCACGACGCTTTGGATCGATCACAACCAGCGTTGATAGACCCGTTACATCATCAATCTGGCGGGCAACCGTCACGCCTTCTTCGACGTTTTCAAATTTCGCCACACCGCCATATTCGGCCACAATCGGACGCGTCAGAGGATCCCAAGTCGCCAATTGCGTGCCAGCCTTGATCTGGGTTCCATCGGTCTGCAACAGGGTGGCGCCGTAAGGCACTTTGTGACGCTCACGCTCACGGCCATGATCATCTGTAATGATGACTTCGCCAGAACGTGAAATAGCGATCGCTTCACCTTTGGCGTTCATCACATAACGCATTGCGGCAGTAAAACGTACCGTACCATTTGATTTAGCTTCTACGCTCGAGGCAATTGCCGCACGCGAGGCAGCGCCCCCAATGTGGAAAGTACGCATCGTCAACTGGGTACCTGGCTCACCAATCGACTGCGCCGCAATCACACCGACGGCCTCACCCGTATTGACCAGAACACCGCGGCCAAGGTCGCGACCATAGCATTGGGCACATAGGCCATAGCGTGTTTCGCAGTCAAGCGGAGTACGCACACGAACTTCATCAATGCCCAAACGTTCGATTTCTTCAACCGCCATTTCATCCAGCAGGGTTCCGGTTTCATAAACCGTTTCCTGGGTTTCTGGATTGACGACATCGGCAACCGCTACGCGCCCAAGAATCCTATCACGCAGCGCTTCAACCACTTCCCCACCTTCAACCAGGGCCTTCATCGCTACGCCATTGGACGTTCCGCAGTCATCCTCAACCACGACCAAATCTTGCGTTACATCGACCAGACGGCGCGTCAAATAACCTGAGTTCGCAGTCTTCAGTGCGGTATCCGCTAGACCCTTACGCGCGCCATGGGTTGAGATGAAGTACTGCAATACGTTCAGCCCTTCACGGAAATTTGCGGTAATCGGCGTCTCGATGATCGAGCCATCGGGTTTTGCCATCAAACCGCGCATCCCCGCCAGCTGGCGAATTTGCACTGCCGAACCGCGCGCACCGGAATCGGCCATCATATAAATCGAATTGAACGATTCTTGTCTGACTGTTTTGCCATCGCGATCGATGACATTTTCCGTTGACAGCTGCTCCATCATCGCCTTACCTACGGCTTCAGAAGTGGCCGACCAAATATCAACGACGTTGTTATAACGCTCCTGTGAAGTCACCAGACCGGACATATATTGCCGGTCATATTCTTTCACTTTCTGGGCCGCATCGTTGACGATTTTTTCTTTTTGCGGCGGCACCAACATATCGTCCACGCAAATCGAAATACCCGCGCGCGTAGCGAGCTTGAACCCTTGCTGCATCAGTTGATCAGCAAAGATTACCGTCTCCCGCAGGCCGCAGCATCGAAATGAAAGGTTAATCAGGCGTGAGATTTCTTTCTTTTTGAGGGGTTTATTCATGGCCGAAAATGGCAAGCCTGGCGGCAAGATTTCCGACAAAATAGCCCGGCCAACGGTTGTCTTATAAAGCGTCAACGCTGGCACCAGCTTCGGCGCTCCAGGTGCGGCATGCGGGTTAGCTACCTGCTCGACAATGCGTACGTGGACACTCGCATTTAAGTCAACTTGCTTGTTTTCATAGGCCAGAATCGCTTCGCTGACGTTGATGAAAGTTAGACCTTCGCCTTTGCCGTTGACATGTTCACGCGTTGCATAATAAAGGCCTAGCACGATATCTTGCGAGGGCACAATCGACGGCTCGCCATTTGCCGGAAACAGGATATTGTTTGACGCTAGCATCAACGTCCGAGCTTCAAGTTGCGCTTCAAGCGACAGCGGCACATGCACGGCCATTTGGTCACCGTCAAAGTCAGCATTAAATGCAGCGCAGACCAGTGGATGCAGTTGAATCGCTTTACCTTCAATTAAGACCGGTTCGAACGCTTGAATACCAAGCCGATGCAATGTTGGCGCACGGTTTAGCATCACTGGGTGCTCGCGAATAACTTCTTCGAGGATATCCCAGACAACAGGTGTTTGGCTTTCAACTTCTTTTTTAGCCGCCTTGATCGTGGTGGCAATCCCCATCACTTCAAGTTTATGGAAAATGAAGGGCTTAAAGAGCTCAAGCGCCATTAGCTTGGGTAAGCCACATTGGTGCAGTTTGAGGGTAGGCCCAACCACAATCACTGAACGACCGGAATAATCAACGCGCTTACCCAATAGATTCTGGCGGAAACGCCCGCCCTTACCTTTGAGCATATCGGCAACCGATTTCAGTGGGCGCTTATTGGCCCCAGTCATCGCTTTACCGCGGCGGCCATTGTCAAGCAATGAATCAACCGACTCTTGCAACATCCGCTTTTCATTGCGCACAATAATCTCAGGCGCTTTGAGTTCAAGCAGGCGTTTAAGCCGGTTGTTACGATTAATCACGCGACGGTACAAATCATTCAAATCCGAAGTGGCAAAGCGTCCGCCATCGAGCGGCACCAGTGGCCGCAATTCAGGTGGCAAAACCGGCAAGACTTCGAAGATCATCCATTCAGGCTTGATGCCTGAACGTTGAAAAGCCTCTAATACTTTGAGACGCTTGGAAAATTTCTTTAACTTCGCCTCTGAGCCCGTGGTTTTCAATTCGCCGCGCAGCATTTCAGCTTGCGCATCAATGTCGATTGAGCGCAATAGCTCCCGCACGCCTTCCGCACCCATTTCGGCGCGGAACTCATCACCGTATTCTTCAACCTTGCTGTAATAATCTTCCTCGGTCATGATCTGCCCCCGCTTCAACGGAGTCATACCGGCTTCAATCACCACATAGGCTTCAAAATAAAGTACCCGCTCAATATCGCGCAAGGTCATATCGAGCACCATGCCTAAACGGGATGGCAACGATTTCAAAAACCAGATATGCGCAACCGGCGAGGCCAGCTCAATATGCGCCATACGTTCACGACGTACTTTCGTCAGCGTGACTTCAACCCCGCATTTTTCGCAAATTACGCCGCGGTGTTTTAGGCGCTTATATTTGCCACACAGGCATTCATAATCTTTGATCGGGCCAAAAATCTTAGCGCAGAACAAACCATCGCGCTCCGGTTTAAAGGTGCGATAGTTGATGGTTTCAGGTTTTTTGACTTCACCAAACGACCAAGAACGGATTTTGTCTGGTGAGGCTAAGCCAATCTTAATGGCATCAAATACTTCATTTTGCTGAACTTGCTTGAATAGATCGAGCAAAGCTTTCATGGCTTTTCTCCGTAAGTCGGCTTAATTCCGGTCAAGATCAATGTCAATACCGAGCGAGCGAATTTCTTTCACTAGCACGTTGAATGATTCGGGCATACCTGCATCAATGACATGTTCGCCCTTGACCAGGTTTTCATAAATCTTTGTGCGGCCTACCACGTCATCTGATTTCACAGTCAACATTTCTTGCAACACATACGCGGCGCCATAGGCCTCAAGCGCCCACACCTCCATTTCACCGAAACGCTGACCACCAAACTGGGCTTTACCCCCGAGCGGCTGTTGCGTAACCAATGAATAAGGGCCGGTTGAGCGAGCATGCATTTTGTCATCGACCAAATGGTGCAGTTTCAACATATGCATGTAGCCTACGGTGACTGGGCGATCAAACGCGTCCCCGGTGCGACCATCATATAATGTGACTTGATTTTTTGACTTGGTCATCCCCAATTGCTTAGCAATATGATCGGGCCAAGCCAGTTCAAGTGCTCGAGCAATTTCGTCTTCGGTGGCACCATCAAAAACAGGCGTCGCAAACGGCACCCCTTCTTTCAGATTAGAAGCCAGTTCTAGGATCTCTTTATCACTGAGTTCATCTAACGCTTCACGGCGGCCACTTTCATTGTAGATGGTGCTCAAGAACTCGCGCAGCTCGGACGCTTTGGCTTGCGCGCGCAGCATATCGCCGATACGATGCCCCAAGCCTTTCGCGGCCCAACCAAGGTGGGTCTCAAGAATCTGACCAACGTTCATCCGTGATGGCACACCTAATGGGTTCAAAACGATATCGGCAGGGGTACCATCTGCCATATACGGCATATCTTCGACCGGCACAATCCTCGACACCACGCCTTTGTTACCGTGGCGACCTGCCATTTTGTCACCGGACTGCAAGCGACGCTTGACCGCAAGATAGACTTTGACCATTTTGAGAACGCCTGGCGGCAACTCATCACCCTGCGTCAGCTTTTTGCGCTTCTCTTCAAAGGCCAGATCAAACTGATGGCGTTTTTGTGCAATCGATTCTTTAATCGCTTCAAGCTGTGCGGCTGCTTCATCGTCCGCTAGACGCAAATCAAACCAATGGTAGTGATCCAGCTCAGCTAGATATTCAGCGGTGATTTTTGCGCCTTTGGCAAGCTTTTTAGGACCACCATTGACCACCCGGCCAACCAGCATTTTTTGTAAGCGCTGAAAGGCATCGCCCTCAACAATACGCAACTGGTCATTGAGATCGAGGCGATAGCGCTTCAGTTCATCATCAATAATTTGCTGCGCCCGCTTGTCACGTTCAATGCCTTCACGCGTAAACACTTGCACATCAATCACGGTGCCGGTCATGCCCGAAGGTACACGCAGCGATGTATCTTTTACATCAGAGGCTTTCTCGCCAAAAATTGCGCGCAGTAGTTTTTCTTCCGGCGTCAGTTGCGTTTCACCCTTTGGCGTGACTTTACCCACGAGGACATCGCCGGCTTCAACTTCAGCACCGATAAAAATAATCCCCGAGTCATCCAGTCGACCCAACTGCGATTCAGCTAAGTTAGAGATATCACAGGTGATTTCTTCTGAGCCCAGCTTGGTATCGCGCGCCACCACATTCAACTCTTCGATATGAATTGAGGTATAGCGATCCTCAGCGACCACTTTTTCAGAAATCAAAATCGAATCTTCAAAGTTGTAGCCATTCCAAGGCATAAAGGCAACCAACATATTCTGCCCGAGCGCAAGTTCGCCAATATCTGTCGAAGCGCCATCAGCCAGTACATCCCCCCGCACGATCCGGTCGCCAACCTTGGCAATCGGGCGCTGGTTGATATTGGTGTTTTGGTTTGAGCGCGTGTATTTGATGAGGTTATAAATATCCACCCCAGTATCACCTGCTACCGCTTCATCATCATTGACCCGAATTACAATCCGGCTGGCGTCAACGTAATCAACCTCACCACCACGAAACGCTTGGACGGTTGTCCCCGAATCGACTGCCACGGTACGTTCAATACCCGTGCCGACAACCGCTTTTTCAGGACGCAGACACGGTACCGCCTGCCGCTGCATGTTCGAGCCCATCAACGCGCGATTGGCATCATCGTGCTCGAGAAATGGAATCAACGAAGCCGCCACCGAGACAATCTGCGATGGCGCAACATCCATATATTGCACACGATCTGGGGTGACCATCAGGGTTTCACCCGCTTCACGCGCCGAGACTAGCTCATCGGTCAGCGTGCCGTCATCAGATACCGCTGCGTTTGCTTGCGCAATCACATAACGGCCCTCTTCAATCGCCGATAGATAATCGATCTTGTTACTGACTTTGCCTTCGTCAACCTTACGATAAGGCGTTTCTAGAAAACCATATTCGTTAAGGTGAGCATACAAGGCAAGCGAATTAATCAGACCAATATTAGGTCCTTCCGGTGTTTCAATTGGACACACTCGGCCATAATGCGTTGGATGCACATCGCGCACCTCAAAGCCGGCACGCTCGCGCGTCAAACCACCCGGTCCCAGCGCAGAGACGCGACGCTTGTGCGTGATTTCGGACAATGGGTTGGTTTGGTCCATAAACTGCGACAGTTGCGATGAGCCAAAAAACTCACGAATGGCCGACGAAATCGGCTTCGAGTTAATCAGATCATGGGGCATCAGATTTTCACTTTCTGCCTGTCCCAACCTTTCTTTAACCGCGCGCTCGACACGCACTAAGCCCGTGCGGAATTGATTTTCAGCGAGTTCACCGACACAACGCACGCGGCGATTACCAAGGTGATCGATATCGTCAACTTCACCTTTACCATTGCGTAATTCGACCAGAATTTGAATCGTGGCCAGCAGGTCAGCGTTATCCAGCGTCATTTGGCCCGTGATCTCTTCACGGCCCACACGACGATTAAACTTCATGCGACCTACTTTCGACAGATCGTAAGTATCTTCACTGTAGAACAGCCGGTTAAACAACGCTTCAACGGATTCTTCAGTCGGTGGCTCACCCGGACGCATCATCCGGTAGATCGCAATCCGCGCGGCTGTTTGATCGATGGTTTCGTCAATCCGCAGCGTTTGCGAAATATAAGGACCCTGGTCAAGATCATTCGTGTATAACGTTTGAATCTCTTTGATTTCCGCTTCCCGCAATCTCGCGAGCAGGCTGTCGGTGATTTCTTCATTGGCTTCGGCCAACACTTCACCAGTTTGGGCATCCACTACGCTTTTAGCGAGCACTCGGCCTAGGAGATAATCTTCCGGCACTGAGATGGTTTCAGTCTTCGCATTTTCAAGATCACGGATATGCTTGGCATTGACCCGTTTCTCTTTTTGCACGATGACTTTGCCATCTCGATCAAGAATGTCAAAGCGCGCGACTTCTCCGCGCAGCCTTTCAGGGACAAATTTAATCTGCGCGCCTTCATCCATCAACGTACATTGGTCAAACATAAAGAAACGCTCAAGGATTTCTTCAGCATTTAAACCAATTGCTTTGAGGAGGATGGTCACCGGCATTTTGCGGCGGCGATCTACCCGGAAATATAAATTGTCTTTTGGATCAAATTCAAAATCTAGCCATGAACCACGGTAGGGAATAATCCGCGCGGAAAAAAGCAATTTGCCAGAGCTATGCGTCTTACCTTTATCATGCTCGAAAAAAACCCCCGGCGAGCGATGCAACTGCGACACAATAACCCGTTCTGTGCCATTGATGACAAAAGAGCCGGTCGGTGTCATCAGCGGCATTTCGCCCATGTACACTTCCTGCTCCTTCACCTCTTTGATCACGGGCTTACTTGGCGACTCTTTGTCTAACAGCACCAAACGCACCTTAGCGCGCAGTGCCGAGCAAAAAGTCAAACCGCGTTGTTGGCATTCTTTAACATCGAAGGCCGGCGACGACAAACTATAGCTGACAAATTCAAGACGGGCGAAACCATTGTGCGACACAATCGGAAAAACGGACATAAATGCCGCTTGCAAACCCTCAGGGTTGCGTTTTCCGGACGCAATATCCGCTTGCAAAAAGTCACTAAAGGACTCAAGCTGCGTAGATAATAAAAATGGAATCTGGTGAACATTCAAGCGCTTCGCAAAATTTTTCCGAATACGCTTTTTCTCGGTGAAAGAATATTGCATATGATACGATCCGCTATCAAGACAGCCAACAAATGAACGAAATAATCGCTTGGTGATTGGCCACTACCAACCGCTGGCTGACGGCAACGAAGGACTCATCCGTTGCCCGACCAAACTTACTCTTTACTGCAATTTCTAACTTAAAAATTAAAGAAAAATACCGTGTTTGAATGTATCCACGTTACTTTAATTTAATTTCTCAAAAATGCTTACCACGGACAAAAAGGCCGGCAGAATAAACTGCCAGCCTTCATGCGATTCTTAGTAGTGCTTTCCGCTCATAACAGCAATCGCAGAAAGCACCACTCTACATTACTTGACTTCAGCCTTAGCACCAGCCGCTTCAAGCTTTTGCTTGGCTTCTTCAGCTTGCGCTTTAGGCACGTTTTCTTTCACCGGCTTAGGTGCGCCATCGACTAGGTCTTTAGCTTCTTTCAAGCCTAAACCAGTGATTTCACGCACAGCTTTAATGACGGAAACTTTATTGCTGCCGACTTCGGTTAGCGTAACTGTAAACTCAGTTTGCTCTTCCGCAGCAGCGGCTGCACCGCCACCCGCCGGGCCACCAACTGCCAATGCAGCAGCAGATACGCCAAACTTTTCTTCAAATGCCTTAACTAGCTCATTCAACTCTAAAACAGACATCGCGCCAACGGCTTCGAGAATGTCTTCTTGTACTATTGCCATTTAAAAACTCCTAAATTGAAATCAGCTTCGGCTACTTAGCTTATATATTGGTCGGACTCAGGCTGGTTCGCCTTGAGGTTCACCTTGAGTCTCACTTTGCTTTTGCTGGCTTAATGCAGCCAGTGCACGTGCAAAACCGGAAATCGGCGCTTGCATCACACCCAACAGCTTAGCGAGTAGTTCATCACGGCTTGGAATGCTAGCTAATGCTTGCACCGCCGCTTTGTCCATCAGCTTACCTTCGTAGACACCCGATCGAATCACCAGTTTATCGTTGCTTTTGGCAAAGTCATGAATGACCTTTGCCGCAGAAATAGGATCATCAGAAATACCGTAGATCAACGGACCAGTCATCTGTTCGGTCAACGAGGCAAATGGCGTATCCGCAACGGCGCGACGCACCAGCGTATTTTTTAAGACACGCAGATACACCTTTTGCTCACGTGCTTTCGCGCGTAACCGGGTGAGATCACCTACCGCAATTCCACGATATTCAGCCAGGACCATCGTCTGAGCTTGCGCAACTTTCGCTGCGACCTCAGCTACGACCGCCTGCTTATCTTCTTTATTAAGTGGCACGGTTTAAACTCCAAATTGAATGCACAATATCTAAAATATTGCGCACCACGTTAAATCGGCGTCCGAGGTTAAGCGTTAATGCCACCGGTTTCAATATTCAGAAACTTTTTCGGGGTCGCCATCTGCGTTGGCTAAAAAATTAAGAACTTGCTTGACTACAACTCGTCCACCAACGGTCTTTGATAACCAGCACGATACTCATTACTTGCCATACCGTGACTGCCCAAAGCCTAGATTACAGGACATTGCTTTGTATTGAATTAACCTTACGCAGCTCATACCCTGAGAAAATTGTGTAACGCTTAAGCGGCTAACGTATTTTGATCAACCCGCACACCAACGCCCATCGTACTTGATAAAGCGATCTTACGCAGGTAAACCCCTTTGCTCGTTGCCGGTTTAGCTTTTTGCAACGCCTCAACTAATGCAACCAAATTCGTCCGCAAGGCTTGTGGCTCAAATGATGCACGGCCAATGGTGGCATGAATCAGACCCGCTTTGTCGACGCGGAACTGAATTTGTCCAGCCTTCGCATTCTTGACTGCGGTCGCAACATCTGCTGTGACGGTACCAACCTTTGGATTCGGCATCAGGCCACGTGGACCCAAAATTGTCCCTAGTGCGCCAACGACACGCATTGTGTCTGGTGAAGCAATCACCACATCGAAATTAAGATTACCCGCTTTAATTTGCTCAGCGAGATCTTCCATGCCAACAATATCGGCGCCAGCAGCACGCGCTTGTTCGGCCTTTTCACCTTGCGCAAAAACAGCAACCCGCGTTACCTTACCGGTACCTGCTGGTAACACCACAGAGCCACGTACAACTTGATCAGATTTTTTAGCATCAATACCTAGCCGCACAGCAATATCGATGGACTCATCAAATTTAGCTGTAGCACAGGCTTTTACCAAATTAAGCGCTTCATCAACTGAATAGAGTTTTGCTCGGTCAACTTTGCCCGCTAATGAACGTAGACGTTTTGAAAGCTTTGACATTTATAGACCCTCTACCGTAATGCCCATTGAGCGAGCGCTGCCTGCAATAGTCCTGACTGCGGCCGCCAAATCAGCAGCAGTGAGATCAGGCATTTTGGCCTTAGCAATTTCTTCAGCTTGTGCCAGCGTGATTTGCCCGACTTTATCCGTATGCGGCTTTGGTGAACCTTTATCCACTTTAGCTGCTTTTTTAATCAAGACAGTCGCTGGCGGCGTTTTCAGAACAAAAGTGAAACTTTTGTCAGCAAAAGCGGTGATCACCACTGGCACCGGCAAACCTGGCTCCATGCCTTGAGTTTGCGCGTTAAACGCCTTGCAAAACTCCATGATGTTTAAGCCACGCTGACCCAAAGCTGGGCCGACCGGTGGCGATGGATTGGCTTTACCTGCAGGAATCTGCAATTTAATAAAGCCGATGATTTTTTTTGCCATTTTAAAACCTCGGTTAAACTTAAAAATCACTAACGATGCTATGCCGCAGCACGTATCATCGATCTTGCAATTTTTAAGCTGAACGCAGAGCGTTCAGTGAGTGGTAGCGCATCTTCGATTAGGGTAATACTTAATTTACCCTCTCTCAGTGCTCCTCTTCAGTCATTAAGCGGACTGTACGCAAAATCAATTACAAACAATTACGACTGTACGCAGAAACAATTACACCTTCTCAACTTGTCCAAATTCAAGCTCAACCGGTGTCGCTCGTCCAAAGATAGTGACCGACACTCGCAGACGAGATTTTTCGTAGTTGACCTCTTCAATGCTGCCATTGAAATCAGTAAATGGACCATCCTTGATCCGCACCAACTCGCCCACCTCGAAAAGCGTTTTCGGCCGAGGCTTCTCAACACCCTCTTGCATTTGCGACATGATTTTGTCAACTTCAAGCTGCGAGATCGGGCTTGGACGATTGCGCACGCCGCCTACAAAACCTGTCACCTTCGCTGTATTTTTTACGAGATGCCAGGTTTCATCGGTCATGTCCATTTCAACTAGCACATACCCCGGAAAGAAACGCCGTTCAGTGACGGTTTTTTGGCCGCCACGAATTTCAATAACCTCTTCAGTCGGCACCAAAATCTGGCCAAACTTGTCCTGCATGCCTGCGCGGTCAATACGTTCTTGTAATGCACGTTGCACGCTTTTTTCCATCCCGGAATAAGCGTGCACAACATACCAACGTTTACTGCTAGCAGGAGTTACCGCGGTATCGCTCATATATTATTTCCAGCCCAAAATCAGCGAAAAAACCGCCCATTCAATTATTTTATCGCCAAGCCACAGATAAACTGCCATCAGCAATACAAAAACAAACACAATGAGCGTAGTCTGGCCGGCTTCTTTGCGCGTTGGCCAAACTACTTTGCGGATTTCACGCCAAGCTTCTTTTGTGAAGCCGATAAAATTTTTGCCAGCTGATGAAAACAGCGCAACAACGCTGCCTGCACCAAGGCCGCTAAACAGCAATGCGCCACGTATATACCATGGCTGATTACCGCAGAAATAAAAGGCGGCGCCTCCGGCGACCGCCAACAAGACTGCCAGCGTAAGCATTAATTTGCTTTGCGCCGTATTGACGTTATCAACGGAAGGATTTGCCATCACAGCCAGAAAAATAAATAAAACATGAGATCATCACAAAACCATTAAGCAACGACCAAAGCCTGCTCGCTGTATTTTTGCATTATCTCAGATTGGCAGGGGCAGAGGGAATCGAACCCCCAACCTTCGGTTTTGGAGACCGACGCTCTGCCAGTTGAGCTATACCCCTAAACAAAAAATCCGGGGTTTGGCTAGTCAATCAACTAACCAGCCCCGAAAGCCTCACAGCAACATGCCTGTGCAGCTTATATCGATTTTACTCAATCAAGAATCTTTGCAACCACACCCGCGCCGACAGTACGGCCACCTTCACGAATAGCGAAGCGTAGACCTTCTTCCATCGCGATTGGAGCAATCAATTTTACAGTGATACTCACATTATCGCCAGGCATCACCATCTCTTTGCCTTCTGGCAATTCGATCGAGCCGGTTACGTCTGTCGTACGGAAATAAAACTGTGGCCGGTAATTACTGAAGAATGGCGTATGACGGCCGCCTTCATCTTTACTCAACACATAGATTTCAGCCGTAAAGTGGGTATGCGGCGTAATCGATTTAGGCTTAGCCAACACTTGACCGCGCTCGACGTCTTCACGGGCTGTACCGCGCAACAAAATCCCAACGTTATCGCCGGCTTGACCTTGATCTAACAGCTTGCGAAACATTTCAACGCCGGTGCAAATGGTTTTTGCAGTGTCTTTGAAACCAACGATTTCAAGCTCTTCGCCAACCTTAACTACACCACGCTCAATCCGGCCAGTCACCACAGTGCCACGCCCGGAAATTGAGAATACATCTTCGATTGGCATCAAAAATGCGCCTTCAACCGCCCGCTCAGGGGTTGGAATATATGAATCCAACGCATCGGCCAACTTCATTACCGCTGGCACGCCATACTCGCCCTCATCGCCTTCGAGCGCCAACTTTGCCGAACCACAAATGATTGGCACGTCATCGCCTGGGAAGTCATATTTGGAGAGTAACTCGCGCACTTCCATTTCAACCAACTCAAGCAACTCAGCGTCATCAACCATATCGCATTTATTTAAAAACACGACGATGTAAGGCACACCCACTTGGCGCGCGAGCAAAATGTGCTCACGAGTCTGTGGCATTGGGCCATCAGCGGCTGAACAGACTAGAATTGCGCCGTCCATTTGAGCTGCGCCGGTGATCATGTTTTTTACATAATCAGCATGCCCTGGGCAATCAACGTGCGCGTAGTGACGAGCTTCCGTTTCATATTCCACGTGCGCTGTATTGATCGTAATTCCGCGCGCTCTTTCTTCTGGCGCCGCATCAATTTGATCATACGCTTTGGCTTCGCCGCCAAATTTTCTTGACAACACAGTGGTAATTGCCGCTGTTAAAGTTGTCTTACCATGGTCCACGTGACCGATCGTTCCTACGTTCACGTGCGGCTTGCTTCGTTCAAACTTACTTTTGGCCATTCCTCAACTCCTAAATAGGATTTCCATTCATTGCGCCGCGCGCAAATCGTATCAAAACAAAATTACTAAAATTTACTGGTGCCCATGGGCAGGATCGAACTGCCGACCTCTCCCTTACCAAGGGAGTGCTCTACCACTGAGCCACATGGGCTCGCCTAGCCTATCCAACTTGGAGCGGGTGAAGGGAATCGAACCCTCGTCATAAGCTTGGAAGGCTTCTGCTCTACCATTGAGCTACACCCGCAGCCTAACTCAGCAGACTCCATACATAATAGCCTGGTGGAGGAGGTTGGATTCGAACCAACGTAGGCGTAAGCCAACAGATTTACAGTCTGCCCCCTTTAGCCACTCGGGCACCCCTCCACGGAGAATTGGGCATTATCAAGTAGAGACCCCTTATTGTCAACTGCTGTATACTAAAAAATCCTGTAGCAACGCTAACTTTATCTTTCTATTCATACCCGTGTCATTGCTACATTTTCTGGCTCCTTGGGAGCCATCTATCTTATTTGTTACGATTTTTGCCATGACCTGCGGGCTGTATTTGCGCGGCACGCGGCACGCACGCGTAAGCGTTGCGCGGCAATTGGCATTTTGGTCCGGCTTGGCCCTTTTCTACATTACCCTCCATACGCGCGTAGACTACTATGCAGAACATGAGTTTTTCGCGCATCGACTGCAACACCTTGTTTTACATCACCTAGCGCCACTATTAGTTATGGCATCTTATCCAGGTAGTGTGCTGCGTGCCGGCTTGCCCATCCGCTGGCGCACCCGTTTGCGCGCCAGCGGCAAAAAGGCAGGAATACGGATACTTGCCAAGATCTGCTTACACCCCACATTTATTTCATTGCTTTTTGTCGCGTCGGTATTAGTCTGGTTAATTCCGTCCGTGCAGTTTATATCGATGATTAACTGGCGCTTGTATTTGTTCATGAATTGGTCAGTTGCCGTAACTGGCCTGTTATATTGGTGGCTATTACTGGATCACCGGCCAGCCCCACCCGCGCGCCTAGGGGCAGGCTTGCGCGTCTTATCGCCGCTTTTAACGATGACCCCACAAATTCTTGCCGGCGCAATCATTACCTTTACCCAACGAGACCTATATCCAATTTTCGATCTGTGCGGCCGGGCTTTTGGCTTACCCGCGCTCACCGATCAGAGTATCGGTGGATTAATTATGTGGGTACCCGCCTCATTACTAGAGGGCATCGGTGGTCTGCTGGCTTTACGACATTGGACGCGACTGTCACAAAAAAACCGCCCGCACTAAGGCTGAACTTTATGCTAAGGTTGGCCTTTATTATTCGCACTCGCGGCCATTCGCTTTATAATTCAGCATTATTTATTTTTTTCCGTTTGCGTTGACTACAACTGACACCACTCCAAATAGCTCGAGCATTTTCGCGCCAATCGCCGGCGATATGCAGCAACTTAACCGCGTCATCCGGCAGCGCTTGGCTTCCGAAGTTGTGCTTATCAACCAGATTGCCGAACATCTAATTAATGCTGGTGGCAAGCGACTGCGGCCAGCACTCTTACTGCTTGTAGCAAATGCCCTGGGTGCGCATGGCAAACCATGCCATGAACTCGCCGCCATCATTGAGTTTATTCACAGCGCCACCCTGTTACATGATGATGTCGTCGACGAATCTGATTTGCGGCGTGGCAAAAAAACCGCCAATGCGCTATTTGGCAATGCGGCAAGCATCCTCGTTGGGGATTTTTTATACTCACGCGCATTTCAAATGATGGTGGAGGTCGGCCGTCCACGCGTGATGCAAATTTTGTCAGATGCGACCAATATGATCGCTGAAGGGGAAGTGCTGCAATTATTGAATATGCATGACTCCAAAGTCGATGAGGCCCGCTACATGCAAGTGATTTGCTATAAAACCGCACGCCTCTTTGAGGCCTCCGCGCAACTTGGCGCCATCCTGGCAGATGCGCCACCCGCGCTTGAGGCGGCAGCCATGAGATTTGGCCGGCACATAGGCACTGCCTTTCAACTGATGGATGACTGGCTCGATTATGCTGGCTATGTTGAGTCAATGGGCAAACATGCCGGCAACGATTTATACGAAGGCAAACCTACCCTGCCGCTAATTTATCTGATTGAACGCGGCACCGCTGAGCAACAAGCGCTGGCGCGCGCCGCCATTGAACAAGGCGCCACCGATCACGCTGAAACCATTCTTGACGCCATGCACACCTGCGGCGCGCTCGACTACACGCTAGCATGCGCACAGCGCGAAGCCAGTGCAGCAGCTAAGGCGTTGCAACCGTTGCCAGACTCTATTTACAAAAAAAGCTTGCTAGAATTATGTGCGCATTCAACCGCGCGCCGGTGTTAACTCTGTTCAAATTTAATTAGCATTTTCAACCCAACTTAACCTTATTCCACGTGGAATCATTTCCTTTATGGGCGCAGCTTAGCATAATCGCTTTCTTGCTACTGCTATCTGGCTTTTTTTCGATCTCTGAAGCCTCGATGCTAGCGCTTAACCGGCACCGGCTCAAGCATCTGGTGAAACAAGGCACGCTCGGCGCGCACACGACATCTCGCTTATTAGCACGCACAGAAAAATTATTAAGCGTGATTCTGATTGGCAATAACTTACTTAACACGATTATTCCTGTGCTCACCACCGCAATTGCATTGCGCACCTTTGGCACAAATAATTTAGCCTTGTCGATGACTACCGGCGGCATCGCGTTTCTGATCATTATCTTTAGTGAAATTACCCCAAAAATCATCGGCGCCGCCTGGCCAGAAAAAATTGCCTTACCCGCAAGCCTAGTGCTCAGCCCTTTGATGCGGGTTACCCGCCCACTCGTATGGTTTGTCAATTTATTTGTCTCGGCGCTACTCCGTATATTGCACCTCGATACCCGCAAGGCAAAGGAACACCGTCTGTCGATGGACGAATTGCGCACCATCGTACTTGAGTCGGCTAATTTTGCACCGCATAAGCACCGGAGCATTTTGCTTAATCTATTTGATCTGGAAAACATCACGGTCGATGATGTGATGGTGCCTCGCACACGGATTGAAGCACTTGATTTTGACGCGCCGCTCGAGACTATGCTGCAGCAGCTTGATACGTGTTATCACAACAAATTACTGGTTTATCAAGGCGATACCGACCATATCCTCGGGGTGTTACAGGTACGCAAAGCATTGGCCGCCAGGCATGGCCGCACACTCGAACACGAAACCATACGCGAATTACTCAACGAGCCTTATTTTGTACCCAGCGGCACGCCGGTATTTCAGCAACTCCACTATTTCCAAGAAAACCAGCAAAGAATGGGCCTCATCGTCAACGAGTATGGCGAAGTGCAAGGGTTAGTAACGCCCGAAGACATTATCGAGGAATTAATTGGTGAATTTACTACGACAATGCCACGCACAAGTGGCACACGCGCGGGCTGGAACGCTAAAGGCGAGTGCATTGTCGCGGGCAGCATCCCATTGCGTGAGCTAAACCGCTTACTCACTCTGCAATTACCGGTACAAGGGCCCAAAACACTCAACGGTCTCATCCTTGAAATCCTGCGTGAAATCCCAGACGGGGATGTAAGCTTACAAATCAACGGCTGCCGGATGGAAGTCATGCAGATTGACCATCAAACGGTTAAAACGATCAAATTGTTTCGTCCGCAAGAAAGTCACGCAGATGAAATGAGCCCGCCCTAGTCAAAAATTGCAGGCCGCCCTGACGCACGCCAATCAGTGGCCGTCTCAGAATACGAAATATCAGAACTTCCGTACCCAAATTAGACCGTTCCCCCTTGTGGGACGCGCAAAGCGGAGCGGCCGTGCACACCTTAGAAGGACATACAAACTATGTTTTGAGCGTGGTGTATTCGCCGAGCGAAACGCAGATCGCCTCGGGGAGTAGGGACAATACGGTGCGTCTGTGGGACGCGGAAAGCGGAGCGGCTGGGCACTGTAGCGGCTAGATAGTATTGTCCTATTTTAGCCCAATACAAAAGTTCTACTTTTAGATCACTAGCCTTATGCTAACGCTAATCTGTATCAAGTTGTCCTGCTCCTGGATGGAGACGCGAGCATAACCGATTCGCATGAGCGCGCTCTTTACTTGACTTTGATTGCGGTCAGACCGGGCCGATTCTCCAGCCGCGTCTTCGATAGCATCACCGCCTCATGCAGCTTTTTCTCCAGCAATTGACGGGACGGCAAGCCGGTCAGGTACTCGGCGACATAGACGCCGCTTTGGTCAAGTTCCAACAGGAAGTTTTCCAATTCACGCAGGATGGCGTCTTCGAGATCTTTTTCAAGGTAGCGACCACACAGTCCCAGAAAATCCATTACATAGGGATCCTTCAGGTTCAGCCTTCGAAGGAAGATTCGCCAAATGGCTGAATAGCAAATTTAAGCACCGTGGGCGAAGATTACTTTTTACTCATCAAGGACGGCGCCGCCCTTTCTAGTTATGCCCTCTCATCTAGGCCAAACATTATCGCCAACCGCTGATCTGAATACGCTTGCGGATTCAGCAACGACGGTACCGACTCCGAACGCCTTATCTTCTAATGGCCCCAAAGAGGACGATAACGCCCCAACTGTGCGACTCTTACGTGAACTTTTACTTGATGCTGCCACCCATGGCGCATCTGACGTGCATATTGAGCCTAGCGAGCATGCTTGGCGCATTCGGCTGCGCATCGATGGGGTGCTGCATGAAACCATGCGCCCGCCGCCTTATCTAAGAGATCCGTTCATCTGTTGCGTGAAAGTGCTAGCTCGCCTCGATATTGCCGAGCGACGCGTACCTCAAGACGGACGCCTCAAACTATACGTGGCGACAGACAAATTGGAGGAATTCCGAGTAAATACACTACCCACCTTGTGGGGCGAAAAACTCGTGTTGCGGCGACTTGACACCCTCCCAGCCACGCTGACTCTGACTGACCTCGGTTTTGATCTCAACCAACAAGCCACTCTGGCCGCAGCAATTCACGCCCCGCACGGCATGGTATTGGTGACAGGCCCAACGGGGAGCGGCAAAACTTTATCGTTATATTGCTTTTTACAGCGCTTAAATCGAGAATCAATCAATATCTGCTCGGTCGAAGACCCAGCTGAAATACAGTTAGCAGGCGTGAATCAGGTCAGCGTACGCGACAAAGCGGGCCTGACCTTTGCCGTCGCACTGCGCGCCTTTTTACGACAAGATCCTGATGTGATTATGGTTGGAGAAATTCGTGACACTGAAACCGCCAGTGTGGCACTACAAGCCGCACAAACGGGTCACCTGGTCTTATCCACCCTGCACACCAATGATGCTCCCGCTACCCTCGCGCGTTTACTTGATATGGGGATAGCACCTTTTAACTTGGCTTGCGCCATGCGCTTAATTATCGCGCAAAGACTCGTCAGAAAACTCTGCTTAGCCTGTCGCGCCCCGGCTTTCACTCATCAAACCACTGCTGAGGCGATGCTACGTAGCGCCGGCTTTGACGAAACAGCACTAGCGGAAGATTGGCAACCCTATCGAGCCGTCGGCTGCGCTGCGTGCCATGGCATTGGTTATCGCGGCCGCATTGGCATTCATCAAGTAATGCCGGTTACCGCTGCGATACGCGCGCTTATCATGGCACACAGCAGCACCGATGCAATCGCTCAACAAGCGCTGCGTGACGGCGTAAAAAGCTTACGAGAGGCCGGCTTAGCGCAAGTACGCGCCGGCACCACCAGCCTCGAAGAAATTCTAGCCGTCACAGATGCCAGCCCGGCTACTTGCTAAAAAATGCCATGATCGAATCAGCGGCGCCGATTACAGCTCATCAGGTGCAAGAATTTCGCTTCAGCTGGCGAGGCATAAACGCCACAGGCAGCACTAAAAGTGGCGTCTTAATCGCCACTGGAATTGGCGCGGCGCGCGTGGTGCTCAAGCAACAACGCATTACCGCTTTTAAAATCATTAACCAAGGACCCGCCAAGCCTGCTGTGCTGCGCGCGGCGGATATCACCACCTTCTCACGCCAACTCGCCGGCCTCTTACACGCCGGCCTGCCGCTGGTAGCTGCCTTAGACGTGATGGCCAGCAGCAATACGCGGCCAACCTTAGTGAGAGTGATTCAGGCACTCGCGCGCGCGATTGCACAAGGACAACATTTTTCAGCAGCGCTGGCACACTATCCGCAATTTGGCGCGATGTACTGCCAATTGGTGGCGGTTGGCGAAGCCTCGGGCGCACTCGCGCCTTTGCTGGCGCAACTTGCCGAGCAACGCGAGCGCGCCGCGGCGCAACGAGCAAAATTGCGGGCGGCACTCAGTTACCCAGCAGGCGTATTGATCGTATCTCTACTGATTACAATCGCATTAATGATCTGGGTGGTGCCGACTTTCAAGCAAATCTTCGATGGTTTTGGCACACCGCTGCCGGTCCCAACCCGAGCTGTCTTATCTCTTTCGTCAGCCATGGCCCACTGCATTGTGCCCATCTCTCTATTGATTAGCGCAGGAACCCTGCTAGCTGGGATCGGCTTGCGCCGCTCAACGACGCTGCGCACCGCCTATGACCACTTTATATTAATGCCACCGATCATTGGCCCCCTGCTGCAGCAACTCGCCATCACGCGGTGGAGCCGCGCTCTCGGAACTCTATTAAAAACCGGCACGCCGCTGGCCGATGCATTTAATATTATGGCGAAGATCACCAACAATGCAGTATTCGATCAGGCCACGCTTAACATTTCGCACCGTGTGCGGCGCGGCGAGCGTCTGGCCAATGCCATGCGCGCGACTGGCTGCTTTCCGCCAACCGTCTTGCAACCGATTGCGATTGCTGAAGAATCTGGCTCTCTTGATACGATGCTTAACGACCTCGCCACCCTCAACGAGCAGCAAGTAGATATGCGTATCGCCACTTTAGCCAATAGCGCCGAACCCCTGATGATCATCGTACTTGGCCTATTGGTTGGCGGCCTCGTGGTCGCAATGTATCTACCCATCATTCAACTTGGCAATGTCATCTAGTGATGGTGTAGCATAGACGCTCATTTATTCATCTTCTGTGTCGCTTTTTCCAAATGTCCTTGCCCGCCCCTATCCTAATTCAGCCGATTGCTGCCCTCTTTAATGACTGGGCGGCTAGTTTCTCTGCTTTGCCCGTCAGCTTTCAATATCTCTGCACCGTGCTATTTGGCCTGATGATCGGCAGTTTTCTAAGTGTTGTCGTCCATCGCGTGCCAATTATGCTGCATAGGCAATGGCAAGCCGAATGGCATAGCTTTGCGGCTCATGCAAACATCACAGCCAACCCAGCAGCCATTACGACGCACGCGGCCGTTGCAAACGAAATGATAGATCACGCCATCACCCACACCCCGATGACAGGTAAAAACCTTGGGGACAAGCACGCCTATAACCTTTGCCTGCCGCGCTCTCATTGCCCTTCATGCCAGCATAATCTCACTCTAACTGAGAATCTGCCTCTATTGGGCTATCTTCTGCACCGTGGCCGCTGCTCTGCATGCCACATGCCAATTAGCCTACGTTATCCAGCCCTTGAGCTAGTCAGCGCCTGCTTAGCAGCAGGCGCGCTGTGGCAATTTGGCGCGAGCTGGCAAGCCCTCGCCGCATTCGGGCTGGCCACGACCTTATTGGCGCTTGCCTTCATTGATATGGACACGCACCTGCTGCCTGACACGCTCACCCTGCCCCTGATTTGGGCCGGGCTTTTAGTGAACCTTGACGCCAGCTTTACGTCACTGCACAGCGCAGTGCTTGGCGCGGCTGCCGGCTATCTTACGTTGTGGCTAGTCTATTGGGGGTTTCGCTTGCTGCGCGGCAAGGAAGGGATTGGCTATGGCGACTTCAAATTACTAGCCGCGCTCGGCGCCTGGCTTGGTTGGCTGGCGCTACCTCAAATCTTGCTCCTGGCCTCAGCTACTGGAGCATTATTTGGCCTCACTGCAATGGCCTGCGGCCACCTAAAAAAAGGACAACCTTTACCATTTGGCCCATTTCTGGTTGCCGCAGGAATCATCACGCTATTTTTTGGCACACCATTTTTTGCTGGTTAACGCCACTTTAAAAGTGGTAGCGGTTGCGCAATTTAATTAACAACAAAGATGATGAATCAGCAAAAATTTAAGGTATTTTCAGTTGGCTTAACGGGGGGCATCGGGTGCGGCAAAACAGCCGTGGCCAATCGCTTCGCCGAGCATGGTGTGGCCGTTATCGATACCGATCATATCGCGCATGCACTAACCGCAACTGGCGGAGCAGCCATGCCGCTGATTGCTGAACATTTCGGCCCAACCTTCATCGCCCCAGACGGCTCGCTTAAGCGCAGAAAGATGCGCGCCACCATCTTTAGTGATGAACACGCCAAATTGCGCCTCGAAGCGATCCTGCACCCACTCATCCGCCTTGAATGCGAAGCCGCCGCGCGCGCCGCAAGCGGCCAATATTTGATGTTTGTCGTACCCTTATTGATTGAATCCAGCAGTTGGCAAGACCGTGTCGATCGGATACTGGTGGTTGATTGTTCTCCTGCCACGCAAATTAAGCGCGTGATGCAACGCAACGGTTTAACGCGCGAGCAGGTGCAAGCCATCATCGCGCGCCAGGCCAACCGAGCAACCCGCCTAGCGCATGCTGACGATGTGATTTCTAACGACGCGGATACGCCGCTGACTTTCCTATATAATGAAGTTGATGCATTGCACCAATATTATCTCAAACTAACTTAGACCGTGTATGTCGATTAAAGTGATTATTTCATAGCTAAAACTTAATGGGTAGACCGCATCTAGCTTCTCTACGCATGAATATCAGGTAAATTCAGGTTAAGATTGCAGCGCTTAAATATGCAGACTAGAATAGACACCATTATTAGCCACTTTGCTCCTTTTAATAGGCATTAAGTTTGACCCTCCTCTACGAGTACCCATTCAACGAGCGCATCCGAACACTGTTGCGGTTTGAAGATCTTTTTGACCGGTTTACGTTCTTTTTGTCTCGCGAAGATGCAAAGGAACACCATATCGCACTGATGACGCTGTTTGAAATTGCAGACGTAGCAGGCCGAGCTGATCTCAAATCTGATCTCAGCAAAGAACTCGAGCGTCAACGCCAAACCCTTATTTCATATCGCGATAATCCGGGGATTGACCAAACGACGTTAGAGACTGTGCTAGTAGAAATTACGCAGACACTGGCTCAGCTAAACCAAATGCACGGTAAGGCAGGCCAACATCTGGCGGATAATGAATGGCTCAGCAGTATTCGCAGCCGCTCAAGTATCCCAGGTGGCACTTGCCGCTTTGATTTACCTTCTTATTATGCATGGCAACAGGGTCCGCTCGAATACCGTCGGCATGATATTGCACAGTGGGCTATACCTTTATTACCGCTACGCGATGCCATGGCGATTGTCTTAAAATTCGCTCGTGAATCCAGCCAAGTCACCAAAGTCATCGCCACCCAAGGTCGCTACCAGCAAATGCTATCTGGCCGCACCTGCCAATTGATGCAAATCCGCGTACCCGCCGAGCTAGGCGTCATTCCTGAGGCCAGCGCCAATAAGTACATGCTTTGGGTACGCTTTACCACGCAAGACGGCGATATGCGTCCACAGCCGGTTGATACGGATGTGCCCTTTCAACTCGCTTTGTGTAATTTATAATGGCGTTGAGAACGGCATAAAAAGTCGAAGTGGGACCGGTGGGTCACCTGAATACTCAGGCTAGCTTTACACCCCAGGTTTCAGATACACTCTTATCTATGAACACTTTCGTTAACTGCCCTATCTGCAGCATCAAAGTTGAATGGAAGCCAGAGAATCGTTATCGGCCATTCTGCTCAGAGCGCTGCAAAAAAACCGATCTTGGCACCTGGGCTGCCGAGAAGTATGTGATTGGCGGCACACAGGAAGCGCCCGCTACAGCTGACTTAAACGACGACTTAGATTAAATCTATGCGGTCATCATGGCTTTAACTGAGTCAGCCGGTCATCGGCTAGATGTAGCATCGGCCTCAAGCCAGTCAAGCACCGGCATCGTCGCTGGCAGCACAGGAGCCACCTCAAGCGGTATCTGCTGCCAAGCAAGCGTCTGGCCTTCTCGCCCAGTTGGCTCGCCCTGCCATGCGGTTACTTTGCAAAAGAACAGCCGCACGTAAGCATGAGGGTAATCATGCTCAAGCACTCGCCAACGCTGGCACACCTCTACTTGAATCCCGAGTTCCTCGTGTAACTCCCGCGTTAATGCGGCTTCAACTGATTCACCGGCTTCTAACTTGCCGCCAGGAAACTCCCAGTAGCCTTCATAGGGTTTGCCAGCAGGGCGCTGCGCGAGCAAAAAACGTCCATCGTTGCGCACCAGTATGCCAACCGCCACCTGCGTGACCAGCCGACCGTCCGGCATATATTCTGCCTGCTGTTGCAGCATCATAAAATGCTGCCCGCTGCGGCGTTCATGGGTTGTTGTCGGCCTGACCAATCACGTGCAAACTGCCAGGCTACACGCCCAGAGCGCGAACCACGCGCAAGCGCCCAGGCCAGAGCTTCACCCCGTGCTTGCTCGCAATCCGTATCGCTGCACCCAAAATGTTTAAGCCAGTGGTGGATAATACTAAGATAATCGTCTTGCTTGAATGGATAAAAGCTAATCCATAAGCCAAAACGCTCAGACAGCGAAATCTTTTCTTCCACCGCCTCGCCTGGGTGAATTTCTCCCTCGCTGGTATGGCGGTAGCTTTCATTGTCGCTCATATATTCCGGCAAAAGATGGCGGCGGTTTGACGTAGCATAGATTAAGACATTGTCTGATGGCGCAGCAATTGAGCCATCGAGTGCTACTTTCAGGGCTTTATAGCCTGGCTCGCCCTCTTCAAAAGATAAATCATCGCAAAACACAATAAAGCGTTCAGGACGGTGCGCAATCAACTCAATAATATCGCCCAGTTCATGCAAATCATCTTTGTCGACTTCAATCAGCCGTAAACCGTCTGCAGCAAAATGATTTAAACATGCTTTGATTAAGGAAGATTTACCGGTCCCCCGCGCGCCCGTCAGCAATACATTATTGGCCGGCAATTTTTGTACAAACTGGCGCGTATTGGCTTCAATTAACTGCTTTTGCCGGTCAACGTTTTGTAAATCTTCCAGTGTAATCGATGACACCTGCGCCACCGGCTGCAAAAAACCTCGGCCTTGGCGCATACGCCAGCGAAACGCTATAGCGGCCGGCCAATCAATCACGCCAATCGGCGGTGGCAGCAGTGCCTCTAGCCGGCCAATCAGCCCTTCCGCACGATTTAGGAATTGTTCAAGCTTATCCATAAAAAATAGCTATTCTTTAAGAGCGGTAATCGGCATTAATGCTGACATATTCATGCGACAAATCGCTGGTCCAAATCGCGGCCTTTGCAGCACCACGCGCTAACCCAACGCGCACCGTAATTTCCGGCTGCTGCATCACACGCTGCCCCTCTTCCTCAAGATAATCGGGATGACGCCCACCTTCTTTTACGACCCATATATCATCAAGATATAAATCAATTTTGTCGACCTCAAGGTTCTCAATGCCAGCATAGCCAATCGCGCATAAGATGCGGCCAAGGTTTGGATCAGAGGCAAAAAAAGCCGTTTTAACCAGTGGCGAATGACCAATCGCATAGGCAACCTGGCGGCATTCAGCAACAGTTGCGCCCCCTTCAACCTGAACGGTGATGAATTTTGTAGCGCCTTCAGCGTCACGCACGATCAATTGAGCTAGCGTCTGAGCTAATTCGGTAATTGCATCGCGTAACACGATATAGATCGGATCTTCAAACGAAGTCACGAGCGGCAGATCGGCTTGGCCGGTGGCGATGATGACAAATGAATCATTGGTCGACGTGTCACCGTCGACCGTAATGCAATTAAACGAGCGATCCGCAGCGTGCTTGGTAAGTGCATCAAGCACTGGCTGACTGAGGCCGGCATCAGTTGCAATAAAACTGAGCATGGTCGCCATATTCGGCCGAATCATACCCGCCCCTTTGCTGATGCCGGTGAGTGTGATTTGCTGTGTACCGATGGTGATACGCCGCGAGGCAGCTTTTGCGCGGGTATCGGTGGTCATAATCGCTTCGGCAGCGTCGTGCCACTGCGCGGGTGCGCGCGCCGCCCATGCTGCGGGTAGTGCGGCACACAGGCGGTCGATCGGCAGCGACTCAAGAATCACGCCGGTTGAGAATGGCAACACTTGCTGCGCAGTCATCCCAGCAAGTTGCGCCAGCGCAGCACACGTCTTATGAGCATGGGCAAGCCCTAACTCGCCAGTGCCAGCATTAGCGTTGCCCGTATTCACAACGAGCGCGCGAATACCAGCCCCACTATTGCGCGCAGAGGCCAAATGCTCACGGCTGACAATGACAGGAGCCGCGCAGAAACGATTCGTCGTAAACACAGCCGATACCGTAGTGCCTTTATCTAGCGCCAGCACCAGCAAATCTTTACGATTCGGTGTGCGAATATTCGCTTTAGCCCAGCCAAGCGTGACCCCTGCGACAGGATAGAGCTGCGCAGGATCAATCAGAGGAAAATTGACAGCCATTCAGAAATCAAAGTCCATGGGTTAGAAAAGTCACGCCAATTTACCGTGACATTGCTTATATTTTTTACCACTACCACAAGGGCATGGGCTATTACGGCCGACTTTAGGCGCTATTTCACGCAATGCATGTGGGTCATGAAAACTGGACTTACCTCTGCCATTCTGGTCCAACTCAGAGGTCGGCTGATGGCTGGCGGCCCCAGTAAATTCAGCATGCTGAAAGTGCATATCTTCGTGATGAGCCGCTTTTTCCTCAAGCTGCTCGGCTGCCTGTTCAATTTGCTCGATCGACTGAATACGTACATTCATCACAATGCGTATCACCTCGAGTTTGATTGCATCAAGGAGTTGCGCGAAAAGGTCAAACGCTTCGCGCTTATATTCTTGTTTGGGGTTTTTCTGCGCATAACCGCGCAGATGAATGCCTTGCCGCAAATGGTCTAGCGCCGCCAAATGCTCGCGCCAGCGCGCATCAAGTGTTTGCAGCATAATTGAACGCTCAAATCCGCTAAATGCTTCACGCCCAATCTGCTCGACCTTGTTTTGATAGGACTGGGTCACAGTGGTCAACACATAGTGCGCAATGTCTGCATCATCAGCTACCTCTATCTCGGCCTGCTTAAGGTTAAGCTCAAGTTGCCAATCATCGCGCAAGACCTGAGCCAGGCCCGCCAAATCCCACTGCTCTTCGATACTGCCTGGTGGCACGAAAGTATGCACCAGTTCGGCAAACACACTCTCGCTCATGGCCACGATCGTCTCTGAAATATCCGCCGCTTCGAGTAATTCATTGCGCTGCTGGTAAATCACGCGCCGCTGGTCATTGGAAACATCATCGTATTCCAGTAATTGCTTGCGAACATCAAAGTTACGCGCTTCGACCCGGCGCTGCGCCGACTCGATTGAGCGCGTGACAATGCCTGCTTCAATAGCCTCGCCATCAGGCATTTTGAGACGCTCCATAATCGCGCGGACACGGTCACCAGCGAAGATCCGCAGCAATGGGTCTTCCAGCGACAGATAAAAGCGCGAAGAGCCAGGGTCGCCCTGCCTTCCTGCCCGACCGCGTAATTGATTATCGATCCGGCGCGATTCATGCCGCTCAGTGCCAATAATATGCAGACCGCCCGCCGCTTTGACGGCATCATGCAGAGCCTGCCATTCATCATGCAAGTGCTGAATCCGACGCGCTTTTTCATCATCAGTCAAGGTTTCATTGGCTTCAATGAAGCTTGCCTGCCTCTCAACATTGCCGCCTAATACAATATCTGTACCCCGACCCGCCATATTGGTTGCAATCGTCACCATTTTTGGACGGCCTGCTTGCGCGATAATTTCTGCCTCGCGCTCATGCTGCTTAGCATTGAGGACCTGGTGTGGCAACTGCACATCTGTTAACAACGACGATAGCAACTCTGAATTTTCAATTGATGTGGTACCCACCAACACCGGTTGCCCCCGTTCGTAGCATACGCGGATATCGGTAATCACTGCATCATAGCGTTCACGCGCACTCTTATAAATTTGATCCTGATAGTCAATCCGCTGATTTAGCCGGTTGGTCGGAATCACTACGGTTTCCAGTCCATAGATTTGCTGGAACTCGTGTGCTTCAGTATCTGCCGTTCCGGTCATCCCGGCCAGCGTGAGATACATCCGAAAATAATTCTGAAAGGTAATCGATGCAAGGGTTTGATTTTCGTGCTGAATGTGCGCACCTTCTTTTGCCTCAACCGCTTGATGCAAGCCGTCCGACCAACGACGCCCGGCCATTAAACGGCCAGTAAATTCATCAACAATGATGACTTCACCATTTTGCACGACGTAATGCTGATCGCGATAAAACAGCGCATGCGCACGTAGCGCTGCATACACATGGTGCATCAATGTAATATTTTGTGGTGCGTATAAGCTTTCGCCCGCACCGATCAAGCCCCATTGCGCTAATAAGGCTTCCGCTTTTTCATGGCCGCGCTCGGTTAAAAAGACTTGCCGCGCTTTTTCATCGAGGGTGTAATCACCCGGCACCTCAACCCCTGTCCCATCTGCTTTTTCTTCGCCAAGTTGGCGCTCAAGCAGCGGCGGTAGCTCATTCATCCGTACATACAGCTCCGTATGATCTTCTGCTTGGCCGGAGATAATCAGTGGCGTGCGCGCTTCATCAATCAGAATTGAATCGACTTCATCGACAATCGCGAAGTTAAGCTCACGCTGCACACGCGCATCCACTTCATACACCATGTTATCGCGCAAATAATCGAAACCGAATTCGTTATTTGTGCCATAAGTAATATCGGCGGCATACGCTTGCCGCTTGGCCTCAGGCTCCATCTGCGATAGATTGATGCCAACTGACAAGCCCAGAAAACGGTATAGGCGGCCCATCCACTCAGCATCACGCTGCGCCAGATAGTCATTGACCGTCACCACATGAACGCCACGACCAGATAAGGTATTGAGGTAGGCCGCAAGCGTCGCCACCAGCGTTTTACCTTCGCCTGTGCGCATCTCGGCAATTTTGCCATGATGCAATGCCATACCCCCGATAAGCTGCATATCGAAGTGGCGCATTTTTAGCACGCGCCGGCTTGCTTCGCGGCACACCGCAAACGCTTCGGGCAAGAGCTGATCAAGCGACTCGCCAGCAGTGACTCTCTGCCTAAATAGTGCTGTGCATGCTTGCAATTTTTCGTCAGTCAGTTTTTCGAACTGCGCCTCAAGCGCATTGATCGCAACGACAGTTTTCTGGTACTGCTTAAGCAACCGTTGATTACGGCTGCCAAAAATCTTTTTGAGAAGTCCGGCAATCATCGCTTATAAGGTTATAACTGCTAACGCTATGAAAATTAAGGGTTTAAACTCTATGAAATTTAAGAGTTTAAAAAAATAGAGTTTATCATGCTACTCTGTGCTGCAATATAGGCAAAACGTAGCGGCAACCTACAATTTAGCGTTAAGCAGCCTGTACAAATAAACCCAAGGTAAGATCAGGGCAGCATATGAACCCCGCATACTTAACAAAATCGCTGCCCACGCGCAGCACGCCGTCTCTCATTTCATTGCTTAAGCGTAATGAGGCGTTCGCCCAACTACGCACCGGCGTCGAACAAATTGCCGCCCTGGAGCGTGATTTGGCGGCTGCATTACCAGATTATCTAGCGCCGAATGTAGCCCCCGGTCCGATCAAAAATGGCTTACTCACCCTGCTTACCGCGCATAACGCGCTCGCGGCACGCTTACGTCATCTAGAACCAGGTTTGCTGCAAGCGCTGCAACAACGCGGCTGGCTTGTGCATGCGATTAAAATCCGCGTGCAACTGCAGCATGCAAAACCCACCTCCGTCGCTAAAACAGCCCATCTATCAAGGGCTGGCTTTACCTGCCTACAAGCCCTACGCCAAAAAATTACCCCTTCACCACTGCAAACTGCCGTGGCGCAAATGATCGAGCATCAAGCCAAAAATTTTCGCGAAAAAATATAAAAAACTAATGCTCCCATAAGAAAGATGAATGGCTTATTCTTTCTCATCATTTTAGTTTTTTTAAGATCATTCTTATATGAGTAGAGGATAAAACGCTGCATTATGTACACCACAAAACAATCTTGCATTAAACTTCTATTTGCACAACACGACTCACTTACCTCTAAGTATGAACCAACTGCAAGCCATGCGCGTTTTCCTGCAAGTTGTCGAAAGCGGCAGCTTCGGAGGAGCCGCGACCAATCTTAAATTATCTAATGCAGTCATCACGCGTTACGTCGCGCTGCTTGAAGCGCATTTGAAGACTCAACTACTGCAACGCACAACGCGCTGCCTGTCGTTAACGGAAGCTGGGCGCGCTTATGCAGATGGATGCCGTCATATCCTCAAGCAAATTGATGCCATTGAAGCCAATGCGTCGCAAATGTCAAGCGTGCCATGCGGGACCTTAAAGCTTTTCGCCTCAGCTTCGCTCTCGCTGGCCAATCTAACGCCGCTACTCAGTACGTATCGCACCCGCTATCCAGAGGTGAAATTACAACTCACGCTAGGGCATCAGCCGGTTGACCTGATTGAAAATGGCTTTGACGCCAGTCTCGTTGCCACCGGCTCCATCACCGGTACGAGCATGACTCAACACCCATTGTTGACCATTGAATCAGCAATTGTGGCGGCGCCGAGCTACCTCGCTCAGCAAGGTGGCGCGCCCGACTCTTTAAACGCACTCACTAAGCACATCTTTGTCGGGCCGACACACCGCACCTCCAGCCCCACGTGGACCTTTGTCAACGCGCAAGGCAGCCGTCAGCTAACGATTGAACCGGCTTATTCAGTCAATGACTTAGCCAAATTACATGAAGCGGCGCTCGCAGGTATTGGCATTGCAATCCTACCGCAGACCATGGTGGATGAGGATTTAACCCAAGGTAAGCTGAAAAGAATTCTGCCCGAATACAGCGTGCCGGAAGCAAACGAGCAAATTTCGCTAGTCTATTCAGGCCAACGCCACTTACCTGCTAAGACACGAGCATTTGTCCAACTCGCCATAGAACTGTTAGCCGACAACCATCGACAGATGGCATAAAAACTAAAACTCTAGCGGGCCTGGTTTCATCACCCGCTGGCTAATGCACATTACTGACTATCGCACTTATCTGGATTTGCCAGACGAAGCCTCGCGGCAGCATTATCAATATGCGCCACAGCAGCCCGCCGCGCAGCATCTGGGTCAGCCTGCGCAATCGCTTCAATAATCGCTTGATGTTCGGCTTGTATCGAAGGATCCATGTGCCGGGCCTTATTTGCGCGAGTCACTTTAATGGAGGCGTGCATAAAATGGTCCAGAAAATCTAATAGTGATACATAAAGCGAATTACCCGTCGTTAGAGCAATTATTTTATGCAGCCCAATATCTTCATCGGCGCCATCGTTGTCCTTCTCCACGGCCTCATCAATTTCCACTAGAGCCTGTTTAATGCGAACCAATTGCTCAGGTGTGCGCCGTTGCGCCGACAGCGCAGCCGCCTCCCCCTCGATGCCGCGCCGCAACTCCATCACCTGCAATGCGGCCGGTAAAGAATCCGTAGTGCCGACATCAATCCTAAATGCAGTGGCGGCCGCTGGTGGTAAAACCACTGTACCTAAACCCTGACGCGACTCAACTAAACCATCCGATTTCAAGCGCGAGATTGCCTCTCGAATCACTGTGCGGCTGACGCCAAAGCGTTTAGCCATAATATGTTCCGTCAGTCGAAAATCAGGAGGTAATTCTTGGTTTTTTATCTTGTACGCGAGCACCTCCGTCACGCGATCAGCCAAAGTGCCCACTGACACAATCTGAAAAGTATTCACATCCTTAATATTCTGTGGTCCGGTCATACTTTATTCTTCCTCGTTTACCAATTTCGAAGCCTGCTTCTACTAACACAACTCGATTCTCTAGTTTACTCCCTTAATCTAACTAACTAACTATATTATTTTATTAATCAACACATTACCACTATTTTCTTTTTAATCCTCACTCAATCATTATTCAAATTATTATTTTCAATAATTGACACTATTATATTTTAGACATAGAAAAAAAGTAAAGCTCAAACTAGAACGCCTTTGTCTTTGCATCAATTCATCAAACAACCAATCATCAAGGGAGTTCCATATGCAAAGCACACGCCATGCTATGCTTGCTACTGCCAGCCATATAACAATGCCGGCTTAAAAAATTGACGTTGTGATCGGTCTTTTTTCGAGATCAAGCTATTTATCTGATTTTCTACAACACGTTGTGTGCGCGCCCTATGTAGCGCACATGATGAAAAAAATTGAGCATTTTTTCAATTTTGCTAAAATTTTAAAACAGCAGAAGCCAATTTGTTGAGTCAGCACTTATTTTTCAACCCCACAAAACAAAAATAATTTTTTGTAAAAAATATACTATCGACAGATTTAAATTTAATAATCAAATTTATTCCTCTATACCTTTATTCTATAGAGATCTATTCCGCTCTCAATCAGACCCTGGCCTAGATTTGGAATCAATTTAGAAAAACGAGAGTGCAGCATTAAGCAAAGAAATAAGTGATCGTATGATGAGAAAGATTGATAGTCTGCTAAGATCTGTGATAGGTAAAAGTTATGCTGCCTAATACCTAAACTAAGCCTCCATCACCATCCATTTGCCCTTGTCTAGCTTGAGAGTTTAGTTACTGTCCTTCTCGGAGAAAATAATGCAAATTCCATCATCCTTAGGCTCTTACTGGCTCCCTAATTTGGGAAATACGGAAAAAAGCCCAAGGTGACAAAACACCGGACCTGTGCACTCTTTCCCTAGACCAAGTAGGGCAGAGTTATAAATCCATTGGAGCGGAAGGCCGCGATTCCTCTCCTCAATTTATCAGAGAGTTAGAGCAAACCTCTTGGCAGCAAAAACAGATGACAAGCGGTATTTTTAATCATATAAATTCGATGACGGCGAACATGAATCGAATTTCTGGACGGGTTGCTCAGTCAGAGCCGAGCGTTTTTTTAATCAGCTAACCATGAAAATCAAAGATTTTCAAAACGAACTCACTGCGGTCAAAACAGAAATAACTAGCAACTTGCAAGAGGAGAAATCTATAACGGCTCAGCAGATTGAGAATATCCAATCTTCAATCCAAATTTTGGCAGAAGCAGTGCAAGAGTTAGCGGCACAGCAAGAGGACGAGGAAAGTCCGTCTTCTACCCCCATACCAGGAGAGGTCAATGAACTACCAAGAAGGGAACGGATAGATCAACTCATAAACAGACTATGGCCAGAAAGTGGGGAATCATGGTGGAGCGGAGAATCAAGTGAAGGATCACTAAATGAATCACCGCCCTCCCAATGATGGAATCTGAGTATACCCACCTCGTCTTCCCAAGTGACGGTTAGGATCCCGTCATTTGGGATTATCCTGTAACTAAAATAGTTTTACCTGAGCATCAACAACAAATTTAGAATGAATAGCCAAATTTATTCTTCGACTCTATTCCGTAGAGATCTATTATGTGATCAATCAGACCAAGGCCTAGCTTTCAAAGCATTTTAGAAAAACGAGAACTCAGCACTGAGCAGACAATTACGTAATTGTATGATGAGAAAGATTGATAATCTGCTAAAATTTGAAACAGGCAAAGGTTAGGTTATCCAATAAGCTAAACTAAGCCTTTATCACCATCCATGTGTCCTTGTCGTGCTTGAGAGTTTAGTTACTATCCCTCCCAGGAAATACAGATGATTGTATTTTTCTGCTGTCACTTGAGCAGATTAAAACCAGCCTTGGTCTCTATTGAGTCATAATTTATATAGTCCGTCACGAAGTATAACCATCCCATAGCAACGCCTCATACTAACAAAATTTTTTCGTTTTCTTGTCGGAGCAAATAATGCAAATTCCATCATCCTTAGCATCCATAGTTTCTTACTGGTTCCCCAATTTTGGAGATACGGAAAAAAAACCCCAAGGTGGAAAAACACCCGACCTGTGCAGCCTTTCCCTAGACCAAGTATTGCAGATTTATAAGCAACAAGATATTTGCCCCGTCGGAGCGGAGGGCCACGATTCTTCTCCTCAATTTATCAGAGAGTTAGAGCAGACCTCTTGGCAACAGAAACAACTAACAAGCGGTATTTTTAATCATATAGATTCGATGGCAACGAATATACATCGAATTTCTGGACGGCTTGATAAGCTAGAACCCGAAACACAAATCGCCTGTGTAGTTTTTCTAACTCTTGTTCTTAGTATAAATATTTTTATATTTAAACAATTTAAAAATTTAGAAAATGAAATTGCCGGACTAAAAAATAAGCATGGCAAGTTAGAAGGAAAGCATGCTAAGCTTCAAAAAGGGCATTTCGAACTAAAAAAAGGGCATATCAAACTAAAGAAAGGCCATGCCAAGCTGAAAAGTGATCAGATCAAACTAAAAATGAATCAGGCAGACGGAAATATAGAGTCGACCCAATCGATAAAAAATTTATTAAATTCCTCTAGAGAAAAAGGTGAGCGGATTGATCACATCAACTTTAGGATTCAAGGTTTGCAAAATGATCTCGCTACATATAAGGAAATGCAATCCAAATCAATAGAAAAACTCAGTCAAGATTTTTCTAATAGAAACTCCATAGAGAAATTTGAAAGTGAACTCACCGTACTTCAAGAAAAAACCTCTAAATTAACCTCTGAATTTGGAGATTTTAAAACCACAAAATTCTTTGAAATCACAGGACTCGAAAAAGATATTAAAGACCTTAAATCGAATCATTCAGAAGAATTTGACCGAATATATATGCGTCTAGAAAAAGCAGGCGTTCCAATCACTTCTCTGGCCCTGTCTCCTGTTGGATCACGGGATGGGTCATGGGGCGGGTCGCAAAGCAGTGGATCACCTAAGTAATCGATCTGATCTTATTGTTACCCAATTTGGCGAAAGCAGTTGTCAGGTCAAATTCAATTGTTCAATATTATGGTTTTGCCTTACCATACGACCTTTGCATCAATTAATATTTAAATCTATATCCGACCGCAGCACATTTTTCCTTAGTGCATGCGGTCACTATTTCTGTAATAAGTAAAATTCAAAGGTGACAACTTTGCCCCCTTTGAATTTTACCCCGCCACTTTGCTAATACTCTATACCCACCTAACTCATTGTCCAGATGATGACTCCGCTCCGCTGGCTAAATTCTTTTGGTAGTCCTCAATTAGCTTAAGTTCATCTGCTTTAAAGTAAGCCAGAGAATGGATAATATTTTCTGACTTCTGTAGCCAAACCCAATGGGCCTGAGCATCTAAATGATTAGAATCCAACAATCTCCACGAATTTCCACTTGTACTATACCATCCTCTTGCATTCCCTTCACCTTTACTGAATGCTGGATCATTCTCCTCAAAATAGCGTAACCCTTTAGATGAGGGGTATTCTCCATTTTTATCTTTTCTAAATAGAACTATTATTCTCTTAGCAAATTTTATTTCTTCTTCGTCGATTTTTTTAATGGGAATAAAATCTCTTTTAAAAGGCAATCTAAAATAATATGGATCTTTATTCAAAATATAAATATAAATTGCAATAGCATATTTTTTTGACCAAAGACGTACATCATCACCTTGTTTTTGCGTACTCTTTTTGAGGTGTTTCATCACACCTCTCATATCCTCAAAACCTTCTTTTGAAACATCTACTGAACGCCTTACATTCACTAGCAAGGTTTTAGAAACGAAATCAACACCAAAAGTCTTTCGAAAAACCTGCTCTGCATCAGGTTGACGTATAAAATCTTCGGCAAAAATCCTCGTTTCATTTATAGCCGGACCAACTGCATCCGAGGTTGTACTTTCAGACCCTCCACCACACGCAGCAATACTCAATCCAAGAATTATTGCAAAAATGCATCGTTTCATTTATTTCCCCGTTAGCCTTAGTCTAAAACTGCATTTTTTGTTAGCAGCGTAACCAACTCAATTTTGCATAAACTGAAAAAACCAAAACATCACCTACCTATAATCGATACAAATTCTTGCTTATATGATATTTTGAAATTTATCAGATAAAAATCTAATTAACAAGCGCTACCAGAAACGTAGATCAGGTCCCATCTCCACCCTCTTCATCCAATTCCAACATCGCAATCCTCAACACTTCCGCCACTGGTTCAAACAACGTCTCAGGAATATAATCCCCAATTTTAGTCTCCCTCATCAACTGTCGCGCAAGCGCTACATTCGCCACCACCGGCACCTTATAAATCCCCGCCAACTCTATCACTTTCAATGCTTTAAGCCCCTCGCCTTTCTCTGTAACAATAGGCAGTGGCGTCTCACCCAGCTTATAGTATATACACACCGCAAGATGAGTCGGATTTTTAATGACAGCACTGGCGCGCTCCACGCGGCCAGCCATATCGCTTTCTTGCATTTCTTCGTGTAACTGGCGCATCCGCCCTTTAACGTGCGGGTTACCTTCAGTATCTTTAAACTCCCGTTTAAGGTCGTCTTTTGACATCCGTAATTGCTTCATCAACTGATAACGCTCAAATAGATAGTCTGTGATCGCAAAGATAATATAAAAAGCAAGTACGCAACCGATGAGCCAGCCACATAATTTAGCCACAATCGGGATGGCGCAGTGCACCCCGCATTCTGGTAGATAAACTAAAGACTTACCGTAGCGCGCTAAAATATAGGCAAACACAAAACCCAACAACACGATCTTAAATATAGTGCGCAATAAAGTGTAAAGTTTTTTCAACGAGAAAAGATTCTTAGCATTTTTAATAATACTAATCGCGCTGAGTTTTGGCTTGAGCCTCTTTGGGGCGAAGAGAAACCCCGTTTGAGTAAGACCTGTTATGACAGTGACTAAAAACAATACCGCCATCAATGAACCAACAAAACGCATAAATACCTGCGCACACGCTAGAAAAATTCTCATCAGCGCTTGTTCAAACGGCAACGTCATGTATTGGATCGCCTGCCCAAAGATATCTTGTAACGCAACAAGCAACTTTGGCCCCTCTAGCCAAAGCCAGAGCGCGGCTATCAGCAACTGCATGCCTTGGATAATTTCAACGCTCTTAGCAACTTGCCCTTCTTTACGCGCGTCCCTGAGCTTTTTGGGGGTGGGCTGTTCGGTTTTTTCAGCCATCTTATCCGGCCTTTGCGGTTGTGCCGATTTCTAGTAATCGGCGCACGATGGGCCAGATTTCATCAAATCGGTCGAGGTAATGATCAAGCCCCAAACGCATACCAAAAATCAACGCGAGGCAGGCGAAGACTGATTTGATCGGCATGGCAATAAAAAATACGTCCAATTGGCCAGCAGTACGGTTAATCAGGCCAAAGGAAAAATCAACCATCAACATCAGTGCCACCGCTGGTAGGGCAAAACCAATGCCCAATTCAAGCACCATGCGCCATTGGTTGATCATGAACAAAGCGGTCTGTTGATTGATTAAGAGCGCTTGCCCAAGCGGCAACATCGTATACGATTGGTAAATCGCGGCCAGCAATAAATTAAAACCGCCACCGACGAAGAAAAGCGCGGCCAGCAGTTGTATAAATAGAATTGAGAATAGGGAAACTTCTTCGCCCATTGCTGGGTTTAGAATTTCAGCCAGACCGGCGCCGCGTGCTGTGTCAATGAATTCGCCTGCCACGGCCACCGCCCAAAATGGGATGGAGGCTAAAAGGCCAATATAAAGACCCACTGAGAGCTCGCTCAAAACCATGCTGGCCAAGGCAAACCCTTCTGGCGGCGCCGTATGTTTTGTCCAGGCAAGAGCCAAGGGCAACGCTGGCAAGGCAATCATTAAGGCGAGCGTGTTTCTAATGAGCGCGCCGCCCAACATGCGGGTACTGGTGACAGACAGTAGCACCATGACCCCTAGCGGGCGCATCATGCACAGCGCCAGCATTTTCAGTAGCGGCGCCCAGGCCAACCAGGCCGCCATTTCAACGCCTCATATCAGACAGTTGTTGAAATACCATATCGCTGTAGTTTAGCAAAGTCATGCCAATCCAACGATAGGTCACAAGCAAAGTCAGCGAGGCCGTCAGCAGCTTGAAAATAAATTGTAGCGTTTGATCCTGCAACTGGGTGAGCGTCTGCATTAAGCTGACGGCTAGACTGACGACCGCTACGGCTACCACGATAGGCAAGGCAAGCAGCAGCACCACCCACAGTAGCTGCGTCGTCATATGGATCAGGATGGCGTCACTCATGAGTAAGAGAGCATTAATTGCGACAATAGTTTCTCCCAACCACCCATTAGCACGAATAAGAGGAGTTTGAAAGGCAAGGCAATGGTGAGCGGCGATACCATCATCATGCCCAGCGAAAGTAAGATGATCGAAACAATCAAATCAATGGCGATAAAGGGTAAAAAAATCAGCAGGCCCATTTTAAACGCTTCAATCAATTGACCAATGGCGAAGGCTGGCATGAGGACCAGCAAAGAATTGACATCCAGCCGATCCTTATATTGTTCGGGCCAAGTGCGCTGTCCAATATCGACAAAGAAATGAATTTGCCGCGGCGGCGTATGCCGCTTTAAGAATGCCCGGTACGGGGCAAGCACACTGTCATCTACTTGGCTCACTGATTCGGGCGAACTGAATTCTACCGGATGAGTTTTGAGCGCATCGCTCACCTGGAAGCCCACTGGCGCCATCACATAGGCAGTCAGTACCAGCGAAATCGCATAGAGTGCAATATTTGGCGGCACATGCTGAATGCCAAGCGCATTACGCAATAGCGCAAGCACGATCGAGATTTTTAGAAACGACGTACCTAGCACCACCAATAAGGGCAAAATTGACAGCAGAAAAAGAAAAACGATCAGCTGAACCGGATGATCGAGCAAGCTCATCTTGTTTCATCCGGCGCAATCAGGCGGGTAATTTTAGCGCCCAGGCGCTCGCCAATGCGTACCAGGCTCGCCGTTGCAATTAAACGGCCTTGTGTACGAATGCCGATTTCCGGTGCGGTCTTGAAATCTGCTGTCAACACATCGCCTTCTTTTAATTGAGAGAGGGCTGAGAGTGGCACAGTCATTTGTCCAATTTCAAACACTAAGGTCATCGGCAAACTTGCCGCGATGTTGCCGGCTGTGAGATCAAGTTCAGCAGCAGGCTGAGACTCTTGAGTGGGATCAGCCTCATCGGCAGACTGAGTCTCTTGAGTGAGGTCAGCTTCATCGGCAGGCTGCGTCTCTTGAGTGAAGCCAGCTTCATCAGCGCTGGGTTCAGTCGTGTCAGCAATAAAATGGTTTTCTTCGCCTAATGGCTCCATGATGCGCTCAATTTCAAAGTGATTTTCATCCAGCCGGCCTATTTGCACCAACAGCCGGTCCAATACCAATAGCAGGCTACCGTTTTTAATCGGGGCCTGCCAGGCAGCCATAACAACATCGCCCACTTGCAATGCAGCAAGTTGGGTGACAGATAAATGCGCATAACCTGCACAAGCCGAGATCACGGTGTGTTGTTCCGTCTGCTGATCCTGGCTGGCTTCCATGCATTTTGCCAAGGCGCTCAGCCAAGCCAATGGGAAGCCATCAAGATGTAAATCAAGCCAGCGATGATCTTCTTGTGCAATAAAAGTTAAAATAATCTCCGCCTGTTTTGCTTGATCCAGCCTCTCTGGCGGCGATGCTAATGCGCCCAATGCTTTGATCGAGGGGGGCGTTAGCCGCTGCTGGACGCACCAATCCAACCACGGCGCTAAGGTCCAGGCGAGCGCTGCTTCGCGCAGACCGTCATCAAGTAATGATAAATCCGGTGTAGGCAGAATCGGCTCTAACCATTCAAGTAAGGCCGCTTCATCAAACCACAGCCGGACTGCTTGGCCATCGAGCGAAAGCTCAAGCGGCAGCAGCATCCGTGGCTCTTGGTTAAAGTGTTGCGCGCGTTGGGTTAGTTGCAGCGAAAGCCCTTCGGCTTCGCTGTGCCGCCCGCCACCAATCGCTTGATGTAAATGCGCATAGTCGGCAGACCACATAGGCGCCTCAAAAAAAGCTTGCTCAGTCATGCTGCTGTTCAATTAAAATTTTCTCCATTGGATACATTGAAGAGATTTGGGTTTGGAGTTTGTACTGAATTGATTCGAGCGCTTTACGCTGCTGTTCGTTGGCGGCACGCAGTGTCATCTTAAGCCGACCTTGCACCTGGGCAATCAGCATTTCAGCACCGGTGAGCACCCCTGATAACACGGTAATGCGCAATTCGTTTGCTGTGTTTTGCACCTTTAATGAAGCCGGCATCAAGAGACTTTCGGCCAATGTACGTAATGCCACCTGGGCTGAACTTAAGCAACCAGATGTTGTGGGTGCATGGCCCGCCCCCCCTAACAACAATGATGGTAGCACTGGCACCCCCATTGCTTCTGGTATCCGCTTTTTTTTAAGCAAATCTGCAAATCTCTGCACCTGCTCTGCGGGCGGTATCTCTTGCGGCAGCTCTGACTGAGACTGTGTATTGTCTGCATTGCTGCCAGTAGGCATGGTTAAAATTTGCATGATCGTTACTTTTTTTCGATGAGCTTCAATTTTTCCTGCTTTGCAACACACTGCCGAAGCAATGTATTACGTTCTTCAAGTTGTTGCCGCAAGTCTTCAATTTGATCTTCCAGCTGTTTACTTTCTTGCGCAAAATTCGCAGCAGTCAGATTGTAATGGCTCAATTCTTGCAGTAACTCGTCTACTTCATCCGCGCGCCGAACCGATGTTTGCGCGCTCAGTTCCTGCCATTGTTGAATAACCTGCACTCTTTGTTCATCAAGTTTTTCACGGGCTGCGTTTAACTCTTCAATTTGAGTTTTAACCCGCTGCATCTCAGCACGCAAACGTTCCTCTCGGTGACGCTTAATCGCGATTAGGTTTGTCCACATCGTGGCTGGCCTCTACTGCATTAGTTCATCATGGCGTGAGCGGGTCGGCGCAACTTAGCTATCCGTCAACGTTTGCCTTAGCGCCATTTCGGTTTCAGCAAGTCCGCCTGATTGCGCCGTACTTTGGCGCAAAAAGCTCTCAATGGCAGCACGCCGATCAAGCGCTTCATCCGCTTCCGCATCTTGACCGCGCTGATATTCGCCAACCCGCACCAGCAGATCAATATCATCGTAACGAGCCAGTAGCCGCCGCAATTTGGCGGCATGTTTTTTGAGCCCAGTCGGCGCAACATGGGTCATTACGCGGCTGACGCTACGCAGCACGTCAATCGCTGGATAATGATTGCGCTCAGCCAATGCACGAGATAAGACAATATGACCATCTAGAATCGAGCGAGTTTCATCAGCTACCGGCTCATTCATATTGTCCCCTTCTACTAGCACCGTGTAGATCCCGGTGATGACTCCTTGCGCGGCAGGCCCTGCGCGCTCCAATAGCCGTGGCAATGCAGCAAAAACACTAGGTGGATAGCCATTAGCCGCCATCGGTTCGCCAGCCGCTACCCCAAGCTGACGCGCCGCCCGCGCATAACGCGTCACGGAGTCAACTAGCAACAATACATTTTTGCCTTGATCACGAAAATATTCCGCAATAGTGGTTGCGGTATAGGCGGCCTTATAGCGTTCAAGCGCAGGCCGGTCAGAAGTTGCGATCACAATCACCGCGCGCCGGCGCATTTCATCATCGAAGACACGATCGATAAACTCGCGTACTTCTCGGCCACGCTCACCCACTAACGCAAGCACAACAATATCGGCCAAATTACCATGCATCATCATGCCAAGTAAGGCGCTCTTACCCACTCCGGCGGCGGCAAAAATCCCTACGCGTTGTCCTTTGCCGCAGGTCAGCAAGCCATCAATCGCGCGAATACCCAGCGACAACGGTTCCTGCACCAAGGGGCGCGAGAGCGCGCTTGGCGGGTCAGTGCAAATTGGCCGTGACTGGCTAAGCGTACCCGGCGCACGCGTTCTTTGCATTCTTAGCGGCCGGCCAAAGCCATCTAATACGGCGCCAATTAAATGATCGCCTACTTCAATTTCAAGCTGCCGGCCAAGGCGCTCGACGTCGGCCCCGCACGCCACCCCTAAGGGTTCATCAAACGGTGACAGGGTCGCCGTTTCTTCATGCAGGCCAACCACTTCCGCGATCAATCCCGACGTGCCAATGCGGCATAGTTCGCCCAATTGCGCACCAGGCAACGAGGCGTGTAGAACGGTTGGGCCAACCCGGCGCACAGAGCCGATCTCGCGAGCGGCGGGCACCGTGAGCCTGGCTTGCAGCCGCTCGTCCAAGCGCTGCGCGAGCGCGTCAGCATCAGGCCAAGGCATGGCGACGGTCCTCATCAAATAATTCAAGGTTGCCAAGCACATTCACCTCAAGGTCTTCCATTAATTCTTGCGTGGATAATACTGGTGTAGCAAAGAATTCACGTTCGATCATCTTGCGCAAATAACGACGCACATCCATCGCAGTCAAGAGTACCGGGTATTCTCCCCGTGCTTGATAGCTGTTGATATGACGGCGCAAGAGTTCGAGAATCGCGGTGGTTTTATCTGCATCCAATGCTGAATAGGTGCCAGCGGATGTCTCGCGGATTGAATCGCGAATCATATTTTCGATGCGCTCGCCAATTAGGAGTACTGAAATACGGCGTTGAGGACCGCCAAAAACATGGCAGATCTGCCGCCGCAAAGTGATGCGCACATATTCTGTTAGCAAGACAATGTCTTTTTCTTTATTTGCCCAATCAGCCAATGCCTCGCAGACTGAGCGTAGATCTCGAATAGGCACGCCCTCCGAGACAAGACGCCGAATAATCTCTGAAATTTTGTGCAAAGACATCGCACGCAGTAGTTCACGCTGCAGCTCTGGATAGTTTTTTTCTACGCTATTTAGGAGCGTACGGGTTTCTTGCAAACCAACAAAATCTTCCGCGTAGCGCGCCACCACAGCACCCAACAACGCGCTAATCCGATCCTCGTCGCTATGTACAGTTAAGCCGAGGCTTGTCGCTACCTCTTTATGCTCTGGCGGCAACCATGACAGTATGACGCCCCATGGCAGAGAATATTCCTCTGCCTCAAGATCCAATGCTTGTGCTTTGGCCCAAACTAGATCAGCGTTTTCCGGCAAAGTCAGCGAAACCACAGGTACCAGATATAACTGGATTTCCACCCTGTAAGGCGGTAACTCTGGGACTTCTACAATCACCGGCAGCGGTATGGGCAGACCAAGCTCATCAAATCTTTCACGGCAAAACCGCTCAAGCGCACTCGCTAAGCGATCGCGGCGCGCGGCCTTTGGTCCAATCCGTACCAATAACGCGGGTGCAGGCGCTGCTTGCCCCTCTTCCTTGGCGGCCGCTCCCTGCTGTCCGTGGGCTGCACGCGCTTGGGTGCGCCAGACATGAAATCCAAAACCTAAGACAAGGGCTGCTAGCCCGCCAAAGATAAAGGTTGGAAAACCAGGAATCAACGCGAAGATAAGCATCACTGCGCCGGCCATTAAGAGCGCCCATGGCTGCCCAACCAACTGACCCATCATCTGCGTGGCAAGATTTTCCTGCTTCGCGTTTGGGATGCGAGTCACAATCAGACCTGCGGTAATCGAAATCAAAAGCGCCGGAATCTGTGCGATTAAGCCATCGCCTACCGATAAGATCGCATAGGTGCCGACTGCCTGGCTCGCGCTCATATTATGTTGCATCACGCCAATCGCAATGCCACCAATAATATTCACTAAGACCACGATGATGCTGGCAATAGCGTCACCTTTAACAAACTTCATCGCACCATCCATGGCGCCAAATAGACGGCTTTCTTTTTGCAGTAAGTCGCGTTCAAATTTCGCATCTTCCGCGCTCAGCACGCCAGCCCGCATATCGCCGTCAATGCTCATTTGCCGCCCGGGCATGCCGTCTAGCGAGAAACGGGCGCTGACCTCGGCAACTCGTTCCGCGCCCTTGGTGATGACAATAAATTGCACCACGGTGATGATCGTGAAAATAATAATCCCGACGGCAACATTACCGGCTACGACAAAATTACCAAAGGCATAGACAATTTCGCCGGCATCATGCTGGAGCAAAATCAAACGGCTGGTGGTGATCGTCAGTGCCAGCCGGTATAAGGTGGTAATCAGCAGAAGCGCCGGAAAGGCCGAGAATTCGAGCGGATTACGAATGTAAATTGCAATCGTCAGCGCCGTCACCGACAGCATGATATTGATAGCGATTAAGATATCGACCAATACCGTAGGCAAAGGCAAGATCATCATAAAGACCGCTGTTACTACAATAGCGACCAGGATGATGTCTTGCCGTTGTGACGCAGCAATTAAAATAGAATTGAGCCGGTTGATGGCGGGAGTCAGCCTGTTCATGAATGGTCTTTAAAACTTGTTATAAGTAAGAGTGCTCTCACCACACTGGCTCAATTTGCGGCGCTAATGCGTCAGCAGAATGCTCATCGGTATCAGGATTGGTAACCGTTGCGGGTGAGGCCAGAGAGGCACTTGACGTCTCGCCTCGCAGGGCCGCTAGAACTTGCGCCCAATGCCGGCTTAAATCAAATTCGATGCGCAGAAATTCAGTGTCAATAATGGCCTGGCCAGCAGTCAGCGCAGCATCTGCGACGCAGTGAATCTCCGCTAACACTGGGCTGTGCGCTAACTGTGCAGCCACTGCCTCGCATTCAGCCGGATGCAGGCGGATTTTATAGGGACGTTGCCGCGCCCGCTCACCGACTTGGGTTGCCAGTTGGCGCGCCAGTTGTGCGACCCGGTCTTGTCCATCTAACCACTCTTGCAATACGCTTGCCATGGTGCTGCGTACACGTGCTTCTAGACGGTCGATAATACTTGCCTCTAAATGCGCCTCATCTAATAGCCAACTCAACCCTTGGGTTACTGTTTCATCGCGCGCTTCGTCCTGCGCTTGGCGAATCAGTGCAGCTTTATCTTCTTCACCGAGTTCACTAGCCGTTGCACGAATTTGCACCGCCTCTAGCTCAACTTCATGCTGCAACAGAGCCGCTTGTGTTTGCGCATGCTCAAGCACCGCTTGCGCTTGCTCTAATAGATCAAGTGTGCTGGCCTGCAGCACAGATTCTGACGGCTCAGGTCCATCAAGCAGATTAATTTCAAGGTTGAAAGGATTGGCTTCGATATTCACGGCAACAGCTAGATCCAAATTATTTATAGAAAACGGGCCAAACGGAATAACGTATCCAGCCCAAACAATGCCGCTGACTCAGTCAGCGGCTCGCCGTCGAAGTTACCAGGCGCTAGCAAAATCTCGAGCGCTTGCAATACGGCGCTACCGGCAAAAGCCCCAGTTAGCACTACTGCCCCATATGCACACGCGTGCTCAATAAGTTGTGCGGGCTCAACTAACGGTCTTTGCACTCTGAATCCAGGCGGCGCCACCGCCGCTGAAAACACCGCTAATTGAGAACACGCAACGGCATCTAGATGGGGCTTAAGCGTTTCGAGATAAGGCTTGAGCATCCAATATTCCGGCTGCCCAAGACGCAATAAGCCAAGCGCTAATAACAGCACGGGTAATTTTTCTGACACCCCAAGCAGGCGACGCTCAAGCAACGTTAACGTAAGGGGTGCGGCAATGGCCGGCACGCCCCGCCGCGCTGCAATCGCCTGCTCAATCCAACGCTGACTACGTGCGCAGGTTTGATAAACCGGCTGCCATGCGGCGAGCTCTAGTGCCTGCCACCATTGGCGATGCATGGTTGCCCCCGGACGCCAAAGCAGCGCATATAAGCGCGCCTCAAGCGGATCCGTCACGATGGCCGGCGCGTTTGCCATATTGAGAAACCAATGGCGGAACCCAGCATCGCTACAAACAGCAACACCATACCGCCAAACAAGATCGGATTTTGCAATAAGCGCGCCCACCACGATGGCATGGCTTGCGGCTGTGATGACACATAACGATAAGTCGCAGGCACCATGACGACACTAATGCTGTCATCTTGAATGCCGGGCACGCCTTGCCGCACGAGATCGCGAATTTGTCCTTGCCAAGTTGATAAATTCGTGGCGGGAGAATATTTTACAAACACCGAAATCGTTGGTCTGACCGTATCGATACCTAAATTGTCAGGCGGTACGCTGCCGATGGATACGCGCGCCACAATCACGCCATCGATACTCATCAACATGCCTTCGATTTGCTGCTCTTTCAGATAATTCATCTTCGCCCGCTCTTGTTCAGGCGATGAAATCAGCTGATTGGATGGAAAAACATCCATCACCGACGTATATTTAGGCCGTGGATAGCCATTTTGCCGCAAAATTTCGACAGCCTGAATAAATTGCGATTTTTTGATGCGCAAGGTTAAACCACCCACTTTATCCGTTTGCTTCGCGGCATCAATCTGATTCGCCATTAACAGCGCGAGCATTTGATTCGCTTCATATTCGGACAACTCCGAGTACAACGTCACTTTGCAGCCTGACAACAATAGACTAAGCGCCAATAGGCAACCCACAATAAAATTCTTGCTCATGACATTGACGTAAGCTTGTTGATTCCATCGGCGCCGGCTTTGGCAATTCTTGCCGCCAGATCGAGTTCTAGCACGGTTTTGACTAAACCGTGTTGCACCTTTAGCATCGCCCCGGGTTCATCAACCGCTTTATCCAACGCCGGCGCTAACCGTTGCGCAGTGTGTTCGCTTTGCGTCTGCATCGCTTTAAGCAGCGATTCTTCATGTTTGGGTATCGCATTAGATTGCAATAATTTGGCGAAACCTTCCACTTGCTCGACAGAGGGCTGCGGCACCATGAGATCGAGCCCATGCGCTGCAGGCGCTAGCATTGAAGGCGGAATCGATTGGATATCGATGGACATAAAAAATAGTTCTCCGAGAGAAAAAGAAGCTCACCAAAAGCAAATAAATAGCGTGTGTTAACCTAGCGAGTGCTTTTTACTCACTAGGTCAGCCGTGTAATCTGCAACCATCTGGCGCAAATCTTGCGCACACGTATCTTCAATCCCTTCTATGGCATTTAAGGCTGCCCGCGGCTGGCGCAGACCAAAATGCACCATGGCCGCTGCCAGCGCCTGGGTTTTATCCTCCAACCCAAGCGCGGGTAACGCCTCAAGCAGCCCCTGGGCTTGGGCAAGCAGGCCGTGATTAGGCGCTGCAATTGCCGCTTCAACCAAAAGCTGCTTGATGTCCCGCGCAAGTTCAGTCATTAGATACGTTGAATGATCACTTGATTGATTTTTTTATAGACATCTAAAATCGCACTTTGCAAACCAATCGTACTATATAGCTGGTTCGTAAAATACTGCACCTGACTCATTACGTTTGGGTCCGAAATATCATGGCGAGAGATTACATTTTGCAAGCTACGCGACAAATCCATCGCTTTGTTGCTCATGACGTCAGTGATTTGGTCAATTGACATGCTCATATATATCTACCTTATAAAATCAAATTTTTGCATTAACACAGTAGCATCAAACATCTATTGCGTTTATTTTTTTATGGTCAAAACAACAACGCCATTATTGCGCAATTTCGGTACGAATAGTGCTTTCTAACACGCCTCGCTGGTCTGTCGACTGGTTTTGATTTGCCGCGTTTTTCGACAAATTAGCCAGCACTCGTTGCGGTCCAATTGGCTGAGGCTCCGCCTTAATTAAAAAGAGCCGCACGACACTGTGCGCGGTGCCATTTTTATTGCGGAACATATTACCCAACAGCGGGATATCACCCAACAACGGTACTCTAGTCTCGCCTTGCATCTGTTGGTCCTGCACGAAGCCCCCCAACAACAAACTCTGGCCTGGCAATAAGGTCGCTTGAGTTGAAATTTCAGCGTTGGTAATCTGCGGCAATTGCTCATTATTGCCGGGGATCGGATCAGACTGCCGGCCGTCCTGAATATTGAGTGTGAGCATGATTTGATCATAGCCGTCGTTTTTAATTAGACGCGGCGTCACGCGCAAAAGCGAACCCGCCGACACCGACTCAAGCTTAGCCACGTGTTCGCCTTGCAATTTAGTATAGAAAGTGATGCTACGATCTAGTACAGCTTGCACGTTGTTCAAAGTGACAATGGATGGCCGCGAGAGGATTTTTGCTTGTGAATGTTGCTCAAGCGCATTGAGTTGCACCATGAAACCGGTTGTATCATTCAACACGGTATTAATCGAGCCACTCGCGCCCTGCCCCTGCGGCAGGTTACTATTAAAGCCAACGCCAAATCTGCCTATGTTAGCGTTACCCGACCAGTTGACGCCAAGCGCACTCAGATTCGCTGCATTGACATCAATAATGGCGACCGATATTTCGATCTGTACGGGTTGCAGATCCAGTTGCTTGATTAATTTCGCGTAGATCGGCATATTCACCTGCCGATCCCTTACTATCACCGCATTGAGCCGCGAATCGGCGGAAAACGCGGGTAATGTATTCGTTAGCAAACCACCGTTAGCGCTATTAATCGGAACGCCCTCTCCAATTGGCGAACGACCTTGGATCATTTCCCGCAAGACGCTCACCACGCCCGGCACACGCACTTCTTGCGTCCGATAGCTATACAGGTTGTCATCGGCCGAAGCAAAGCGCAGCGGAAAAAGCTGAACGGTTTCTTGATTTTGCGCCTGGTCCAAGACCTTCTCATCTAGATTTTTTGCCAGCTCGCTCACGCGCTCAATGCACATCGGCACGCCAAATACTTCGAGCGCATTGAAATTGCTGACGGTGCGCAACGAGCAATATTTTTGCTCGGTCGCGCCACCTTTATTGAGATACTTAACCAGCTTATTGGTAGACAAATAGCGCGGCGTGATGATCTGGCTTTTGATTTCATGCCCTTTATATACATAGAGCGCCTGACCATCGTAATAGGTTGCGAGGTTAAATAGCTGAATGAAACGCTCGAGAATCGCCTCCGGCATTTCGTTGCGGATCGTGCCTACAAAATGGTCGTCCACTTTGGAGCTGACAATCACGGGAACCCCATAATTTGCACCAATGTCTTTTAAAACATCGGCCACTTTTGCGCCACGCGTGGTAATGAAATAAGGCGTACCCTTCCATGGAATACGCGCTTGCGCCAGTCCGAAAGCTAGCAGCATTGCTAGCAACAACACCCATTGTTTCACGCTATTCCTATTTTTTTATGACTGATAAAGAAGCGACCTGAGCAACTTTTTGCGCAGGCGGCCTATGATAAGCGCACCAAACTGCATCAATCACCGTTTGCGCATGTTCAACTGCAACAGCCTGCTGTTTGTAGATACGGTATTGCAGCGGCGTGCAAGGTTGACGCAAACAGCGTTGCACTCGATCTTTTTCGCTTTCAAGCTGGGTCACCAGTTGCGTCCGGTGCCTGCCGTCTTGATCTATCAATAAGCGCTCTTCAAGCTGCGTCACTGGGCTATTCATTGCGAGCGGCTCACAGATCAAGCGGTAGATGAACCAGTTGCCCTTCTTTGCGCAACTCCACCCCACTCTCATCCAATTTTGTCACCACATAGCCACTCGGCAAGGTACTGCCGATTTGCACTTTCATGCCATTGGCCAGCTGTAAATAAGCCGTTTTATGGTTGCCACTAAAGCCCGTCACCGTGGCAGGGAAGATGCCAAGCTGGAGTTTTGAGGTTGGGATGTCCTGATACACGACGCGAATCCGATCTTCATGGCGCTTTTGCCAGCTGTCCAATACTTGCCTAAGTTGTTGTTGACGCGCCGCCGGCAATTGGCCCGTGACGGTCAAAATATCGCCGCCTTGGCGCGCTACGCTTAGCTTTGCAAGCAGCTTATGCTCGCGCAAAGTATCCACCAAACCGGTGATTGTAGAGTCGGTATCGTTACTCACCGTCCACGACTTCAAGCCCGGCATCCGGTTTAATTGCTGACTCACTGCGTCCCAACGTTTACCTGCATGGATATTACCGGCAATTACCACTGAACCTATCGACGCACCAGCGCTTACCCGCGCATCCCGATAGCCATTCGCTCGCAGTGTGTAAGCAATGCCCTGACGCAGTTCATCTTCACAGACAACTTGATTACTGTATGCAATACCCGCATCTGTAAGCCGGACTAAAAATGGAGCCAATTCAGCTGTATCACGACATAAGCCAGAGAGCGCCAACGCACCGCTTTCAGCACGGACGACTTCTACCTGTGCGAGTCCAGCATCTAGCCGCAACGCCTCTTGATAACTTTCTAGATTAAATGGCACATAGCGCGACACTGAAGCACGCAATTCTTGCCCTGCTTGTAGCATTCCGATCACTAAGCCGGCGGCTATTAAGCATGGCAAGCCAATGCCCCATAAGCGCAAATCGCGCGCACGCACAGCGCCACGCCCAGCAGGTGGAGTAACGGGCAGCTTTTCGACTGGACTTGCCGCGCCTTCGGCCACACGCGCAAGGCTAAACTTGCAACCAGCCAAATCTACGATTTGTCCCACCTCCAGCTTAATTTCATCCGTTTTTAAGCCGCGGCCATTCACCTTACAACGCATTCGCAGAGGCCGTAGAGTAACGCCATGCTCATCAACGCGTAACACACAATGGTCCCCGTGCGCGCCAGGCAGCGGGAAATGTACATCGCATCCAGGCTGGTCACCAACGGTCAATTCACCACTAGGCAGATGTAGTACCTGCCCAGCCAGAGCCCCCGATTGGAAAACCAACTTCCATAAAAAACGGGCTGTCATATTAATAATCCCTGCCCTTCCATTATTTTTTGAAATCACCGTGCATGACATTTCACTTGCTCTGCCAGTGCACCCTCTAATTAGCGGCCTTCTAATCAAGAGGCCACCTTTTATTTTACTACTTTTTTAGAATTTTACTCTCGATCAAAGCCGTTACTACAAAAGTAGTTTTGGGCTCGCGCCCTCAGCATCCCTACTCGCTGCGTTAAGCTTAATTTGTCGACGGACGCGTTACGCTCAATTTATCGGATTGCATCCAGTATCCTAGTAATCAGTTGGTGGCTGAGTTGCGTCACTTTATTTAGCTCGCCCTCGCACTTTGCGAGTGCCTGTTCTGCTTGCGAAAGCTCCATGTTTATCTGCTGTGAAATCACCGGGGTCGCGGCTGTGGCCAAATGTTCTTTCAGCGTCTGCACTACCGCGCGTTGCCTATCGCGTAGCGTACTTAACGCGACCCGCACCAACTCAAATGGATTTTTGTATTCATCTGAATAAATACCCTGAGTCGTTAGCCGATGCATCCTAAATTCGCTTACGGCATTCCACGTGTTAGAACGTAAAGGTAGATCGCTACTGGTCATTTAACTAGCCTTTTCTTGATAAAATCATACAAAACACCGCTCTTCATCCCCTTTGACATACTTAATTGTCGCCAGGGTTGAGTAATTACTCTAACCATTTTAGCCTATATTCAGCGCCAACGATTGCAACTTATCATTAAGCCAATTGCCGGGTCTTCTTATAAGCAACTTTATCCGAGCGTTGGCGCTGGTTAGCGGCTTCAGATGGGTCCGCCTCAGCGCGCATCGCCTTCGTATATTCTTCACTATACGCCACTGCGCGTTGTATATGGGCTTGGATTTGCTCAATCTGCTCGGGTACATCGCTGTTGCTGCTGTCCCAGGTTTGCTGCAACTTAGCTAAACGCGCCTGCGCTTCAGGGTCGCACGCTGCATTTTCAGTCAATTCAGCAACTTGTGCACATAATTCACTGACACGTTCTGCGAGCTTATCCATATCTGACATTTGACGCAACAACACTTCGGTCTGGTTGGGTTCGCGATTCATCCGAAATCCTCTGGTTAAATTAACTCAACAAAATGAACACATTTGTCAATACAGTATAGACCTGATTTAAAAAATAGATATATGCGTATCACATGTTCTTAAACTAAATTAACTTCGCGGCAGAAAGTTCATATTTCAAATAAGCATAATAAATCGGCGCGGCCACAACCCCGGGCAAGCCAAAACCTGCCTCCATGATAATCATCGCCAATAATAATTCCCAGGTACGAGCTTCAATCTCAATGCCAATAATACGTGCATTCAGAAAATATTCAAGTTTATGAATGACCACTAGAAAAATCAACGAAGCAAACGCCACCGGTGCGCCCGCGGCCGATAATGAAACCACAATAATGACAGTATTTGAAATCAGGTTACCTACGACCGGCAGCAGCCCGATCACAAAAGTAAGCAGAACCAGCGTTTTCGCCAGCGGCAGGTTAATATGGAACAGTGGCAGCGCAAGCAGCAGATAAATGCCGGTTAAAGTCGCGTTGATCAAAGAAATTTTTACCTGCGCGAAAACAATCCGCTTAACCGCATCACTAAAATGGCTAACGCGCGCTGCCAAGGCGGCGGCAAATGGCAAGCGATAGACGCGGCGGGTGACACTGACCGCAACAATCGCGCCGAGAATCATGCCGAGCGCAATCCGCACGAAACCCAGTGCGACATTTTTGCCACCTTGTCGTAATTCGCCAATATGCGACCTCAACCAATCAAGCGCACCTGTGCGAATATCCTCTATATCGTCCGGTAGGTAATTTTGCAACCAAAGTGGCAATTGTCCGCGCGCACCATCAATAATTTGCAAAGTCCGTTCAAGCAGTTTTTGTTCGTTAGGCGCACTATGTTGAAAATACGAAATGGCGGCCACCGTCGCGGCACTTAAAGCACCGGTCACGATAATCGACAGCAGCATGACAGACAACCAGCGCGCCCGTTGACTCGACAAGCGCTTTTCCAGTAAAGGGGTCAGAGCACGAATCAACTGAAAGGTAAATAAACCTGCCAGTAAACCACTTAGCAGTTGCAGCGCTAACACTAACCACAGCGCAATACCTGCCAAGATGTAGCTGGCGATTTCAACCGCCACCCATTTAGCTGGCACACTGCTTGATTTGCGCTCTAGCGCACCTACAACGTAGGGCGCATGAACATAACGTTTAGACTGATGTGCTCTATTTTCTTCCATCTCGATTTCCTTTCCTCTTAAAGTCCGTGCGCTACGCGTTAGATGCCATTTCTATCTCACTACCCCGCGGTTTTTTGCGATTATTTCTTTTTAAGAGTGGCGCTAAATATTTTCCGGTAAAGCTTGCTTTTGACTTGGCGATTTGCTCTGGTGTGCCGCATGCAATGATTTGACCGCCACCAGCCCCACCTTCTGGACCCAGATCAATCACCCAGTCCGCGGTTTTAATGACATCAAGGTTATGTTCAATAATCACCACCGTATTACCTTGGTCACTCAGCCGGTGAATCACCTCGAGCAGCAATGAAATATCATGAAAATGCAAGCCCGTGGTCGGCTCATCAAGAATATAAAGGGTGCGGCCAGTATCGCGTTTGGAGAGCTCTAGCGAAAGCTTCACCCGTTGCGCCTCACCTCCTGACAGAGTGGTGGCCGCTTGGCCAAGACGGATATAACCGAGCCCAACATCAAGCAAAGTCTTCAATTTACGCGCAACAATTGGCACCGGCCTAAAGAATTCATAGGCAACTTCAACGGTCATCGCTAATATTTCGCTGACATTTTTGCCTTTGTATTGAATCTCGAGCGTTTCGCGGTTGTAGCGTTTGCTGTGACACACATCGCAGGGGACATAAACATCTGGCAAAAAGTGCATTTCAACTTTAAGCACCCCATCGCCTTGACACGTTTCACAACGGCCGCCTTTTACATTAAAGGAAAATCGACCCGGGCCATAGCCTCGCTCCTTAGCTGCCGGCACGCCTGCAAAAAGCTCACGGATTGGCGTGAAAAGGCCCGTATACGTTGCCGGATTTGAACGGGGCGTGCGACCTATCGGAGACTGGTCAACATTAATCACCTTGTCAAAATGTTCAAGCCCGGCAATTTCTTCATAGGGCGCAGCTTCAGTAGCTGAGCCGTATAAATGGCGGGCAGCCGCACGATATAACGTGTCATTAATTAAAGTCGATTTACCCGAGCCCGAAACCCCCGTAATGCAACTCAATAGACCAATCGGCAACTCAAACGTAACATGCTTTAGATTATTGCCATGCGCGCCAATAATCTTTAAAGAATGTACCCCTGCTGGTTTGCGCTTAGCCGGCAAAGCAATCTGGCGGCGACCCGCGAGATATGCACCCGTTAATGAATTAGGATCCGCCTCAATTTGCGCAGGCGTACCCTGCGAAATCACACAGCCACCATGCGCGCCGGCGCCCAAGCCCATATCAACCACATGATCAGAGGCGCGAATCATGTCTTCGTCATGCTCAACCACAATCACCGAATTGCCCAAATCTCGCAGATGCTTGAGCGTTTTAATTAAGCGGTCATTGTCGCGTTGATGCAGACCAATTGAAGGCTCATCAAGCACATACATCACCCCGGTTAGGCCAGAGCCAATCTGCGAAGCAAGTCTAATCCGCTGCGCTTCGCCGCCTGATAAAGTATCTGCGCTGCGTTCGAGCGAAAGGTAATTTAAGCCAACGTCATTCAGAAACGACAGGCGCGCGGTGATTTCTTTAATCACCCGGTCCGCGATTCCTTGTTTAGTTCCGGTCAGATGTAAGGTCTGGAAGTAATTTAACGTATCGCGTAGCGGCCAAGCGCTGACTTCATAGATTGCGCGCGCGTGCGGGCCATCACCAAGCTTTACATGGCATGCCTCACGGCGTAAACGCGCGCCAGCACAAGCGGGACATTGCTGATTATTTTGGTATTTCGCCAATTCTTCACGCACCGTCGCCGACTCAGTTTCACGGTAACGGCGCTCAAGGTTAGGAATGATGCCTTCAAACGCGTGCTCGCGAATCGACGTGCGGCCACGTTCATTGAGATAAGAAAAAGGGATGACCTCTCGTTGCGAACCAAACAAAATAATTTTTTGGGTTTTCTCTGGCAGCGTCTCAAAAGGCGCATCAAGCTCAAATTTAAAATGCGCTGCCAGGCTTTGTAGCATCTGAAAATAAAATGGGTTACGCCGATCCCAGCCCTTAATTGCACCCGAGGCTAGCGACAGTGAAGGAAAGGCCACCACTCGTTTAGGATCAAAAAACGTGATTTGACCCAGACCGTCGCACTCAGTACAAGCGCCCATTGGGTTATTAAATGAAAAAAGGCGTGGTTCGAGCTCTGGCAACGAATAAGAACAAATCGGGCAGGAAAATTTCGAGCTAAACAGGTGTTCATGCTCACTCTCCATCTCAACGGCAATCACCCGGCCAGCAGAAAGCCGTAACGCCGTTTCAAATGATTCCGCTAAGCGCTGCTTCATATCGGCATGAGTTTTGACCCGGTCTACCACGACATCGATGGTATGCTTATCGTTCTTTTTCAGCTTTGGCAGGTCATCAACTTCATAAATATGGGCTTTGCCTTCATTTGCGGTCCCGCCACCCGAGCGCACACGAAAACGGACAAAACCCTGTGCTTGCATTTGCGCAAATAGATCAATATGCTCGCCCTTACGGTTGACAACCACTGGTGCCATGATCATCAATTTGGTTCCAGGCGGCAACGCAAGTACTGCATCAACCATTTGCGATACACTTTGCGCCGCAAGAGCCAGCGCATGGTCTGGACAATAAGGCGTACCTACACGCGCATAAAGTAAGCGCAAATAATCGTGAATCTCAGTCACCGTCCCCACCGTTGAGCGTGGATTATGTGACGTGGCTTTTTGTTCAATTGAAATGGCCGGTGACAATCCTTCAATCAAATCAACATCCGGTTTTTCCATCAACTGCAAAAACTGCCGCGCATAGGCGGACAAACTTTCAACATAGCGCCGCTGGCCTTCAGCATAGAGCGTGTCAAACGCCAGCGACGATTTGCCTGAGCCAGAAAGTCCCGTAATCACAATTAAACGGTGGCGGGGTAAATCAAGATTGATATTCTTTAAATTGTGAGTGCGGGCCCCACGAATGCGGATTTCTTCCATAACCTGTAGCAAAAAGGGAACTCAAACCTGTTACTATAATCGCTTACTGAGCAGCATGCTCAATTCCAAATTTTATCTATTGCGTTTGTTTGCTTTTCTTTGATTGCCTCCTTATCTATGAACTCACAAGAAATTCGCGCAACCGTTTCGCTTGCGGCGATTTTCGCGTTGCGCATGTTAGGTCTCTTTTTGATTCTGCCGGTCTTCTCAGTGTACGCGAAGACCGTGCCAGGCGGCGACAATGCCTTACTCGTCGGGCTGGCGCTTGGGATTTATGGACTGGCGCAAGCGTTTTTTTACATTCCTTATGGGTGGCTATCCGATTGGCTTGGGCGCAAACCCGTGATTATTGCGGGGCTGCTGGTTTTTGCACTGGGGAGTCTAGTAGCCGCGCTGGCCTCCGATCTAACCTGGATCATCATTGGTCGCGCTCTGCAGGGTGCTGGTGCCATCTCGTCAGTGCTCACCGCTTTGTTAGCTGACCTCACTACAACAGAAAATCGCACTAAAGCAATGGCGATGGTCGGTGCGAGCATCGGCGTATCATTTGCGGTGGCGCTGGTGGCAGCGCCAACTTTATTTGGCTGGCTCGGCATGAGCGGATTGTTCAGCATCATTGGCCTGCTCGCGGTCGCATCAATCGGCGTGGTGTTATGGGTCGTCCCGACCCCTGCCGCCCCAACCGCGCATAGCAAAGCCCCTTTTACACAAGTACTACGCCATGCGGAATTGCTACGACTCAATTTTGGGGTATTCGTCTTACACTTCACCCAGATTGCCCTTTTTATTGTAGTCCCGCACTTATTGGAAACGGCCGGGCTACCCATTACTGCGCACTGGAAGATTTATTTGCCTGTAATGGGATTGTCTTTTGTACTGATGATCCCGGCGATTATTGCTGCGGGGAAATATGGCCGCATGAAAACCGTGCTGCTCATCGCTATTTTATGTATCCTGTTAAGCCAGTTGTCATTCGCTGAATTTCCACCTACTCTATGGTGGTTAGCGGGCATATTGACGGTGTATTTTACGGGTTTTAATGTGCTTGAGGCAGTGCAACCCTCGCTTATCTCAACCCTAGCACCCGGCGCACGCAAAGGCGCCGCCATGGGTATTTACAACACTGTGCAAGCGCTCGGCTATTTTATGGGCGGCGTGTTCGGCGGCTGGTTGCTGAAAAATGCAGGTTATCACACAGTATTTATAAGCTGCGCGGTACTCGTGGTTGCATGGCTTATAATCGCCGCCAATATGCAGTGCCCACGCGCGGCACGCTTTTCTGAATCTATGCATCGAATTGACAGGGGAAATTAATGGCATCCGTGAATAAAGTAATACTGGTTGGCAATCTTGGCGCCGATCCTGAAATCCGCGCTTTACCTAATGGCGATCCGGTAGCCAATATTCGTCTGGCGACGACGGAACGTTACAAAGACAAAGCAAGTGGCGAAATGAGAGAACTGACGGAATGGCACCGTGTGGTTTTCTTTAACCGGCTAGCAGAGGTCGTACGTGACTACCTTAAGAAGGGTTCATCCGTCTATATTGAAGGGCGGATTCGCACTCGCAAGTGGCAAGACCAAAGCGGGCAGGATCGCTATTCAACTGAAATCATGGGTGACCAAATGCAAATGCTCGGTGGACGTAGCACTGGCACAGTTTCAATGGATAATGACGGCTACGGGCAAGGGGCTGCTCAAGCCCCTGCGCGCGCAAGCAATTTCACGCCTGCAAACGCAGCGCCAAACCGCCCTAGCGCACCTCCCGCCCAGGCGCCAGCAAGTAGCGGATTTGATGAAATGGACGACGATATTCCGTTTTAAGCACCGTTGTTTGGTTCGCTATAGCGTGTGAGTACTTATTGAGCCTAACATAGCGCATGACTAAGTCATGACGTCAAGCAATGCTGTTTTATCAAACTGCCACGGAATAGGCGGCGCAGCCACAGCCTGGCTCAGATGAGTCATAAATAGATGACGCGGAATTTCACGCCCGCCGAGTGAGGCTAGGTGTGGTGTATTTTGTTGGCAGTCGAGCATGTTTACATGATGCCGTTTTAAATGGCTAACTAATGCAGCCAGTGCAATTTTGGATGCATCGGGGCGTAACGCAAACATCGATTCACCAAAAAACATCATGCCGACGCTCATGCCATATAAACCACCAACGCACTTATTTTCATACCAAGTCTCAACGCTATGCGCAAATCCCTGCTGGTGCAGCGCACTGTAGGCCGCCAGCACATCCGGCGTAATCCAAGTTCCGCTTTGGGCCTGCCGCGTGATGTGGGCGCACGCCGTGATGATATCGATAAAACAGGTATCCACGCGAATTTCCCAAGCAGGCTCGCGTAGTACGCGTTTTAGCGTTTTTTTAAATGAGGTCGAGATCTTAAATTCTGCAGGGACTAGAACCATGCGTGGATCTGGGCTCCACCACAAGACCGGTTGGCCGTCTGAATACCAGGGGAAAATACCCTGGTGATAAGCCGCGAGCAGGCGTTGCACATCTAATGTGTCGCTTGCCGCAAGCAAGCCAGACGCGCCACAGCCGGAGTCAAGCGCAGATTCAACGCTTGGGAAGGGATCATTATTGTACAGCCAAGGTATGGAGAATATCATCCGTATGTAGCTTAAAATTTCCGCTAGCTCTATCAGCAAAGAAAAAACGCAAGGTTTGTTCAACGCTTGCAAAAGCGATTTCAGGCCAAGGAATGCTTGCTTCGTCAAAAAGTTGCACCTCTAAACTTTCTTCTCCTGCAGCAAAGTCAAGATCTAGCAAACGGGCGCGATAAAAGATATGAACCTGACGCGCGCGAGGGACATTTAATAACGCAAAAAGTTCCTGTATTTCTACCCGCGCCCCAGCTTCTTCGAGGGTTTCCCGAGCAGCCCCTTGCGTCGTGGTTTCGTCCAGCTCCATAAAGCCCGCGGGTAAGGTCCAAAAGCCATAACGCGGATTGATGGCACGCCGACAGAGTAAAACTTTACCGTCCCAGACCGGCACTGTGCCAACTATATTGCGAGGATTTTGGTAATGCGTTTCACCGCAACGAGTACACACAAAACGCTCCCGGTTATCACCAGGCGGAATGACTGAATTGACCGTGTCACCACAAGTAGGGCAGAATTTCATAATAGCGTGGGTTATTGGTTAATTCGTTCATAATAGCGAACTTTCATTGTTAATGCTCAATCGTGTTGAAATCTCTTTATCCGTTTGCACGCTCATGTCTGTTCCGTCTGGACGCAGAAGCAGCCCATCATTTGACGCTTTCGCTGCTGCGCACGGCGAGTCGCATTGGCGCGACTAAACTGCCCGGTTTATGCACAGTCCGCGCACCACGCACCGTGATGGGGCTACATTTTGATAACCCAGTTGGCCTGGCCGCGGGATTAGACAAGGACGGCGGCTGCATTGATGGCCTCGCAGCGCTTGGCTTTGGCTTTATCGAGGTAGGCACGGTGACACCCCGCGCGCAACCTGGTAATCCACGTCCACGCCTGTTTCGTCTGCCCGAGGCTGGCGCCTTGATTAACCGGATGGGGTTTAATAATGGTGGCGTTGAGCAATTTGTAGAAAATGTACAAGCCGCACATTTTAAAGGTGTCCTGGGCCTGAATATTGGTAAGAATGCTGACACCCCGCTCGCGCAAGCGGCCGATGATTATGTGTATTGTCTGGAACGAGTCTACCCATTTGCCGGCTATGTGACAATTAATATTTCATCGCCAAACACACAAAACTTGCGTCAGTTACAAGATCAAGCGGCCCTTGATGCCTTACTGGCTACATTAAAAGATAAACAGCAGCGCCTAGCCGATCAATACAAAAAACACGTACCCTTGGTGTTAAAAATTGCCCCCGATCTTGATGCTGAACAGATTAAATTAATCGCCGATACTTTGCTACGCCACCGTATTGAGGGCGTCATTGCAACCAATACAACGCTATCACGTACAGCGGTTATTGGGCTCCAATCTGCGGATGAAGCCGGTGGCTTATCAGGTAAGCCGTTATTCGATGCGTCAAATGCCGTGATTCGCCAACTTTATGCTGCCTTAGGCGATGCCATTCCAATCATTGGCGTTGGCGGAATTTTTTCAGCCGACGATGCACGTGCAAAGCTAGCTGCAGGCGCATCACTTGTCCAATTATATACCGGGCTCATTTACCGCGGCCCTGCCCTGGTACGCGAATGCGTACAGGCACTGGCAGAGAGTCCGACCGCTGGCGCACCGACCACATGATGCAAGCTTTAAAGTTTTGTTGTGCCGAATGCGCATGTTCGATAAGCGAGCAAGCCACTTATGGTATAAAAAGACTTTCCCTTCTTTTTACTCAATGCGATGAGCGATAGCAGTTCGCCAACTAAAACTTCGATTCAGGTGCTTGAGCGCATGACGTGGCTGTTAGATGCACTTGCCATGCAGACTAAAGCGATTAGCCTAAAAGAGCTTGCGCAGCAAACTCAATTACATCCATCTACCGCGCATAGAATTCTCAATGATCTGGTGACTTGCCGTTTTGTGGATCGCGCGGAACCCGGCGCGTACCGGCTTGGCATGCGGCTGCTGGAGCTAGGCAATGTGGTTAAAGCACGGCTTTCGGTGCGCGATACGGCATTAGGGCCGATGCACGAGTTGCGTCAACTGACTGGGCAGACAATTAACCTATCCGTCCGGCAAGGAGATGAAATTGTTTATATCGAACGAGCCTATAGCGAACGCTCGGGGATGCAAGTGGTGCGGGCGATTGGCGCACGCGCGCCGCTCCATCTGACCTCGGTGGGTAAACTTTTTCTCGCCGTGGATGAAACCGAAAGCGTACAAGCGTATATAGCCCGTACTGGGTTAGCTGGCCACACGCAAAATAGCATTACTCATGCCGCTAAGTTGACCCGTGAGCTAAACCATGTACGCCAACATGGTTATGCGCGCGATAATGAAGAACTCGAGCTAGGCGTGCGTTGCATTGCGGCCGGCATTCATGATGACACGAACAAACTGGTTGCCGGACTATCCCTTTCCGCCCCCGCTGATCGGATGCAAAATGCTTGGCTCGCTCAACTTAGTGAGACCGCATTACGTATTTCACGCATACTCGGCTATCGGCAAGAATCAGCAGATCATGATCAATAAATTAGCCGCTCATCACCCCTAATTCGCTCTCTCAAATAGCCTGCTTGCATAAAAGGCAAAGGGACAGCAAAACGCGACTCAGCGCTCAAGCGACTCCCAAATTTTATGTAACCGTTTAACTGAGATTGGCATCGGGGTACGCAACTCCTGCGCAAAAAGCGATACGCGCAATTCTTCGAGCAGCCAGCGAAACGCCTGCAGTTGCGGATCGATAATATGAGCCGTGTGACGCCTCTGCCCTTGGGTGCGTAAATAACGCACACTCAACGGCGAAAACTCAGCCAAAAGACGCGCATCACGAGCTGTATCATTTTTTAATTTATCGATGCGTAGTGTCATCGCTTGTAAATAACGCGGAAAATGGCCAAGCTGCTCATATGGCGTATCGAGCAGAAAATGCTTCCCAATCAAAGCCTGCAATTGTTGCGTCATATCTGCATAAGCCGGCGCAAAACTTTTCACTGCCGCAAGTTTTTTCGAGACCGTGGCGTATGCCGTCAGAATTTGTGCTGCCAAGCGAGCCACTTCTTGGGCAAGTAATGTAAAGCGACTGCGCCCTTCGTCGCAGCGTATCGTAAAAGCCGTGGCATCAGTAGGCAATGGCTCGCGTAAACAAGCAAGCTCAAGCGCACATGTAATAATTTGTGCACGAAGCTCATCTGAGGTGCCAAGCGGCATGTACTGCATTGCCATCTGCTGAAAACCCGGCAGATTTTTTTCGATAAAACGAATTGCTTCACGCAGTTGCAACGCAAAAAGTCGCCGTAAGCCAACTCGATGAGCGCGCGCCGCCTCTTGCGGTAGATCAAAAAGCTCTAGATCGCAAGCTGCACCGCGATCAACTAGTGCTGGATAGCCAATCAAAGTTTCTCCGTTGCACTCAATCTCCATGAGTTCTGGCAAACTGCCAAAACTCCAGCTGGTTAAATTTTTGTAGAGTGCAGTTGCAACCTCAGAGTTGTGTGCCTCTTCATTGTTGCGCGCTTTTTCAGGGTTGTGCGTTTTTTCATTATTGTCTACTTTTGCTTTTTCTTCGGTTACGCCAGTCACTGCTTTAAGCGCAATTTTCTGAAAATTTTGCTGCGCTTGGGTACCTAATTCTGCCCGCAATTGCGCAAGATTACGACCCGAGGCAAGCTGCCGACCATATTCATCGATCACTTTGAAACTCATGAACAGATGCGACGGCAAGGTTTCGAGCTTAAAATCACTCATGTGCACATTGAATTGCTCTTGCTCGCGGATATCCGCACTCAGCGCTTCCATCAGGCTACCCACGCCGAACCTTGCGCGCTCGACAAAACCTGCCGCATAAGCAGGTAAGGGAACACAATGGCGGCGCAATTTTTGCGGCAATGATTTGAGCAATAAATGGACCTTTTCTTTAAGCATTCCCGCCACCAGCCATTCACAACGATGTGCATCGATTTGGTTTAATGCAAAAATTGGCACCGTCAAGGTCACCCCATCACGGGGCGAGCCTGGCTCGAAGTGATAGGAGATGGTCATTTCAATCCCAGCCAGCACCAGTTTTTTCGGAAAAAGCTCGGTCGTCACGCCAGCGGCTTCATGCCGCATTAGATCATCGCGGGCTAAGAAAAGGAGCTTTTCATTTTTGCTATGGGCACTCCGCATGGCCTGGCGATACCAATGCTCAAGATCAGCGCCAGTATAAATATCAGGCGGAATGGCTTGATCGTAAAAAGCATAAATCAATTCATCATCAATCAGAATATCTTGGCGCCGAGAGCGATGTTCAAGTTGCTCAATCTCAGCGATCAATTGCCGATTGTGTTGGAAAAATGGCAGCTTAGTGTCAAACTCGCCCTCAACCAAAGCAGAGCGAATAAAAATTTCCCGCGCCTGTAGCGCAGCTTGCGCCGTCTGTTTACCAAAACTCACGCGACGGCGATGATAAACCGTTAAACCATATAGTGTTGCGCGCTCAAAGGCGACCACCTGAGCTGCTTTCTTTTCCCAGTGCGGCTCACTGATGGATTGCCGGAGTAAATGCGCGCCAGCGCGCTCAATCCAAGTTGGCTCAATGGCCGCGGTGGTGCGCGCAAATAAGCGGCTGGTCTCGACCAACTCAGCTGCAATAATCCAACGTCCAGCTTTTTTGGCTAAGCTCGAACCAGGCCATAAATAAAACTTGATCCCGCGAGCGCCCAGATAATAAGGCTCGTTATCCGCTTTCAGTCCAAGATTTCCCAATAACCCGCTCAACAGTGACACATGAATTTGCTCGAATGTCGCGGCTGCCTGATTAATCCGCCACCCCTGCTCACCGACCACGGTCAATAACTGGCTATGGACATCGCGCCATTCACGTAAACGTAAATGTGACAGGAAATTGGCGCGACATAAATCCAGCAATTGCCGGTTTGATTTTTTATGCGCCAGCGCTTCATCGAACCACTGCCAGATTCTAAGCAAAGATAAGAACTCCGATTTTTGATCGGCAAATTTACGATGCGCCGTGTCCGCTGCGCCCTGAAGCTCCAGCGGGCGATCACGCGGATCTTGCACCGATAGTGCGCTGGCGATAATGAGTACCTCGTGCAATGCGTGTTGCTCACGCGCAGCCAAGATCATCCGGCCGACTCGCGGATCAAGCGGCAGTCTCGCTAGGGTCTGACCAACCGGCGTTAAATGGTGGGCGCTATCGACGGCCCCTAACTCAGTTAATAACTGATAGCCATCCGCAATCGCCCTCGCCGGTGGCGGTTCAAGAAATGGAAAGCTTTCGATCTCAGCCAGTTGTAGCGATTTCATTCTTAGAATGACGGCGGCCAATGAAGAGCGTAGAATTTCCGGGTCGGTAAACCGCGGACGCGTTTGCCAATCAGCCTCATCGTACAAACGAATACAGATACCATTTGCAACCCGCCCACAACGGCCTGCACGTTGCTGTGCCGCCGCCTGTGAAATCGGTTCAATACGTAATTGTTCAACTTTATTACGATAAGAATACCGCTTAACACGCGCGAGGCCGGTATCCACTACATAACGGATACCGGGCACCGTCAGCGAAGTTTCAGCCACGTTAGTGGCCAGCACGATCCGGCGTGCATTGCCGGGTTTAAACACACGCTCTTGCTCAGCCATTGATAGGCGCGCGAATAAAGGCAAAATTTCAGTGTGCAGGGGATGGCGTTGACGTAGTGCTTGCGCCGCCTCACGAATTTCGCGCTCGCCGGGCAAGAATACCAGCACATCGCCCGCGCCCTCACGCGCCAGTTCATCCACTGCGTCGACAATCGCCTCCATCAAATCGCGCCCGGCTTCCCGCGCACTTTCAGGCTTGCCGGACCCCGCCGCAGATGACGCCGTCGCGGATAAACCCGCCAGCCGCGGGTCATCGTTTAATACTGGGCGATAGCGCATCTCAACCGGGTATAGTCGGCCACTCACTTCAATCACGGGCGCCTTGCCCCCGGCGTGACTAAAATGCTTAGCAAGCCGCTCAGCATCTAACGTGGCGGAGGTAATGATTAATTTTAAATCGGGCCGGCGCGGCAGAATTTCTTTTAGGTAACCCAATAAAAAATCGATATTCAGGCTGCGCTCATGAGCCTCATCAATAATTAACGTATCATAGGCGCGCAGCAGTGGATCAGATTGGGTTTCTGCTAACAAAATACCGTCGGTCATCAGTTTGATGGAAGCGCCACGGCTCAGTTTATCAGTAAAGCGCACTTTATAGCCGACGACCTCCCCCACTGGCGTATGCAACTCTTGCGCGATCCGTCGTGCGGTGGCGGTGGCCGCCAAACGCCGTGGCTGAGTATGGCCAATCAGTCCATCTCCGCCTGCGCCCAGGCCACGCCCGAGCGTCAGGCAGATTTTGGGTAACTGCGTAGTTTTACCAGAACCGGTCTCGCCGCATACAATCACGACCTGATGCGCGGCAATCGCGGCGGCAATTGCCGCACGTTTGCCTGAGACGGGTAAGTCAGCGGGGAACTCTATCGGCGGCAAGCGGTTCGCCTGAGCTAACGCCTGTTTTTTAGGTAATAAAGGGGGGGTAACTGTCGACAATTTGCCAAAACCTGCGTAGCTTGCCCGAGACATAAATCCCAAGCCACAATTGAATAGATGAATGAGGCATTATAATCTGTGAATGAATTCTTTTAGCATCCCCACTAGCGACAAAATGGCTCCTCAGAAAGTCTGTAATGAAATACATGAAAAAGCGCTCGAAATTGCCGATCAACAAGCCCGCTTTGTTGATTGGTTACGTTCTGTCGCACCTTATATCCATGCTTTTCGCAATAAAACCTTTGTGGTTGCATTTGGTGGCGAACTCGTGCAACGAGGCGCGCTTAACGCCTTAATTCAGGATGTTGCGTTCCTCCATGCAATGGGGATGCAAATTGTGCTGGTGCACGGCTCGCGCCCACAGGTTGAAGAGCAATTACGGTTACACCAGGTTGAGTCAGCATTCTCGAACGGCATGCGCATTACTGATGCAGATGCGCTTGAGTCTGCTAAAGAAGCCGCCGGCGAGGTACGCCTAGATATCGAAGCCGCCATCAGCCAAGGGCTGCCCAATACGCCCATGGCCCACGCACGCATTAGCGTGGTTTCGGGTAATTTCGTCACGGCCCGGCCAGTCGGCATTTTAGATGGCGTGGATTTTCAGCATACCGGGATTGTGCGTAAGATCGATGCTGATTCGATTCACCATTCACTCTCCAATCGCAAATTTGTGCTACTGTCGCCACTGGGTTTTTCGCCAACGGGTCAGGCTTTTAATCTGTCCATGGAAGATGTGGCTTCGGCCGCCGCGATTGCACTGCATGCGGATAAACTGATTTATCTGACATCCATGCCAGGCATCGTTGAGCATGGCGAATTGCAACATGAATTATCGCTTGCTAAAGCCCAGCAACTGCAAACCTCAGACACCCTTGATGCAGAGGCGGCAAATTATTTAACTCATGCCATCCGCGCTTGTCGAGCGGGTGTAACACGTGTGCATTTAATTCCGTTTACGCTTGATGGCAGCATTTTGCTTGAGCTTTTCTCTCACGATGGCGTCGGCTCGATGATCTCTGACAGAAATCTCGAAAGTCTGCGCGAAGCAATGGCCGATGATGTTGGCGGTATTTTACAGTTAATTGAGCCGCTTGAATTTGATGGCACTCTGGTGCGCCGCGAGCGCACTCAAATTGAGCGCGAGATTAATTATTTTTCTGTCATAGAGCATGATGGCGTGCTTTTTGGCTGCGCTGCACTGTATCCATATCCGCAAGAAAAATTGGGTGAAATGGCCTGTCTAAGCGTTGCTCCAGATGCGCAAGGGACAGGCGATGGCGAGCGTTTGCTAAAACATATTGAGCAACGCGCGCGCGCGCGCGGGCTCACGCGTATATTTGTGTTGACCACGCGCACGGAACACTGGTTTTTAAAACGTGGCTTTAGAAAAGCCAGCATTGGTGATTTGCCTGAAGATCGCCGCCGCCTCTATAACTGGCAACGTAAATCATTGGTGCTCATGAAACAGCTTTAAAAAACAGGCAAATCCTTGATAAAGCATGTGCATCTCATACATTGTGAGAGGATTGTGTAATAACTCCCTCTCATTGAGCATCACTATTCAATATTCAATAGGACTAAATCCATGACTCGTATCGTTCACTGTGTCAAACTTGACAAAGAGGCTGAAGGCCTTGATTTTCCGCCTCTGCCGGGCGCATTAGGCCAACGTATTTATCAGAATATATCGAAAGAAGCTTGGCAGAGTTGGCTCAAGCAGCAAACCATGCTGATTAACGAAAATCGTCTAAATATGGCCGATGCGCGTGCGCGACAGTATTTAATCAAACAAACCGAAAAATTCTTTTTTGGCGAAGGGGCCGATACCGCATCTGGCTATGTACCGCCTGAAAATGCTTGAGAAAATTGTAATGAATAACAGCGACACCACTCTCACCAAAAGTTTTGAACCCCACGCAATCGAAGCGTATTGGAGGCCACTTTGGGAACAAAGAGGCTACGCCCAACCAACGTTCTTGCCTGAGCAGGAGGATTTTTCAATTCTGCTCCCGCCGCCTAACGTCACCGGCACATTGCATATGGGCCATGCGTTTAACCAGACAATCATGGATAGCCTGGCCCGTTATCACCGGATGCAGGGCGCAAACACGCTCTGGGTCCCAGGCACCGATCATGCCGGAATTGCAACGCAATTGGTGGTGGAACGTCAGCTCGATAAACAAAATCTGTCACGCCATGAGCTTGGCCGCGAAACATTTATCGAGCATGTTTGGGCTTGGAAGGAAACCTCTGGCTCAATCATTACAGAGCAAATCAAACGTCTAGGCGCGTCGATTGATTGGAGTCGTGAGTATTTCACGATGAGCCCGCAGATGTCGCAGGCCGTCATCGAAGTATTCGTTCGCTTATACGAACAGGGACTCATCTATCGCGGCAAAAAGCTAGTCAATTGGGACCCTAAATTAGGGACTGCCGTCTCTGATCTAGAAGTGGTCAGTGTGGAAGAGGATGGCTCGCTTTGGCATATCCGTTACCCTCTTGCTGACGGCTCTGCTGATTTGACGGTCGCCACCACCCGCCCAGAAACCATGCTCGGGGATGCGGCCCTGATGGTTCACCCACAAGACGAGCGCTATCAAGCCTTCATTGGAAAAATGGTGCGACTGCCGCTATGCGAGCGCGAAATTCCTGTGATTGCGGATGAGTACGTGGACCCCACTTTTGGGACTGGCGTAGTCAAAGTAACGCCGGCGCACGATTTCAATGATTACCAGGTCGGCCAACGGCACCAACTGCCATTAATTAATATTTTAACGCTCGACGCTAAAATTAATGAGAACACCCCGCTCCGCTGGCGTGGCCTTGATCGCTTCGAGGCGCGTCAATTGATTGTTGCCGAGCTTGCAAGCCAAGGTTTACTCGCTGGCGTCAAACCTCACAAATTAATGGTGCCACGCGGCGACCGGACGCAGACGGTGATTGAACCGATGCTCACCGATCAATGGTTTGTGGCCGTCAATAAGCCAGCCCCAGCGGACAGTCTGCATCCCGGCCAATCGATGGCGGCAATTGCACTTGACACCGTGCGTAAAGGGGAAATTAAGTTTACCCCTGAAAATTGGACCAATACCTATTATCAGTGGCTGGAAAATATTCAGGATTGGTGTATTTCTCGGCAACTTTGGTGGGGCCATCAAATTCCTGCTTGGTACGACGAACAAGGTCAAATTTATGTCGCGCGCAACGCAGACGAGGCGCGCGAACAGGCCCGTGCGCGCGGCTATACAGGCATGCTCAAGCGAGACGCGGATGTGCTCGATACCTGGTTCTCGTCAGCGCTAGTGCCCTTCTCAGCGCACGGCTGGCCTAAGCAAACCAAAGAGTTAGCTCATTTTCTGCCATCCTCCGTGCTGGTCACGGGCTTTGATATTATTTTCTTCTGGGTCGCGCGGATGGTAATGTTGACTCAGCATTTTACCGGCCAGGTGCCATTTCATACGGTATATATACACGGTCTCGTGCGTGATGCAAACGGCCAGAAGATGTCAAAGTCAAAAGGCAATATTCTCGACCCCATCGATTTAATCGATGGCATCACCCTGGATGCGCTTATCGCCAAGCGCTTAGCCACTTTGCAGGATGCACAACAAGCCGCTGACCTGGAACAAAAAACCCGCGCCGAATTTCCTCATGGCATTCCGTCATTTGGCACCGATGCTTTACGCTTTACTTTTGCCTCACTGGCTACGCCAGGACGCAATATTAATTTTGCGCTAGCACGTTGCGAAGGGTATCGTAATTTTTGTAACAAGCTGTGGAATGCAACGCGCTTTGTGTTGATGAATTGTGAAGGTCAAGACTGCGGCATTGATTTAGCAGATGGCGCAGGCCAACACTCTGCTAGCGAGCTATCGCCCGCAGATCGCTGGATCATTTCTTTACTGCAACAGGTCACCGGCGAAATCGAAAAGGGCTTTGTTGAATTACGTTTCGATCTGATCGCGAGCACTTTATACAAGTTTGTCTGGGACGAATACTGCGATTGGTATCTTGAATTTGCTAAAGTGCAATTGCAAACAGGCACCCCGGCCCAGCAGCAAAGCACGCGACATACGTTGTTATACGTATTAGAGGCGATTTTAAGGCTGGCCCATCCAATTATTCCTTTTATCACTGAAGCGCTGTGGCAAAAAGTCGCGCCACTGACTGGCCGTTATCCGTCCGACAAGGCGCCAAATCAGACTTCTATCATGGTGCAACCTTATCCTCGCGCACAACAAGAAAAAGTCGATCTAGCCGCCGAACAATGGGCGGCACAGCTCAAAACCGTCATCGATGCATGCCGTAATCTGCGCAGTGAAATGAACCTCGGGCCGGCTCAACGGGTGCCGCTTTTTGCCAGCGGCGATACTGACCTGCTGACAGCATTCGCGCCTTATGTGCGCGCCCTCGCACGCTTATCCGAAGTTACTCTAAGCGCCGATGAGGCAACCCTCGACGCGATGGCAGCGGACGCCCCTGTGGCCCTGGTTGGCACGCTGAAACTGGCCTTAAAAGTTGAGATTGATATTGCTACTGAGCGTGAACGGCTGACCAAGGAAATGCAACGGATTGAGATAGAAATCGAAAAATGTAACGCTAAGCTACAAAATAATCACTTTGTTGCAAAAGCACCAGCGCAGGTGGTTGAACTCGAACGAAAAAGGCTGTCAGAATACGAGTTAATGCTCACTAAGCTCAATACTCAACTCGTCCGGCTAGCCGGCTGAGATTTATTTCGCAATCGCCTGAAAGGACCTCAGCATAATGTTAAAAGTCACTAAAGCAGTATTTCCAGTCGCCGGTCTTGGCACGCGCTTTTTGCCGGCTACCAAGGCCAGCCCTAAAGAGATGCTGCCGATTGTCGATAAGCCTTTAATTCAATATGCCGTCGAAGAAGCCATCGCCGCTGGCATTACTGAAATGATCTTCGTGACCGGACGTGGTAAGCGTGCGATTGAAGATCATTTTGACAAATCCTACGAGATTGAAGCGGCACTCGAAGCACACGGCAAAGAAAAATTGCTTGAGCTCGTGCGTGGCATCAAACCAGCTCATATTAATTGTTTCTATGTGCGCCAACCAGAAGCACTTGGCCTCGGCCATGCCATTCTATGCGCGGAAAAATTAGTCGGCGACAACCCATTTGCTATTTTGCTGGCTGATGATTTGTTAGATGGCGCACAGCCAATCTTAAAACAGATGGTTGAAAAATTTAATCACTATCACAGTTCATTGATTGGGGTGGAAGAAATCCCGCGTGAACAGTCACGCTCATACGGCGTAATAGAAGGTAGAGAATGGGAAGACAATATCATCAATTTATCCGGCATCATCGAAAAACCTTCGCCGGAAGACGCTCCCTCTAACCTTGGCGTAGTCGGCCGCTATATTTTAAAACCACGTATTTTCGAGCATCTGCGCGCACTGCGTCCAGGTGCGGGCGGCGAATTGCAACTCACCGATGCGATTCAATCACTGATGCAAGATGAACAAGTTCTCGCCTATCGTTATAACGGCACACGCTTCGATTGCGGCAGCAAATTGGGCTATCTAAAAGCAACCGTCGAATTCGCTTTGCGCCACCCAGAAGTAAAAGATGAATTTAAAGCCTATTTACAGGCTCGTATGCCAATGTTGGCGGCAATAGACTCCACGGTATGAGCTTAAGTGGCTTATCCTCCTGATATTCTGCCCTGCATTTTCGCGCGCTCGACGACCATTCGCACCATCTCCCGTGCGCGGTCGTCGCTTGCCCAATCAGCTGCAATCCCCGGCGAGAGACTGTGCAGCGGATCCGGATAAACGAATAGTTTTCCCGGCCTCACACCAGGAGCCGCGTAGACAGTAAGACCGGTCTCTTTGTCATATACCTCGTAGCTGTGAACATCGCGCTTACCACCTCCACCTGGCGCATCCACAATGAACAATGGCGTATTGTAGCCCGCCGTGATCCCGCGAACGCGCTTCTCTAGATGGCACGCAGAGTCGATTGAGGTCCTCATATCTTCGATACCGCTGACCAGGTCGCAGACGTAAGTATAGTAGGGGTGTATATGATTATCACTTAAAAGCTTGACCAGCCGAGTCATCTCAGAAAATCCGTCATTGACGCCACGCAGCAGAACAGACTGGTTACGCACCATCACGCCATTTGTAAACAATAACCTCGCTGCATCCACAACATAGTGCGTCACTTCACGTGGATGATTAATATGAGTATGAAACGAGATTTCAACCCCTTGTGCCCGGCCCATGTCTGAGAGTCGAATAAGCGCATCCGTCCAAGCACGATCATGCATGATCTTCATCGGCAAAACGGAGAGACCTTTCGACGCAAACCGAATGCGTTTTAGTTTTCCCAGATTAATCAACTCACTGCCCAACTCCAACAGATGGCTCGCTTTTAAGCGAAAACAATCGCCTCCAGAAACGACTACATCGACGATAGTTGCAGACTTTTTAATCGCCTCAATCGCCGACCTCCACCTGTCTGCAACCGGTGCATTACGATCCTTCGTAACCGTTGGTGTATCGACACCGACACTGTAACTCCGAGTGCAGAAACGACAGTAAACAGGACATTTATCGGTCGCCAAGAACAACGCTCGATCTGGATATCGATGTACCACTCCCTCGGAAATTTGATCGCCATGCTCATTTAACGAGTCAAGTCGTAGTAATGGGTGAGCGGCTATCATCTCTGACTTCAGGGGCAGAAACTGCCGACGAATTGGATCTTTTTTCGCCGCACTCCAGTCAATCAGTGACAGTATGTACGGCGTAATTCTCATCGACATCGTCGAATGAGAGAGTCCCTCAGAAAGATCGCTGATAAATTGCTCCGCTACGTTGCCCTGCAGAAGGTCGCGGATTTTTTCGGGACGCATGATGCTATTGCGTTCTTGCCATGCCGGATCGGAAAAATCTTGCTCACTGACCTCGCTATATCCGGGTATTTGTCTCCAGAAATCGCCGCTCAAAGTAAATTGACGTAGTGGTGTAAGAGCCTCTAACATTTAAACCTCCTCCTCAAAAGTCAAATGATATTCAGATGATGGGTGCAGCACGCTGCATTCTCCGGTCACACTCCTAGCAGCGCAAGCAATTGTTGCTCCGTATTAAGTGCATGGGCGGGTGTCTTTGCTATCACTAGATAATGCCACTTCTTATCCATATGCCTAGTGTCTGCAGTCAACACCACGCCTTCGCCACGGGTAGAACTCCATGCGAGTCCAGACGCCTGAACTGCCTCGACACCGTCCTCGAAAGTGTGATCTGTTGCACTTACCCGACTATCGGTCAACCATGTTGTCGACGTCAAATAATCGTCGCCTTTCAAACGGCCCAGCAAGAAATGAGTGTAACTCCCCCCTGTATGTCGACAGTTCGATTCATTAGCATAGAGTGTCCCATCCCCAGTGACACCACAATCTATATCGACCGTACCTCGAAAACCATGCTGATATAGAGATTCGGTTAATCGCGCACCCCATTGATTCATCGCATGCTGGATACTGCTAGGCAAATCATAGGCGGGCGTGATCATTCCTGTCCAAGCATTATTAACACACCTCATACTACATTCATACGCCTTTCTCGGCCCAGATTCCGCGATTTCAAACTCGATGCTCGGCAACGACACAAACGTCATCAATTTTTCGATCGTGTATCGATTGGCGGGTTCTGAGAATTTGTTAAGCGATGTTGGAATATTGTCTACATCTGTTTCATCATTGATGATGACGTGACCATACCCACCTGCTCCGCGATCGATTTTTATAATTAATGGCCCATACTGTTGTAAAAGATCACGGGCGGCTTTTTGAGCCTGATTGACACCTTGAACGGTCGTTCCAGGCACCGTTCTGATATTCAAGGAAGCTGCGATATCCCTGAAACCTGACTTGGTGTTAATTCGCGAAACCACGTCCAATACGCTTGGGGAAGGAAATTTTCGGTATGGATAAATAGGTATATTGGCGGCTGCGCAGAAATCCGTAGTGACTTGATCCTGCATATACGCATCAGCAGTCGCGTTCAAGCGATTTCGGGTAAAACCTAACCAGGCCTCGTACGCGTTTGGGTCATCTCGTATGCGCGAAGCTAGATACGCATCAATGCTGCCGCCAGGGCATAGCACTTCGACATGCCCCGCTGTGGTTCCGGTAATGCTGTAGGCGTATTGCTTAAAATACTCAGTGATTGGATAAGGGATGATGACCATATCCCCGTCGTGTGCGTACCAGATTTTCCGTGAAGACAACCAAGTAAGCTCGGCGACATTTGCCCTATCAGTCATAAACTGATTGATGAAATTGCCGAAGATAATCTTGGACATAGCCATGCTCCCCCGTTTTTTTCTACATTCGCTTTGGTCTTCCGGTTTTTCGACCAATGCGAGTCGATGCTACCAAAGCCCCCCTCGAGTTAGACAGTATATGAAAGGTCCCTGGTTTGCAAGGAGAGTATTCCATGAGATCGTAGAAAGGGTCGAGGCTGGATATCCGATTTTGAGAAATAGACGAAAACCTGCTGGCCCTCAGTCAGGCTGCTAACCAACGGAATTTGACCTAACGTCGACGCATCAATAAGGTAAAAACGTCATCCTGCGTTGATACCTCAATAATTTGATTACCGGTCTGCTTTGCAAACGCAGCAAAATCACGCTGTGCCCCCGGATCAGTCGCGAGCACTTTTAGAATCTGTCCGCTTTGCATATCGGCTAGGGCTTTTTTTGCCCGCAGAATCGGCAATGGGCAGTTCAACCCACAGGCGTCAACTTCTTTATCAAAATGCATCGAATTCTTCATGGCGTCGATCCGTTTAATTTTTATCTCGAAGGTCTGAGAGCAGTCGTAATAGAGTTGAATATAAAGCGGACATAGTCATAATTGACGTTCGATCCACTCTTTTACTGTAGCCAACGCTACGGGCAAAGCCGCCGGATGAGTGCCGCCAGCTTGCGCCATATCCGCCCGTCCGCCTCCCTTTCCGCCAACCTGTTGCGCGACAAAATTAACCAACTCGCCCGCTTTAACTTTGCTATTAAGCGGTGCTGTGACACCCGCAATTAAGCTGATTTTGCCACTGCTAACACTCGCTAATACAATTGCCGCATTTTTTAATGTGTCTTTTAGTTTGTCAACGGCTTCGCGTAAGATCTGCGCATCAGCACCCTCAAGTTGTGCTGACAACACATGTATTTCACCTACTTTGACCGCAAGCGCCGCCAGTGCATCAAGCTGATAACCCGCCAATTTTGATTTTAATTGAGCCAACTCTTTTTCAAGGGCTTTAGCATGATCTTGCAGCTGTCCAATGCGCTGATTAAGCTCAGCGGGCTGAGCTTTTAATAAGTGAGCTGCATTAGCAATGCGTTCATCCGCTTCTTGCACAAAGCGCAGCGCCTGCTCCCCAGTAATTGCCTCAATGCGTCTGATACCAGCGGCAACCCCCCCTTCAAAAACAATCTTAAAGAGGCCAATATCGCCGGTGCGAGCAACATGCGTACCGCCACATAATTCGCGTGAAAAGCCGATCTCGAGCACCCGCACTTGATCGCTATATTTTTCGCCAAACAATGCCATTGCACCACTTTTCAGTGCATCGTCATAGGACATTGACTGCGCCTGTGTCGAAACATTGCGCAGAATTTCGGTATTGACGATCGTCTCAATACGTTGAATTTCAGCATGGCTCAGCGGTGCATGATGAGAAAAGTCAAAACGCGTCTTCTCCGCATCAACCAGTGAACCCTTTTGCTGCACGTGGCTACCGAGTACATCGCGCAACGCCTTATGCAGTAAATGGGTGGCCGAATGATTACGGATCGTGTGCTGGCGGCGTTGACGATCGACGACGGCTTGCACGGTGTCACCCAATTTTAATTCGCCCCGCTCAAGCAAGCCATGATGGCCGGTAACCTCGGCCTGAATTTTTGCGGTATCCGTCACGACAAAATGTGCACCCTCAGACTGAATTTCAGTGATTTGGGTTAATGCGCCTTGGTCGCCAGCTTGCCCGCCTGACTCCGCATAAAATGGCGTGGCGTCAAGCACCACAATCCCTCGTTGGCCAGCCTGCAAACGTTGACTTAAAACCCCCTCCACATAGAGTGCAGTAATCTTCGCACCGGTCACATTGAGTTCTTGATAGCCCCTGAAAATCGTTTTAGCGCCGCTATACTCAAGCGCATTTGACAGATTGAATTTACCTGCCGCCCGGGCTTGTTCGCGCTGGCGCTTCATGGCCGCATCAAAAGCAGCTTCATCAACGCGTATATCACGCTCGCGGCACACATCGGCGGTCAAATCGAGCGGAAAACCATAGGTATCATGGAGCTTAAAAGCAATTTCACCCGATAGCACAATTGCACCTGCCTGGGCTTTAGTACCGGCGGTGGCTTCGAGCTCGTTTAGAGCCATTTCGAGCATACTCATGCCATTTGCGATGGTCTCAAAGAAACGCTCTTCTTCTTGGCGCAACAGGTCAGTCACCCGGTCTTGGGCAGCACCGAGTTCTGGATACGCCGGCCCCATTTCAGCGACCAGATCTTTTACCAGTTTATGAAAGAAGGGCTGTACGCAACCTAGCTTATAACCATGCCGGATCGCCCGTCGAATAATCCGGCGTAATACATAACCACGACCTTCGTTACCGGCAATCACGCCATCAGTAATTAAAAATGCGCAGGCGCGAATATGGTCAGCAATCACCTTAAGCGAATGATGGCGGGTATCGGCCACACTGGTTTCACGTGCTGCAGCACGAATCAACACCTGAAAAAGATCGATTTCATAATTGCTATGCACATTCTGCAAAACTGCGGCAATTCGTTCAAGCCCCATGCCTGTATCGACGCATGGTTTAGGCAGTGGCGTCAGCACACCATGCGCATCCCGATTGAATTGCATAAAAACCAAATTCCAGATTTCAATATAGCGATCGCCATCTTCATCCGGTGAACCTGGCGGCCCGCCACAAACCTCCGGACCGTGATCATAAAAAATCTCAGAGCAAGGACCACACGGCCCCGTATCCGCCATCTGCCAAAAATTGTCAGAGGCATGGCGCGCGCCTTTGTTGTCGCCAATGCGCACAATCCGCGCGGTCGGCACACCAATCTCTTGCGCCCAAATCTCGTAAGCCTCATCGTCCTCTTGATACACCGTGACCCAAAGTTTTTCTGACGGTAATTGATAAACTTGAGTTAACAGTTGCCAGGCATAATGAATCGCATCGCGCTTGAAATAATCGCCAAATGAGAAATTGCCAAGCATTTCAAAGAAAGTGTGATGGCGAGCGGTATAGCCAACGTTCTCTAGATCGTTATGTTTACCGCCCGCGCGTAGGCTGCGCTGAGCACTGGTTGCGCGTACATAGGGACGCGCATCAGTCCCCAGAAAGACATCTTTGAACTGCACCATGCCAGAATTGGTAAACAATAAGGTTGGATCGTTGACAGGGATCAGGCTCGATGAGCGAACAATCGTATGATTTTTCGATTCAAAGAAGCGTAAAAATTTCTCGCGGATTTCGACAGCTTTCATGGTAGCAAGGGCAGATACGCTATCAAGCGTAATGGGTTTTAGCAAGCTATCGATTATACGAGATAGCTTGCCCGTTGCCGATTATATTTGCCATCCTCGCTGGCTAGGCTCTAGTCAATCATCCTCTAAACTGAAGGTCTCGGATTGATCGTTGTAAGAGAAAATTTCTGCATACCGGCCCCAGTTGATCACCGCGTCAAGCGTTTGTTCAGCAGCGCTGTCCGATAAAAAATCTTCTAACTCTTGCTCAAACCGCACACGCGGCGCGCGACGGCCAGGTCGCTCGTTTAATACTCGCTTGATCCAAGCCGCCAGCGGCACATTCCGCAGCAAGTGCTCGGCAAATATTTGCTTGCGTTCCTGAGTGCCGTATTCAGCAAATTTTTTGCCCGGCGGCGTGAGGAAAATATCGCCCTCGCGGACATCTGCAAAACCCAGGTGTTGCATCATCTCAGTGACTGGAAATAGATCATCCACTTCAAGGTGCAGCGTGCGCGCGATTTCCGGCAAATCAGCTTTACCCTCGTAGGGAGGGGCGGCAACCGTTTCGATTAAACCCGCCATTAAGTTAGTCGATACCTCTGGCAACCAGCTACCCAACGTTAGGCCCTTACGCACTCCATCAGCATTCGAGCGCATCGTCATTTGCGCATAAATATCATCAACCAAGCGCCTAAAGGCTGGGTCAAGCCGGTTGCGTGGATGCTTAAAAGGGACAGGAATTTCAGCAATGACGCGGCCGGGATTAGATGACAGTAATAAAACACGGTCACACATAAAGACCGCTTCTTCCACATTATGCGTGACAATCAATATCGATTTAATGGGTAAGTGTTTCTCACTCCATAGATCCAACAAATCTGTGCGCAACGTCTCGGCAGTCAATACATCAAGCGCTGAAAACGGTTCATCCATTAACAGTAAAGTTGGGTCAACCACCAGCGCCCGCGCAAAGCCAACGCGTTGCCTCATGCCACCTGACAACTCGCGCGGATAAGCGCTCTCAAAACCATCCAGACCAATCAGATCAATCGCCGCCAGCGCACGTTGGCGCCGTTCACGCGCACCAACGCCGAGGGCTTCAAGCCCAGCCTCAACATTTTGCAGCACCGTGAGCCAAGGAAATAAGGCAAATGTCTGAAACACCATAGCAACCCCCTCGGCCGGGCCGGTTAAAGGTTTGCCGAGGTATTCAATCTCCCCACCGCTGGGCTCGATCAAGCCAGCGATAATGCGCAACAAGGTTGATTTGCCAGAGCCCGAACGGCCTAGCAAGCCAACGATTTCACCGGCTTTTAATGTAAGGCTTGCGCCATCAAGCACTAGCAGCTCTCCCTGCGTTTTTTTGAAACCGCGCCGGACGTTGGTGACGCGTAAAATTTCATCGGGGTGACTGAGGGCTGGATTGTGCATGGATCTCTATAAGTCGTACTGAATGAAGCGAAACAAAGCGACCGGCTAACACCGGCGCACCTTGAGTAGTATGTCAAATCAGCGGCGGAATAGCCACTCTCTTTTGCTGCCGGTTAGCCAAGACGAAACTTATTTTCAGCATAAGCATACATTGGACGCCATAACAGCCGGTTAAATAAAGTCACAAATAACACCATGACGGTAATGCCCAAAATGATACGAGGATAATGACCCGCCGTGGTCGCCTCTGCAATATACGCACCTAAGCCGTGGGCGACGAACTTTGTATCTCCCCATGAGACCACCTCAGACACAATACTCGCATTCCATGCACCACCTACAGCTGCAATCGCCCCTGTAACGTAATAAGGGAAGATACCCGGCAGCATCACTTGCCGCCACCATTGCCAGCCACGAATTCGAAAATTAGTCGCCGCTTCCTTGAAATCATTTGGAAAAGCACTCGCCCCAGCAATCACGTTAAAGAGGATATACCATTGGGTACCCAGTATGATCAGCGGAGAGAGCCAGATATCCGGGTTGAGCTGAAAACGCGCAATCGTGACCACAAATACCGGAAACAAAAGATTAGCTGGAAACGCGGCCAAAAATTGCGCCAGCGACTGAGCTTTTTCGGCTAGCGCAGGCCGCAGCCCAATCAACACACCGATAGGCACCCAAATAATAGAAGCCAGCGCAATTAACAGCACTACCCTCAAAAAAGTCGCACAACCGAGACTTAAGGCCAGCCTTAGATCGCTCCAGCCCACCTCCGTACAGACATAGTTTGACACCCGCCAGGCAAGATAGCCCGTGGTCAGCAGGACCGTGCCACTCCAGATCATATCCACGGCCTTTACGGTCAAATTGATCCGGGGCAATTGAGCAGAAAATTTAGGCGCCACCAAAAACGCTGGCGCTTTAAATACAAAACGCACCGGCAAACGCGCTATCGCCGCTAAGATCCAACCTACGGGTACGAGTAAACAACGAATCAATCGTGTTCGGCGGACCAAATCAAGCAACCAAGATTCAGGCGCCATCCCCGAACTGGTGGTTTCAAGACGGAATTTATCGGCCCAAGCAATCAACGGGCGGAAGAGGAGTTGATCATATGCCAAAATCACCGCCGTCATGGTTAAAATCACCCAGCCTACCGCGGTTAAATCACGCTGAGCAATCGCCTGCGCAAGATATGCCCCGATGCCAGGTAGGGTAATGGTGTGGTTACCCACCGTAATAGCTTCTGACGCCACCACAAAAAACCAGCCGCCTGACATTGACATCATCATGTTCCATACTAAGCCAGGCATTGAAAATGGCACTTCGAGCTTCCAGAAACGTTGCCAACCACTCAAATGAAAACTGCGCGATACTTCGTCCAGATCACCCGGCACCGTACGCAGTGACTGATAAAAGCTAAAGGTCATATTCCATGCTTGGCTCGTAAATATGGCGAAAATAGCCGCACACTCAGCCCCGATCACGCGTGCTGGAAAAAGAGCCAAGAAAAAAGCCACCGTAAATGAGATATAGCCCAACACTGGCACTGACTGCAAAATATCGAGTATGGGTATCAGGATTTTTTGCGCCCGCCGGCTCTTGGCCGCGAGGGTGCCATAGATCAGCGTAAAGATCAGCGCCGCGACCATCGCCGCTAACATACGTAAAGTTGTGCGCAACGCATATTCCGGCAAATTCGCCGGATCAAGCGAAATCGCTTGGGTTTTTAACGTAGTGAGTGGCGCCATGGTTTGCTGAAAACCAATTGCCGCCATTGCAATCAAGCAAATGATTAACGGAAAAACAACAAAATCCCAGCGATTTGGGAGCAGCCGCCAAGCTGAGGCAGCAGGTATAGGTAGCTTGAGAGCAGGCAATTTCATGCACTCACCGGTTAAAATAGGTTAAACATAACGTACAAGCATCAGCAACAGAGGTATGATTTAATTTCAACCGCTTTACTCGTAAGGCAAGGAGCATGTATGAAAGGAAATTTTGTCATCGTCTGTCGCGATCAGGACGCACCTGAATTTGACGCCATTATGACGGAATATGGGGCATTCCAGACGCAACTCTCATCAACCACTTGGTACTTAAAGCTAGAGGTAGCTCCTGAACTGATTCAAGAGGAAATCTGCGAGCGTTTAGGCAAATATACGACGCATTATATTTTCGAAACGACCGCGGTCACCTACAATACCGTCGACAGCGCAGTCGCTTCAGCGTTAAATACGCTCTTTGTGGATTGAGCAACACACTTAAAAATAGGCAAAACGGCCCGGCCAAACTGCCGTAATAGCGGGGTTCACCGGTTTCGTTTACATTATGCGATGCGCCTGTCATCGCAAGTGTTCATGCTACGCTAAAATGCTGGCTTTTAACTAGAGATAACGATTATGAAAAGGCTTGCCATTTATCTGGCACTTGCGCTTGCCGCTGCCAGTGTAAGCGCGAAGGACTGGAAAGTTATTCGTTTCGGCGTCGACCCAAGCTATCCGCCTTTCGAGTATAAAAGCGCGAATGGTCAAATGCAGGGCCTGGATATAGATATTGGCGAAGCACTCTGTGCTAAGCTGCAAGCAAAGTGCATCTGGGTTGAGCAGGATTTCGACAGCATCATTCCGGCGTTAAAGGCGCGCAAATTTGATGCCATTTTGTCATCTATGGCGGTCACTGCACCCCGCAAAAAGCAAATCGATTTTTCCAATAAATTATTCAATGCCCCCGCGCGCATGGTAGCATTGGCTGATGCAAAACTAACGCCAGATGCCAGTACGCTACACGGCAAACGTATTGGTGTGCAACAAGGCACCACGGCGGAAATTTATGCAAAGCGACACTGGGTGCCCAGAGGGGTCAAGATCATCGCCTATCCAAACCAAGATCTGGTTTATGCCGATCTTCGGTCCGGGCGACTTGATGCGTCACTACAAGATGAAATGCAAGCCAATGTTGGCTTTCTAAAAACCCAGAGTGGCCAAGGCTTTGCCTTTGCCGGACCGGCTCTAAATGACCCCGAAATAATGGGCCAGGGGATTGCCATTGGTCTACGTAAAGGAGATACGGATTTGCAGGGGCAACTCAATCAAGCACTTGCTGAGTTCCAACAAAACGGTACCTATCAAGCATTAATCGAAAAATATTTCAGCTTTAATAGCTATCACGATTAGACCATTTTTTCTTTTTAATTTTTTTAAATACTCATGTTTTTACAGGGATACGGCCCATTAATTGTGCAGGGTACATGGCAAACCATTCAGCTCGCACTGCTGTCGCTGGCGGTCTCATTTATGCTTGGGTTAGCCGGCGCCAGCGCCAAGCTCTCGAAAAACCGAACGGCCCGGGGGTTCGCTACCGCCTATACTACGTTGATTCGTAGCGTACCGGATTTGGTGCTGATGCTGCTGATTTTTTATAGCATGCAAATCTGGCTCAATAATTTAACCGACTTCATTGGCGTCGATCCGCTAGAGATTTATCCTTTCACGGCTGGCGTGCTGACCCTCGGCTTTATCTATGGTGCCTATTTCACAGAAACTTTTCGGGGTGCTTTTCAAGCTGTCCCGCGTGGCCAGCTTGAAGCCGGTGCGGCGTATGGCATGACACGATGGCAGATATTTCGACGTATCCTGTTTGCGCAAATGATGCGTTTTGCGTTACCTGGGATTGGCAATAACTGGCAAGTGTTATTGAAAGCCACTGCACTGGTCTCGCTCATCGGCCTCTCAGACCTTATCAAGGCGGCACAAGACGCGGGCAAGGGCACGCATAATGTATTTTTCTTTGTACTCGTAGCCGGCCTGATCTACCTTGCCCTCACCGCGCTTTCCAGTCTTGTGCTGTTGGCTTTAGAGCGCCGTTATTTGACCGGGGTTCGTAAGGTGGCGCTATGATCGAACTCCTGCACGATTACTGGCAAACCTATCTTTTCACGGACGGCTATCAATATACCGGTTTAGTGATCACGTTATGGCTATTAGTGGTATCGATCGCTTTCGGCTTTTGCCTAGCGATCCCGCTGGCCGTAGCGCGGGTGTCAAGCCATCGTCTTATTTCAGCGCCGGTTCGGCTCTATACCTATCTATTTCGCGGCACCCCACTGTATGTTCAGTTGTTGTTTTTTTATACTGGCGTCTACACTCTTAATGTTGTCCAGACAACCCCTCTATTAAGCGATTTTTTCCGTGATGGGATGAATTGCACTCTACTCGCCTTCGCCTTAAATACGTGTGCCTATACCACGGAGATTTTTGCCGGGGCAATCAAAGCCAGCTCGCCTCACGAAATCGAGGCAGCTCGCGCCTATGGCATGACGAAATTCACGCTGTATCGACGCATTATTTTGCCCTCAGCACTGAGACGGGCGTTGCCGGCTTATAGCAATGAAGTGATTTTAATGCTGCATGCGACAACCATCGCTTTTACCGCGACTGTACCGGATATCTTAAAAATCGCCCGTGACGCAAACTCTGCTAGCTATCTGACTTTGCAGGCGTTTAGTTTTGCGGCATTGCTTTATCTATGTATTTCGTTTGCGCTAGTTTGGCTCTTCAGGTGCGCAGAGCGGCGCTGGCTCGCTTATTTATAAAACCACACGAGCTACCTATATACCTTTTCTACCTATACACCTTTCATGGATTCATCTCACTATAAATTAGTCGTTACCGATTTGCATAAAAAATACGGCGAGCAGGCAGTCCTTAAAGGTGTATCGCTGCGGGCCAAGGCGGGCGATGTCATCAGCATCATCGGCTCATCCGGCTCGGGCAAAAGCACGTTCTTGCGCTGCATCAATTTTCTTGAGCAACCCAACGCCGGACGCATCATTATTGATGGCGAGGAAGTGCACACGATTGCCAATAAGCAAGGCCAGATGCGCGTCGCCGACCACACCTTATTGCAACGCCTGCGCACGCGGCTGGCAATGGTTTTTCAACATTTCAATTTATGGGCGCATTTAACGGTGCTAGAAAATGTCACCGAAGCACCGGTGCATGTACTCGGTCTATCGCGCGCGCAAGCGCAAGAACGCGCCCGCCTCTATTTAGACAAAGTCGGGCTCGGACGCGACCTTGAAAAGAAATATCCATCACATTTATCAGGCGGGCAGCAACAACGGGTCGCGATTGCCCGCGCCCTCGCCATGCACCCCGATGTTCTGTTATTTGATGAACCCACTTCGGCCCTTGATCCAGAACTTGTAGGTGACGTGCTCAAAGTCATGCAAACTTTGGCTAACGAAGGCCGTACAATGATCGTTGTGACCCATGAAATGGGGTTCGCGCGCCATTTATCAAACCATGTGATTTTCTTGCATCGAGGACGGATTGAGGAAGAAGGACATCCTGATGAACTATTTTTGCACCCAAAAAGCGAACGCTTAGAACAATTCCTTGCGCACAGTCTTAAGTGATTGCAACTCGCCCATTTTTAACCTTGATTGTCTCCTAGGCGCACTTTTTTCCGAGAAATTACCCATGTCCCGTAATCATGACCTATTCGCGCGAGCTCAAAAAACCATCCCCGGCGGCGTTAACTCTCCCGTGCGGGCATTTTGCTCGGTGGGGGGGACACCTTGTTTTATCGAACGCGCCTTAGGACCTCACTTTTGGGATGCCGATGGTAAGCGTTACATTGATTACATCGGCTCATGGGGCCCCATGATTCTCGGCCATTTAGATGCGCAGGTGCTAGCTGCCGTCCAAACCGCGCTCACCCGCGGCTTTAGCTTTGGGACCCCAACCGAGGCTGAGATTGAGATGGCCGAAGAGATTTGTAAGCTGGTTCCGTCAATCGAGCAAGTACGGCTGGTCTCTAGTGGCACCGAAGCGACGATGAGCGCACTGCGGCTCGCGCGAGGTTTCACCGGACGTCATCGCATTATTAAATTTGCAGGGTGTTATCACGGTCATGCAGACAGCTTGCTAATCAAAGCAGGCTCTGGACTTTTAAGCTTTGGGCAACCGACCTCGGCGGGCGTGCCTGAGGCGATTGCTCAGCATACCACGGTGCTTGAATATAACAATCTGGCGCAACTCAGTGAAACCTTTGCATCAATCGGTGAAGAAATTGCCGCCGTCATCGTTGAGCCAATCGCTGGCAACATGAATTTAGTGCGCGGTACGCCTGAATTTCTTCGCATGCTGCGCGAGCTATGCACTCAGCATGGCGCACTCTTAATTTTTGATGAAGTCATGAGCGGTTTCCGCGTGGCCCTAGGGGGCGCACAAGCACTCTACGGCATTACACCGGATTTGAGCTGTCTAGGCAAAATCATTGGAGGTGGCATGCCCGCCGCTGCATTTGGCGGGCGGCGCGATATCATGGCGCATTTAGCGCCCCTTGGCGCCGTCTATCAAGCGGGCACGCTGGCCGGCAACCCGCTGGCGGTTGCCGCCGGACTGGCTACCTTGAAACGTCTGCAAGCGCCTAATTTTTATGACCAGCTAGAAGCTCGCACAGCGCGCCTGACAGCAGGCCTCACGCAAGCAGCCCACGAAGCCGGCATGACTTTCTCAACAGATCATGTAGGGGGGATGTTTGGCTTATACTTTGCGGCTCACCGGCCGACTTGCCTGGCCGAAGTCAGCCGTAGCAATCTCGACAATTTTAAGCCTTTTTTCCATCATATGCTCGCCGCCGGCGTCTACTTTGCCCCATCCGCTTATGAGGCAGGGTTTGTGTCAATCACCCATGATGATACGGTGATTGATGCAACGCTTGCAGCTGCGCGCATGACATTCTCAGCATTGCAGCGTTAGCCTTGAGGTTTGCTTAGTTCATGTTTTCTAGCGCCGACTCGATTTATATGCGACGTGCCCTGACCCTGGCTGTTCGGGGTCTGTACACCACCACGCCCAACCCACGCGTTGGCTGCGTACTGGTTAAAAACAGTACGGTGATTGGCGAAGGGTTTACCCAACCCGCGGGCGGCGCCCATGCGGAAATCCAGGCACTACAAGATGCTCGCACGCGCGGGCATGACCCAGCCGGCGCTACCGCTTATGTTTCACTTGAACCATGTAGCCATTTCGGCCGCACCCCACCTTGTGCACAGGCATTAATTGACGCACAAATCACGCAAGTCATTAGCGCCATGGAAGATCCCAACCCACAAGTCTGCGGCCAAGGCTTCGCTTTACTGCGTGCCGCCCAGATCGATGTGCGTTGCGGTTTACTCGCGCCAGAAGCCTATGAGCTCAATCTCGGCTTTATCTCACGCATGACGCGTCGCCGACCCTGGGTGCGGGCTAAAATTGCCGCCAGTTTAGACGGCCGGACGGCCTTGCCAAGCGGAGAAAGCCAATGGATTACAAGCGCCGAAGCACGCGCTGATAGCCATACCTGGCGCGCTCGTGCCTGTGCCATCTTGACGGGCATTGGGACCGTGCGTGCGGATAATCCGCAACTCACCGTGCGCGGGGTGGATACGCCACGGCAACCGCTCCGGATGCTGGTCGATAGTCAGTTGGAGGTGCCGCTCAACGCGCATTTATTAAATGGCCATGTTCCCCTGCTGATTATCTGTGCGGCAATCGGCGATCAGCATAGGCAAAAGATCAATGAATTGCGCGCCCGCGGCGCCGAAGTCATCTCGCTTGCCAGCCATGTCTCCCATCAAGTTGATCTACCTGCGTTGCTGCGCTTGCTTGGCGAACGCGGCATCAATGAATTACACGTTGAAGCAGGTCACGGCTTAAATGGTGCGCTGCTCCAACAGCATTGCATTGATGAACTGCTCGTCTATTTAGCGCCCAGCTTATTATGCGATGCGATGGGCATGTTCAAACTTGCTGCGCCCACAACGCTAGCACAACGCGTCACGCTTTCATTTCAATCCGTTGAACGGATTGGCAACGAACTACGCATCCTGGCACGCGTTGGCACGCTGGGCAGTACCATGGTGCTTGATTCCGCCCCTGGTACACATTAGTTTTTTCACTTTACCAAATAGTTTTTTTACTTCACCAAAAAAGTTAATCCGATGTTTACAGGAATAGTCGCTGCAATTGGTCAAATTGAAACCGTTAACTCGCTTGGTGACAGTGCCGCTGGCATGCGACTTACCATTCATGCCGCGGCCCTCGGCCTTGACGATGTCGAGCTAGGCGATAGCATCTCGATTCAAGGAGCATGCATGACGGTGATCGCAAAAGAGAAGCAAAATGGGAGCGAGTATTTCAGTGTTGACGCCTCACGCGAAAGTCTAACGTGTACGGTGGGGCTCGATACACCAGGCGCCGTTAATCTCGAAAAAGCACTCCGCGCGCATGATCGTCTGGGCGGCCATTTGGTGGCTGGCCACATCGATGGATTGGGTACCGTTACGCACTTCGCGCCGGTTGGCGAATCCTATGAACTGCAGATACTAGCGCCTCACACGATAGGCCGTTACCTGGCCTACAAAGGTTCGGTAACAGTCAATGGAGTAAGCTTAACGGTTAACCGTGTGACTGACCACGTTGACGGCTGCGAATTTTCAATTAATCTGATTGCGCATACGCTTGAGGTCACGACCCTGAAACAGCTTAAAGTTGGCGCGCGCGTCAATCTTGAGGTCGATTTAATCGCACGTTATGTTGAGCGTATTTTGAATCCCTCAAAATAAGTTAAAAACACCACTAGAGCCAACAGCAATACCCCTTTTGACACCAATAGCGTAAGATTCATATTTTACGCTCGCCGACCCATTGCTATGTCTATTGCCTCTACCCAAGAAATTATCGCTGAGCTCAAAGCCGGCCGCATGGTTATTCTGGTTGACGAGGAAGATCGCGAGAATGAAGGCGACTTAATGTTCGCCGCAGATTTTGTCAGCCCAGAGGCAATTAATTTTATGGTCCGCTTCGCGCGCGGCCTAGTTTGTCTAACGCTCACGCAAGAACATTGTCAGCGCCTCAATTTGCCACTGATGACACATAATAACGGGACGCAATATAATACAGCTTTCACCGTTAGCATCGAAGCAGCTCAGGGCGTTAGCACCGGCATTTCCCCAGCAGACCGCGCACGTACAATTCAAGCTGCCGTGGCGCGAGATGCGCGGGCGGCAGATATCGTCCAGCCCGGTCATATTTTTCCGGTCACGGCACAGCCTGGCGGAGTGCTCGTGCGTGCCGGCCATACTGAAGCCGGCTGCGACTTAACACGGCTAGCTGGCCTTACGCCTGCCGCTGTGATTTGTGAAATCATCAACGATGATGGCACGATGGCACGTTTGCCCGATCTGCTTGAGTTTGCGGCAAAACACTCCTTTAAAATCGGCACCATTGCGGATTTGATTGAATACCGCAGTCTTACTGAATCGATTATTGAACGTGTCGCCGAACGTACTATGCAAACTCCATACGGCCCATTCCACGCCGTAATTTATCGGGATAAATCCAACGGCGCCCCGCATATTGCACTTGTGCACGGTACACCGCAGCCTGCTTGCACAACCCTCGTGCGCGTCCACGAACCGATGTCGGTGCTGGATTTGCTTGAAACTGACACAGCCACGCACTCCTGGACTTTGCACTCTGCTTTACAGGAAATTGCGTCAAGTGAATGCGGCGTGATTGTTCTAATGAACTGTAGTGACTCAAAAGAATATTTATTTGATGCGTTTGAAGCTTATAATCAGCCAGAAAAAGCTGCACAGCTTAAACATCGCCCGGCGGACTTCAAAACTTACGGCATTGGCGCGCAAATCTTACGTGATTTGGATGTAGGTAAAATGCATGTATTGTCTAGTCCACGTAAACTTCATGCGATGTCTTGTTACGGCTTAGAAGTGACTGGTTTTGTACCCATGCCAGGTGCCGCGGCACAATAAACAGTACTCGTCTATCGATGCGCTTTGCGTTCCTTATAACCCCATCTTTATAGGCCCAAATTATGGAAATCGACCAATATCAACCTGACCTTGACGGTAGTGACCTTGCTATTGGCATTGTGCAATCGCGTTTTAACGAAGCGGTTGGCAATAGTTTAGCGGATGCCTGCCTTGAAGAGCTTGAACGGCTTGGCGTAGACAGCGAAAATGTGCTGTGCATTACCGTTCCCGGCGCGCTTGAAATCCCATTTGCCCTACAAAAACTCGCCATGTGCGCGCAATTTGACGCATTGATTGCGCTTGGCGCGGTGGTTCGCGGCGAAACCTATCATTTTGAAATTGTTTCAAATCAGAGCAGTGTAGGCATTCAACAAGTCGCTCTTGAGTTCGACGTGCCAATTGCGAATGGCGTGCTCACCACAGATACTGACGAACAAGCGATTGCCCGCATGACAGAAAAAGGCCGCGATATGGCGCGCGTGGCTGTCGAAATGGCAAATTTATCCACGGCCCTTGATCTTTCTTTAATGCTAGATGAGGAAGATGAGGACGACGAGGATGAAGATGAGGAAAATTTCTAATGAAAAGTGCCCGTCGCCGTTCGCGCGAATTTGCCGTACAGAGCCTATACCAGTGGCTACTCACCAAAGCCGAGGCCTCCGCAATCTGTGCTCACTTGCAGTCTGCGCCGGGATTTAATAAAGCCGACCGGGAGCATTTTGACGCCTTAGTACAAGGCGTAACCGGCGGCGCTGGCGCGCTCGACGCGCAATTAGCACCTTGCCTCGATCGGCCAACCCAGGAATTATCCCCGATCGAGCACGCTGTATTGCTGATTGGTGCGTATGAACTCACCCATCATATTGAGATTCCGTATCGCGTAGTGATTAACGAAGCCGTTGAAATCACGAAAACATTTGGCGGTACGGATGGGTATAAATATGTCAACGGTGTGCTCGATCGGCTAGCAGCACAGGTACGTGCAACTGAAATAGAACACGCGTCTCGCTAATCACTCATTTAAACGGTTCACTCGGTAAAATTAGGCATTTCACTGTCATACACCCAGCTCAGAAGACTCTTGCCGGCCATCTATTTTTGGAGTATTTTGACCCAGTTCAAGTGGAACCGTTCTTGCAGCTGGGATAATAACGATTTTAGGTGCCTGGGGCGCCGCTATTGTAGCGACTTTCTTTTTCGAGTTCTTAGGCGCTGCATAAGCCGTGACTACAAGCGGCTTTTTCGGACGCGACAGTACGGTGCCGCGCGGAGTTTTGTTATAAGCTTGGATAACTGCGCGGCTAGGCTTTTGCGGAAGATAAATTGAGACATCACGCCCCTGCGCAACCTCACGTAAACGCCCGCGTTCTGCCTGTACTTTAGCGCCATAAATACCATCATATTTTGAAATAGCGCCAACGTATAGACGCAATCCTTGCGCAAGTGACCCCCCTCTTACGATACAGTCCTTTAAAATCAAGGCGCCCACCTTAAGGTTAGCAAGCGGATCGAAGGCAGCGGCAACCCCACCAAAATGGTCGAATTTGTCCGCATGCAGTCTGGACATAACCTGCATTAATCCTTGCGCACCAACGCCACTTTCTGCATACGGATTAAATCTGGATTCAATGGCGATTACCGATAGCAGCAACAACGGATCAAGGCCAAATTCTCGACCTATAGTAAACGCCTCTGTGACAAGCTTATTGAGTGGTTCACGCGCGACCCGATAACGGCGCGCAAGATAATCCACAACCCACATCCGTTCTTGAGGCGAAGCTAAGATTTGATCATCACGCGCATCTGCCGCAACGCGGGCGGAGGTAATCTTGCGCACGCGTGCTTCAAATGCAGAAAGCCTCGGCCTAGCCAGTTTCTCAAACCTTCCTGGCGCATCCCCAGCAGCAGCATTAAAATGGACCGCGGCGGAAACCAGCGGAGGCTGCATCGGCGGCGCGCTTTTAGGGGATACAAACACTGGCGCGAGCCGCATCATGAATGCCTGCCGCAATGCCGGCGACAACCAGCATAGTATTACGCCAGCAATGACCACCAGCCCCACTATGTGAGCAAAATAACGGCTCATTTGGATACTCTGATGCAAAGCGCCGCGCATAGCCGGCGCGGACGCAAAGCTTAGGGCCCCTCGCCCCGCCATGCGATAAAATATACCCCGCAGCAGGCGAACTGCATTAACGCTATACACACCTAGGTGAGAACCCAAGCCCCGCCAAATATAACAAAAACCTTCATAGCATACTCGTAGCCGCCGAATGAAGGCGGCGATGAACAAAGCTCTTGGCGTTTGTTGGTTAGAGTGAGGGGGTAAATGAGCATTCATGCAGGAAATTTTAGCAGGCTTTTATGGCCAGTCAATCCTATACACAAGCCAAATAATTACTTTTGGTAATAAGCAAGATATTTTTTGATGCGCTACGTGCGTTTTTCCGATTCTGATTCCACTCGGCCTGCTGTCTTTTTTCTTCCACAATAAGCCTACGCATTTTTCAGTGACTCATCGAATACATCGGGCTAGGCCAGGTAAAATGGCGAAATGAAATATAAAGATCTACGCGATTTTACCCACCAACTCGAAACACTTGGCGAGCTACGCCGCGTGAGCGCACCGGTTTCCCCCATCCTTGAAATGACTGCGCTGTGCGATCGTGTACTACGCGCAGGCGGTCCTGCGCTATTATTTGAAAAACCAACCGGCCATTCAATGCCGGTGCTCGGTAATCTGTTCGGCACAACGCGGCGCATTGCCCTCGGCATGGGTGTCGATAGCACTCAGTCAGAAACCGATTCACTGGCTTCGCTGCGCGATATCGGGCGTCTATTATGTGAACTGAAAGAACCCACCCCGCCGCAACGACTTAAAGACGCCGGTAATCTGCTAACGCTGGTCAAAGCAGTGTGGGATATGGCGCCCAAAACAATCAGTTCGCCCCCCTGCCAAGAAATTGTCTGGGAAGGCAACGATGTTGATCTGGCCCGGCTGCCCATCCAGACCTGCTGGCCAGACGATGCCGGCCCGCTAATTACGTGGGGGCTCACCGTCACGCGAGGGCCTCACAAAACCCGCCAGAATCTTGGCATCTACCGGCAGCAAGTGATTGGACGCAACCAAGTCATCATGCGCTGGCTTGCGCATCGTGGCGGGGCGCTTGATTTTCGAGAATTTGCCCTGGCTTTTCCTGGTCAGCCTTATCCTGTTGCTGTTGCGCTGGGCGCTGATCCAGCTACCCTGCTGGGCGCTGTGACCCCGGTGCCAGATTCTCTATCTGAGTACCAGTTTGCTGGCTTGCTGCGTGGCGGGCGTACCGAACTCGCCAAATGTATAACGCCTGGCTTAAGCGCATTACGCGTACCGGCTCGCGCCGAGATCGTACTAGAAGGCTTTATCTACCCAAAAGCGGATGCGACCTTGCCAGGCCCGGCAAGCTACGAGCACGCGCTCGAAGGCCCCTTTGGCGACCATACAGGCTACTACAATGAACAAGCCTTATTTCCGGTGCTCACGATCGAACGCATCACCATGCGACGTCATGCGCTTTACCATTCCACCTATACCGGAAAACCACCGGACGAACCCGCTATATTAGGCGTCGCACTCAATGAAGTGCTGGTCCCCCTGCTGCAAAAACAATTTACCGAAATTACTGATTTCTACCTGCCGCCAGAAGGATGCAGCTACCGCATGGCGCTTGTGCAAATCAAAAAAAGCTACCCTGGCCATGCTCGGCGAGTCATGTTTGGTGTCTGGGGCTTTCTACGGCAATTCATGTACACGAAATTCATTGTTGTCGTAGACGATGACGTCAATCTTCGCGATTGGAAAGAAGTCATTTGGGCCATTACCACACGAGTTGATCCAACCCGCGATACACTACTCGTTGATCAGACACCGATTGACTATCTTGACTTCGCATCGCCAACCGCGGGGCTCGGCTCAAAGATGGGGCTTGATGCCACTCATAAATGGCCAGGTGAGACTCAGCGTGAATGGGGGCGGCCCATCACCATGGATAAAGAGGTCACACGCCGGATCGATGCCCTCTACGAAGAGTTGGCCCTAGCAGCTCATTTCAAGGCATAACAGTGAAGGGGCAAAACCATGACCGCAGCTTAGTCTGCTCACCTTACTCAAGCAATAGCGTCTGCTAATTAACGTTATCTTTTTTGCTCACTTTTTTTCCGTGGCCCATTTTAAAACCCTTGTCGACTCGATCGAAGACCTACTACCGCAAACCCAGTGCACCAAATGCGGCTATGCAGGCTGCCGCCCTTATGCGGAAGCCATTGCACAAGGCACGGCAAATTACAATCAATGCCCGCCAGGTGGCTTAGAAGGCGTGCAGCGACTTGCTTCATTATTAGGCAAGCCGGTGATTGCGTTAAATCCAGCCAACGGCGCCGAGCGACCTCGCCCGTTGGCCATCATTGATGAAAACCTGTGTATCGGCTGCACGCTCTGCATCCAGGCTTGCCCTGTCGATGCCATTATTGGGGCCCCCAAACAAATGCATACGGTGGTGGCTTCGCTATGTACTGGCTGCGACCTATGCGTTGCCCCTTGTCCAGTTGATTGCATTGCCATGGAGCCGATCACGGGAACCGCCACCGGTTGGCGCGCGTGGCCACAGAAAGCCGCCGATGCCGCACGCACAAACCATCATTTACGGCAAGCTCGAAAAGCGCGCGAACAGGCCCAGGCCGCAACGCGAATCAGCGCCCGCCAGGCTGCCGCTGATTTAGCCAGCCCGCCAGCACAGGCAGGATCTGCGCCAAGCGCGGACAATACCGCAGAGTCTGCGGCCAAGAAACGCGCTATCATCCAAGCCGCGCTTGAGCGCGCACGCCAAAAAAAGGCAACATTGGCCGGCCAAGAAACGAGTCCAAAGAATACCGAGCCGGCTACACCTGCCCTACCCCAAGAGACATCAGATAACCATCAAAAAAATCGGTGAATTTATGAATGTGACCAAACGCCGGGCAATATATGAGACGCTGCAAAGTCTGAACCCGCACCCGACGACTGAGCTTGAATATAAAACACCGTTTGAACTATTGATTGCAGTGATGCTCTCGGCACAAGCAACGGATGTCTCTGTCAATAAAGCGACCCGCCATTTGTTTAAGGTTGCCAATACACCACAAACCTTACTGGAACTTGGCGAAGCAGGTGTGATCGACTATATAAAGACCATCGGTCTTTTTCGTACCAAAGCAAAAAACCTCATCACAACTTGTAAAATGCTGCTTGAACAGTATGCTGGCACGGTTCCCGCCGAACGGGATGCGCTTGAATCGCTGCCTGGCGTTGGTCGAAAAACGGCAAATGTGGTTTTAAATACGGCGTTTGGCCAGCCAACGATTGCGGTTGATACGCATATTTTCCGGGTGGCAAACCGTACGGGCTTAGCACCAGGCAAAGATGTGCGGGTGGTTGAAGCGGCGCTCGAGAAATATACACCTAAAGAGTTTCGGCACGATGCTCATCATTGGTTGATCTTGCACGGCCGTTATGTCTGCAAAGCCCGTCGCCCCGAATGTTGGCATTGCGTGATTGAACCCTTATGCGAGTTTAAAGCTAAAACCTCCGCACCGGATCTAGGACTTAAGACCCCAACTCGGCAACCTCGAGTAAAGTTAAATTGAGTCAGCAAGAGTCGAAATTGATTTCCATAGCAGAGTAAAACAGGCCAATGTTTAATCCGAGTCAACAAGAAGTCCGCCAATTTTTTTGCGAAACCTGGCGCAAGCAGCAGGCAGGCGCCATCCTCACACCTCTCGAAAATATCGCAGCAGGCTGGATCAGCGAGCATCCAGAGTATCATGAACTGCTGTCGACTCCTGACGCACAAGAACACGTGTATCTGCCAGAGCAAGGCCAAACCAATCCATTTTTGCATTTATCGATGCACCTCGCTATCAGCGAACAGGTATCGATCAACCAGCCCCCAGGTATTCGCGCAGCGCATGAACGGCTTGCCACCAAATTGGGGACAAGCCATGCCGCTCACCATATAATTATGGAATGCCTCGGTGAGACATTATGGCAAGCCCAACGTAACCAGACGCCGCTAGATTCGGCCGCCTATCTTGCATGTATTAAACAGCGAGCCTCATAAAAACCCTTGGCCCTCTTGCACAATACCGGATCTCTCATGCCTGTTCCTCGCTTCTTTGTATCAATGCCGCTTGTCGTTGGCGCATCAATCACCTTGCCAAACGATGTCGCTCTGCATATGCGTGTCTTACGCTTAACCGCAGGCGACCCAATTATTTTATTCAACGGCATGGGCGGCGAATTTAACGCCACGGTGTTGACTATCGACAAAAAGCAGCTACTCGCGCAAGTAGTCGCCCACGACTCCTGCGCTCTGCGTAATACAGAGCCACCCTATCAGCTAACGCTCGCGCAAGGGATTGCAAGTGGCGACAAAATGGATTGGCTGATTGAAAAAGCGGTTGAATTGGGCGTGCACCGGATCGTGCCCATCACCACTTCAAAAAGCGTGGTGCGGCTAGCTGGCGAACGAGCCGTGCGTCGTCATCACCATTGGCAAGCCTTAGTGCGCGCCGCCTGCGAGCAATGCGGCCGCAACCAACTGCCCGTCGTTGATGCGCCGATTGATTTCAGCACCTGGCTCAGCACATTGCCCCAAACCGCGCCCGCCAATCATTCAACCCGATTTATGCTATCACCGCGCGCCACGCGCGGCTTTCAGACGCTGCCCGTTACGCCTCCTGCCGAACCCGTGATTTTCCTTATCGGTCCCGAAGGCGGCCTCACGGCAACGGAAGAACAGGCAGCAGCAACCTATGATTTTTTTGAACTCTCTCTAGGGCCTCGTGTCCTACGAACCGAAACAGCCGGCATTGCCGCACTGGCTGGCTTAGCTATACGCTGGGGCGGCTGATGATAAAGCAAATGAGAAAAAGACCCGATAATCAACGCCGCATTTAGCCCAAAATTCTGTCGCTTCGCGAAATACATCAAGCAGCGTTTCACGCGCTTCTTTGTCAAATTTTTGCGTCGCGGGTAGGCCTTCGAGCACAATCACAAAGCCCGGTTGCGGCCCAGCTTTATAAATTAATTCCGTCAAATTGTCATACAGCGCGTCGTAATTTTTACCCTCTTGCCTAGGCAGCAAAAATGAGGTGGTGATCGTACTCAGCACCTCTGCTTTGGTTTGAGCATGCGCACAGGATGCGTACAAAAAATGCTGGCCAAGCCGCCCTGCTTCGCGCGCTAGCTCAAGCACCCGGAATGCGCGAATTGACTGCACAATGTTAGGGCGCACATTCTTAAAAAGGCTCATATTGACCTTATCAGACAGGGGTTCGCTACAAGCGACACCCTTGCTGCTCGACAAAATATATTGAAAGGGGTTAGCGTCGCGCCTGGACAAGCCGCTCACGGCATGCGTGCCGTGCGCCATAAAATTGTCGCTCATACCATTGATTCCATTATGCGCTGAATATCGATCTCATCCTTATGCGCTGAATTGTTGCCAATTCATGCGCATCAAGCACTGAAAAACAGGTGTATCAGATTGCTCTTTTGCGCCGTCGGCATTGCATCGAGCAAGCTTTCACCTTTGATATCCTCTTCTTCCTAAAGGAAAAAGAGTCTTACCTTACGGCGTTCAGACTCTTCGCAAAAACAGATGAAATATAATTCCAATTACCGTTAAAAGCATAAGAGTAACGTTATTGGCAGCTGGAATCAATATCAACCCATTTCACGGCTAGCCGCGACCACGTCGGCTACGACCAGCGCCGCCATATTAATAATGCGCCGCACCGTAGCCGACTCAGTTAAAATATGAACTGGCTTGGCAGCTCCGAGCAAAATGGGGCCAATCGCAATATTGTTACCCGCTATGGTTTTGAGCAGGTTGTATGAAATATTGGCGGCGTCGATATTGGGCAGCACCAATAGATTTGCCTCACCTTTAAAAGTCGAGTCTGGCAAAATTTCTCGGCGTAAACGCTCATCGAGCGCGCAATCGCCATGCATCTCACCATCCACATCAAGCCCGGGAGCGCGTTCTTGCAAAATTGCCAATACTTCACGCATTTTTTGAGCAGAAGGCGCATTACTTGAACCAAAATTAGAATGCGAAAGCAGAGCAATCTTAGGTTCAATGCCAAAACGAGATACTTCTTCTGCCGCCATGAGGGTAATTTCAGCCAACTCGCTAGGCGTTGGATCAACATTAACGTGTGTATCCACTAAGAAAATTTGCCGGCCGGGCAAGATTAAACCGTTCATTGCCGCATACACGGAACACTCTGGGCGTTTGCCGATGATTTGATCAATGAAATGCAAATGACGATGAGTGGTGCTAATAGTGCCGCAAATCATACCGTCGGCCTCACCTTTATGCACCAGCATGGCGCCAATTAATGTCGTACGCCGGCGCATTTCAACTTTTGCCAACTGCTCGGTAATGCCCTTGCGCGCCATCTTTTTATAATACGTCTGCCAGTAATCGCGATAACGTTCGTCATATTCCGGGTTCACAATCTTGCAATCTTGCCCAGGAATTAAGCGCAACCCAAAGCGCGCAATCCGTTGCTCAATCACGGCTGGGCGGCCAACTAAAATAGGATAGGCAATTTTTTCATCGACAATGATTTGCACCGCACGCAGAATACGCTCTTCTTCGCCCTCGCAAAATACAATCCGTTTTTTGTCGGCCGCCGTGCTACGAGCAACCGCAAAGATCGGCTTCATAATCGTGCCGCTATGGTATACAAATTGCTGCAGATGCTGCTGATAAGCATCCATATCCTCGATCGGCCGGGTGGCCACGCCTGCGGCCATTGCTGCCCGGGCTACAGCGGGGGCAATTTTTACAATTAAGCGCGGATCAAACGGCTTTGGAATCAGGTATTGCGCTCCAAATGATAAGTCTTGAATTCCATAAGCGCTGGTCACGATATCGCTTTGTTCTTGCCGAGCGAGTTCGGCCAGCGCATCGACTGCAGCAATTTCCATTTCACGAGTGATGGTGGTCGCGCCAACGTCAAGCGCCCCTCGAAAAATAAATGGAAAACAGAGAACATTGTTCACTTGATTGGGATAATCCGTACGGCCCGTTGCTAAAATAGCATCAGGGCGTACAGCCAGCGCCAATTCCGGCAAAATTTCTGGGGTAGGATTAGCCAACGCCATAATCAAGGGTTGCGGCGCCATGCGCTTGACCATTTCCTGTTGTAGCACGCCCGCTGCCGACAAACCAAGAAAAACATCGGCATCCACAATGACTTCAGCCAACGTGCGCGCTTCAGTAGCTTGCATAAAGCGGGCTTTATCTGGATCCATAAGGTCCGTACGGCCTTGGTAAACCACACCAGCGAGATCAGTCACCCAAATATTTTTTAGCGGCAAACCCAGGTCTACCAGCAGATCTAAACAAGCAAGCGCGGCCGCACCCGCACCAGAAGTGACCAATTTAATCTCGGTGATTTTTTTGTCCACCACTTTAAGGGCATTGATAATCGCGGCCGAGACCACAATCGCAGTACCATGTTGATCATCATGAAAAACCGGGATTTTCATCCGCTTACGACATTCGCGCTCGACAATAAAACAATCAGGCGCTTTTACATCTTCAAGATTAATACCGCCAAAAGTCGGTTCAAGTGCGGCGATGACCTCAACCAATTTTAAGGGGTCTTTTTCATTGATCTCAATATCAAAAACATCAATCCCAGCAAATTTTTTGAACAAAACCGCCTTACCTTCCATCACCGGCTTAGCCGCCAGCGGGCCAATATCGCCTAGCCCCAATACGGCGGTACCATTCGTCACTACCCCAACCAGATTACTGCGCGCGGTAAAGCGCGCAGCATTCAGTGGATTTGCTTGAATTTCTTCACACGCAGCCGCCACCCCTGGCGAATAGGCCAGGGCCAGATCACGCTGGTTAAGCATTTGCTTGGTAGGAGTGACAGCGATTTTTCCAGGCACAGGAAATTCGTGATAATCAAGCGCGGCATCGCGCAATTTACTGTTGTATGGAGTCGACATGAAAAAGCCAATTATTGAAATAAAGTACTACTTCAGAATTCTTACCCTGCATTTTAGCGCTATTCTTCATTTTTCTCATGCTAACTGAATTTGATGTCATCGAGCGCTTTTTCACGCGCCCCCGCCAAACACCCCACGCACCCAGCATTGTGCTAGGTACGGGGGACGATTGCGCGCTGCTTAACCTCCCCCCTAATCACCATTTAGCAATATCCACTGATATGCTGGTTGCCGGGCGCCATTTTTTTGCAGATACAGATCCACGCGGACTGGGTCATAAGGCGCTCGCAGTGAATTTGTCTGATCTCGCTGCAATGGGCGCCACGCCACGCGCCTTTACCCTTGCCTTAGCTCTGCCTGAGGCACGTGCGCAATGGCTCGCGCCATTTAGCGAGGGTTTATTTGCGCTCGCAGATCAATACGACTGCGAACTGATTGGCGGCGATACCACTGCTGGCCCGCTCAATCTCTGCCTGACTGTATTTGGCGAGATCAAGCATGGACAAGCGCTCACCCGGTCGGCAGCCTGCGTTGGCGATGATATTTGGGTATCAGGGGTGCTAGGTGATGCCCGCCTAGCGCTCGGCGCACTGCGCCAGGAATGGACTGTCACGACTCATGACTGGCCTGCGCTGCAACGCGCGCTTGAATGGCCACAACCGCGGATTGCATTAGGCCAGGCATTAACGAAGATTGCCCATGCAGCACTTGACCTATCGGATGGCCTCGCTGGTGATTTAATGCACCTGGTCAAACGCTCTAAGGTTAATGCTATCATCGAAGTCGATCAACTGCCGCGCTCCGCCACCTTAGAAAAGCAGCCGCTTGCCATCCAACAACGCTGTACGCTAAGTGGCGGCGACGATTATGAGTTATGCTTTACCGCTCCCCCCGATGCCCGCGCCGCGATTATAGCGCTGGCAGAAAATCTGGGCCTACCACTCACTCGTATCGGTACAATAACGGCCTTTGATCCATCCAAGGCGCAGATCCTCTGGCGCACCGCCAATAACACTCCACTGTGTGCACCACCACGTGGATTTGACCATTTTGACACGCATGCATGAGACTGTAACGACCACTGACCAGCAGCCTGAGAAACCACCTAAGCCACAGCTGACGGTGCGTTTTTTGTTTTCACATCCGGCCCATATCATGTCGCTTGGCTTAGGCAGCGGACTGTCACCGATTATGCCCGGAACATTAGGCACATTATTGGGTTGGTTATCCTTCGTAGCGCTGGATCGTTATTTTGCGCCTGAGCACTGGTTAGCACTGATTGTGCTCGGCTTTTTCGCGGGTATCCCAGCTTGCGCCTTTACCGCCAAGGCCCTTGGCACACAAGACCCAAGCGCGGTGAATTGGGATGAAACCGTTGCCTTCTGGTTGGTCCTACTCTTTGTCATGCCCGCCCCCTTTTCGATGCAGTTGGCAGCCTTTTTAATCTTTCGGTTTTTCGATATGGTTAAACCACAGCCAATCCGTTATTTTGATCAACGGGTTAAAGGCGGTCTCGGTATCATGCTAGACGACATAGCAGCGGCGCTTTGTACTTTATTGACGCTGGCACTGTGGACACGGTTCGCCTCTTATTGACCCACTTATCACCGACGATTTTTTCATGGAAACAGACAGCGTCATTCATCAGTTAGCCATTCGGGTTGGCAATCAGCTACGCGCCGGGCGGCTATTCTTAACCAGTGCAGAATCCTGCACGGGCGGACTTGTAGCCGCCGCGATTACAGAGATTTCCGGTAGTAGCCAATGGTTTGAGCGTGGTTTTATCACCTATTCTAACCAATCGAAAACGGAAATGATTGGTGTGCCAACTGAACTTATCGAACGGCACGGCGCGGTGAGCGAACCGGTCGCCCGAGCCATGGCTGAAGGTGCGCTACGCAATAGCCGCGCGCAAATTGCCGTCGCGATCACCGGCCTTGCTGGACCCGGTGGCGAAACTGAACACAAAGCCGTTGGCACAGTTTATTTTGCCTGGAGCAACCGTCTGCATACCACCAGCGAAATGCTCCTATTCAAAGGTGAGCGCCAACAGATTCGCCGGTCAGCGGCAACGCATGCATTACGTGGCATTTTGCAACTGCTAGACGAGCAAGAAGTCTAAAAACGAAATTGGAAGTTGACGTTTTCGTGCGCGATCGGCATAATCTGCATTCTTTGGCGAATTAGCTCAGTCGGTTAGAGCGACGGAATCATAATCCGCAGGTCCGGGGTTCGAATCCCTGATTCGCCACCAGTATTTATAAGGCTCGCAGCGATGCGAGCCTTTTCATTTTGTTCCGCAATTCCTGTTTATTTAGTCGGTGAAACCAACTTATACTAATTCCAATTAGAAACACAATTAATAATCCACTGCCATCCGGCCATACTTTGGAGTCTTTGTGGATCTAATTCGAATTGCTTGAGTGCTTCACACAACTGGTTTTCAAGGGCGTCGATGCTATCGAAAACTCGATTATGAAAATATTTTTCGCGCAGTTCGTCCCAAACATGTTCTTGAGGATTCAACTTTGGAGAATAATAGTGCAAGAAAATCAAGCACAGAATAAGCAACAATCCAATTCAGTCATTTAGTTACCGATAGGTAATTTTTTACACTCTACCCCCCCATTCTGTTATAAAATTACCGCTAGGTAACTTTAAACAACGAGAATACTATATGACAACCTTCTCAGATATTGGGCAATCTATGTGGATTTCTACCAAAGTTCATACTACTCAGGAGCTCGGTGCGTTGGTTAAACAACACCGTCGTGCACAGAAACTGTTGCAAGCTGACATTGCTGGATTAGCCAATACGGGAAACCGGTTTGTTGTAGAACTCGAGCGTGGAAAACCAACTCTGCAATTGCAGAAAGTTCTAGATGTGCTAGATCTACTGGGGCTCGAAGTTGTTGTCCAGAGAAAAGGGATAAACTAAATGGCCGAAAGAATGCTTGATATTTACCGCAATGACGAATTAGTTGGCATACTCGTTAACGAAGTCCCGCTAAAATTCCGCTATGCGGATGCATGGCTCCAGAAACCTGGCGCTGAACCCATCGCACCCAATATTAGCCTACAGCAACAAGAGCATGCGGGTGAATACCTTCACGCCTATTTTGAAAATTTACTGCCAGAAGGTGATGTTAGGCAATTTCTAAGTATCAGTCAGCACGCAACGACTATTTTTGGATTACTCAGTGCGGTTGGCGGAGATACTGCCAGCGGGCTCAATATTTTACCGCATAATGAAAAGCCAGCGCTTGCTGAATATTATCCAACTACTTGGACCGCCATTGCACAATCGCTGCACCACCCAAATGCAGCTTCCTTGATTACGCAAAACAAAGCTGCTAGTAGAATTTCTCTTGCCGGGGCGCAAGAAAAAATATTGCTGATTATTTTACCCAACGGTATGCCAGCCATACCGCTCGGAAGCACTCCTTCAACTCATATTCTAAAACCCAATATTACACGGCTCACAAATATATGGGCTTCCGCTCTCAATGAAACTTTTGTCATGCAATTAGCTGCCTCAGTCGACCTAGGCGTCGCACCAATAGAATACCAGCCCGTGGCAAAAGCCTCTTTAATCAAACGTTATGATCGGTTTATAGATCCATCCGGAAAAGTCAAAAGATTACACCAATTCGACCTATGTCAATTGGATGGCAAAACCTCGAATATAAAATATGAATCCGATGGAGGCCCGACTCTCGCTAGATGCTGTGAGCTTTTACGGCAAAACAACGTGCCTGCGGTCGATTTGAAGCGCCTACTTGCCTGGGTATTTTTCAATCTTTACGTGGGCAATAATGATAGCCATGCAAAAAATCTTTCCATTTTGCATATTCCGCAGGAAGGTATGCGGCTTGCGCCATTTTATGATTTAATGTCTTTAACCTTATATTCTGGCCTATCTAAGCAATTCGCTTTCAAAATTGGAGGGGAAAATAAGCCCGCCAATCTCCAGATAGGACATATTCATGCCATGGCTCAGCAGTTAAGTTTTAGATCTAAATATGTAATGAATATTGCAGAAGAACTTGCTCATGTAATACTTGCGAATTTACATCCAGTAGCAACAAATTTAGCACTTAATCTCGCTACCCAATCTGGCACTGAATATACATTGCTTGAAAAACTCGAGCAAAAAATCACTAGTAATATTAACAAGCTGATTCAACGGTGGTTTTAATTTTTTAAAAAAACGCTGATTTAATGGAATTTTTTCGAAGGCATAGTAAATTTCTGCTGAGAAATGCGGAATGAACCAAATGATGTGTAATTTTTGATCTCAAACAAGCCATTTTTGTCTGAATTTCCTGTTCAACTCGCAGTTTGGACGGATTGAGCCTGTAATCTGTGCTGCGCAATTTGAATATTCGCCAACGCTGTTAAACCCGAACATTCAGGTCCTTAATGTGATAAAAATCACCATCACGCCCCTAATGTCCATGCCACCGTTAAATTGGAATCATAAACATTGTATTTCTCATGATTTTATGAAAATTTAATTCAAGAAGAAATTTTTTCATAAACATTTTATTTTCCTCTCTCTAATTTCATAAGCCTCATTTTTTCCTCATGAATTTTCTCATATATTATTGGGCAATAAATCCAATCTGCATTATCTGACCTAAAAAAACGATAGAAAAATATTCCCAACAACCAAACAATCGCCAACCAAACATGGTGCTCTGACCCAAAATATCTTGCAAGAACTACTGAAATAGAATTTTCTTTATTTTCCCCCAAAAAATAATTCCAGCACAGCATTGACGCACAATAAAAAGAAAACATTGCACACTCCATTAAATCTGCTCTCTTTTCTTTATGCTCCCTATAAAGATCAAGAAAATATTTTTCTTTCGTTTCATGCGCCTCATCCCTAACTTTTCCTGCTCTAACATAACCAGGGACTCGATACATCTGCGACTCTCCAACATCAAATATTTTATCAAAATATAATTCCAAAATAACATATATTCTCCCTATCGTGAATATATAAAATCCATCCAATATTAATGCCAATACAGGAAGAATAACAGAGGTTAGAAATGAGTATAGAACAAAAATTAATATAATGCTTACAATTAAATTTGACTTAAAAATCATCTCCTCACTACAGGACAGTTCAAATATCCCCGGCTGATGAAGAGTTAAAAATACATTATCTATTAATAAAACAAATGTGGCCGAAAGGAGAAAGAATTTTAATTTATTCGCAGTTCGAAGGATTGAGAATATACCCAAACCTTTTAATGCGCCCTCGCTAGGATCGCTCATTTTATTTACCCCCCCCTCTTGATTTTCGTACTTCTAGCTATTCAAAGATTGTGCCAGTAATGTCCACTGCGTGGCATAGTGCGAGATGTTAAGTTTGGCCTTGTGCCATATGATCTAGTTAAAACTCCACTTCCTTTTGATGCCGGATAGCTACAATAACTACTGATTGGCCATCATAGCGATATAGATTCAGTTGACATGGTGAGGCGTCGGTAGACGGCTTCCGTCTTTTGTACGAACAATGTCTTCTCAAAATGTACCTCGCTTTTACGCCGGGCAGACTCCCCCATCGCGCGCAAGGCCTCAGGCTTGCCTCTAATCTCCCTAAGCAAACTCGAGATCGCATTGGGATCACGCTGCGGGACAATCCAACCATCTTCGCCATCAGAAACGTTCTCTGGTAAGCCGCCGCAATCTGCCACAATAACGGGCTTTCCCATCGCCATCATTTCGCGACAAGCAAAAGAAATCGCCTCTGCATAGGAGAGCACAAAGCCAATATCGAAAGCCGCGATACATGACCGTACATCCAATAAATTCTCAGCGAAGGTAACATGCTTGGACATGCCGAGTTGAGCAACTTGCTGCCGCTGTGCAGAACTCGGACTTTCACCCGCAATCAAGATATGCATCGTTTCGCGCACCCTGACAGGCAAGCTCGCGATTGCCGTCACCATATCGATCCACCCCTTGTAGTCGGCAGTACCGGCAACACTCCCAACAATGAATTTACCCGCATGTTCAGGACCGACCATACGCAAACGTGCATGCTGCGAGGCTTCGTCGTTAAAGGGGTGGAAATGCTCTACATCTACACCATTTTGGATCACCGACACCTCACGCTTAGCATAGGGCGTACCGTCAAGCAGACGGCTGGTGTGATGTGATACCGCAATCACGTGATCGGTTGCATATTTCACTCGGAGCTGACTGCCGAAATGCTTGCCGACGGGTAGCGAGTTATGTTTTGTATACACTACCCGCGGCCTTTTCCCATGCAAGCCGAAGATAGCGTACATGACCAAACGATGGTCCGGTGAACCGTTAACGTGCACAATGTCGAAGCGTTCTTTTTCGAACATCGTACGCAACCGTTTGCGCGTACTGAAGATGTCCCGCCATTGCCTCGGCTTACTCGGAAAAGGCATACCAATAACATTAAGGTTAGGGATAGATTGGCAAAGCAGGTACAGCTTGCTGGTGGGTGGAACCGCAACCCATATTTCGTGATGCGCTCGTAGCGACTCGGCCAGAATGGCTATATAGGTTGTATGGCCGCCACCATAGCTCACGTGGAAGTTTGTGTACAGAATTTTCATTGATGATTCTCGAGTTTCCTTGAAATATCTGTTTCATTATTCAGATTATTTCTTATTGATTATTATCAGATTTTAACCTACACTGATTTTTGGTGTAATTTATGTTAGCGAAAAACTTTATGTTTGAAATACTCGAGAAATATCAAAATTCAATTGCTGGATTAATTGCTATTACAGGATGGATTGTGACCTATCAATTCGGTATTCTTAGAGACCGTAAGAACAAACAGCGTGACCTCATTACCGACTATTTACTAGACGCCTATCGGAAACTAGAGTCTGCGTCTAACCGAGAAAAATTGACGGATAGTCAAATCGCTAATGTTGAATCTGCCATAGCAGATATTCAGATTTTTGGTTCAAAAGACCTCATCGCTGCCATAGATAAATTCATGGAAGAATTTGTGGTGAATAAAAACGTCGATTTAAGCGGAATTTTATCGCTGTTGCGTGAAGATGTACGGCATGCACTGCATTTACCCTGGACCAATAACACATTGCGTCATTTCCGACTATAAATATTGGGTCAGGCAATGACTGGCTGGCTAGCTGGCTAAGCCAGCTTTGCCTCTAATGCCCCATGTAAGGCATTACAAACAATCATCTTTTCTGCCCGATACAAATCATTGAGCGTAAGCGCACGCTCAGTGGCATCCCAGGTTGCATCTTCAAGTAAGGCTGCGCGCATGATGCCAGGCAAAAGCCCACTTTTAACCGGCGGGGTCACCCAACGATCTTTAAGTTTAATAAAGATATTACTACGTGCTCCTTCAGTGACCTCGCCGCGTGTATTACAAAACAGCAAATCAAATGCATTAAGGCGCTTAGCTTCAGTCTGAGCACGCTCATAGCTTGCGCGTACGGTTGTCTTATAACGTAACCATACATCGCCTGCCGCCACAGGCGCAAAACCCACGTCCGCCGCAAGCAGCACTTTGACGGGTTGATGCAGTGAAACAAATGGCATATTTGTGATTTCAATCTTGCCATATTTATTTAAGGTCAGCCGTAGCCGCTGGGCTGAGTTTGCTGGCAAGGTAGCGATCGTCGCGTCGAGTCTCGTGCGCAAGGCGTTAATATCCCAGTTAAAACCAAAATAATGCGCAGCTTCACGCAAACGCTGCCAATGCCGCGCAAGATGACGCACCCCGTGCTCGCGTGTTGCGTACATCGTCTCAATCAGCGCAAAACCTGGATCCATCTCAGTTAAAAAACGGGCTTTTAATTTACATTCAGCGTATTCATCGGCCACGATGCTATCGTATACAATTCCCGCCCCAATCCCTAGGCGGCCATCGCGCAGGCCGTCAGAGCGCCGCGCCTCGAGAGTCAAGGTGCGAATTGCCACCGATAGACAGAAATTGCCGCTGGCCGGCATGGATTCATTAGGTACTGCTGGCAGAGAGGGCAAAGGTACTTGACTGAATGAGGTCGCAGTTGACAATGATGACGGTCTTAACGAAGGCACATCAAGCCAACCAATGGCTCCGGTATATACGCCACGCTCCGTACTCTCAAGGGCGTGAATCAATTGCATCGCACGATATTTGGGGGCGCCCGTAATCGAGCCCGATGGAAAAAGCGCACGCATAATCGCGGCAAAATCAACCTCGGCACGCAATTGCGCGGTTACGGTCGAGGTCATTTGCCAAACCGTCGGATGTGGCTCAACCGCAAATAGGGCGGGTACTTGCACCGAGCCAGTCTGTGCAATCCGGCCAAGATCATTGCGCAGCAAATCAACAATCATTAGATTTTCTGCGCAGGTTTTCGGGTCAGAGGCTAACTTAGTGGCGGCAGCGGTATCTGCTAACACTTCATGCATGCGGGCCGCCGTGCCTTTCATCGGCTGGGCGGTGATTTTTCCTGCTTGGTGACGCAAGAAAAGTTCCGGCGAGCAAGAAATGAGCCAGCGATCATTGGGCAGCGCAATGAGTGCGCCGTAGCGTACCGGTTGACGCTCGCGTAAGCGCCGATACAAACCAACGGGTGAGCCGAAAGCTTTGAAATTCAGCCTATATGTGTAATTGATTTGATACGTATCGCCGGCACACAATGCCGCCTGGATAGATGAAAGCGCCTGCTTAAAATCAGCTTCATCAATGCTAGCGTGGAGCTCGGCAATACCGGCCACGCTCGGCGCAAGAACGGTGGCATCACGCATGGCAAGCCATGCGTCAGCTTCATGCCGTGCCAGATGTGCGCACTCACGAAATAACAAGAACCGAAATGACGGCATGGTTGCGCTACCCTGGTTTGGTTCAGCCCATTCTGTTTGCTTGAGCAGCGCCCGCACACCCCATTCATAGTCAGCTAGTGCAACCGCATGCAGCCCCGCGCGCAAATCAGCGTCTACGGCATGACACACAGAATCCCAATCGCCTATCTCAACGCATATACGTTGATGCGCTAAATCGGTGTACAGGCGACTCGTCTGGGCTACCTCGCTCGCGTCACAATCATCGAGCAAGGCAAAGCAATCAGCGTCCGATAAATCCGTGATTGCCATCATCTCACCTAAAAAGCCCCCTTAACGTTACGGCATCCGTCAATATTAGGTCTGCGCAACGTCAAGGTTTGAGGCTTATTCGAAAAAGCTTTTGACGCGATCGAACCAGCCTTTGCTTTGCGGGTTATGCCGCTCGCCGCCATCTGCTAACGATTGCTCAAACTGCTTAAGCAATGCCCGTTGGTCATCGGTGAGTTTAACTGGGGTTTCAACTTGCACGTGCACATAGAGGTCCCCCGCTACATTGGAACGCACACCTTTAATACCTTTACTGCGCAAGCGGAAAGTTTTACCTGGCTGCGTGCCGTCCGGTACGTTAAAGTTCGCGCGTCCATGCAGAGTAGGTACTTCTATGTCCCCGCCCAGAGCCGCCGTGGTAAATGGAATCGGCATCTGGCAATGCAAATCGTCACCATCACGCTCAAAAACGGAATGTGGCTTAATATGAATTTCGACATATAAATCCCCCGGCGGGCCACCATTTAGGCCAGGCTCGCCATTACCTGATGAGCGGATGCGCATGCCATCATTAATGCCGGCGGGGATATTGACGGCCAGGGTCTTATTTTTTTTGACTTTACCGGCACCGTGACAAGAGTTACATGGCTGTGCAATATAGTTACCGCTACCATGGCATTTTGGGCAGGCTTGCTGAACGCTGAAAAATCCTTGCGACATCCGCACCGCCCCCGTGCCTGAGCAACCTGGACAGGTCTGTGGTTTCGTACCGGCCGCGGCCCCCGAGCCACTGCAGGTCGTGCATGACTCCCAGGAGGGCACCCGAATTTGGGTTTCATAGCCGCGAGCAGCCTGCTCAAGTGAAATTTCCATGCCATACCGTAAATCGGCGCCTCGATACACACGCGAACCACCGGCTTGGCCACGTCCTTGGCCACCGCCAAAAATATCGCCAAAGATGTCGCCAAAGGCATCCGCAAAACCACCGAAACCTTGCTGCCCGCCCCCCATATTGGGGTCAACGCCAGCATGACCGTATTGATCATAGGCTGCGCGTTTTTGCGGGTCGGAGAGCATTTCATAGGCTTCTTTGACCTCTTTAAAATGCGCTTCTGAGTCTTTATTATCTGGGTTACGATCCGGGTGATGCTTCATCGCAAGCTTACGATACGCTTTCTTGATTTCGTCATCGCTTGCGTTTTTGGTAATCCCCAAAACGTCGTAGTAATTCCGTTTCGCCATATTGATTCAGAATTCGCTTAAATTTTTAGCGAACCGCTCCATGTCTACAAATAAGATTTGCCCGGCGAACCGAAAGGTTCACCAGGCATTGTTGATGTGGCTTTCAATTAAAGCAAAGCACGCGCTCTTTCAGCAAGCTTTAGTCTTTCTTAACTTCAGTGAAATCAGCATCAACCACATCTTCTTTCGAACCACCGGCCTCTGCCTGAGCCGCTCCGGCTGACTCACCTGCCGCCTGATCTGCTTGCATATTGGCATACATTTTTTCACCCAGCTTTTGTGAAACTTGGGCGAGCGCTTCAATCTTTGCGTCGAACTCCGCTTTGTCCGCATCGCTACGCTTTAGCAATTCTTCAAGCGCTTTTAATGCGTCCTCAATGCTAGTCTTCTCACTCGCATCAAGCTTATCGCCATGCTCAGTCAGCGCTTTCTTGGTGCTATGTGCTAAGGCATCGCCTTGATTGCGGGTATCGGCCAATTCGCGCAGCTTCTGGTCTTCAACAGCATTGGCTTCAGCGTCTTTCACCATTTGTTCAATTTCAGCTTCAGACAACCCTGAGTTGGCTTTGATCGTGACCTTGTTTTCTTTGCCAGTTGCCTTATCTTTAGCCGACACATGCAAAATCCCATTGGCGTCAATATCGAAAGTCACTTCGATTTGCGGCAACCCACGCGGCGCAGGAGCAATTCCTTCAAGGTTAAACTCACCTAGCAATTTATTCACTGCAGCCATTTCACGCTCGCCCTGGAACACTTTGATGGTCACGGCGGGCTGATTGTCATCGGCCGTTGAGAACACTTGTGAATATTTCGTAGGGATCGTGGTGTTCTTTTTAATCATCTTGGTCATCACGCCGCCCAGCGTTTCAATCCCAAGCGATAACGGCGTCACGTCGAGCAATAGCACATCGGTACGATCCCCCGACAACACTTGGCCCTGAATCGCGGCGCCTACAGCGACAGCTTCATCTGGATTGACGTCACGGCGAGGTTCTCTACCGAAGAATTCTTTGACCTTCTCTTGCACTTTTGGCATACGCGTCATGCCGCCCACCAAAATAACGTCGTGAATCTCGCTCACTTTCACGCCCGCATCTTTGATCGCGGTACGGCATGGCTCGATCGTGCGTGTGATCAACTCCTCAACCAGCGCCTCAAGTTTGGCGCGCGTAATCTTCATGTTCAGATGCTTAGGCCCGCTTGCATCGGCCGTAACATAGGGCAGGTTAATTTCGGTTTGTTGCAGACTCGAGAGCTCGATTTTGGCTTTTTCAGCAGCTTCTTTTAGGCGTTGCAACGCCAGCACATCTTTCGATAGATCAACGCCCTGCTCTTTTTTAAACTCGCCGATAATGTAGTCAATAATGCGCTGATCAAAGTCCTCACCACCCAGGAAAGTATCGCCGTTGGTCGACAAGACTTCAAATTGCATTTCGCCATCAACATCGGCTATTTCGATGATCGATACGTCAAAGGTGCCGCCACCTAAGTCATAAACGGCGATTTTACGATCGCCTTTTTCTTTTTTGTCCAAGCCAAAAGCAAGCGCTGCCGCAGTAGGCTCGTTGATGATGCGCTTGACTTCAAGCCCAGCAATCCGGCCTGCGTCTTTGGTTGCTTGGCGCTGACTGTCATTAAAGTAAGCCGGTACGGTGATAACCGCCTCGGTGACCGGCTCGCCTAGATAATCTTCCGCAGTTTTTTTCATTTTGCGCAGGATTTCAGCCGAAATTTGTGGCGGCGCAAGTTTTTCGCCACGCACGTCAACCCAGGCATCATTATTATCTGCTTTAATGATTTTGTAGGGCATTAAGCCAATGTCTTTTTGCACTTCTTTTTCTTCAAAACGCCGCCCGATCAGGCGCTTGACTGCGTAAATCGTATTACGTGGATTGGTCACGGCTTGCCGCTTAGCGGGCGCACCGACAAAAATCTCACCATCTTCCATATAAGCGACGATAGAAGGCGTGGTACGAGCGCCCTCTGAATTTTCAATCACTTTGACCTGATTGCCTTCCATCACTGAAACGCAAGAGTTAGTGGTGCCGAGGTCAATTCCGATAACTTTACCCATTTAATTCTCCTAATCTTTTAAAGCTTTGTAAGCGTATTACTTACCTGTTTATTCAAACTAAATTGAAAATAAGTACGATATGCTTATTTTCAAGGTGTATTTTTACGCAAGGCCAGCATGAGGCACAGGCGTTGGCGTAGAGTTCTTAAGCTCGCAGACAGTTACCAGCGCCGGGCGCAGGACACGTTCAGCAATTAAATAGCCTTTTTGCAAAACGGTAACAACTGTATTGGGCTCCTGTTCAGCACTGACCATTGAAATGGCTTGATGCAGATGCGGATCGAATTTCTCGCCAAGCGCTGGATTAATCGCCACGACACGTCCTTTTTCAAGCGCGTTATTAAACTGGCGCAGAGTCAGTTCAATCCCTTCGCGCACTTTGGCGATATCGCTTGAAGAATCGGTCAGAGCGGCTTCAAAACTGTCCAGTACAGGCAAAAGATGCTCAGCGAAACGCTCTATTGCGAATTTATGTGCTTTTTCAACGTCCTCTTGGGCGCGGCGGCGCATATTTTCGGTTTCAGCCTTTGCACGCAGGTAATTTCCCTCGAGTTCGGTGATTTTTTCCAGCGCCTTGACAAGCGCTGGGTCAATCAGTGGAGTGCTTTCTTGCGGTATGGCCTCAGTCTGTGACGCATCATGTGGCTGAATCGTTTGGTCAGGCTGCTTTTCTTCCATATTTAATCTGCTTATCCAGTTTAAAAGAATAATTTTACACAACGCACGTATCCCGTTAAAGGAAGTTTTACGGGATACAACTTTTATAAAAACTTATATTTAGGGCCAAACCCTTTATTTCAAGAGGGGGCCAACGAATTTTGCGGCACCCAACCTTGCACGTGCACTCTGACCAATTCTGCTAGGCTAGCGATAAACGACGGCGCAGCATTCAGACATGGAATGTAATGATATTCCTCGCCTCCCGCCTGCAGAAAAATATCGCGCCCTTCCATGCCGATTTCTTCGAGTGTTTCTAAACAATCTGCCGGAAAGCCAGGACAAAATACATCAACCCGCGTTACCCCTGCCGCCCCTAACTCCTTGAGTACTAATGCAGTATCAGGCTTGAGCCATTCGGCACGACCAAAGCGCGATTGAAACGTTAACAGAGATTCAGTTTCAGATAAATTCAATGCTTGCGCTAACAAGGTGGCGGTTAGCTGACAGTGCATATAGTATGGATCACCCAAATCGATGATGCGCTTCGGCACTCCATGAAAGCTCAACAGCAAGCGGCCCCCTAAGGCAAAATCCGGCTTGCCATGCACCGCCCAATGAGCGCGTACCTGTGCCGCAAGTGCCGTAATATAAGGCGGAAAATCCGCATAGTGCCGAATCGTTCGCAACTCAGGCTGGTTGCGCATATGCTGCAAAGCAGTAAATGCGCGATCAAAAGAGGAGGCGGTAGTGGCTGCGCAATATTGTGGATACATCGGCAGCAACAAGATACGCTCGATCCCTGCGCGCTTTAATTGGGTCAGCATAGTAGGGATATTGCGCGCGCCATAGCGCATCGCGTATTCCACGCTGATCTCGTCACCGTGCGCTTTAAGTTGCTGTTGCAATGCTTTAGCCTGTTGCTCGGTATAGACTCGCAAAGGCGAGCCTTCCGGCAACCAGATTGACGCATATTTAGCCGCCACTGGGCGCCCGCGCAAGGGCAATATAAACAAGCGCAAAAGCCATTGCCAGATCAATGCTGGAATTTCAATCACACGCGGATCAGATAAAAATTCGGCCAAATAACGCCTAACGGCGCGTGGCGTTGGCGCATCCGGGGTACCAAGATTAATCAACAAGACCGCAACACGCGATAAATGACTTGGGCGGGTCTGTGGTTCAAGCTCAAAATGCATCGGGACAGACCATAAGGAATAAGGAAATGAACAAGATCAGCAATGATTTTTTTGAAAAACTGAGACGATCGCAAGATTTTTATATATAGCCTATTTTTCTATTTACTCCTCACATAAATTAGTTTATATTTATACTTAATGGTATAAATTATGGCTTGCTTCAAATCAAGTACTGAGTATGTGTATGAATACGCGTCAGTCAAGGCAATGCCAATAAATCATTAAGCTCACTATGCTACCTATGTTAAATTTGAAACGACTGAGGAACTACGTCATGGCTATCGCTATATTTGACACACTAAAATTTGCTCAACGCCTGAAAGAAGCAGGCGTTGCAAGCGCTCGCGCAGAAGCTGAGGCAGAAGCCTTATCAGAGATATTTGCCGTCAACTTTCAAGAGCTGCCCACCAAACAAGACTTGCAAGCTGTTAAAGGAGAATTACAGCATGAAATAAAAGAGGTGCACACTGAGATAAAGGATGTACGCACCGAGATAAAAGGAGTGCGCGATGAGATGCGCACCGAGATAAAAGGGCTGCGCGATGAGATGCACACCGAGATAAAAGGGGTACGCGTTGAAATAAAGGATGTAAAAGTTGAAATAAAAGACCTGAAAAAAGATATCTTGGGTTACCACACCGAGGGGGATTCCAAGCTGGAAAAACTCGAACTGCGCTTAACCATTAAACTTACATTTATTATGGCGGCTCTGCTTGGCGCTACGGCAGCACTGAGCAAATTTTTCAGTTAATCAACGCTGGCTCAGTGCTTGCGATAGCAATTTTGCGGTGATATCAACAATCGGAATCACTCGTTGATACGCCATGCGCGTCGGGCCAATGACGCCGAGTGTGCCCACAATTTTGCCATCGACCTCATAGGATGAGGTGACAACACTCATTTGCTCAATCGGTACGAGCGTTGATTCACCGCCGATAAAAATTTGCACGCCTTGCGCATGGCTGGAAACATCAAGCAATTGTAACAAACCGGTTTTTTGGTCAAATATATCAAATAGCTTGCGCAAGCGGTCCATATCGGATGATAAATCCGCGACCTCTAATAAATTCCGTTCACCAGAAATCAATACGGCTTCGCCCGAATCGGAAACCTCGGTACTTGCGACAATCGCGGCTTGCATTAAATGAGTCATATTGCCACGCAGTGCTTCGATTTCTTCACGTAAGCGTTGGCGGACTTGATTAAAGCTTAAACCCGCATAATTCGCATTAATATAATTTGATGCCTCGATCAGTTGCGCCGGCGAATATTCCTTTTGCGTCGCCATGATGCGGTTTTGCACATCGCCTTCAGGGGTCACAATAATCAGCAGGATGCGTTTTTCCGAAAGCCGCATAAACTCGATCTGCTTAAATATATGGCTGCGGCGCGGCGTCAAGACAACCCCGGCAAATTGCGACAAACTCGATAGTACACTAGCCGCAGCGGCCACCAGCTTGGCCGGCTCACCTGGCTGCAGCCGGGTGCGGACCGTACTTTCAACCTGCGCATCGTCCGTCAGCGGCTGAGCCACCAGCATCGTATCGACGAAAAGCCGGTAGGCGCGTGGCGTAGGGATACGTCCTGCCGAGGTATGTGGACTCACGATAAGCCCACATTCCTCAAGGTCAGACATGACATTACGGATCGTCGCGGGACTCAGCTCAAGGCCAGAATATTTAGAAAGCGTGCGCGAACCCACCGGCTGACCTTCGGCAATATACCGTTCAATCAGGGTTTTCAGTAAAATCTTGGCGCGTGGGTCTAACATAGCGTCAAATTGTAGCGCAATCGTTACAGTAACAGCATATTTACCATCCGTTTTTGGCCCAGTTGAGCGAAATAAGATGAACTGATTAAAAAGCGGTATTGCCTATTCGGGCAAACATGCTATGTTTGCTTTCCGTGCCATTCGTAACTTTACCTCAGAATTTCGCGCCGTTTTTTTCAATCACGGTGTAAAACTATGCAAAACAACGCTCCTTTTAAAACGATCGCTCTTATCGGCCGCACCGATGCTCTACGTATTGGAGAGTTATTGGCGATCCTCGCTAAGCGCATTCAACAAGATGATTTTGAAATTGTTTTCGAGGCAAACACGGCTCAGGTGATTGATTTAGCCGCTTATGGTTTAAGCCACTGCCCAATCCTGACCCTGGCTGAAATAGGTGACCGCGCCGATGTGGCTATTGTACTCGGCGGGGATGGCACGATGCTGGCCATTAGCCGCCAACTGGCGCCTTACGGTACGCCATTGATTGGCATTAATCACGGGCGACTTGGTTTTATCACCGATATTTCAATTAGCGAAATGCAACAGGCGGTCCCGGCCATGCTGGCAGGCAATTTTGAACGGGAAGAACGCGCCCTGCTTGAAGCACGCATCATGCGCGCTGGCGCGCCGATTTACCATGCTCTCGCTTTCAACGATGTGGTGGTCAACCGGAGTGGCTTTTCCGGCATGGTCGAATTACGGGTTCAGGTGAATGGTTGTTTCATGTATGAGCAACGCTCTGATGGCCTGATTGTCGCTACCCCAACCGGCTCAACGGCTTATGCCTTATCATCGCAAGGGCCGATTTTACACCCTCAACTAGGAGGGATCGTACTCGTACCCATCGCTCCTCATGCCTTATCAAACCGGCCAATTGTCTTGCCCGATGATTCAGAGATTGCGATTCAGATCACGAGTGGGCGCGATGTTAATGTGAATTTCGATATGCAATCATTCACTGCCTTGGAATTGGAAGATACCATCGAAGTACGCCGCTCAAATCATACTGTGCCTTTTTTGCATCCGCTAAGTTATAGCTATTATGCAACGCTGCGCAAAAAATTGCATTGGAGCGAACCACCCTCGTATGGCTCCCCTCCTGACTTTAATTGAACTGCCGACCAAATGATCAAGTTCAAGGTGACGGCAAGCTAGCTGCAAATTAGGTTTTAGGCTACCCTCAAATTTCTTGCTGATTTTTATGTATTTTTTATTGGTCTGAACTTAAGATGCTACGCCATTTGTCAATTCGCGATTTCGTTATCGTTACCACGCTTGAGCTTGAGTTTGAACCTGGATTTACCGTGTTTTCCGGTGAAACAGGCGCCGGCAAATCGATTTTGATTGATGCGCTGGCCCTGGCCCTCGGCGCCCGCGCAGATGCGACCATTGTGCGCACAGGCCAAGCACGCGCAGAGATTACTGCTGAATTCACTTTATCAGATCATGCCCGTCACTGGCTCGCGGAGCTTGCGCTCGATGATACCGAGCATGATAGTGTGCTGTTACGCCGGCTGATTGACGCCAGTGGCCGGTCACGTGCCTTTATCAACGGCACACCAGCGACGCTCACGCAACTGCGTGAAATCGGCGAAATGCTGGTTGATCTGCATGGCCAACACGCCCATCAATTATTAATGCGCCCACAGGCACAACGCTCTTTATTTGATCTACATGCGGGTCTTGCCTCGCTGGCGAATGAAACGGCGCAAGCATGGCGCAGTTGGCGCGACGCCATGAATGCAACGCAAACCGCAGATGACGCAAACCGAGAGATGCAACTCGAGCGCGAGCAACTGATCTGGCAATTGGATGAATTTGACCAGTTGGCCCCTCAACTTGGCGAATGGGAGGCGATCAACGCAGAACACCGGCGCCTAACTCATGCGGCCAGCTTAATTCAAAGCGTGCAAAATGCGTTGGAAATATTATCTGAATCCGATCAGGCGATGCTGCCGCAACTTGGCGCACTGATTGCTCAGCTTCGCGCACAAGCACAAATTGATGACCAGCTTGCCGATGCGCTAGCGGCCTTGGAGCCGGCTGAAATCCAAATCAGCGAGGCTGTGCATACGTTAAATCATTATGCACAGCGACTCGAACTTGACCCCGCCCGGCTCAGCCAGACTGAAGCACGGCTGAATGCATTGCATAGCAGTGCGCGTAAATTCCGCGTCTCCCCTGATGCATTGCCCGCCGAACATGCCGCGCGCCACGCCCGGCTAGCCGCACTGGATGCCGCCACCGATGCGCAGCGACTCCATGCCGATGAAACAGGCGCTCGGGCTCATTATGAAAAATTAGCGCAACAGTTGTCGAAAGCGCGCGCGCAAGCCGCCCAAACGCTTAGCGCAGCAGTCACAGCAAGCATGCAAGATTTATCGATGGCGGGTGGGCGCTTTGAAGTGGCGCTCGTGCCACTAGCACAGACGGCACCAGAAATCACCCATCCATTAGGCAGTGCTCACGGCTTCGAGCACATCGAATTCCGGGTCGCGAGTCATGCTAGCGTGCCATTACGACCGCTCGCAAAAGTTGCCTCAGGTGGAGAGCTAGCACGTATTAGCTTGGCGCTTTCGGTGATCACCAGTACCGCTAATCCAACGCCCACGCTCATCTTTGATGAAGTCGATAGCGGCATTGGCGGCGCGGTGGCTGAGGTAGTGGGTCGCTTGCTGCACCAACTAGGGCAACAACGTCAGGTGTTATGCGTCACACATTTACCGCAAGTGGCGGCGCGAGGTGATGCGCATTTACGGGTGACCAAGCAAGCCACCTCCTCTAAGCAAGTCGTAAGTTTGGTGACGTCACTCGATCAACATAGCCGCGTCGAAGAAATTGCGAGGATGTTAGGCGGCATTGAAATCACTGCGACCACACGCCAACATGCGCAGGAGATGCTAGCCGTTTAGGTCATATGGCCAGTACCGCGTTAATTTATGCAGCATTTTTAAATACCCGAGTCCAGAGCGCCAACACTGCTTCACGCTGAGTTTGCGCCTGCTCGGCTGACACCCGCATATGCTGCTCGATGCCATCAAGTTGCAACCTATGCTGCCAGGCACGGTAGAAACGATAAGCATTGCCTACAGCGTCAGCCTCGCTGGCGGTGATCGCCGCGTAACCTGCCGCCGTGCGGAGCAAAGCAATATTACCTGTATTACGAATCAGCTCAGGGCATGAGCCAGCGTAAAGCAGCACAAAATATTGCACCATAAATTCAATATCGACCATTCCCCCCCGATCATGTTTAAGATCGAAAAGTGGACTTGAATTCGGGTGACCTTCTAAGACGCGGGCACGCATCGCCACTATTTCCTGAGCCAGCGTGGTCGCGGCACGCGGTAAAATCAGCACCTGCGTCCGAATGGCTTCAAACGCCGCGCCAATACGTGCATCGCCGGCACAATAGCGGGCTCGGGTTAGCGCTTGATGCTCCCACATCCAGGCAGCATTGGCGGCGCCCCCTTCACGCAATTGATAGCGGCGAAACGCATGCAGATCAGTCACTAGAAGCCCAGATGCGCCATCTGGCCGCAGCCGCAAATCAATATCAAACAGCTGGCCGGCGCCTGTCGAGCTCGTCAACCAACTGATTAAACGCCGGGCAAAACTTAAATAAATTTCTGGCGCGGCCTCATCTGGGTCATCATATAGAAATATCAGATCCAAATCGGAACCATAAGCCAGTTCTTTGCCACCTAACTTGCCATAGGCAATCACCGCAAAACGCGGAATCGCGCAGTGACGGCGCGGCACTTGCTGCCAAACGGCCTCAAGCGTCACGTCTAACATCGCGTCTGCAAGCTCAGACAGTCGATCGCTGACGTGCTCAAGCGTCATATGTCCAGCCAGATCCAGTAAAAGAATGCGGAACAGTTCTGCATGATGCGCATGGCGCAGCAGGTCCATCTGCTGCTCAACCCCATCGGCTGCAGTCAGCCGCGCGGCCAGTGCCGCTTTAAAGGCGGGCCAATCGAAGGTACTCACGAGCAGTTCATCATCGAGCAATTCATCTAGCAGTTGCGGATGGGAACATAAGTAATCCGCCGCCCAGCGCGAAGCACCTAAGGTTGATAGCACCCGGGCCAGGGCCGCTGGATATTCGGTTAATAATGCCAGGTAGGCGCCACGCCGATTAATTGCCTCGAGCAAATCAAGAAAACGCAATAGTGTTTCATCACGACGCTTCGCGGCAAGTTCATGCATAGAATGGAGCGCCCGCTCGATGAGTAAATCAAAACGCACACGGCTTTTTTCGGGCAAGCTGGTATGGCGCACGGAGCGCCAAACGGTGGTTAAACGCGACAAAACCTTAGCGGGTGCGTTAAAACCCAAGGCCACCACGTACTCGAGTAATTGAGGCGTATTGTCATCATCCAGCGCCTCACTCCAAACCAGTGCGGCAGCTTCTGCCACCGCCATGGATTGTGCCGTAGCGCCTGCCGTGATTGCGCTAACGGTTTCTGCAACGCCTGTGATGGCCGCCGGCATAGGGTGGGTGGCACGATTCGCTGTACTACTCAGCCCATAATGGGTATCGTTTTTATCTGCAAAGATCTCGTTAAACTGCCGCTCAACGTTGGCTAGATGCCCGTCTAATGTTTGCCTAAGCGCTGCATAGTGAGCAAATCCAAGCGAAGCGGCTAGCCGCGCGCGCTCAGACTCAGCCACGGGCAGAACATGGGTTTGCGCATCATCGGCATACTGCAAACGATGCTCTAACTGCCGCAAGAAACCATAAGCCTCTGCCAGTTGGGTGGCCGCCGTCGGCGCCAACAAGCCTTGCGCTGCAGCATACGCTAAGGCTTGCAAGGTTGGGCGTACGCGAAAGCCTGCATCTTGGCCACCTCGGATCAATTGAAAAACCTGCGCGCAAAATTCAATTTCTCGAATGCCGCCGCGCCCAAGCTTAATATCGTCGGCTTTATCGGGTCGCATAGAAGCGCGGCGCATCGCTTCTCGCCGAATTTGCGCATGCAGCGCACGCACCGCATCAATCACCCCAAAATCAAGATAGCGCCGGTACACAAAAGGTTGGACCAGAGCCTCAAGCTGCGCGGCTAGGTGCTTAGCGGAGTCACTCTCGGTCTCGCTCACTAATCGGCTTTTAATCCAAGCATAGCGTTCCCATTCGCGCCCTTGAACATAGAAGTATTCCTCTAGCATAGGCAGGCTGCAGACCAGCGGCCCGGCTTCGCCGTTAGGCCGCAAACGCATATCCACGCGAAACACATAACCATCCGCGGTTAACTCAGACAGCGCGCCAATGAGTTTTTTACCCAATTTTGAAAAATATTCATGACTTGAAATGGGCGAGCGCTCACCGCCGGTGGTTTCACCTTCATCGGCATAAACAAAAATTAAATCAATATCCGATGAGACATTGAGCTCATAGCCACCCAACTTACCCATCCCCACCACGCCAAGCGTTTGCGGTAGAGGATCATGCGCACCATATGGCACGCCATACAATGTTTCTAACTCAGCATTCAGTACCGAGAGCGAGCATTGAATCGTTAGTTCAGCCAGATCGCTCATCGCGCCGGTCACCTCGGTCAGGTCCGCTGTGCCCGCAAGGTCACGCTCCATCACCGTACAAAATACTTCCGTGCGCAGGTGGCGCAACGCGCTTTTGAGCCGCGCTTCAGAGGGGCGCGCCGCACCCATTGATAATAGTGTCGCAAGCCGATGCGCCATGTCTGTGCGGGACAATGGAGCAAGACACGCTTGCGTGACCAAACCAACTAACTCAGGCTGGGCATGCATTATGCGCTGGCTATAACGAGAATACGTAACGCTTCGCAAAATAGGTTCCATCGTTAGTCTAGCTTAAGAAAAAAATTGAAGTACACGTAAGCCTCTAAATGGAATTAAGGATAATACGGCCAAGCTTGAACTGCGGATCGTGTTACATTCCCCCATAAGCCGATTCCTTCAATTTTACTGTAATTTCATAGCCCCTTAGCCGCTGCATGCCCGCTCGCACACCCGCTTCTAAGCCAACGCCCACGCCACGCACAGCCAAGGGCCGCGGCCGTTTTTTTAAACCATGCTCATGCGCCAAGCTCATATTTACCGTTTTCGCAGGACTGGCACTGTTACTCTTTTTCGGTATGGCAGCGGCAGCACTCACATTACGCTATGGCATTTTGCCAAAACTTGACACCTTCAGGCCCCGCCTTGAACAAACTGCCTCGCACGCGCTTGGGATGCAGGTTTCAATCGGTCAACTTAGCGGACACTGGCAGGCACTGCATCCTCGTCTTGAAATTTCTCAATTGACCCTACGGGACGCCACCGGCCGCGCCACCCTCAGCATACCGCGCGCCAGTGCCGCCCTAGCATGGCGCTCTTTGCTCTGGTTCAAACCGATCTTCGCGAGCCTAAATATTTACGCCCCAGAAATGACCGCCCGGCGCACTGCCGATGGTCGGTTATTGATTGCAGGCATACCCACTAAGATCCCGCTCACGGACCATCACCACAGCAAGCACGCAGGGTTGGACTGGCTGCTCCTACAAAAAACCATCTCGCTACATAACAGTACGCTCCATTGGCAAGACGAAGCCCAACCAAACTTAGCCCTCACGCTAACCAGTGCGCAATTCACGCTATTTAACCATGGTGACCAGCAACGCACGCCACCCGATATATCGGTGCAGATTCGCCAACTGTCGGCTCGTCTGGAGCAAGCATCGAGCTTAGCCGATGCGGCTCATAACGCGCCCGTCAATCTAATTGGGCGTTTCGACGGGCGTTATTGTTCGCCCCTGACAGGACGTGGTGAGCGCATTACCCTGCACGGCGATCTCGTCGATCTGCGCTTATTGGGTAAATTCGCTCAGCTATTTCCCATCTCACCATCACTAACCCACCAGATCGCCCGCCTCAAACCGCGCGGGGTACTACGTGATTACGCCATAGAATGGCAGCAAACCCCGCCCGCCGCTCACGCTGATGCCGCTATTGCCGGCTCAAATGAAGCGGGCAATACGCCCATTGCACACTACCGTTTTAAAGCGCAACTTGAAAATATTGGCATCGCCGCACCCACATCCGCTCTAGCCAACACCAGCGCAGGCCAGTCACCCCCTGCTTGGTTAGGCTTGGCTAATCTTTCCGGTTCAATTGATGCCAATGAGACCCGCGGCACACTAACACTGGCGTCAAAACAAACGTCAATCACTCTTAAGAGCATATTTGATGAGCCAACGCTCAATTTCGATACACTCACTGGCAAAATGCATTGGCAGTTTAAGCGTCTTGACTCAAACACGCTCCTTCAAGTCCAGCTTCCTCGCCTCAGTTTTGCCAACGCCGATGCCGCTGGCAGTGTGCATGGAGCTTGGTCAAACAGCGCCTCCAAACAAGGTTATTTAAAGTTGTCGGCAAATTTTGAGCGCCTACTCGTTGCCCGTGTGCCACGCTATCTGCCCACCCAGATTAACCCAAAACTGCGGGCCTATCTCAAACATGCACTGATTGGCGGAGTCTCACGCAAAGCGGTCATCGAGGTACAAGGAGCGCTTGACGATTTTCCATTTGAAGCCCCACAAAAACCCGGCGTTTTTTATGTTTTAGCGCCGTTTGAGCATGGCCGCTTTGACCCTTCGTCTTATCCCGCAACCGATCCCAGCGCTGCAGCGATTACGCAATGGCCTGTGCTGGAGGGTATCCGCGGCCGTTTTGAGCTAGATCGCAGTCGACTGAGAGTGACCGCCGATGCTGCTCGCTATCGGCATGTCATGCTTAGCAAGATCAAAGCAGATATCAATGATATATCCACCCGCACTGACAGCTTAGTGATTAGTGGCCTAGCCCATGGACCGCTTGACGATATGCTGCACTACCTCAATGCCAGCCCAATTCCAGATTGGACTACCCACTTGACTGACCGGTTGCGCGCCAGTGGCAACGCACGACTTAAGCTGCGTCTTGAGGTGCCGCGCGATGGCCGAGAGCAGACAGGGGTTAACGGGGCGTTGAATTTTGCCGATAACGGCTTAAACTGGGGATCTTTGCCACCGCTTACCGCCCTCACCGGTCAGCTTGATTTTACTGAGCGCACGCTCACGCTGGTCAAACCTCAAGCGCAATGGCTAGGAGGCAGAATCAGCGGCATCGGCGGTGTCAAAGCAAGCGGTTTTACCACCATCATGCTCAATGGCCAACTATCCGCTCAAGCACTGCAGAAGATCTCGCATGACAGTCCACTCGCGGCGCTAGCTCACCACCTAAATGGCAGCGCAGACTATCAAATCAATATACAAGCCCCTAAACACGCCGCCGCGCACATTACTGCAACCTCTGACTTAAGCGGTTTAAGCCTTGGTTTGCCCGCGCCATTTGCCAAAGACGCTAGTACGCCCATGCCACTTCGTTTGGCGCTGAAACCCGCCCACCCCACCCGAGCGACTCAATCAGCCAACGCCAGCCGCGCGAGTATCCCCCAAATACCCAAGCCCTCTACGCTTTCCCAGCGCCGTCTTAATCTGCAAATTGGCCCGCTGAGCGCAACTTATTTACTGCATAGCCACCCACAACCGGCCGTAGTCGACGGCCAAATTGCTATCGGCGAGCCTGTTGCGGCCAGAATGTGTCCAAAACAGCGCTTGCCAGCACGTTGTATCACCGCGACCGTGAATCTCGAACAGCTCAATTTGGATGCGTGGCTGACCACCCTGAGCCCGCTTTTCACGTCTCCTGGTTTGGCTACCTCCACGCCACTGAAAAATCACGCACAAGCCAATTTACTTACAAGCTGGTCAGCTTGGCTACCGACTCATCTGCATGCTCGGATCAAAAAACTGACAGCGGCTAACCGGCATTGGGAAACTCCTGAACTTAACGCAAATCGCACCGGCAGCGGCTGGCAAGCTCGCCTCGTTTCGCCTCAAGCTTTAGGCGACCTGAGCTGGCAACCTTTTTTATCCACTCCAAGCGGCACGCTACGGGCGCGCTTTAAATATTTCACCCTGCCCGCCTCAATCACCCCTCAAGAACCTACGCTAACCAGCAAAAAGCTCGAAGATCAGGCCAACACGCTCCCGGCAATTGATTGGATCATTGACCAACTGACCGTACGCGGCCATGCTCTGGGAAAAGTTAAAGTGGCGGCGCACAATACGACCGATGGCAACGGCACGCCAATTTGGCAACTCGACAAATTACACATTTTGAACCCCGCCGCAACTTTAAACGCAACCGGCTACTGGAGCCTGCCGCGCCACCAGCAGATCGCCCAAGCCCCAACGCTGGGGACACATAACAACCGCCGCCAGACTGCCCTCGAGTTCAAGCTCGCAATCAATAACGCAGGCGACCTATTAGATCACTTCGGGCTGCCACGGACCCTGCGCAATGGCAGCGGCACCTTGGTTGGCAAGGTGAACTGGCAAGGCACGCCCATCACCATTGATTACCCAAGCTTGAACAGTTCATTATCATTTAATTTACAGCGTGGACAAATTCTGCAAGTTGAGCCGGGCATAGGTAAATTGCTCGGCGTCTTGTCGCTGCAAAGTCTAGCGCGCTTTCTCATGCTCGATTTTCGTGGCATATTTGGCTCAGGCTTGACCTTTGACCAAATTCAGGGGACTGGAACAGTCAAAAATGGCATCGGTTACACTGATAATTTTGAGATATTAAGTTCCGGCGCACGCATCACTATGAGCGGAAGTACCCACATTCCGCAAGAAAAGCAGAGTTTACTTGTTACCGTAGTACCATCGATTGACGCAGGCTCCGCCGCATTGGCTACTGCCGCGATTAATCCTTTACTCGGCTTTAGCAGCTATCTAGCGCAATTAGCCCTATCGGCCGCCATCTCACACAATTTCTCGCACCAATATGCCATTACCGGCTCATGGGCCAACCCGCAAATTGAACGAATTCCAAGCGAAGCGAGTAAAATTGATTCTCCAATCGAAGCGGCTCCTGCACCATGACTGCATGGTCGCCCTTAAATGACGTTTATGAATACTATTGAAGCCAGCTTTAACTCTCTTGCTATTGCCAAAAACTCTCTCGCTATCGCCAAAGAGACGCTGCTGACTCCTTATGGACTTGACGAAGCACTGCTCGCGCGCACGCTCGCCGAGATTTTTACGCGCCGGGTTGACTATGCGGACGTGTACTTTCAAGCAACCCACAGCGAGTCATGGAGCCTTGAAGAAGGTATTGTAAAATCGGGCTCATTTAGCATTGACCAAGGTGTCGGCGTACGCGCGGTAGCCGGTGAGCGCACCGCTTTTGCGTACTCAGATGACTTGTCGTCAGCCGCACTCAAACAGGCCGTCGCCACCACGCATGCGCTCGGCCAGCAAGGCGGGGGCCACGCTCGCGTTGGCGCAGTCAACTCGTTACATAGCGTCACAGGACGCGAGCTTTATGTAGGCATTAACCCGCTCACCTCACTCAGCGCTCACGAAAAAATTGCCTTGCTTGAACGCATTGAACAAATGGCGCGCAGCCGTGACTCACGCATTAAACAAGTGATGGCCAACCTAGCCGGTGAGTACGACGTAGTGCTTATCGCGCGTGGCGACGGTGCGCTGGCGGCTGATATACGGCCGCTCGTACGGGTTTCTGTCACCGTTATTGCCGAGCAGCATGGCCGTCGTGAAATCGGCAATGGTGGCGGTGGCGGCCGTTTCACTTATGATTATTTCAGCGATGCCGTGTTGGCCAGCTATGTTGATGAGGCGGTGCATGCAGCATTGGTCAATCTTGACGCCCGGCCAGCGCCTGCTGGCGTAATGAGCGTAGTTTTAGGTCCTGGCTGGCCTGGCGTTTTATTGCACGAAGCCATTGGCCATGGCCTCGAAGGCGACTTCAATCGGAAGGGCGCGTCCGCCTTTGCCGGGTGTGTCGGCCAACAAATTGCCGCAAAAGGTGTCAGTGTGGTTGACGACGGCACCTTAGTTAATCGGCGCGGTTCGCTAAATATCGACGATGAAGGTAATCCAACCCAATGCACCAGCTTGATTGAAAACGGTATCTTAACTGGCTATCTGCAAGATACCCTGAATGCTCAGTTAATGAACATGCCCGTCACCGGCAATGCCCGCCGTGAATCCTATGCGCACCTGCCGTTACCGCGCATGACCAATACGTATATGCTAAACGGCGATAAAGACCCGCAAGAAATCATTGCTTCGGTTAAAAATGGTTTATATGCGGTCAATTTTGGTGGCGGTCAGGTGGATATTACAAATGGCAAATTTGTTTTTTCAACTTCCGAAGCGTATCTGATTGAAAACGGCAAGATCACGTCGCCGGTCAAAGGCGCCACTTTGATTGGCAGTGGTCCTGAATCGCTTAAATATATCAGCATGATAGGCAATGATATGGCCCTTGATACCGGCATTGGCGTTTGCGGCAAAGAAGGGCAAAGTGTTCCAGTCGGGGTAGGTCAGCCAACCTTACGGATTGACCAGATGACGGTTGGCGGCACAGTTTAATCAAAATACTCACCGATTTGCAGGAGAATTTTATGTCCCCGCACAATACTGACGATGTCCGTATTCGCGAACTCAAAGAACTCGCGCCACCTGCGCAACTGATCCGAGAATTTCCATGTACAGAAGCAAACTCGCAACTCATCTTCGATAGCCGGCAAGCGCTGCATCGTATTTTGCATGGCATCGAAGATCGGCTGATTGTAGTGATTGGCCCCTGTTCAATTCATGACCCACAAGCGGCAATTGAATACGCTCATAAACTCGTGGTTGAGCGCACGCGCTTAGCGAGCGAGTTGGAAATCGTGATGCGGGTCTATTTTGAAAAACCTCGTACCACCATTGGCTGGAAGGGCCTGATTAATGACCCTTACCTAGACAATAGTTTCAGGATCAATGACGGTCTACGCACGGCGCGCGAGTTACTGGTAAAAATTAACCAACTGGGCCTGCCAGCTGGGACTGAATATCTTGATTTGATTAGCCCGCAGTACTTGGCAGATCTGATTTCATGGGGGGCGATTGGGGCCCGTACCACAGAGTCTCAGGTGCACCGCGAACTGGCTTCTGGTCTTTCCTGTCCGGTGGGGTTCAAGAATGGCACGGACGGTAATATCAAAATCGCCGTCGATGCAGTTAAAGCCGCCTCGCGGCCTCATCATTTTCTATCGGTTACCAAAGGCGGCCAGTCAGCCATTGTTTCTACCACCGGTAACGAAGATTGTCACTTAATTTTGCGCGGTGGAAAAATACCTAATTACGATGCCACAAGCGTGGCTGCGACGGCCGCGGAAATTGCCAAAGCCGGCCTTGCTGCGCGCGTCATGATCGACGCCAGCCATGCCAATAGTCGCAAACAATACGCAAACCAAATTCCGGTCTGTGCTGATATAGGCAAACAAATTGCTAACGGCGATGAGCGGATTGTTGGTGTCATGATTGAATCGCACTTGCTGGCAGGCCGGCAAGATCTCGAAGGAGATAGGCCGCTCACTTACGGGCAAAGCATTACTGATGCTTGCCTTGATTGGAACGATAGCGTGACAGTACTAGACGGCTTGGCGGAGGCGGTCAGACAACGACGGATGGCGCGCAGCCGTAGCAATTAACCCATAGTGCAAGACGATTTCCGCCGCCTCTATGTCCGCTATTGCTAAGCAACTCAACACCATCCGCCAGCGCATTGCCAATGCAGCGCGCGTCGCAGGCCGCAGTGAGAATGCCGTAAGCTTGCTGGCGGTTTCAAAGACGTTTTCTGCCGCGATGATTCGCGCCGCTTATGCAGCCGGACAATCGTCATTTGGCGAAAACTATATGCAAGAAGCGCTAGAGAAAATCGAGGCGTTGGCAGATTTGCGCGCGCAACTAGAATGGCATTTTATTGGGCCTTTACAGAGCAATAAAACAAAATGGGCGGCGACGCATTTTGATTGGGTGCATTCCGTAGATCGCCTTAAAATCGCCCAGCGGCTCTCCGAACAGCGGCCCAGCCATCTGCCGCCGCTCAATATCTGCTTACAAGTTAATCTGAGCGGCGAAGCCAGTAAAAGTGGCGCCTCTGCCGCCGACGCAGTCTCGCTAGCCCATGCACTGGCAATCCTACCGCGACTCAACTTACGTGGCTTGATGACCATTCCAGCCCCGGCTGATACCCTGGATGCGCAGCGTTTAGCATATCGCAAGGTGTCTGAGCTGTTTGCTACGCTACGTAACGATGGGCTCACACTTGATACAATATCCGCCGGCATGTCGGCTGATTTAGAAGCCGCCATACTCGAAGGCGCAACACTAGTACGCATTGGCTCAGCGATCTTTGGTACACGCGTCAGAGATGAATTAAATTTAAGAGGATAGTATTCAATGCATCAGTCAGCCAGCGAAACCTCTATGAAAATTGCCTTTATTGGTGGCGGCAATATGGCCAACGCGCTCATCGGCGGGTTGGTTAAAGGTGGCCTATCTGCATCGAATTTATATGCAATTGATGTTAATAGCGATGTATGCGCGCGCCTCGAAGCGCAATGGCAGATTCGCACCAGTACCATGATCAGTCCAGCCCTGCATCACTATGACGCACTCGTCTTAGCGGTTAAACCACAGCAACTCAAAGAGATTGCTCACGCCATCGTCCCGTATCTAAACCGGCAAGTTGTGATTAGCATCGCGGCGGGTATTCGTGCGGCAACGATACAGGACTGGCTAGGCGGTTATACGCGGATTGTGCGTGCCATGCCCAACACGCCAGCTTCAATTGGCATGGGTGTGACAGGCGTTACCGCATTGACTAGCGTGAGTGCACAGGGCCGTCAGCTTGCTGAAACCGTGTTAGCCGCAGCAGGGCAAGTCATCTGGTGCGAACATGAAAAGCAAATCGACGCGATCACGGCAATCTCTGGCAGCGGCCCGGCTTATGTATTTTACTTTATTGAAGCACTTGAAGAAGCCGCCCGGCAACTTGGATTTGATGCCGCTCAAAGCCGCTCGCTAGCGCTTGCAACCGTGAATGGCGCCACCCAGTTAGCCATGCAATCGAATGAATCCGTCAGCACACTACGAGAACGTGTCAGTTCAAAAGGAGGAACGACTGCCGCAGCGCTTACGTCGTTTACTGCGGATGGCGTAAAAGAAGCCATTATGCGCGGCGCATTTGCTGCCCGGGCGAGGGCGGAGCAAATGGCAGATGAGTTTGGACAAACTTAGACTGACAACAGCCGTTTAGAGAAGTTTGCTGAAGGCAACTGCCGCACTGAGCAAGACCCCCATGATATTAGCGGTAATTTTTCTACTGGACTAACAAAATATTTCTAAAAGTATCCTACCCAACTCTCAGGAAGGGAAAGTGACAAGCCGCATTTAAACTAGCGCATAATGCGTGACAATACCTGCAAACAATAGTCCGCCGAGCCAGTTATTGTGTCTGAAAGCAGCAAAACATCCAGACCGCTCGCGGCCACGAATCAAGGTGTAATGATACGCGGCACATAGCATAGCGCCGATCAAGCCGAGCCAAAATACCCATGTATAAGCAAGTGCAATCCCTATTGCCGCGTAAATAAGCAGAAATAACCCATAACACCCCATAATCGCCAGCACATCGTATTGACCAAAGGTCAGCGCTGAAGTGCGGATACCAATTTTTCGGTCATCTTCACGATCTACCATTGCATATTCTGTGTCATACGCAATGGACCAAAATATATTGGCCATCAACATAGCCCACGCTAGCGGCGGCAGTTGGTTTTGCACCGCGGCAAATGCCATCGGTATACCAAAACCAAAGGCGCAGCCTAGATACGCTTGAGGTAATGCGAAAAAGCGTTTGGTCAATGGATAGCTGGCCGCAAGCAACACCGCAATCAGTGCGAGCCATTTGGTCATTGCATTCAGAGGGGCAATTAACAGAAAAGAAAATAAGGTGATAGCGACTGCCAACACCAGCGCGCGCCAAGGCGCAATTTGGCCAGAAGTAATCGGCCGCTCACGCGTGCGCTCAACATATCGGTCAAAATCCCGATCAGCATAATCGTTAATTGCACAGCCCGCTGAACGCATCAGAATCGTACCGATCACAAAAATCAGTAACAGCGACAATGACGGCGGGCCATTCGATGCAATCCAGAGGGCGTTCAGTGTTGGCCATAGCAACAACAAAATACCAATCGGTTTATCCAGACGCAGCAAACGCCAGTATGGTGCAAGCCAAGCTATTGCGTGAGCGGCCATTTGTTTATGCCAGCATAGAGCGTAACATCCAGGCGGTTTTTTCATGGGTTTGCATACGCTGCGTGAGTAAATCCGCAGTGGGCTCATCCTGCGCATCGTCAGCCACTGGAAAAAATTTGCGCGCAGTTCGTGTTACGGCCTCATGGCCTTCGACCAGTTGACGAACCATCTCTTCAGCCGCTGGCACACCCTCCGCTTCAGGGATAGAAGAGAGTTTTGTGAATTCACGGTAGCTGCCAGGCGCCGGAAAACCTAGGGCCCGAATCCGCTCGGCAATCTCATCCACCGCAATCGCAAGCTCAGTATATTGATTTTCAAACATGAGGTGCAGGGTATTAAACTGCGGGCCAGTAACATTCCAATGGAAATTATGGGTCTTTAAATATAAGGTATAGGTGTCCGCCAAGACGTGACTTAAACCCTCGGCAATCTGTTTGCGATCTTGATCGCTGATGCCAATATTGATATTCGTTGCTGAGACTTTTTTAGTCATTACATGCTCCTTAAAAAAGAATTACTGTGGTACATGGGTGGATTCAGTATCCGGCATTTAGGCAACTTAAATTAAATGCGTTTTATGCTTGCTTAGCGGGTAAATCCAGTTTTTTTGCGCCTGGTAAATTACAGGCAGCAACGGCTGAACAAATCACATCAATGGCGGGCATACGCGTAAAGCTCTTGCGCCATGCTAACACCACCCGGCGGTCCGGTGCTGGTGCTTTAAATGGAATATAACTCAGCATAGCATGATCAACAGCATTCTTATGCTGCGTTATCTTATGCTTGCCAATTTGCTCAGCCGGCACGGAAGTGCACGGCAGCACGGTAATGCCAATTCCGCTTGCGACCATATGGCGGATGGTTTCAAGCGATGAACCTTCAAAGGTTTTTTGAATCCCGTCCGCATTCTGTGAAAAACGCATCAACTCTGGACACACGCCGAGCACATGGTCTCGAAAACAATGTCCATTACCAAGGAGCAGCATGGTTTCTTGCTTAAGATCGTGGGCATCAATCGAAGTCTGTTGTTGCCATGGATGCCCTTTAGGTAAGGCAACCACAAAGGGTTCATCATACAGTGGCCGCATGACCAGCCCAGTTTCAGGAAATGGCAAGGCAATCACAGCCACATCAATTTCACCTTGCTTAAGCAATTCAATTAGCTTCAAAGTAAAATTTTCTTGCAGCATTAATGGCATTTGCGGCGCCATCTTGATCATTTGCTTAACCAACGAAGGCAACAGATAAGGCCCGATTGTATAAATCACACCAAGGCGTATCGGTCCTATCAGAGGATCTTTGCCTTGTTTAGCAATTTCTCTAATCGCCTGGGTTTGTTCCAAAACACGTTGTGCCTGCGCAATAATTTGTTGGCCAATCGGGGTTACGCTGATTTCACTGGTACCACGTTCAAAAATTTGCACATTCAGTTCATCTTCAAGTTTTTTGATGGCGACAGATAAAGTGGGCTGGCTAACAAAACAAGCATCAGCCGCGCGACTAAAGTGCCGTTCACGCGCAATTGCAACGATGTACTTGAGTTCGGTGAGGGTCATGTATTTTCAGTATACCAAAACAACTGCCCTATGCCAGTATTGCATACGAAGCTTTGCTATTGTAGAGGATGGCGCTGAATTATATTCGTTTTAGAAGTATAGAAAGGAAAGGAAAGGAAAGGAAAGCGTTTCAAAAGGCAAGGTAAAACACCGCCCTAAATAGAAAACAAATCAAATCAAAGGAGAGGAGAGGCCTAAAACACAAATAGCCTCCCTTGTGGGGAGGCTATTTGGTTAAATAGAGAAGCCTGACGATGTCCTACTTTCACACGGGTAATCCGCACTATCATCGGCGTGGAGTTGTTTCACGGCCCTGTTCGAGATGGGAAGGGGTGGTTCCAACACGCTATGGTCATCAGGCGTAAAG
>JASSUC010000030.1:0-25711 GCA_031963245.1 Mycoavidus cysteinexigens
CCGACCAAACGGCGCAGCGTTGTGCGATGGGTGCCCCGGATTATTGAGAAGATACAAGCTTTTTTAAAAAAGTGCTCGGTGATTGATATCCTATCATCCGTAATGCCTGGATTTCATCACCATTTGCATCGAAAAAAATCATTGCAGGGGGTCCATATAAGCCGAATTGCTTAAGCAATGCACGGTGGTTTAAATTATTCTCTGTGACATCGGCACGCAACACATTAAATTGCCGTAGTTGTGTTTGGACCCGGCTATCTGTGAAAGTAATTTTTTCCATTTCTCGGCAATTGGCGCACCAGTCTGCATAAAATTCAAGCAAGCTTGGCCGCCCACTGGTTTTAATTCTATGCTGGAGCTCGTGATTTGATTGAATACGGGTAAATTCTATCTGCGCAGGCAGTGGCTGTAGCGGGTTAAGTAGTGGCCAGATCAACCATAGCGCAACCGCGGCCAGTAATAATGCGAAGGTACGCTTAATCGCGCTCATCCAAGCGCCCGCACGAGGCAATAGATGACCCGCGCCAATCCCCACCAGCAACAAGGGTACGCCCATCCCTAGCGCCATTGAAAAAAGGGCGCCACCACCGATGACCAGATTACCCGTATGCGCAATAAAAGTCAGCACACCAAATAGCGGCGCCGTCATACACGCACCAACAATCAGTGCTGATAATGCACCCATGGTAAATACCGCAAGCCATTTGCCGCCTCTTAATTTACGCTGCAACAGCACGGTATTGATACGGTTTTGCCAAGCTTGAGGCAATTGCAATTCATAACAACCCCATAGCGAAAGTGCAAACACACACAATAACAGCGCAACAGCACCGCGCACCCATGGGCTGTGTAAATCTGGGCCGAGACTATAACCAGCAGAAGCGGCGGCAATGCCGAAGATCGTATAGACTACCGCCATTCCCAGCACATAAGCCGCGGACAACATAAAGCTGCGCCAACGCGAGAGCTGCATTCCCTCGCCCACAATCAGCGCCGATAGAATGGGGATCATCGGTAATGAGCACGGAAATAAGCTGAGTGCCACACCCAGGATGAAAAAAATAATCAGCATGGTGAATAAATCATGCCCTGCCAGCACCGCCTCTGCATACTGAGGGCTGTACAGGCGAGTGATATAGCCCGTCATACGGCGGCCAATCTCGGTTATGCCTAGACCATCCCCTAGCATACCCAGAGCTTGATTTAGGATTGCCGGCCGAGTTGCGGCTATTGCCGACGGAATTGCGGCGATTGACGGTGACTGTAACGCAACGCCTTTGATGAATGCCAAATGCGTTATCGGAGCATAACAGAGCCCCTGATCAGAGCAGCCCTGTGCCTGCACAGCAAGCTCGAAAGATCCCACGGCCCGGGTAACCGGGAGATGAATAATCATATCGTGCCGGTAGGTTTCAATCTTTTTCTGGAGGCTCGCATCGAATTTAATCTGGCCCTGCGGCAGCATCAGCTCACCTAGGGTTGCTTCCCCTCGCTTGACGCTAAACCCAAAACCTTCACGATACATGTAATACCCGTTAGCAATCGAGACATGCACGTCGATTCCAGCAGGCCGTTCTATGGTGTTTATTTTAAAAGCTGTTTGGGCATCGAGAAAAGGCTCATTAGCCCATGTCGTGGCCAAGTAAAACAGCGCACTCACCAGAAAAATAATCCGCCCAATCAATAGCGAGCGCTGGGTAGAGTCATTGAAGATCATGGGGTTTTTATGCTTTGGCTACACCATAAATAGAAAACCAGGCGCTTGGCCTGGTTTTCATATTTCACGTATTACGCTTTTAAGCGCTTTTGTTTACGTATTTTATTCTTGCTCTACAACCACGCTGGTTGTCTCAGCGTCATCATTTAGAGGACGATCAACCAATTCAATCAATGCCATAGGGGCATTATCACCATTACGGAAACCGCATTTTAGAATGCGCAAATAACCACCTGGTCGATTAGCATAACGGGGACCCAACACCTCAAATAGTTTGAGTACCGCGGTGCGGTCACGTAACCGGCTAAACGCCAAACGATGGTTGGCCAGGGTTGGCGTCTTACCCATTGTGATCAATGGTTCGAACACTTTACGCAAGGCTTTTGCTTTAGGTAAGGTGGTTTTAATCAGTTCATGCTCGATCAACGAGACAGACATATTTTTCAGCATAGCCAAACGATGGCTGCTGGTGCGGTTCAGTTTGCGCAAACCATGACGATGACGCATATTTACATCCTTACATTAAAAGTTTTGTTCCAGCTCTTTTTGTTATCCAAGCGGATAACGGGCCGGTAATCAATAAAAGCTTAAACCCGACAGACAACGCGCACTCAAAACACGCCGCAAATAGCAGAACTATCTACGGCGTGAGAGCCGTTTATCGATCAAGATTCATGGGCGGCCAATTTTCAAGTTTCATACCCAACTGAAGACCACGCGACGAGAGTACTTCTTTAATCTCATTGAGTGATTTTCTGCCGAGATTTGGCGTTTTCAGCAACTCATTTTCAGTACGTTGAATCAAATCACCGATGTAATAGATATTTTCGGCCTTCAAACAATTCAGGGAGCGCACCGTCAACTCTAGGTCTTCTACTGAGCGCAACAGAATCGGGTCAACCTGTGGTGCGCGCGAAGGAGCTTCTGTACTCACTTCAGAGCCTTCTAATGCAGCAAACACCGATAATTGATCAACCAAAATACTAGCCGCTTGACGAATTGCCTCTTCTGGTGAAAGTGCGCCATTCGTCTCAATATTCATCACGAGCTTGTCGAGATCGGTGCGTTGCTCGACCCGTGCACTCTCTACCGTATAGCTCACACGCCTGACCGGAGAGAATGAAGCATCAAGCACAATTCGACCGATGGCTCGAGTGGCTTCTTCACCATAATGACGAACGTTTCCAGGTACATATCCGCGACCTTTCTCAACCTTAATTTGTAGGTCAAGCTTACCGCCTTTGGACAGGTGCGCGATCACATATTCTGGGTTAATCACTTCACAATCATGCGGTAACTCAATATCCCCAGCAGTCACCGCGCCTTCGCCTTCCTTACGCAATGAAACAGTCACTTCATCGCGGTTATGCAATAGAAAGACAATGCCTTTTAAATTCAACAACAGGTTGATCACGTCTTCTTGCACGCCATCAATCGTGGAGTATTCGTGCACTACGCCACCGATGGTGACTTCAGTCGGCGCATGGCCAGTCATTGAAGACAGCAACACGCGTCGCAGCGCATTCCCTAAAGTGTGGCCATAGCCACGCTCAAATGGTTCCATGACCACTTTTGCATGGTTGCCGCCCATCAACTCAACCGCAATCATTCTGGGCTTCAACAGATTGTTCTGCATAGGTTTTCCTTTTAATGCCCGCAGCTCGTTACGTCTGTAGGGCTGACAGGTGATAACCTGAAAAAACACGGCCGAAGCGCCCCTCATAGGAGCGCGTCAACCTTGATTCAATTACCGTGAATACAATTCAACAATCAAGCTTTCGTTAATATCGCCCGCAATTTCATTGCGTTCCGGCGCTTGCTTGAAGGTCCCTTCTAATTTCTTCTCATCGACTGTAACCCAGGCTGGAAAGCCAATCTGACTCGCCAATCCGACAGCTTCTTGAATACGTGTTTGCTGCTTGGCTTTTTCACGGACGGTAATTAGATCGCCAGCTTTGACTTGCAAAGATGGGATATTAGCGACGTGGCCATTGATCACGATTGAGCAATGGCTGACCAGTTGTCGTGCCTCAGCACGAGTTGAACCAAAGCCCATCCGGTACACCACATTGTCAAGTCTGGACTCAAGCAATTGCAACAGCATTTCGCCGGTATTGCCTTTGCGGCGGTCAGCCTCAGCAAAATAGCGACGGAATTGGCGTTCAAGCACCCCGTAAACACGTTTCACTTTTTGCTTTTCACGCAATTGGTTACCGTAATCGGAAGTACGATTGTTGTTGCCAGAAGGACGGCCATGTTGGCCGGGCTTGGTGTCGAGCTTACATTTATCTGCCAGCGGGCGGCGTGTACTTTTCAGGAAAAGATCTGTTCCTTCCCGGCGAGATAATTTAGCTTTAGGGCCTATATAGCGTGCCACTTTTCATTCCTTTTCAAATAAGTCACGCGAACCTAAGTCCGCGTTAGTCCTGCTTAATAGCTAGACGGTGGGCTTATGGCGTTTAATCTAATTTAAACTTTAAATACGACGGCGTTTTGGCGGCCGGCAACCATTATGGGGAATCGGTGTCACATCAGAAATTTCTGTGACTTTGATGCCCAGGCCATGTAGCGCGCGCACTGCGGATTCACGGCCTGGACCGGGACCCTTAATTCTAACTTCAACCGTTTTCAAGCCATACTCAAGCGCGGTCCGACCGGCGGATTCAGCCGCCATTTGAGCCGCATATGGGGTTGATTTACGCGATCCTTTAAAACCCTGACCGCCTGCTGTCGCCCATACAAAAGCATTACCTTGGCGATCGGTGAACGAAATAATCGTGTTATTAAATGATGCATGAACATGCACCACGCCTTCCGCGATACTTCTTTTGACTTTTTTGCGAGCACGTTGTGTCGCAGAATTATTTGAAGCCTTAGCCATACATTTTCCTGTGCTGTACTTAACGATCTAATGCTTACTTCTTGAGGGAAGCAGCAGCACGCCGTGGACCTTTACGAGTACGCGCATTGGTGCGAGTACGCTGGCCTCTAACTGGCAAGCCTTTGCGATGCCGCATGCCACGATAGCAGCCAAGATCCATCAGACGCTTGATGCTCATCGAAACTTCACGGCGCAAATCGCCTTCAACGGCATACTTGCCCACCTGCTCACGCAGTTTTTCAAGATCTTTATCGTCAAGATCTTTAACTTTTTTCGAAAGGGACACGCCAGACTGCTCACAAATTGTGAGTGCACGCGTACGGCCAATGCCGAAAATCGCAGTCAGTCCAATTACGATGTGTTTATGATTCGGGATATTTACCCCAGCGATACGAGCCATTGCTATTCCTCAATCAACCTTGACGTTGCTTGTGACGCTGATCAGAACTACAAATCACACGCACAACGCCTTTGCGTCTGATAACTTTACAATTACGACAAATACATTTAACTGATGCCATGACTTTCATATAATACCTTTTTAATCATTTTGCTCGAAATATAATCCGTGCACGAGACAGATCATAAGGGGTTAATTCCACCGTCACCTTGTCACCTGGCAAAATCCGAATGTAATGCATCCGCATTTTGCCAGAAATATGCCCTAATACAATATGACCATTTTCCAACTTAACTCGAAAAGTGGCATTTGGAAGGTTTTCAAGCACTTCCCCTTGCATTTGAATTACATCATCTTTGGCCATAAGCCCCTAAACCCAAAAACTCTTATTAGATCCTTATCTTAACGGATCGGGAGATTGCCGCCCTTAAAATTGGCTTTACGGAGCAAGGATTCATATTGTTGCGACATTAAATATGATCGCACTTGCTCCATAAAATCCATCGTTACCACAACAATAATCAGTAATGATGTCCCACCAAAATAAAACGGTACATTCCAGCGCAATACTAAAAATTCAGGCAATAAGCACACGAATACAATGTAAACAGCACCTGCCAGTGTAAGACGCGTCAGAATTTTATCGATATAGCGGGCAGTTTGATCTCCTGGCCGAATACCGGGTACAAAAGCGCCACTTTTCTTTAGGTTATCCGCGGTTTCTTTGCTATTAAATACCAATGCAGTATAAAAGAAACAAAAGAACACAATCGCCAAGGCATACAGCGTCACGTAAACTGGCTGCCCAGGGGCTAACATCGCCGCCACATCATGCAACCAGCGCAATCCAGAGTCAGCGCCAGAACTAAACCAACTTGCGATGGTCGCTGGAAATAAAATAATCGACGAGGCAAAAATCGGCGGAATCACACCTGCCATATTTAGCTTTAAAGGCAAATGCGAGGCTTGTCCACCATACAGCTTGTTGCCAACCTGACGTTTGGCGTAATTCACCAAAATTTTGCGCTGACCACGTTCAACAAATACCACGAAATAGGTGACGGCAACAATCAGCACAATCACAATCAAGGCGGAAATAATGCTCATTGAATTAGTCCGAACCAATTCAAACAGACCGCCGATGGCATTGGGTAGACCCGCAGCAATCCCGCCGAAGATTATAATTGAAATACCATTACCCAAACCACGTTCAGTAATTTGCTCGCCTAACCACATCAAAAACATCGTACCCGTCAACAAGGTCACGACGGTCGTCAAGCGAAACATAAAGCTTGGATCCAGCACCAGACCTACCTGGCTTTCCAGCGCAAGCGCGATACTAAATGCCTGAACAGTGGCGAGCACCACCGTAAAATACCGCGTGTATTGCGTCATTTTACGCTGGCCTGCTTGCCCTTCTTTCTTAAGCGCTTCGAGTTGCGGCGAGATAATCGCCATCAACTGCATAATAATCGAAGCCGAAATGTACGGCATAATCCCTAGCGCAAACACTGAAAAACGCGACAGTGCTCCACCTGAGAACATATTGAACATGCCCAGGATTCCGCCTTGCTGGCTCTGAAAAAGCTTAGCCAACTGGTCAGGATCAATGCCTGGCACAGGAATATGCGCACCAATTCGGTAAACAACAAGCGCTAGCAGTAAAAATATGGCGCGCTTAAATAGATCGCCATATTTTGCTACTGGTTTACCGTTTTTCGCAAGATTCGGGCTCTTAGCCAAAAATCTTCTCCAATGCCAATACTACTAATTGATTCATTAATGGGCGCTGATCTAGGCTAGCGAACCATTCGCGGCTTCTATGGCACGACGTGCACCAGCTGTTGCGGTCAGGCCTTTTAACGTAATTTTACGTGTCAATTCACCTGTCGCAATAACTTTAACATTACGCACCATCTCACCTACCAAGCCAGCTTGCTTCAAGACCAACAAATCAATCTCATCGACTGGCAATTTTTGCAAGTCAGACAGTAGAATTTGACTGTTAAATTCTTTTGTCAGCGATTTGAAGCCGCGTTTTGGTAAACGCCGCTGCAATGGCATTTGCCCGCCTTCAAAGCCAACCTTATGGAAACCGCCAGATCGCGATTTTTGTCCTTTATGACCTCGGCCGCAGGTTTTACCAAAGCCACAGCCCATACCGCGACCTACACGCCGCTTCGAATGCTTCGCGCCAGCGGCAGGTTTAAGTTGATTCAATTCCATTAAAACTCCTTGGACCTTCGCTTAGCTAACGACTTTAACAAGGTAAGATACCTTATTAATCATGCCGCGTACCGCGGGGGTATCTTGCAACTCACTAACTGAGTTGATACGACGTAGACCTAGGCCCCGTATCGTCGCACGATGCGATTCACGAGTACCGATCACGCTCTTAACGAGCTGAATTTTGACAGTTTGATTTGACATTTTGCTACGGTCTCTGCAGGTCTTAATTCAAAATCTGTTCAATTGTCTTGCCACGCTTGGCCGCGATATTCGCTGGCGTAGATTGCTTACGCAAACCATCAAGCGCTGCGCGCACGACATTGTAGGAATTGGTAGAGCCGTAAATTTTAGCCATCACATTACGTACACCGACCACATGAAATACAGCACGCATTGGGCCACCGCTTTTAATCCCCGTACCTTCTTTGGCTGGAGCCATCAAAACGGTCGTGGCGCCATGTTTACCCGGCACCTCGTGTTGCAAAGTACCATTGTGTAACTGGACTTTGAACATATTGCGACGGGCCTGTTCCATGGCTTTTTGGACAGCAACCGGCACTTCTTTTGCCTTGCCTTTGCCCATACCAATGCGCCCATCGCCATCGCCAACCACGGTTAGAACAGCAAAGCCTAAAATACGACCGCCTTTAACGACTTTAGTGACGCGTTTGACGGAGACCATCTTTTCGCGAAGGCCATCGTCGCGTTCTTCAAGCTGAGCTTTCGCTTGCATTTTTGCCATGACGAATCTTTTCCTTAAAACTTGAGGCCAGCTTCACGCGCAGCTTCGGCGAGTGCTTTAACACGGCCGTGATAGCGAAAACCCGAACGATCAAAGGCAACGGTTTCAATACCAGCCACCTTAGCTTTTTGTGCAATCCGCTGCCCAATAACGATAGCTGCAGCAACATTAGCACCCTTACCACTTTGGTCTGCCAACTGTTGACGCACTTCTGCCTCAACCGTTGACGCACTGGCGAGTACTTGAGTCCCGCATGGCGAGAATACTTGCGCATAAATATGCGTATTGGTGCGATGAACCGCTAGCCGATGAACCTTTAACTCAGCAATTTTGCTTCGCGTCGGACGGGCACGGCGTATACGAGATTGTTTCTTATCCATAACGAGCAACCTTATTTTTTCTTGGTTTCTTTGAGGATCACAACCTCATCAGCATAACGCACGCCTTTGCCTTTATAAGGCTCAGGTGGACGATAAGCACGCACCTCAGCAGCCACCTGTCCGACTTTCTGTTTGTCGATCCCTTTAATCAGGATCTCAGTCTGAACAGGCGTTTCCACTTTAATGCCTTCTGGCATTTGGTGCACAACCGGATGCGAATAACCCACTGATAAATTTAATTTATCGCCTTGAGCTTGCGCACGATAGCCAACGCCGACCAAATTGAGCTTACGCTCAAAACCGCGCGACACACCTAATACCATATTGGCAACAAGTGCGCGCATCGTACCGGACATGGCATTCGCTTCGCTGCTATTATCAGCTGGCTCAAATGTCACCTTGCCATCAGCATGGTGAACTTTAACTAATGGGTTCATAGCTAGCGACATTGAACCCAATGTCCCTTTGCTCGTGACCGTGCCACCATCTAGTGACACCTCTACGCCCGCTGGCACTTCAACGGGGCTCTTACCTACTCGAGACATCCTTGTTTCTCCTTGGCGGCGGCCTCAATAATTATTCGACGTAACAAAGAATTTCGCCGCCGACTCCAGCCGCACGCGCTTTACGATCAGTCATCACACCTTGAGTGGTAGAGACAATCGCCACCCCAAGGCCATTCATGACTTGAGGAATAGCGTGGCGCCCTTTATACACAGGACAACCTGGACGTGAAACACGTACTATACGTTCAATAACTGGGCGGCCGGCATAATACTTTAGCCCAACCTGCAACTCTGCTTTACCACCCTCTGCTTTAACCGAAAAATCTTCGATATAACCTTCGTCTCGCAAGACTTGCGCAATCGCAACTTTAATTTTCGAAGACGGCATCGCAACAGATACTTTGTTGACCATCTGCGCATTGCGAACGCGAGTCAGCATATCGGCGATTGGATCACTCATGCTCATTTATATTACTCCCTCACCAGCTCGCTTTTGTCAGACCCGGAATTTCACCTCGGAAGGCGATTTCACGGATCTTGCTACGGGCAAGACCAAATTTGCGAAAAGTGCCGCGCGGACGACCAGTCAATGCGCAGCGATTACGCTTACGGGTTGGATTCGAATTACGCGGCAACTGCTGTAACTGCAAGCGTGCTGCATAACGATCTTCATCTGATTTTTTTGAATCATCGATGATCGCTTTAAGAGCAATACGCTGAGCAGCGTATTTTTGCGCTAAATGCGCACGTTTTTTTTCACGTTCAATTAATGCTACTTTAGCCACGGCAACCTCAGTTCTTGAACGGAAACTTGAAGCAAGTCAGCAATGCTTTTGCTTCTTCGTCATTTTTTGCGGTGGTGTTAATACTGACATTTAACCCACGCAACGTATCAATTTTGTCGTATTCAATTTCAGGAAAAATAATTTGCTCCTTGACCCCGAGGTTGTAATTGCCACGGCCGTCAAATGCACGACCAGATACGCCGCGAAAATCTCGAACGCGTGGCAAAGCTAAATTCACCAAACGATCTAAAAATTCAAACATCATACGGCCACGCAACGTAACCATCACACCTACTGGATAACCTTCACGAATTTTGAAGCCAGCAATTGCTTTGCGTGCTACGGTGATCACCGGCTTTTGACCAGCAATCTTAGTAAGGTCACCCACTGCGTGTTCAATCACTTTTTTATCAGCAACCGCTTCACCGACACCCATATTCAAGGTGATTTTAGTAAAGCGGGGCACTTCCATAACAGATTTGTAACCGAACTTTTGCATCAGTTCGGGAACTGCTTTCTGTTTATAAAATTCTTGCAAACGAGCCATTGTTTTAATCACTCCGTCAAGCGCTAAGTACTGCACCGGTCGTTTTTAGAAAGCGAACATTCTCACCATTCTCGACTTTGATACCCACACGCGATGGTTTACCGTTCGCGTCAACCAAAGCCACATTTGACCGATTAATCGGCATGACTTTGCTTTCCACGCCACCTGGCGTTCCTTTCATTGGGTTTGGTTTGACGTGCTTCTTAACCAAATTCAAACCCTCAACCGTGATTCGATCGCCTGCAACCGCTAGCACAACGCCGCGTTTGCCTTTATCTTTACCGGTGATCGCAATCACTTCATCACCTTTACGAATTGTCTTCATTTTGATGCAATCCCTTACAGCACTTCTGGAGCAAGTGACACGATCTTCATGAAATGCTCGCGCAACTCACGCGTAACAGGCCCAAAAATACGAGTACCAATTGGCTCGAGTTTAGCATTAAGCAATACTATTGCATTGCCGTCAAACTTAATCAGCGAACCATCCGGGCGGCGCATACCTTTTCTAGTGCGCACCACCACGGCATTAAATATTTCACCTTTTTTCACACGCCCACGCGGCATCGCTTCTTTGACTGTCACTTTAATGACGTCACCGATATTCGCGTAACGACGCTTTGAACCGCCCAACACTTTAATGCACAACGCTTCACGCGCACCTGTGTTATCTGCGATTTGAAGCCGAGTTTCGTTCTGAATCATAATTTCTCTTTTCCAACTTAATCCGGCTGCGCCAATTATCAGCAAAAGCTCAACAGCGCTTTCCGGTCAGTTTTGGCCCCGCCGACCTTAGGCCGCTTGGGTTAGGAACAAGGACATAAATGTCCGTTAAAAGCAGAGCAGAGGATTATAGCAAATTATCCGAAAATTGCAATCCATTCGTTACAATTTTTACATCCACCTACTCAAACAACCCGCACTGCTTCCATTAGACGCGATACCGTCCAAGCCTTTGTCTTTGACAGCGGCCGGGTTTCTTGAATTTCAACAAGATCGCCTTCATTGTAAGTATTCACTTCATCGTGCGCATGATATTTCTTCGAGCGCACAACATATTTACCATAAAGAGGATGCTTGACACGACGCTCGATCAGGACCGTCACGGTTTTATCCATTTTATTGCTGACAACTCTACCGATCAGCGTTCGCTTGAGCGAAGTTTTAACATCGTTCATTTTTGGCTCGCTTTTTCGGTCAATATAGTATGCACGCGCGCAATATCACGCCGTATTTTCTTTAATAGACTGTTGTTACTTAATTGCTGAGTGGCCAATTGCAAACGCACGCTAAAACATGCTTTAAGCAGGTCAGACAACTCCTTATGTAATTCAGTACGGTCTTTTACTCGGAATTCTGAGGCTTTCATTCATCTCTCCATCAAGCGCTAATCTGACGCGCGACAAATGCTGTCTTCATTGGCAATTTTGCCGCTGCCAGGCGAAATGCCGCCCGCGCCAACACTTCATCTACACCATCCATTTCGTACAGCATCTTACCTGGCTGAATCTCGGCCACGTAATATTCCGGATTCCCTTTACCATTACCCATCCGGACTTCAGCCGGCTTTTGGGAAATCGGTTTATCCGGGAAAATACGAATCCAAATCCGGCCACCACGTTTAATATGACGGGTCATCGCACGACGCGCAGACTCAATTTGACGTGCCGTCAAACGACCACGACCAATGGCTTTTAAGCCAAATTCGCCAAATGATACGGCATTGCCGCGAGTCGCCACACCGGTATTGCGACCTTTTTGCTCTTTACGGAATTTTCTGCGTTTTGGTTGCAACATCTTTATTCTCCAACCTTGACATCGCCATCAGATTTGGCAGCTCCCGTACGACGCGAGCCCGCCCAACGGCCCGGCTTATCGCCACCGTCACCACGACCGCGACGTTCGCCCGGACGGGAATTACGGCGCCCCCGTTTTTCTTCAGGTGCTTCATCGACAACCGGCGCTTCGTTACGGCCTACTATATCGCCCTTATAAACCCAGACCTTAATACCAATAATGCCATAAGTTGTCTGCGCTTCGGAGGTTGCGTAATCGATATCGGCACGTAATGTATGTAATGGCACACGACCTTCACGATACCACTCCGTACGCGCAATTTCGATACCATTTAACCGGCCTGAACTCATGATCTTGATGCCTTGAGCGCCAAGACGCATCGCATTTTGCATCGCACGCTTCATCGCCCGGCGAAACATAATCCGGCGCTCAAGCTGTTGCGAGATCGAATCTGCAATTAATTGCGCATCGATTTCTGGCTTGCGAATTTCTTCGATATTAACATGCACCGGCACGCCCATGAGGCGTTGCAACTCAGCCTTCAGGAGCTCAATATCTTCTCCCTTTTTACCGATCACAATACCTGGACGCGAACTGTGAATGGTAATGCGCGCGTTTTTCGCGGGTCGCTCAATGATTACCTTGCCGACAGACGCATTCTTGAGTTTTTTCTTCAAATACTCTCGAACACTAATGTCTTCTTTCAACATATTTGCAAACTGAGTATTATTCGCGTACCAACGCGATACCCAGTTGCGACGAACGGCCAGCCGAAAGCCGGTCGGATGTATTTTCTGTCCCATCGTGTGTGGCCCTTTAATTTCCAACCGTCACGGTGATGTGACAGGATTGCTTTTCGAGCGGATTACTACGCCCTTTGGCGCGCGCAATAATACGTTTTAACGAAGTCGCTTTATCGATATAAATGCTAGTCACCTTTAGCTCGTCAATATCCACGCCGACATTATGCTCAGCGTTGGCGATTGCCGATTGGACGACTTTCTTAATCAGGCCAGCAGGCTTTTGCTTTGGCGAAAAAGCCAATATATCCAAGGCTTTGCCAACTGCTAGGCCGCGAATCTGATCTGCGACTAAACGTGTCTTTTGCGCCGAAATCCGGGCGCCGCGGTGAATTGCTTTGGCTACCATCTTCTTGCCCCTTATCTCTTAGCCTTTTTATCGGCTGCATGACCTTTAAATGTGCGGGTCAAAGCAAATTCACCGAGTTTATGGCCGACCATGTTTTCCGAAATATAAACCGGAATATGCTGACGGCCGTTATGCACCGCAATGGTCAAACTAATAAAATCCGGCAGAATTGTCGACCGGCGTGACCAAGTTTTGATTGGCTTGCGGTCGCGTGTAGCGATAGCCGCATCAACCTTTCGCCGCAAGTGGGCCTCACAATATGGGCCTTTTTTAATAGAACGTGCCATTTATCTACACTCTCTTAACGTTTATTGCGACGCTGCACGATCATATTGGTCGTGCGTTTATTGCGACGAGTCCGGTAGCCCTTAGTTGGGACACCTGTTGGACTCACTGGATGACGACCAGCAGCAGTTTTGCCCTCGCCCCCGCCATGCGGGTGATCTACCGGGTTCATTGCCACACCACGTACGGTCGGACGAATACCGCGCCAACGGGCTGCACCTGCTTTACCAATTTGACGCAGACCATGCTCTTCATTGCCCACTTCGCCGACAGTCGCACGGCATTCGATATGCACGCGGCGAATTTCGCCAGAGCGCAAACGAACCTGTGCGTAACTGCCTTCACGCGCCAATAGCATGGCTGAAGCACCCGCTGAACGAGCAATCTGCGCACCTTTGCCTGGCTGCATTTCGATACAATGAATCGTAGTCCCGACCGGAATATTACGAATTGGCAACGCATTGCCCGCACGAATCGGCGCTTGCGCCCCCGATAAGAGTTGATGGCCTACTGCCAGACCTTTCGGTGCAATAATATAGCGCCGCTCACCATCGGCATAACACAACAAGGCAATGTTCGCACTACGATTCGGATCATATTCCAATTGCTCAACTTTTGCCGGTATATCATCTTTGTTACGGCAAAAATCAACCATCCGATAGTGCTGCTTGTGGCCACCACCGCGATGACGGGTAGTGATATGACCGTTATGATTACGGCCCGCAGTATTGCTTTGTTTTTCTAAGAGTGGCGCATGAGGTTTGCCTTTATGCAAATCCTTATTCACCACCTTAATCATTCCCCGGCGACCGGGTGAAGTCGGTTTGACTTTAACGAGTGCCATGATTATCTGGCCTCCGCTTCAAAATTAATTTCATGTCCTGGCTTCAGGCACACATAGGCTTTTTTCACAGTCTTACGGCGTCCGCTGATGCGGCCAGAACGCTTAACTTTACCTTTTTGATTCAAGATTTGCACGGAAGCCACTTCAACCTTAAACATCAATTCAACCGCCGCTTTAACTTCTTGCTTAGTCGAATCAGGCGTCACTACAAACACGTTCTGATTATTCTTGTCAGCAACTTGCGTCGCTTTCTCGGAAACCCGAGGTTCAATCAAGATTTTCAGTAAACGATGGTCATTTTTACGGGCGTCGATCATGATAACAACTCCTCAATCTGGGCGAGCCCGGCTTTGGTAACCAAGATGTTCTTGAAATGGATCAACGATAATGGATCGGCATAACGCGGCTCAACAATCGCCACATTCGGCAAGTTGCGCGACGCCAGATACAGATTTTCATCCACATTATCAGTAATCACTAACACTGATTCAAGGCCCATTGACTGAAATTTACGAGCAAGCAATTTTGTCTTTGGCGCTTCGAGCGTGATCTCCTCAACTAACGAGAGTCGACCCTCACGGACCAACTGCGAGAAGATTGAGCAAAGCCCAGCACGAAACATCTTTTTATTGACTTTATGCGTGAAGTTTTCTTCTGGCGAATTAGGGAAAATACGACCACCCCCACGCCATAGTGGACTCGAGGTCATCCCCGCGCGCGCGCGGCCTGTGCCTTTTTGACGCCATGGCTTTCTAGTCGAGTGCTTAACTTGCTCACGATCTTTTTGCGCCCGATTACCACTGCGCGCATTGGCTTGATACGCTACCACGACCTGATGAATCAAAGCCTCGTTGTAGGCACGGCCAAATACTGAGTCAGAGGCATTGATGCCAACTGCGTCCTGACCAGCTTCATTAAGGAGCTTAATTTCCATTATTTTGCTCCCTTTTGGGCAGGTGACTTAACCGCTGGCGTAATCGCCACGAAGCCTTCCTTTGCACCCGGAATTGCGCCGTTTACAAACAATAATTGACGCTCTACATCAATCCGCACAATCTCTAGATTCTGCGTGGTGACCCTACGGTCCCCCATATGTCCCGTCATACGCTTACCTGGAAAGACGCGACCTGGATCTTGCGCCTGCCCGATTGAGCCGGGCACATTATGTGAGCGTGAATTACCATGTGAAGCTCGACCCGAGCTAAAATTGTAGCGTTTGATCGTGCCTGCATAGCCCTTACCAATCGAACGTCCGCAGACATCGATTTTTTGTCCGACTTCAAATAACTCGGTACCCAGTACTTTGCCAATAGACAAAGCAGTGGCTTGAGTTTCATTCGTACGAAATTCTTGTAGGAACTGGCCAGCTTCGACACCTGCTTTAGCAAAGTGTCCTTGCAAAGGCTTAGTCACGCGTGAAGCGCGACGCTCGCCAAATGCAAGTTGCACGGCGGTATAACCGTCAGATGCAACGGTCTTGATCTGTGTCACGCGATTGCTTGATACGTTTACCACTGTCACCGGAATTGAAACGCCTTCCGGTGTAAAGATACGTGTCATTGCAACCTTACGACCCAAAAGTCCAAGGCTCATTATTTTCTCCATTCCCGGCTACGATTGGCCAGGATTAAATCCGCTTGATAATTAAACCAATGCTCGCTGTGTTATAGCTGCTAAAACAGCCCATCACAACGAACTCAATAATTTACGCAAAAACGCGAAAAGCCTTCAATTATAACTGGGCCCTTCGCTTCCCGCAATAAAGATTGTCTTGTTTACTGCAATTTGATCTCGACATCCACGCCTGCCGATAGATCAAGTCTCATTAAAGCATCAACTGTCTTGTCTGTCGGATCAACAATGTCAATCAGACGCAGATGGGTACGAATTTCAAGCTGATCGCGCGAAGTCTTATTGACATGAGGCGAACGCAAAATATCAAAGCGCTGAATCGAGGTCGGCAATGGCACTGGCCCACATACAATCGCGCCGGTTTGTTTCGCGGTATCGACAATTTCAGCTGATGCCACGTCGATTAGCCGACTATCAACTGCCTTTAGGCGAATACGAATCTTCTGTTCTTTTGACATGACGTTCCTTTAAAGAGCGAGGCGGCTCACGCCGCCGGATTAAATTACTTACCTCTGGCACTCATCACCGCTTCCGCAACATTGCGCGGAGCGTCAGAATAATGCTTAAATTCCATCGTATAGGTAGCACGACCTTGGGTTAGCGAGCGCAGCGAAGTAGAGTAACCAAACATTTCCGCAAGCGGAACTTCAGCACGCACAACTTTACCGCCGCCGATCATATCTTCCATGCCCTGAACAATCCCACGGCGCGACGATAGATCACCCATCACGTTACCCATAAATTCTTCCGGGGTTTCGACTTCAACCGCCATCATCGGCTCAAGCAGAGTCGGACTGGCGCGTCGCATACCTTCTTTAAAAGCCATTGAGCCGGCCATTTTGAAGGCATTTTCATTCGAGTCCACATCATGGTAAGAACCAAAAAACAATGTGACCTTGACATCTACGACCGGATACCCTGCCAAGACCCCAGCCTTGAGCGTTTCTTGAATACCTTTGTCAACCGCCGGAATATATTCACGGGGCACCACACCACCTTTGATGGCGTCGACAAATTCATAGCCTTTACCCTGTTCTTGGGGCTCCAACTTCAACACCACATGACCATACTGACCGCGGCCACCAGACTGTTTGACAAATTTGCCTTCAACTTCATTACAGGCCGCACGGATCGTCTCGCGATAAGCAACTTGAGGTTTACCCACCGTCGCTTCAACGCCAAATTCACGCCGCATCCGGTCAACCAAAATCTCCAGATGCAACTCACCCATACCCGAAATAATGGTCTGGCTCGACTCTTCATCCGTCTGCACGCGAAACGATGGATCTTCCTGTGCCAGACGATTGAGCGCCAGTCCCATTTTTTCTTGGTCAACCTTGGTTTTAGGCTCCACTGCCTGCGAAATCACCGGCTCAGGGAACACCATGCGTTCCAGCAAAATAATTTGACTAGGATCGCACAAGGTATCGCCGGTGGTGGCTTCTTTCAAACCCACTGCAGCCGCGATATCGCCAGCAAAGACTTCTCTGATTTCTTCACGTTGGTTCGCATGCATTTGCAAAATCCGACCAAGGCGCTCTTTCTTACCTTTGATTGGGTTGTAAATGCTATCACCCGAATTCACCACGCCAGAGTAGACACGGAAGAAAATCAACTGACCCACAAAAGGATCGGTCATGATTTTAAATGCCAGCGCAGAGAATTTCTCATCATCCGCAGCACGACGCTCCGTGATACCACCCTCTTCAAGCTCACCCTTAACAGGTGGGATATCGACTGGCGACGGCATATAATCAATCACGGCATCCAACATGGCCTGCACGCCCTTATTCTTAAAGGCAGAACCGCACAACATTGGGACGATCTCACCGGCAATCGTACGAGTGCGCAGCGCAGCCATGATTTCTTCTTCGCTCAAAGTTTCACCATTGAGGTACTTATCCATCAATTCTTCAGATGACTCAGCTGCCGCTTCGACCATCTTTTCATGCCATTCTTGAGCCAGGTCAGCGAGTTCCGCAGGAATCTCTACGTACTCAAATTTAATCCCGTGACTTGCGTCTTCCCAGACGATCGCCTTCATTTTGACGAGATCAATCACGCCTTTAAAGTTTTCTTCCGCGCCAATAGGTATCTGGATTGGAATCGGGTTCGCTTTCAGGCGCGCACGCATTTGATCGTGCACTTTAAAGAAATTAGCCCCGGTGCGGTCCATCTTGTTCACGAACGCCAGCCGCGGCACGCCGTATTTATTGGCCTGCCGCCAAACTGTTTCAGATTGGGGTTGAACGCCACCGACTGCACAATACACCATACATGCGCCATCCAACACGCGCATTGAACGCTCAACTTCAATCGTGAAGTCGACGTGTCCTGGCGTATCGATGATATTAATACGGTGCTCTGGGTAATTACCCGCCATGCCTTTCCAGAAGGCCGTGGTTGCCGCCGATGTAATGGTGATGCCGCGCTCTTGCTCTTGCTCCATCCAATCCATCGTTGCAGCACCATCGTGCACTTCACCGATTTTATGGTTGACGCCCGTGTAAAACAGAATGCGCTCAGTCGTCGTTGTTTTACCGGCATCAATGTGGGCGCTAATGCCAATATTGCGATAGCGCTCGATAGGTGTCTTGCGAGCCACTTTAAACCTCTGTTTTAATGAGCCACGGGAGAAGCATGCGGCTTTTGATGATTGATCATTTAGACTAAACCATAAACGGTTTAGCTATACTTAAAAACGGAAATGCGAAAATGCTTTATTAGCCTCTGCCATGCGGTGTACTTCATCGCGCTTTTTCATTGCGCCGCCACGGCCCTCGAAAGCCTCGAGCAATTCAGCAGCTAAACGTAACGCCATGGATTTTTCACTGCGCTTTTTCGCTGCATCGCATAACCAACGCATGGCTAGCGCTGCGCGACGTGCTGGCCGCACTTCAACTGGCACCTGGTAGTTTGCACCACCGACGCGACGCCCTTTAACTTCAACCACTGGTTTAACGTTATTCAGTGCGCCGTTAAATAATTCTAAAGGCTCTTTGCCGTTTTTATCTTGAACGTGTTTGAACGCGCCATAGACAATACGCTCGGCAACAGACTTCTTGCCAGACAACATCAACACATTCATGAATTTTGCGACTTCTACATTGCCAAATTTAGGATCTGGCAGGATTTCCCGTTTGGGGACTTCACGACGACGTGGCATTTCTTTTCCTTTACTGTTTCAGCTGGGGTCAATCCCCTCGGCCACCAACTACGCTAATTAAAAATATCTAAATAACGTCGGGTGTCCGCTTACTCGATAGCCACCAATAATTTGATGCTATCGCTCTCAAACTCTCAAAACTACTGCAACCACTCCAACAACAATGGAGCAGTTGTTAAATTACGCTTTTTTCGCGCGCTTTGCACCGTATTTCGAGCGTGCTTGCTTACGATCTTTCACGCCTTGCGTATCAAGTGAACCACGCACAATGTGATAACGTACACCAGGCAAATCCTTAACCCGGCCACCGCGAATCAGCACTACCGAGTGCTCTTGCAGATTATGGCCTTCACCACCGATATAAGGAATCACCTCAAAGCCGTTCGTTAAACGCACTTTAGCTACTTTACGTAGCGCTGAATTTGGTTTCTTCGGCGTCGTGGTGTACACCCGAGTGCACACACCGCGCCGCTGTGGGCTGTTCTCTAAAGCCGGGCTCTTGCTCTTCAATTGAGCCGAGACGCGACCTTTACGAACCAGCTGATTAGTAGTTGGCATTATGTAATCCTGCAAAAAATGATCCGGGCTCAATGAACAAAGCAGGCAAATGGCCTAGAAAACCGGAACCCCGTATAATAAGGCCTAAGCTTGAGTGTAGTCAATAGGGAATATGCCGGGTCGTGGAAGTCGGCATCGATGCGCTGACCGCGATACTTGCTTAGCCGCGTTGACTCGAACCTCACCTTTCGCCATTTTTAGGCCACCTGGTCGCGATAACACATTTAGGGCTTGTGCGCGCAGTTCTGCCACTACTCTAATGGTTTTTGAAACTTTTGCCGGACACCGGTCGGGAAGTTATATTCACCCGAGCTAGTCAGCCTGATTTCTCCCCAATACTCACCTTCTAAGGTTTGAATTATTTTTTGAGGGGTAGGTATTACTGCGTCTAAACCCTTTCTTTTCCTGATGAAATAACAAGGATATTCTCGGTTAAATTTATCTTGAATTTGTTTTTTATTAAATATTTTTTCATCCGTATAATAAAATGCGTATGTGGCTTTATCCTCTATGTTTTCATCTAATATTGCATGCAGAGAATTCCTTTTGCGATCGAATTTTAATTTAAACTTGTCCAGAACTGCTACATGAGAAGATGGCAGGGTCAATATAAATCTAATCCGTCCTTGGCGACTGTTAGCAGCGGATGTAAACTGATACACAGCAGCGATTGAAAATTGATACACCGAATTTGAGAAGATAGCTGCATTTTTGAGTGCGGCGTTGATAACAAATGAGGCGTATGTGGAAATCAGATTACTAAAAAAGCATGGCAAAAGCCTGCGTAAGGTAGTCAATGGTAGCGAAGGCACTGGAGTTGAGCCCAAGGCAGCTGAGCCACCCGATTGCCCCCGCGCGACTGCGTTGCCGTAAGCCAATGCCCCATGCAAGGCAGCACGCACTGTTTCATCATGCAGGCTATCGCAATATGCTTGATTTTTTCGGCACCCAAGCTTTGCAAATAGTTGAGCGCCGCCGCTTGGGTGAATTGCGCGGTGGTCCCAGTCAGATTGCCCGCTGCCGCCGCTCTATAAGAATCAATTCATTTTCAGATTGTTTTTTTAAAATGGACAATAAGGTTTTCACAGGCTTTTGGCGCGAATGATTTAGCCCACTCTTCAGCGCTTTTAAATTCTGAATAGGGATGCATTGATATTTCAGTTGACTGAAAAGAGTCTTTCTCAGCAAGAGACAAAATAACCACGAACGTAAGAAAATCAGGGTCATCACCAACAAGGTCGCTTATCTGCTCCTTGAGCGCAAGCACATGTCTCGAGCCTTCAAAAAAAGTGACTTCACCGTCTAGCATCGCTTGCGCCAGAGCAACTAATTCAAAACGTGCTTTTACTTCAAATTTTTTTAAACGCGCAATAAAGTTCTTACATGCCTCCACCGCAAATGATCTGGCCCAATCCTCAACGCTTTTGAACTCTGGCTCCAACTGCGCTAATGCTTCAGATGACCAAAGGGAGCATTGTGCAACAAGCGGCAAATGATCTGTTTCAGAAGAAATAAGGACAAATGCAAGGAAATCCGGATTATCATCAACTACGTTACTTATTTGTTCCTTAAGGGCAAGGACACATACTGCGCCTTCAAGGAAAGTCAATTTGACGTCCAGCATCGCTTGCGCCAATGTAACTAATTCACTACGTGCCTCTATATCTGACATTTTATTTATCTGGTGGTCAGCGTCTCTATATTTTTAGCTCGCTTGAGCTTATGATCCGCTTCTGTGGCTCTATTGACGATAAATGTACCCACTTCCCAACCTAATGCACTGACGATATCAAAGCTAGCCTCAATCTCAGCCCGGTTAAAAGATTGCTCCGAGCCTACCCCTTTGCCACTTTTACTGTACCCTCCACCTACGCAGATTATCGCTCTACAAGACAATTGATTTTGAGATGCCGCCCAAGGAGATTCGCTTTGCTTACTCAACGCGAACCTTATCCTAACTCTACAGGCTGGCTCATTCTTTATAGTTATAGTGCGCGGGCACTTTATAATCTTCCGGGAAATCGGGCCAAAAGCGTTCATCTGAACAAGCATTCACTAGCGCTTTTCTAATTGCACTAGTAAAATTATAAAGCTGAAAATTTATTAATTTAATTCTCTGAAGGATTGCTCGAACTGCTCGCCAGTCCTCTTGTATAGATGCTTCTTCATATGCATCAAAGGCAATATGTAACGCTAACATTTTCTCATTGAAAAATTGATTAAAATCACTTTTTAGGTCGATGCCCCATATTAAATTTCCCGTTCGTTTATCCACACGCTTCAATTCCTCATCCATCACACCATGAGACTTAACTAAATCCATCAAGATATTTCTAATTATATTCAAGTTCATTAATTTTTCTTGAATAATTTCATTTTTTTCTTTCTGAAAATATTTTTCTGGAATAGTGTAACCTTTTTTAAAAGAGGGCCAATTGAAATTTTTATTGTTAAGCACCCTTGTTAAATCGTGTGAAATTGCATGAAATGGACTACTTGCCAATGATCCCATTCTTACGTAGGCATACACAAAGCTTGCCTTAGCTGCTAGCATATCTTTTTCTGATAGGGCTTTGTTATATAGCTCGATCGCTCCTTCTAATCTTTCAAAATCCTTCTTAAAAGATTTGTTATAGTCAGCTCTCCAACTAATATATGAAAAATATCCATTTCTTTTATGCGAAGTCTTCAGATCAGCATATGTCAAACCATGAGATTGAAGAAATTCCATTAAACGCGCTTTAAATTTATTAAAATCCAACATTACATTTCCTTTACTTTGGCAATCTTCTACCCTCTGCCTTTTGCGTTTTATCAATATTAATTGTTCCATCAAGATTTAAAACGTTTCTGGAAACCCTATTCCCAGTATATACCTCCAAATGATTTTTATGTCGCTTATCTAAATACATAAAATCACCATCTTTTATTTCAACTCCAATGTCATCAGTTGCTTTGTATATCCTCTCTCCATGATAAAACTCGTTAGTGGGAATAGTCACGCGCTTTACTTCCTTACCAAACTCTGTGTCATTAAAAAACTGGTCCATATTATCCACAGCACCTGCATTCGGCACATAATTCTCGTCTCTATTCGCCCTCTTCGTCCCCTTACTAAATTTGACCGTGTCAAGTATAGTCAACGGGTCGGCCATCGGCTGCACCAGCCTATTACCTGCTGCCGATTGAACCTCTCTTAGATGCACCAAAGGCTGAGGGATATACTCCTCAGATTGATTAGGCTTGCCTTCAAGCGGCACCTCTTCATCCGGATGCCTTGCCGTGCCGGGAAGCAGGGGCGACTGCGGCGGTTCCATAATAAGCTTGATCTTCGGCGCCGAAGCCTGTTGTACTAACTGATTATCGTCCTCTCCAGGCTGCTCGGTATTGTTTGCCCGCTTTTTATACTCCTCATAAAAATCCATAGCGCCTTTCGTCACCACCACACCTGTAGCCACCGCGCCTAATAAGCCTAACAAAGCAAGTCCAGGTGGAGTGACCAATAACGGTGCCGCCAGCACCATGGCATTATTTTCTGTTTCAATCTGCGCCGCATTCTGCGCGGATGTCGCATCAACCCCTCCTACCTCCGCAAACCCCGCCACTAGGCTAGTGACTATATTCCTGCGCGCCTCTTTTTCCTCTTCAGACTCGCCTTCTACAGGACCTAATAGAGTATTGACTAATACACTTGCACTCGCGCCCAAGGCCGCTGCACCACCCGACTGGCCCCGCGCGACTGCGCCGCCATAAGCCAATGCCCCATGCAAGGCAGCACGCGCCGTTTCATCATGCAGGCTATCCGCAATATGCTTGATTTTTTCGGCACCCAAGCTTTGCAAATAGTTGAGCGCCGCCGCTTGGGTGAATTGCGCGGTGGTCCCAGTCACATTGCCCGCTGCCGCGGCCGTCAGAGCAGTGACGATGCGACGGTAGCTCCCTCCTGCTCCCCATTGCTTATTCAAAGTCTGTGCCTGCGTACGTAATTCAGCCGCGGCTGCCAGCAATTCTTGCCGCTGCGCTACAGGCATAGACTCATCATTGGCCTGCGTCTCTATATTTTTGGCTCGCTCAAGCTTATGATCCGCTTCTCTGCCTCTATTGCCGATAAAGGTACCCGCTTCCCGACCTAATGCATTGACGATATCAAAGCCTGCCTCAATCTCAACCCGGTTAAAAATCGGCACTAACGCTTGATGACTGTGTGCCGGATTTCGGTTCAGGCTGGCAATCGTCTCTGCCGCACTGTGACCCGTCAACTCCATTTGCCGGGTCTCATCCGTAATCACAATCTCCGCACCGCTAATCGCACTGCGGGTGGTGGACTGCGCCTGACCCGAAGCACTCATCACAATCGGTATCGCAGCGCTTATTCCTCCCCGGCTTGCCAGTTGATTGCCGCTATGGGCAGGCGTTGTCACTTCTCCTGATTGCTTCGAGCCCACCCCTTTGCCACTTTTACTGTACCCGCCACCTAAACTGATACTGCTTGCATCATAGCTCGCTTGATTCGTCAAATCAGTCTGTTGCAAGGTTCCTGTAAGCAGAGTGTTCCTGCCTTCCCGCACTGCCTGCTCAGCCCCTGCAATCACGCCACCTAAAAGCTTCGTATCCCCTTTAACGGTTATTTGAAAGCCCCCCTCTCCCGCTTGAATCCCCGCTTGTTCCGCTACGCTCAGATAATGACTATCCATCCTACGTTGCGAGAAATGCAGGCTGGCCGCTGAGACCGAACCTACTGTTGCACTGCCGCTGATACTTTGAGAGTGGCTACGGTAAGCCGCCGTGTTTTGCACACTCTCTATTTCAAGATCCCCCTCAATCTGCGCTTTGACCTGCTTTCCAGCTATCTGCGCGCCTTTTAAGCGCACATCGCTTTGTGCATTAAGCGTCAGCTTGCCACCCGCCTGGATCAAGGTCGGCGTATAGCTGATTTGCGCCCCATCTGCATGGCCATGCCCAACACTCACCGCCAGCGAGGCCCCCACTGAATTCTGGCTGCCAAGTGTTGCCGCCATCCCCACTGCAACACTCCGGCTCTGCTGCTGACTCTGCTCAAGCAAGCTATTCGACGCAGCTTCCACATTCAGTCGGCCTTCTACGTTAAGCGTAATATCCTGTTTTGCTTCGATGCGAGCGCCAATCAGGTCCAACGTGGATTCTTCTCCTAAGCCGCCGATCTGAATCGATATATTTCCCCCTGCCGCCAGCGTGCTGTTCAGCGCCGTCTTGCTCAGTTGCGTCTGCTCTGTTTCACAATGATCTTCGCCAACCATTACGTTCACTGTCGCACCACCCGCTGCTTTGGGATCCTCCTGGATCGCATCGTAGGCATTTTCTACCGCCAGGACACCTGCGCTGGCCGCCAACACCTGCATCAGTGGATCACTCACCTGGGTACTGGCCTGCAGCATCTGCTGACTCGTTTGGGCCGCGGCAAGCACGGGCGCGCTGACCGAAACCGTCAAACCCGATTGCTGCCATTCACTGCGTTGCCAGACCCGACCTTGCTCATAGGCCGCATCGATCTTGCCCTTGCCCGCTTGAATCTGGATATCGCCTGTCGGCACAACCAGCTGACTGCCACTTTGCTCGTATTTACGGCCGGCAACGGCTCTGACATGACCCGCTATGCTGCCTATCACCGAGCCAATCTGGGGCGTGTGCTCATTTTCCTGAGTGTCTTTTTGTGTGCGCGTGCCGATAGTCACCCCGAATTGCCCGCTATCTAATAAGCCTGAGCGTTCTTTAACGGAATAGTGCTGGCCTCTCTCAGCTTGCTCGACCGCTTTTTGCTGGATATCGTTGGCTGCATAGAGATCCACATCGTGCATCCCGACCACGTTTGAGCCAATGATATTCAGGTCATGCCCTGCTTCGATCTGTACCGTGCCGCCGGATAAGGTGCTGCTCAATGCTTGTTTTCTATACAGTTTGTTGTGCGTAAATTCACTTGAAGAATTCAAGAAGTTGCTCGATTCATGATAATGAGACTCTTCAAAATCCGTCTCTTCATACGCTGTTTCCAAATGAATATCCCGGCCTGCCTTCAGCGCCAGTTTTTCTGCAGTTTTTACATAGGCGCCGGTTGCT
>JASSUC010000011.1:0-56828 GCA_031963245.1 Mycoavidus cysteinexigens
CCGTAATATTTTCTTTAGCCTCTGTAGTGGCACTTGAGATAGTTACTACGTTGGCCGTAATATTTTCTTTAGCCTCTGTAGTAGTGTTTTCGACAGTTAATACGTTGGCCATAATATTTTCTTTAGCTTCTGTAGTAGCGCTTGCGACAGTTACTACGTTAGCTGAAATATTTTCTTTAGCCTCTATAGTAGCGCTTGCGACAGTTACTACGTTAGCTGCAATATTTTCTTTAGCCTCTGTAGTAGCGTTTTCGACAGTTACTACGTTGGCCGTAGCATTTTCTTTAGCCTCTATAGTAGCGCTTACGACAGTTACTACGTTAGCCGTAATATTTTCTTTTGCCTCTGTAGCTGCACTTGCGACAGTTACTACGTTGGCCGTAATATTTTCTTTAGCCTCTATAGTAGCGCTTGCGACAGTTACTACGTTAGCCGTAATATTTTCTTTAGCCTCTGTAGTTGAATTTTCGACAGTTACTACGTTGGCCGTAATATTTTCTTTAGCCTCTGTAGTAGCGCTTGCGACAGTTACTAAGTTAGCTGCAATATTTTCTTTAGCCTCTGTAGTGGCACTTGAGACAATTGCTACATTAGTCTTAATATTTTCTTGTGCATCTGTAACAACATTGTTAGTTTGAAATACACTTGCCAGTGCTTCGCTACTGCTTTCACGAATAGGTACTAAGTTCGAGTTGAAGCCTTTTCTCTTTAGCTTATTTCCTGGGCTAGAGTTAGAAGTTGTCGTGTCGTTAGTATCTGTATCGCTATCGGATGCTAAATCGGAAATACTCTCGATATCACTTGTAAGATTAGATGAGTGTAATAGAGTTTCTGTTATCTCAGTTGCTTGCGTCATACTATTTATAGTCGATTCAAGGAACGTATGAAGGGGAGGCCCTATTTGATTCAAAGATTTAACCATATGGTACAAGTTCTTTACATCGTTAGACAAAATATTGAATGCTTTTCTAGGTACTGTATTGTGGCGGTTAGATATAGAAGTGCTGGGCTTGTTTGTGGTTGCACTACTATCGCTTGAGTTCCCTTCATTATGGTACATTCCTCGCTTACTTTTTCTTCTTTCGAAAATCGTGGATCTTTTAATCGGGCTAAAGAAGGTTTTTTGGTGAGCACGATGAGTATTTGAATTTGAGAAAAATTGAGCGTTACTGCCTTTTCCTAAGGGGTCACAATCTTGAGCAAATTTAGTAAGAAGCTCAGCTCCAATAGAAGATGGATGAAGTGCCTGATTAGATCTTGAGATGTGACTTAATACTGGGCTAGTACTTAGCCTGTTTTCAAAATCTTGGCTGTCAACATAGCTGTCAAGACGCTCGTTAAGATAGGACTGAAGATTAGGGGCTCCTGTAAGATCCAAGCTAATCTGCGCGATTCTTTCTTTAACTTGTCCTATATCCGTTTCTATGGAGGTTAAGCCTTGTGCAAAACTATTTAATTCTGTAGAAAATTGATTAATTTCCGCATGGACTTGAGAATGGTTTTTAGTAATATGCTTATCAAATTTCTGCGACTGCTCATGAAGTTGACTTATTGTCGCCGCATCATTGTCAAGCTTACCAGGAGAAATATTTCTAAGGATGAATCCTGACTTTTCTTCAGGAAACAAACTAATAATATGATCATCCAAGTTTTTATGATAATTTATATTCAATAAATGCCTATTGTTACCAACAGATTTTTCAGAACTATTGGCTGATTTATAATCTGAATTATTATTTATAATATTATTATTATTTTTTGACAAATGGCTACGAAGTTTTGAGAGCGCATCATAATTCTCATCTTTGAAATAAGTTAATGCATCCATCCTATCTTTTTCATTTAAATAGCCAAGCTCTTGTTGCTTAATTTTCCTATCTATTTCGACTTCTAATTTGGTCAATTTATCATCCATAGGCATTAATTTATCAACGTCATTTTGTAAAGAGTAAAATTTATTATGCCAATCTTCATATGATTTTTGAATATTATTATAATTAGAACTTTCTATTCTTTCCTTGGCTTCCATTAATTTTTCGTCAAGTTGCCTAACATTCACCGCATCAGTCGGATAGCCACCATCCTGGACATGAGTAATTTGACGTAGATTGTTTGGTCCCCCTACTGATACGGTATTGGCTCTATCGCTAATACTCTGCCAACCCAGTGCGAGTGAGTTGACCCCTTTCGCAATAGCTTCATGTCCAAATGATGAAGCCTGATCACGGACCGCTTGTGAGCCGCTGCCAAATGTAGTAGCGCCGGCACCTGTGGCTAAGGCACGCACGCCAAATGCAATTGCTCCGGAGCCGGCCGCATGGCTAGTCCGGCCCAAGGCAAGCGGAGGTATATCCCTGCCTATTTGGTTAGGATCATTTATCTCGAATAATGAATTAAGTTTAGAACTCAAGTGATTCACTTGATTCAAATTTTCTTTAAAAACCTCACTTGTAAAATTTTGTATTGCTTCGATTTTTGTATCTAATATTTCATTAAATTGGCCAAAGGAAACCGCATCTTCATCTTTTTCAGCTGTGGCGAGCCCACGAATTATTGTAGGGCGACCAGAGTTTTTAGTGAGGGTGATTAGCTCTATAGCAGACTCATTCTCTTGATTGGCATCATAGAAGACTGGCACTGCGGGGCTACCCTCTTCTCGTATTTCCTCATTAAATTTCCCTATTTCTTTTGTGATATTATCAAGATGAGAAAAATAATTGGTATAACTTGAGTATCTTTCGCCACCCAGTACCAGAGAGGAATTAGAATCAAAAGAATCTTCGTGACTAAAATCCATTAAATTTTCTATGGCATCAAATTTTAATTTATTTGATGATAGTCTTTTCTCTAAGACATTTTTCAAATGCTCACTTTGCTCAAGCATGATTTTGCCTGTGCTAAATTCGTTTGAGTCAATATTAGCTGGGGTCGTGGGTGATAAAGTTCGAGAGTTAGATCTAGGTTTATCCCTTGGTATGAGTAATTGAGAGTCAGACCCTCTGCGCGGTAGCGGGATGGTTATTTTAAGTTCAGAGTTATGATCTGGCGCTTTAGATTGATCTGGCGATTTAGATGCATCCTGGTCATTATTCATAGCCTGCCCAAATGGACTGATTGTAATACTTAACATAATCACTGTATAAAAAATGGTTTTTCGTAATGCGGTGTATGTGTATTCAATAAATTGACTCCGCTTAATATTAATTTGGGCAAGCGTATTCACCGCATTTAAATTGCAAAAGCACTGCATTGAAACCTCAAAATAAAAAATAATGAAATGTATCTTAAAGGAATTTGAATTGAATATAAGAATAGTCTTAAATAAAAGAATGGCATTTATTTTAATTATTTTTGAAGTTGCCAATTAATACTTACAATCCAAATTTAAATCTAGATTATTTTAACGTTTAAAGATTAATCTATATTTAGTTAAGTAACGCCTACATAAACAGCCGCCGTGCCAGTGGCGAACCCGCTGGCATCCCCACTTTTTCAAGCTTCGCGTAGAGAATGATTAATTGCTGTTCGATTGCAGCTAATTCCGCTGTTGACAAAGCGCGTTGCCGATCATCGGTTAAGTGTGCGCCAATGCGTTGCGAGAGGGATGATGCATAGTGACACATGAGCCTAAACGGCAAAACGTCCTCGTCGGCGGCTGGTACATCAAGTAAAAGGGTAATGTTTTGACCTCCTTTATAGGTTAGATCGTCTCGCAGGAAATTGATATTGTTAAATTGCAATACAAATACTGGATTTTGCTTAGCATCGAGTTTGATGAAGCGCATGCCGTCGCGTGACAGTAGCAGTCCGTCGTGGGTAGCAATCGCTTGTATATATTGGGCTGACCAAGGAGCGCCGTCCGAGGTTGCATTGATTGAAAGCTGGACATCACATTGGGCGGCAAATGCGTCAAGTTCGCGCGCCAGCGCAACAGTTGTCGCCATATCCGGACAATCTAATTCGGCGTCTAGCGCATCGGCAAGGCTTTGTGCGCCGGTGATGAATTCAGAAAACTCTAGCTCGTTTAATGGGCCGGAACGATTGGCTAGCTGTACGGCAATACGCAAAGCTTGATAACGGCCACCAGGCTGTAAGCTTTGCCAGTTGGTGCTGTTATCGCTAGGTTTGCCTTCGATAAAAATAGGTTTGTTGCCCACGCGGCGTAGCCGTTGCGCCAGTGGCATGAGTTTTTCGGCAGCCATTGGCGCGCTCAGATGTAATGGCACAATGCAATCGATACGGCGATCGATGATGCTCACCAGCCTGGCATCACGATTGGCGTTGGTTAGAGGCAGATCGTTTGTAGGCTCGGCTGGCGGCTGAGTGGCTGAGGCTATGTTTAAGGTTGTGCCATTGGCTGCTTCATCGTACTGTGTATGATCCGCTTGAGGCTGAAAGCTGGTTTGTGCAGAATCAAGCAATGCGCGTTCATCAGAGAGTCCTTCTACCTGTTCCTTTGGCTTGAGTTCAGTTGGCAATGAACGTGGCAAAGCACGCCAAATTTTAAGCCGTTGCCATGCGTTGTAAGTGATCACGCTCAGTAAAACCGAGATTCCCGCGCTGATTAAAGCGAATTGCAGTTCGTCCATGCCCTTTCTCTAGTTTTCTCGTGCATCAGGCGGCGGCCACAAAATTTGCTGCCGCCTCCATATCGACTGCGACAATGCGCGAAACGCCCTGCTCTTGCATAGTAACGCCAACCAGTTGTTGCGCCATTTCCATCGCAATTTTGTTGTGTGAGATAAACAGAAATTGCGTGTGGCTGGACATCGCCCGCACTAAATTGACAAAACGTTCGGTGTTTGCATCATCAAGGGGAGCATCCACTTCATCCAGTAGACAAAATGGTGCTGGGTTAAGTTGGAACAATGCAAATACCAAAGCGGTGGCGGTCAGTGCTTTTTCACCGCCGGACAGTAAATGAATGGTTGAGTTTTTCTTGCCCGGCGGCTGGGCAATCACTTGTACGCCAGCATCGAGAATTTCGTCGCCAGTCATCAACAGTTTTGCTTGCCCGCCGCCAAAAAGGCGTGGGAAGAGCTCACCAAAATGACGGTTCACTTCATCAAAAGTATTCTGTAATAGCAGACGGGTTTCTTGGTCGATTTTGCGAATGGCGGTTTCAAGCGTATCGATCGCGCTATTTAAATCGGTGGATTGCGCATCCAGAAATTGCTTACGTTCACGGGCGGCTGCGCATTCGTCAAGCGCCGCCATATTGACCGGGCCAAGCGCCTGAATTGCCTGACTTAAGCGGGTGAGTTCACTTTGCAAAGCAGCTGGCTTAAGCTCTGGCGGGAGTTTGGCGGCAAGTTCAGCTTGGTTGGCGCCGGCGCTCGCAAGTTGTTCGTCGAATTGCGTTTGATTCAGTTGTGCGGCTTGGGTTTTGAGTTGTAGTCCGGTGATCTGTTCGCGTAGCGGCTGTAACCTTCGCTCAGCCGTTAAACGTGCCTCGTCGGTCGTCCGGAGTTGCGCGCCAAGCGTATCGAGTTCAGTGCGTGCCGCCAAGACTGTTTGTTCTTTGGCAACGCGCGCATTCAGCGCATCCTCAAGGCTTTCCTGTAGGGTTTGGCTATGGGTTGCTGCGAGTTCAGCCTGGGTTTGCTGTAGCGTGTTTAGGTGCTGCTCAGCTTGCTCATGGGCGGCTTGGATCAGGCGTTTTAACTCCTCGATGCGATTGGCTGCAGCGCGCACTGCGTAGTGTGCTTCTTGCGCACTACGCTCATGTTCGCGGGCTTGCTGACGCGCTTGAGTGAGCGCTTGCTCAAGCGTGCCGAAGCGGTGTTGTTCATCGCTGAGCGTTGTCTGGGCCGCCAGTAGCGATTGGCGCGCCTGTTTAAAGTTATCTTCAGCTTGAGCGAGGTGTTCGTGTTGCGTCTCAATGTGCGCCACGACTTCCGCTAGCTCCTCATGGATTTGTGCGCTGCGTGCAGTATAACGTTCTTCGGCTTGGGTCAGTTTCAGTGCGGCTAGTTGCAAGGCATGGCCATATTGAGTGATCTGTTCGAGCTGTGCGCGGGCTTCGGTTAGCGTTTGATTGGCTTGACGCCAGGCGGCTTCAGCCTGTGTCACCCCGATTTTGGCATCCTCCGTGAGTAGGCTTTGCGCACGCACTTGTTTGTCCAAGTTTTCAATTTCTTGTGAGCGCGCAAGCAGGCCTGCTTGCTCAGAGTCCGCAGCATAGAATTGCACGCCAACGCGGCTGATCTGATGCCCCGCTGGCACCACAAAGACTGAACCAACCGGCAGTTGCGCGCGCTCGGCGAGCGCTTGCGTCAGAGTGTCGGCAATAAAGACACCGGCGAGCCAGTCCTCTAGTACCGTGCGTAAATTGGGGGCGTTAATGCGTAAGAAGGCGAACATCGGACGTAAACCGGTACCCGTGGTCGGCGTTAACGGGCGCGCTGGCGGCGACGCAAAAAAGGCGAGTTTCGCGGCAGGCGCTCCAGCTACAAGTGCAGGCGTTTGCGCCAGATCTGCAATTTCAAGGGCGGCCAAGCGCTCGCGTAACACTGCCTCAAGCGCAGTTTCCCAGCCTGGTTCAATATGGAGTTGTTGCCATAAGCGCGGCACCGTGGCGAAATCGTGCTGCTCAAGCCAGGGCTGGAGTGTATCGTTGGCTTGTACGCTTTGTTGTAGTTGCTTTAAGGCGTTGAGTTGCGCTTCGAGTTGCTGTAGGGCGGCGCTTTCAGCTTGCCACTGTTGCTGGGCTGAGCGCAGCACTTGCTCGGTGTGTAGGGTAGCTTGCTGGGCTTCCTTTAAACAGTGCTGCTGATGCTGGAGTTGATCATCTTGTTCAGCGATTTGGATGCGCGATGCTTCAAGCTGTGCTAGATCGGGCGTGGCCAGTGAACGAACTTCATGGTGCAGCCGTTCGCGCCTTTGTTGCCATTGCTGTAACTGCTGTTGCGCATTCTGTTGCTGAGCGGTTTCAAGTGTGCACGTCTGTTCAAACTGGGCGATTTGAGCACGCACCCGGGTTAAGGCCCCTTGCGCATCGCGCCAACGTGTTTCGAGGGCGGGTAATGCATTATTTTGGGTCTGGGCTTGCTGATCTGCCTGCACGCTTTTTTCTGTAGCGCTGGCTAGGGTCTGTTCTGCCTTAACTAATTCAGTACTGGCTTGGGTCGCTTGGGTCTGCCATTGCTCACGCTGCGCGCTTAGGTTTGCAATCTGGGTTTGGATCCGGTTACGGGTTTCGGTAATGAAGCGTATTTGCGTCTCAAGTTGGCTGATTTGCGCATTGATTTCATACAGTAAGCCCTGCTCGGCTTGCAATGTGTCGCTAGCAGTGCTGTAAGCCACTCTTAAAATCTCAAGCTGAGCCTCGATTTCACGCAGCTTGGCGGTGTGCTCTTCGAGTTCGATCTGAGTACGCGTCAGTATGCTTTGCTGCCGTGCTTTTTCTGCTTGTGCTTCATTTTTGCGTAATAGCCATAATAGCAGTTGCTTTTCTTCGCTGTCAGTCGTTAGCGTCTGGTAGCGTTGCGCGATAGTCGCTTGGGCTTCAAGTTTATCGAGTTGAGTGCTGAGCTCACGGAGGATATCTTCAACCCGTATCAGGTGTTCGCGCGTGTCATGCAAGCGGTTGGCCGTTTCCCGCCGGCGCTCTTTATATTTTGAAACGCCCGCGGCCTCTTCAAGAAAAACTCGCAACTCCTCGGGTTTAGCCTCGATGATGCGCGCAATCATGCCCTGCCCAATAATGGCATAAGCCCGGGGGCCTAAGCCCGTGCCGAGAAAAATGTCTTGAATATCGCGGCGGCGCACACTCAGGTTGTTGATGTAATAGCTTGATGTGCCATCGCGCGTAAGCACACGCTTAACCGCGATTTCAGCGTATTGGCTCCACTGGCCGGCGGCGCGGCCGGCTTGATTATCAAAAACCAGTTCTACGCTTGCGCGACTCCCCGGTTTACGATGCGTTGAGCCATTAAAAATGACATCTTGCATCGATTCGCCGCGTAATTCCGAGGCGCGCGACTCACCTAATACCCAGCGCACGGCATCAATGATATTTGATTTGCCGCAACCATTTGGACCCACCACACCCACCAGTTGGCTGGGTACCGAAAAAGAAGTTAGATCGACAAATGACTTAAAGCCGGCCAGTTTGATTGAGATTAAACGCACGACGCAACCGCTGAATAGAAAACCTAACAAAAAAGTACACTGTGCCTAACACTGTACTACCCTGCGCCAATTGACAGGCCGAGGTCGATACACCAGCGCTAAGTTAAAATCATCCCAGCGCTTGAATACATCGTTTAAAGCACTATGCTCAAGGAGGCACACTGCCGCAGTATATCTCTAAAAATCAGATGGTAATCGGTCGTACAAAGGGAAAAGTTGATGCTTGTTAGGTCTCTGGGGGCTGTGGTAATCTACTAGGCGATTTTTATCATAAAAAAATATCTTGCTGCCATGAGCGCATCTGGCCAGCATCAACGCACCGCTTTGCTTGAGCTCAATAGTCATGGCTCACCCTCGGTTCACCCTACCGGGGTGATAAGGGTAGCTTTTTGAGCCCTTGTGTACGCACGGGGTTTCCTCCGTTTGCCATATTTGGACCCGCGTTAGCCCAATATCTCTTAATGCTGCATCGTCTAATACGCTCAATGCTGAGCGGGTGCAAGCAATACGCCACTCATTTTGCAATATTTTAAGTACCGTTAACCCTAAACGCATAAAATCAACCATATTAATCCCCGATTTAGATATTAATAAACAGTCTGGTTTAAAAACGTAAAGTCCAGAAAATCGTGAACTCTAAGCTAGATAAGGCTAAGAGCTCAAAAAAATCTATTTCTTCTCCCCTTTTATTTGGCTAGTGTTGGACCAAACAAAATCAATTTGGGTTTTCTAAGATAATCTATTGAAAATCTTTGTCAAGATTTAAGGAGCAACGATACAAAAGATGACGATGATTTAATACCTTTCCAACAATGCATTGCTGCACCGAAAAATTTAAAAAAGGTCTAAGTGAGAGGCTATCTTTGCATAAAAATGAGGCAGCATTGGTGCGCCGCACCAATGCTGTTATAGGTTGCTTAGCACCGCCGATATGGGGTGCTTAGCGCCACCGATGAATCCAACTTGATAACAGCGTAGCCGCAATAATACAACTCGCGCCACTCCACTCGCGCGGCCCAGGCATTTCACCCGTTAGCCACCAGACAGATAGCGCAGTGACCACAATTTCAAAGAGCATAATGAGGGCTGCGCGGTTTGCTGTGACGCGTTGTAACCCGTATTGCACCAGCATATTGTTTAATGCCAGCACCGCGCCCAGGCCGATGACTAGGAGCAGCGCATGGGTTAATACGGGCGGTGCGAGTGGTAGGTGGTCAAGCGAAATAGGCTCAAGCACGAGCGATACTAAGCCAATTAAAAAACCGCCAGCAAATACAGTTGCTGTGCGTAGCTGGGCCGGTAAGGTGGGTAAGGCATGACTCATTTTACGGGACAGTACATTTTGCAGCGCAAAGCCGATACCCGCGATCAGTCCGGCCCATTCAGCTAGATCGGCTGGCAGCGGTAGGCCGAGCTCAGGGGACCACAGCATCAGAATGGCACCGGCTAACGATAAGAGTGCAATCGCTATATCGGCTAAATTTAAACGCTCATGCAATAGCCAGTGCGCAAAAAAGACCGTCCAAGCAGGCGATAAGTAAAATAGCAGCATGACCCGCATGACTTGCCCATTAATCGTGCCCCACACGAAGCCCACATTTGTCACGCCGCCAGCCAACGCCAGCGCGGCCAGCAGTAAACAGGCATCGTATCTAGAAATAGCGAGCGAATTCGACCAGATTGAGCGTAGCGCGGTGGCTAAGGAACGCCAAAATACAACGGCTAAAAATAAGCAGGTGGCCAAGCTCACTAATGCACCCGCCAGCGTGCCAGAGACGCCGAGCGCGGCTAACAGCCGCAGCGGATACCAAATCACGCCCCAAACGGATGCGCCTAATAAAATAGCCAGTGCTGGCAAAGTTTGCCGACTATGGGACAATAGAGGTAAGTGCCCCTCTCCGTTTACGTTTAAATTCATATTGCCTTTCTGTGTGGTCTGTTTTTTACAAAATTTTTACAAAAATTGTATGGTTTTCTCTATTTATCTTGGTTGTGCCAGCAATGCTTAAGCTACGCTTGGCGCTTGAGCGTTTTTGCCCTACAACCTTGAGCTTATTTTGCCTTACAATCTTGAGCTTAAATTGATCATGCCTTTTTTAATTTCGCCTGCAAGACCCTTGACGTGAATCCTCTTCTCAATAAATTACAGCCCTACCCGTTTGAAAAACTGCGGCAGCTGTTTGCCGATATTATGCCAGCGTCGCTAACACCGATCAGTTTTGGCATGGGTGAACCTAAACATCCTACACCACAATTTATCAAGGACGCATTGATTAATGCATTAAGCGGGCTGGCAAGCTATCCATCTACCGTGGGTTCAGCAGAGCTAAGGCAGGTGCTGGCGGCCTGGTTGCAAGCGCGTTATCAATTGACCTCGGTGGATGCAGCCACTGAGGTATTGCCCGTAGCGGGCTCACGCGAGGCGCTTTTTTCGCTGGCGCAAACGGTTATCGATAGCAGCCGCCCAGGCGCGCTGGTCATCTGTCCTAACCCGTTTTATCAGATTTATGAAGGCGCGGCGCTATTGGCGGGAGCCCAGCCGTATTTCGTAACGGCTAGCGCGCATCATCGGTTCGCCTGCGACTATACTACGGTACCGGCGGAAGTTTGGGCGCGCACCCAGTTACTCTACCTGTGTTCGCCAGGTAATCCAACGGGGGCGGTCTTAAGCCTTGAAGATTGGCGGAGATTATTTGACTATTCTGAGCGCTATGGCTTTGTGATTGCCGCCGATGAATGTTATTCAGAAATTTATTTCGATGACGCTCAGCCGCCACTTGGTGGCCTGCAAGCGGCGCACCTTCTGGGCCGTGGCTTTGAGCGCTTGCTGGTGCTTTCTAGCCTATCTAAACGCTCGAATGTGCCAGGTCTGCGCTCGGGCTTTGTCGCCGGCGATGCGGCGCTGCTGAAACAATTTATACGCTATCGCACGTATCATGGCTGCGCCTTAAATCCAGCGGTACAAGCGGCCAGTATGGCGGCTTGGAGCGATGAAGCACATGTGCGTGAAAACCGCGCAAAATACCGCCGTAAGTTCCAGGCCGTGATGCCCTTGTTAGCTGAGGTGCTGGATGTGCAGATGCCGGATGCCGGGTTTTATCTGTGGGCACGCGTTGACGGATTGGGGGTGAATGACACAGAATTCGCGCAGCGCCTTTTTACTGAATACAATGTGACGGTTTTGCCGGGTAGCTACTTAGGGCGTGATGTAGGGGGTGTCAATCCAGGCCGTGATTATGTGCGGCTTGCGTTGGTAGCTGAATTGGATGAGTGTTTGGCAGGAGCACAACGGATCGTTGAATTTTGCCAAGGGCTTAAACAGATTTAACAAATCTAAACTTTCTTTTTTTATTTTTATGTCGGAACAACTCCAAGCTATTATCGATGGTGCATGGGAAAACCGTGCTGAACTTTCTCCCAAATCAGCCTGCGCCGAAGTACGCGAAGCCATTGCGCATGTGCTTGACAAGCTGGATAAAGGTGACTTAAGAATCGCCTCTAAACGCCCTTCATCGCCCACCGGCGATGGCTGGGAAGTCCATCAGTGGCTGAAAAAAGCGGTCTTGCTATCCTTTCGACTGAGCGATAATGCGCCCATCGCCGCTGGCGGATACACTCAATTTTATGACAAAGTGCCAAGCAAATTCGCCGCGTATTCGGCAGATGATTTTGCGGCTGGCGGTTTTCGGGTGGTGCCGCCGGCGATGGCGCGGCGGGGTGCATTTATTGCCAAAAATGTGGTGCTGATGCCTTCCTATGTGAATATCGGTGCGTATATTGATGAAGGCAGTATGGTCGATACCTGGGCTACCGTAGGTTCGTGTGCGCAAATTGGCAAAAACGTGCATATCTCGGGCGGGGCTGGCATTGGCGGCGTGCTTGAGCCGTTGCAAGCAAACCCAGTCATTATTGAAGACAATTGTTTTATTGGGGCGCGCTCGGAAGTTGTAGAAGGCGTGATTGTGGGCGAGAATTCAGTGCTCTCGATGGGGGTCTTTATTGGTCAAAGCACCAAGATTTATGATCGTGAGACGGGTGAAATCCTATACGGCCGAGTCCCGCCTGGCTCAGTGGTGGTGCCGGGTAATTTACCGTCGCCAGATGGCCGTTATAGTTTATACGCCGCTATTATTGTCAAGAAAGTGGATGCAAAAACACGTGCTAAAACAGCGCTTAACGAGCTGTTAAGAGAAGATGCATGAACATCATTATGTATGGCATTCCAAATTGTGAAACGGTGAAAAAAGCCCGTCTATGGCTCGATGCGCAAGGTATTCAGTATCAATTCCATGATTTTAAAAAAACCGGTGTCAGTCAAGCCCTATTAGGCAACTGGCTGCAGGACGTGGCCCTGGAGACTTTGCTCAATCGCCGTGGTACGACATGGCGCACGCTATCTGACCAGGTGAAGGCCACTGCGGCAGATAAAGAGAGCATGTTAAAGTTGATGGTGAACAGCCCTGCGGTGATTAAACGCCCGGTGCTGGTCGTCAATGATCACGTTCAGGCCGTGGGCTTTTCAGCCGATGTTTATGGTGCTTTTTTTAACCCGAGTTAATGCTATTTATTGCTTGAATAAAAGCCCTCAAGTAGCTGATTATTAATACAATTAATTTTATAAGGTGGTCGGGATTCTGGCCGCTCTTTGACCTGATTGATTAAAACCAAAAATGTCTATCACGCTTGCCCTTGCTGAAGAATTGATCGCCCGTGCCTCCGTCACGCCAAATGACGCAGGCTGTCAGGAGTTGATTGCCACGCGCCTTAAACAAGTGGGCTTTGTTTGCGAAACCATTACCGCGGGTGAAACCACCAATCTTTGGGCAGTGCGCCGTGGCGTCGCCGCTGAGACGGGCAAGTTGCTGGTCTTTGCAGGACATACTGATGTTGTACCGCCCGGCCCATTGCATGAATGGCTGTCCCCTCCGTTTACGCCAACTCAACGCGATGGCACACTATACGGCCGAGGCGCAGTCGATATGAAAACTTCGCTCGCAGCTTTTGTGGTAGCCGCTGAAGAATTTGTTGCGGCACACCCGGCGCATACTGGATCGCTGGCATTTTTGCTGACCAGTGATGAAGAAGGTCCAGCCACCGACGGCACGGTAAAAGTCGTCGAGCACTTACACACGCGCGGTGAACGGCTCGATTATTGCATTGTCGGCGAACCCACCAGCGGCAAACAACTGGGCGACACCCTCAAAAATGGCCGGCGCGGTTCATTATCAGGCACGCTAACGGTCTTCGGCCGTCAAGGTCATATCGCTTATCCGCAATGCAATCCAGTCCATCTGTTAGCGCCAGTGCTCGCGCAACTGGTGGCGACCGAATGGGATCGCGGCAATGACTATTTTCCGCCAACCAGTTGGCAGATTTCAAATATTCATGCCGGGGTGGGCGCCACCAATGTGACGCCGGGCAAGGTGACGGTTGATTTTAACTTCCGTTTTTCAACCGCCAGCACCGCGGATACGCTCAAACAGCGTGTCCACGCTATGCTTGATGCCCATGGGCTGAAAGAAGGCAAAGAGTACAACCTTGACTGGCAGCTCAGTGGTGAACCCTTCCTGACACCGTCAGGTGCTTTATCAAACGCACTGATGCAAGCGATTCAACATGAAACCGGCGTCCAAGCCGAGCTCTCTACCACCGGGGGTACCTCGGATGGCCGCTTTATCGCCCGGATTTGCGACCAGGTGATTGAATTTGGGCCGAGCAATCAGAGCATTCATCAAATCAATGAGTCCATCCCTCTGAACCATATTGAGCCTCTAAAGAATATTTATTTTAGCGTGCTTACCCAACTGATAATTTAGGAAGACTCCTCCCATGCAGCCCCCATTTCTGACTGTGCGCGATCTGTTGCGTTATGCGGTATCGCGTTTTAATCAAGCTAAGTTGTCGTTTGGGCATGGCAGTACCAATGCCTATGATGAAGCGGCTTATTTGATTTTACATACACTGCATTTGCCGCTTGATATGCTTGCGCCTTTTTTAGATGCGCGCTTACTTGAGACCGAGATTGCGGCACTTTTGCAGGTGCTTGAGCGGCGTGTCAAGGAGCGCGTACCCGCGGCTTACATTACGCGTGAAGCCTGGCTGCATGGCTATCAATTTTATGTGGATGAGCGGGTGATTGTGCCGCGCTCGCTGATTGCTGAATTATTGCAAGAAAGATTTACGCCGTGGCTGGATGAAACCCAACCTGTCGAGACCGTGCTAGATTTATGCACCGGCTCCGGCTGTCTGGCGATTCTCGCTGCAGAGACTTTTTCTGAGGCTAAAGTGGATGCGGTTGATCTATCGGCGGATGCGCTGGCCGTGGCTCAGCGCAATGTGGCTACGTATAAGTTGAACGCGCGCCTTAACCTATACCAGGGCGACCTGTATGCGCCACTGCCAGCACAGCGCCGCTATGATTTAATTATTGCCAATCCGCCCTATGTGAATGAGGCATCAATGCACGAGTTGCCGGCTGAATATCAACATGAGCCGCGGCTGGCGTTAGCCGGCGGCGGCGATGGCATGGATATTGTGCGGCGCATTGTTGACGGGGCGCGGCAATGGCTAACCCCTCATGGTATGTTGATCATTGAGACTGGGCATGAGCGGGCATATGCAGAAGCGGCGTTCAGTACGCTCAATCTCAATTGGCTCACCACCAGTGCCGGGGATGATTTTGTTTTTATGCTGAATGCGGCTGATTTAAACGCCTAATGTTGCTCAATTTATTGGGGATCGGCACACTCATTGCCCTCATTCAGTTGTTGGGGGTGCTGGCGGCTTTTCATGCGATTCGGCATGCCCGTACTTCGCAAGGGGCGGTGGCATGGGCCGTGTCATTGGTCGCCGCGCCTTATATCACGCTGATTCCTTACCTTTTTTTAGGCCATAGCCGGTTTACCGGGTATGTCAATGCACGGCGGCTGTGTAATCGGCAAATGCGCCGTCAGGCACCGCAAAAAATAGCGCCTAGCGCACTTGCTCAAAGACCTGAGCATCACCGGACCGATGGTTTAAATCAAAATACCCTGACGGCGTTGACCAAATTAGCTCAGATGCCTTTTACAGAAGGCAATCAAGTTCGCTTGCTGATCAATGGGGAAGCAACTTTTACAGCGATTTTTGCGGCGCTTGAGCGCGCCACCCACTATGTGCTGGTGCAGTTTTTTGTGGTGCGTGATGACCGCCTTGGGCGGCAGCTGAAGGATATTTTATTGGACAAAGCCGCCACTGGCGTGCGGGTTTATTTTCTGTACGATGGGATTGGCAGCTATGAGCTACCACGGCAGTATACCGATAGCTTAAAAGCTGGCGGCGTCGAGGTCTATCAATTTGCCGCACGGCGTTTCGTGAATCGTTTTCAGCTGAATTTCCGCAACCATCGCAAGCTGGTGGTAGTCGATGGTGAACGTGCTTTTATCGGTGGTCATAATGTTGGCGTTGAATATCTTGGCGAAGAGCCACCGCTTTCGCCATGGCGCGATACACATATTGACATCCTCGGGCCCGCCGTTAAAGATATTCAGGCTGTTTTTATCGAAGACTGGTATTGGGCCACCCAACAATTTCCGGTGATTGAGCCAGCCAAGTCCGGCGCGCCGCTGGCGGCAGATATGCATTGTCTGGTGATGCCAAGCGGTCCAGCAGATCCTTCTGAAACCTATTTGCTATTTTGTATTGAGTTGATCAATACCGCCCGCCAACGAATCTGGATCAGCACGCCCTACTTTGTGCCTGATGAGGCTTTATTTGCGGCCCTCAGACTGGCCGTCTTGCGCGGCCTCGATGTGCGTATTTTGATTCCAGCATGCAGTGATCATGCGGTGGTTTTCGAGGCGTCTACGCTGTATGCCTATGATGCTGTACGGGCTGGGATCAAGGTCTTGCGCTACCGACCTGGTTTTGTGCATCAGAAAGTGCTGCTGATTGACGAAACCGCTGCCGCCATCGGCAGTGCGAATCTAGATCATCGCTCTTTCCGACTTAATTTTGAGCTCATGCTATTAACGCTTGACTCTACCTTCGCTACTGCAGTCAATACAATGCTTAAGGCAGATTTTGCCTTGGCTGAGACCGTAGAGTTAGCTGAATATACAAGAGCTCCCGCTTGGCGGCGCACAGTAATGCATGTTGCGCGGCTTTTTTCCCCGATTTTATAGTGTATAGGCATGATTCGTTTTGACCAATTTACCTTAGCCCGTGGCGTTAAGCCGCTTTTTGAAAAGACTTCATTTACCCTCAATCCTGGCGAAAAAGCTGGTCTTGTCGGCGCCAATGGAGCGGGCAAATCAAGCCTCTTTGCGGTCTTGCGCGGCACCTTGCAAGCGGATGCCGGAGACGCATCTTGGCCGTTATCATGGCGTATTGCCCACGTCGCCCAAGAGACCCCAGCGACCGAGCGCAGCGCGCTTGACTATACGCTAGATGGCGATACCGTATTGCGTGAAATTGAAGCGCAGATTGCGCGTGCACACGCAGCCCACGATGGCTTGGCCGAAGGCAATGCGCATGCGGCTTTTGCCGATGCGGATGGATATACCGCGCCAGCCAGGGCGCAAGCGCTGTTGCTGGGGCTCGGTTTTACGCTGGCGCAAACGCAACAATCCGTGGCTCATTTCTCCGGTGGCTGGCGCATGCGACTTAACCTCGCGCAAGCGCTGATGTGCCGCTCCGATCTGCTGTTACTCGATGAGCCGACTAACCATCTGGATTTAGATGCGATTGTTTGGCTCGAAGATTGGCTGAACCGCTATACGGGCACCTTGATTGTGATTTCGCATGACCGTGAATTTTTGGATGCGGTCTGTGCCTCAACCCTGCATATCGACCAGCAGCAAATCACCCGTTACGGCGGCAATTACAGTCAATTTGAACTGTTACGCGCGCAGCAACTCAACTTACAACAAAGCGCTTACGACAAACAGCAGCGCAATATCGCGCATTTGCAAAGTTTTATTAGCCGTTTTAAAGCCAAGGCCAGCAAGGCTCGCCAAGCCCAAAGTCGGGTTAAAGCACTAGAAAAAATGGAGCAAATCGCCAGCGTGCAGACCGCCTCCCCTTTCAGCTTTAGTTTTCGTACTGCGGGGGCCGCGCCTAACCCGATGTTGACCTTGGATGACATACAGTGTGGCTATCGCTCGGCGAGCCGCGATGTCGCCATCGTTAATGACTTGACGCTATCGATTCAAAACGGCCAGCGCATTGGCTTACTCGGCGCCAATGGTCAGGGTAAGTCAACCTTAGTTAAAACCCTCGCTGGCGTGCTGCCGCCCTTAGTTGGCAATATGCACACTGGCAAGGGGTTACGCATTGGTTATTTTGCGCAGCATCAATTGGAAACGCTACGCGACGCAGATTCACCGCTGCAGCACTTAATCCGTTTAGCACCAGAGGCGCGCGAGCAAGAGCTACGGAGTTTTCTTGGCAGCTTTAATTTTAGTGGCAACACGGCCATCTCGCCCATCGCCCCGTTTTCCGGTGGCGAAAAAGCCCGCTTGGCACTGGCTTTGATGATCTGGCTAAAGCCTAATCTGCTGTTGCTGGATGAGCCAACCAACCATCTTGACCTTGAAACCCGCGAAGCGCTGACTTTGGCCTTGGCACAATTTGATGGCACCCTGATTGTGGTTTCGCACGATCGGCATTTGCTGCGTGCCGTCTGCGATCAATTTATGCTCGTCGCCAATCATCGTTTGCAACCTTTTGATGGTGACCTTGATGATTATCGCGCTTGGCTGTTGCGTGATGCAGCGGCTAAACGTAACCTCAACAACAATCGTGATACCAAGGTGCAAACCAGCAACAATACGGCTGACCGCAAAGCAGAGCGTCGCGCCCAAGCGGATCTGCGGCAACAAGCGATACAATCGAAAAAGCCGATCCAGCAGCGCATTACGCAGTTGGAAAAAGTGTTGCAGCGCTTAGGTAAAGAAAAAAACGTCATTGATGCTGAGTTGGCAGACCCCGCCAGTTATGAAAGCGAGCATAAAGTTCGTTTGGCCGATGCCTTAAAGCGCCAAGCTGAAATTGCTGCGCAGTTGGCAGAAACGGAAAGTGCGTGGCTTAATGAACAGGCTGCCTTGGAGCAGCTAGAGGGGTAAATAACTTCGCTATAGAACTCATACTGTTATCGGAGAGACCGAGGTGTCCTAAACGGCATCTCATCCCCTAAAATGACTCTCGTCTTGCCTTGAGTGGACGGCTTTTGCGACATCCTCTTTAGGCCCGTGGGGACGTCAAATGAGTAGATTGGTAGCCAGACACCTCCTCACCCGCGTTTGGGGCTATGCGCCGGATCATAAAAATGGTGGCCATGGCAGGAATGGCAACCAGCATAAACGCAATTTGAAAATTGCTCATGTCGACCGAGAAAACTCCACGCGCAGCTTCAACGCTCTGTAGCGCCAACGCCGCAAAAGCGACCCCCACCACGATTGCGAACTGCTTCGAAACACTCGCGGCGGTTGCGGCTCGACTCACTGCTGACAGCGGTATATCCGCATAAGACAGGGTCTCCAACGCCATGTATTGCAAGCACCTGCTAAGCCCACCTAGAAATAAGATGGCCATCATGATAATGCGTGGGGTTGTCGGCAAAAATAACGCCAGCATGCCGATACTGAGACCACCGATGATCGCATTGATGCTAAGGGTCCGACGAAAACCGAGGCGCCGTAATATTTTTTGAATAAAAAATTTAACGGCTAGAAATCCCGCTGCACTGGCGAAAACCACGCTGCCAGATTGGAAGGGGGTAAAACCGAACTCAACTTGAAGCATCATGGGCAAAAGAAAGAAAAAAGCGCCAGCGCTTACAGCACGGCTGATAAAACCACAGACGATACCTACTCGATAGGTTTTGATCGCAAAAAGCCTTAAATCTAGTGCGGGAGCCACCTTGTTTCTTGCACGCCAAAAATAAGCGAGCATTAAAACACCCCCTAACATTGTCAGTATATGCGCCGGCCCTGACCGGTCCCCCATTACCGAAAAGCCATATCCTATTGCGGCCAAGCCCAGTCCGGAAAGGAGAAAACCAATTAGATCGAAAGGTGAGGCCTCGCCACGAAATTGAGGAACATATTTAATGCCAACTGCGATGATCGCGATTCCAATGGGTACGTTAATCCAGAATAACCAACTCCAATGAATATACGTCGTCACAAAGCCCCCAATCATTGGGCCAACGACCGATCCGATGGTGGCAGGAATGGTTATGTTTGAGAAAGCTCGGATGAATTCACTCTTAGCCATTGAGCGCAGCAGGATTAATCTCCCAACAGGAAAAACCATTGCACCGCCAACGCCTTGCAGGCCACGAGCCGCTACAAAAGTATAAAAATTGGGAGCGCTGGCGCAGACAATCGAGGCCAAGGTGAAAAGAGTAATCGCACTGCAAAAAACCTTGCGGGCCCCAAAACGATCCGTACACCAACCACTAATCGGAATGAAAATGGCCATCGCCAAAAAATAGGCAACAAAAGCCAACTTTAACTGGATGACCTCAACCTGAAAGCTCACAGCAATGGTGGGCAGCGCCGTCGACAGCATGCTGCCGTCAATGCCCTCCATGAGCAGAGCAGTGGCAATGATGAATTGAAGAATCAAGAGGGGACGGTCAGCTAACGGCGGCGTTAGCGAAACAGCTTTGCTCATTTTTTTTCCTAATCTCAAATTTTTTCTACTTGCATTAAACCGTAAGTGATTCTTACTTGATTGGGCAGTCAGCCCGGGGCAAAGGGTGAGGTTAGCCGGTTGAGTATAGTATTTCTCAGGATATCATCAAGCGCAAGGTTTGAGACGCAGTCTTTGCGGCTTGCCTCAGTTTTAAGTTCCGCTGGACTTCTACGCCCAGGCGTTATAGATTAGAGCGTGTCAAAACAGTAGTAAAGAATGTCAAAATCATAACCTTGGGTTGAAGTTCACTCTTTATTCACAAAAGTTAAAAAGATGATTGAACCGATCATAAATGCAGCGGTTGCCCTCTGGCTCGATAGCGAAGCCTGGCTACTCCTACTTTTACCTAGCGCTGCGGGTTCGGCTTGCTCGTTAAAATGTTTGGGCGAGCCTTTGCATAAATGGCAAAAGCTCTATACTTTTTTGATCGGAGTCGGCTGTGCGGTTTTTATTGCCCCTGCTCTGGTCGAAATCTTGGGCATTACTGGCCAAAAAACAGAAGTTTGCATTAATTTTCTGGTGGGGTTGTTTGCGCTGGCGGTCATCAGTCAAATCTTCAAAGAAATTCAATCAGCGGATTTCATCGGCACAATCAAGCGCTATTTGTTGGGAAAACCATGAATCTTTTAACTGCGATTGGCTATGGCGTGATTTTTTTGATTACCACTTGGGCGGTGCTTAATCCGCGCATTCCGACCAGAATTATCGGTACTTTGGGTTTATCAGGAATCGCCCTCGCCGCTTTTTCATCGATTGTGGTAGAACCTGCGCTCTACAGTGCAAACGCGGTTAGCATCAAGCCGACAGAATGGATGCTCGTGCTCTGTAATGCGCTAGTGGGGATATGGTTTTTTATCCGCTGGGTGCGACGGAAATAGGGTCCATTATATTTTTTTGAAAGCGTGGTTATCAGCCTATTTGGGGTCGACTCAGAATTCGGATTATCAGACTTGTCTAGGCCGAATGATTATTTCGCGCACGTATCTGTTCAATCGCTTTTTCAATCCGGTCAACAGCGATTATTTCAAGCCCTTCAATCGGCTGCTTAGGGGCATTTGCGGCTGGAATCAGAGCCATTGAAAAACCAAGCTTGGCCGCTTCCTTCAAGCGCTCTTGCCCGCGTGGGCAGGGGCGGATTTCGCCCGCCAGCCCTATTTCGCCAAATACCACTAAGCCGTTAGGTAACGGTTTGTTGCGCAGGGAGGATTGAATCGCCAGCAACACTGCAAGATCTGCGGCTGGCTCAGAGATTTTGACGCCCCCTACGGCATTTAAAAACACGTCTTGATCAAAACAGGCAATGCCTGCATGCCGGTTTAATACCGCCAATAACATCGCCAGCCGATTTTGCTCAAGCCCCACTGCGAGTCGACGGGGATTGGGTATATGAGCGGTGTCGACTAAGGCCTGAATCTCAACCAACAATGGCCGCGAGCCTTCTTGGGTCACTAATACACAAGAGCCGGGCACTCTGTGTTCATGTTGTGATAGAAAAAGCGCTGAGGGGTTCGCCACCCCGCGCAAACCGCGCTCGGTCATGGCAAATACCCCAAGCTCATTGACTGCGCCAAAGCGATTTTTAAAGGCCCGCACCAGCCGGTAGGCGGAATGCGTATCCCCCTCAAAATACAGCACTGTGTCAACAATATGTTCCAGTACCCGCGGCCCGGCCAGACTGCCTTCTTTGGTCACATGGCCGACCATAATGATCGTCACGCCCATTTGCTTGGCTAAGCGCGTGAGTTGCGCGGCACATTCGCGGACTTGGGCAACTGAGCCAGGCGCTGAGCTCAGCGCCTCTGAATAGACGGTTTGGATCGAATCAATCACCGCCACTGCCGGCCGTTCAGCAGTAATTGCTGCTTGTATTTTCTCGAGCTGAATCTCGGCCAGCAAATGCAACTCGCTTGCGGGCGCGGTGCTGTCCATTAAACCCAAGCGCTGCGCCCGCAAGGCGATTTGTGCAGACGACTCTTCGCCGCTTACATAAAGCGCGCGACGCTCACGGGCCAAGACGGCAAGCGATTGCAATAACAGTGTTGATTTACCAATGCCCGGGTCGCCGCCAATTAAGACCACCCCACCTGCCACTAAACCACCACCCAGCACCCGGTCAAACTCTTGAATGCCGCTTGAAAAGCGTGGCACATCGGCGGCCTCGATGGCCGCTAGTTTTTGCACCGGAGCGGTCTTGGCTAGCGCTTGATAGCGGTGGCTGGCGGGTGCTTCAGCCACGGTCTCAATCAGTGAATTCCAGGCATTGCAGGCAAGGCACTGCCCTTGCCATTTGGGCGACTGCGCGCCACAAACACCACAGGCATAAAGGGTTTTTTTTGCCATTTTAGCTCACCTGTACAGAGACGCGCGGCGCAAGCGCGCATAACAACTCGTACCCTATCGTGCCACACGCCTGTGCCACCTCGTCAACCGCTAGCTGCATACCCCATAACTGTACGTTGGAGCCGATGCCGGCGTTGGGTAGTGAGGTTAAATCAACCGTTATCATATCCATCGACACGCGGCCAACCAGCTGGGTCCGTACGCCATCTACGATGACTGGCGTGCCAGAAGGAGCGGCGTGTGGGTAACCATCCGCATAACCACACGCTACCACGCCAATGCGCATGGGTTTTTCTGCGGTATAAGTAGAGCCATAGCCTACGGTGTCTCCTGGCACTAAGTTCTGCACGGCGACAATCTCACTGGTCAGCGTCATGGCGGGCAAAAAGCCGTAGCCGGTAAGCGCTGCCGCCACGCCAGAGGGGGATGCGCCATAGAGTAAGATTCCTGGGCGCACCCAGTCTGCATGAGTGCGCCCATGCCACAGCACAGCCGCCGAATTGGCTAGGCAACGCGAGCCAGTCAGCTCTTTGGCGCCGCGTTCAAAGGCCTGCATTTGGTGTTCAATGCCGCGGCTGGTATCGGCATCAGAAAAATGCGTCATGAGCGTAATTTGACCGATATTCGTGCAGTCACGAGCACGTTGCCAAGCGACTTGATATAACTCCGGCCGATAGCCGAGCCGGTTCATCCCGGTATTCATTTTTAAGTGAATATTGATTGGCTTGCTTAAGCGTGCTGTGGCAAGCATTTGCAGCTGTGCATCGCAATGAATCACGGTATTCAAACTGTAACGATCGACCATTTCCAGGTCGCTCGCATAAAAAAAGCCTTCAAGCAATAAAATCGGCCCGGCCCAGCCAAGCTCCCGCAATTTAATCCCGGACTCAACATCAATCACGCCAAAACCATCGGTGTTACCAAGTCCTCGCAAAACATGGGCAAGTCCATGCCCATAGGCATTCGCTTTAACGATAGACCAGATTTTGGAGTGCGGCGCAAGGTGACGGATAATCGCGAGATTATGAGCCAAGGCGGTCAGGTGAATCTCGGCAGAAATTGGACGGGGCATAGATTATGATGATAGGGACAAATCGTGTTGTCCTAAGGTTATTCACTTGGAAAACCGTATTTTCGTGTTATAACGTCACGAAAACAACCCTCTTTTGCATAACTCTTTTCGCAGCAGCCTAGGCTATTTGATTTCAATGAAAAAAGGTTTTTACATTATTATGGCCGCGCAGTTCTTTTCTTCGCTGGCCGACAATGCTTTACTCATCGCTGCCATCGCTTTACTGAGCGATCTACTTGCACCGCAGTGGATGACTCCGCTGCTGAAGCTTTTCTTTGTGCTCTCTTATGTGCTACTGGCAGCTTTTGTCGGCGCTTTTGCCGATTCTATGCTTAAAGGCCGGGTGATGCTCATCACCAATGCGATTAAAGTAGCTGGCTGCCTAACCATGCTGTTTGGCGCCCACCCACTGCTCGCTTATGGCATTGTGGGTTTTGGCGCAGCCGCCTATTCACCTGCCAAATATGGCATTCTCACTGAACTGCTACCACCTGAAAAATTAGTTGCTGCAAATGGTTGGATTGAAGGTACGACGGTGAGCTCAATCATTCTTGGCACAGCGCTTGGTGGTCTCTTGATTAGCCCACCGATTGCGCGTCATCTACTTGACCTCAATCTACCGTTGATCGAGACCCGCACACAAGCTGCCATGCTGGTGATTACCGGGGTTTATATTCTGGCCTCAGCGTTTAATCTTGGCATTCCAGATACCGGCGCCCGCTATCCAAAGCAGCAATCTAATCCGTTGCGCTTATTGGCCGATTTTTCTCATTGCTTTGTCACCCTATGGCGTGACAAGCTTGGCCAGATTTCGCTTGCCGTTACGACTCTATTTTGGGGCGTAGGCGCGAGCTTGCAATTTATTGTCCTGAAATGGGCGGAGATCTCGCTTGGCATGAGCTTGTCCCAAGGAGCCGCGCTACAGATCGTAGTCTCGTTAGGGGTGGCGATAGGCGCCGTCATTGCCGCCGCCAAAATTCCTCTGCAGCGCTCGCTCAGTGTCCTGCCAATCGGCATCATAATGGGCCTGGGGCTAATCGTGATGGCATTTATCACGCATGACCTTGCGCCAGGCTGGATCTTAAATCTGGGTTACCTACACATGCCGATGTATTTGCTGCTGGCTAATCTGCTGTTACTGATAGTCGGTCTACTTTCAGGCTTTTTCTTAGTGCCGATGAATGCCTTGCTGCAGCATCGAGGACATGTTTTACTTTCCGCTGGCCACTCAATTGCCGTGCAAAATTTCAACGAAAATTTGTCAGTCCTGGTGATGCTATGCCTATATTCGGCCCTGATTTGGTTTGATATTTCAGTTAAATTAGTGATCGTCTTGTTCGGTATCTCGGTGTGCCTCATGATGTGGGCTTTGATGCGCTTACATCAAGCCAATCAACGCCAATTTGATTCAGTGGCGTTGATCGGCGAACATAAACATTAACTTCTAGCTTAGGGAAATGCCAAGGAAGCTCTCTATGTCTACTTCTATTTACAATGTACTCACGATCGCAGGCTCCGACTCTGGGGGTGGCGCTGGCGTGCAGGCTGATTTGAAAACTTTTTCAGCGCTGGGCGTGTATGGAGCGACGGTGATTACTGCCCTCACGGCACAAAATACTCATGGCGTACAGAGCGTTTATACGCCGCCGGCAGAATTTGTCAGCGCCCAGATCGACGCTGTCTTAAGCGATATCAAGATTGATGCCATCAAAATCGGGATGCTTGCGAATGCAGGTATGGTGCGAACAGTCGCGGCTGCGTTGCGCCGCTACCAACCAGCACATGTGATTCTGGATACAGTGATGTTCTCAAAAAGCAAGCATGCACTGCTCGATACAGAGGCCATTGCCACCTTACGCGAAGAACTCATGCCCCTGGCCGAGTTGGTTACCCCAAATCTGCCTGAGGCGGCCGCTTTGCTCGAACAAGACTGTGCGACCAGTGAAGAAGAGATGGTACGCCAAGGCGAAGCACTGCGGGCTCTAGGCGCGCGCGCGGTTTTGATGAAGGGTGGCCACCTAAATGGTGACTTCAGCCCGGATTGGTTGATTGAAGCAAATGGCAATGCCCGCCTGGGTGGCGCACGCGTTCTAAGTACCCATACCCATGGCACAGGCTGCACGTTATCCTCGGCGATTGCGGCCTTAAGACCGCAACGGCTAGATTTAGAAAGCGCAGTCAGTGATGCCAAGGCTTACCTGACCCAGACCTTAATGCATAGCTCAAGATTGACGGTAGGAAGTGGCATCGGTCCGGTGCATCATTTTTACCAGTGGTGGTAGCCGTCATGACAACTGTCCCCGGCTTTTTTATAGCCAGATGCGCAGCATAACGCTCGGCAAAAAACTCCGTTTTTCTTTTAATGCCTGCACGGTTTAGGGAAGGCGCAGACTCAATCTCGAGGACATCCTTCTATAAACTGGCATTGTTCTTCGCCCAACTCACCCTCCATACGTTCAGCAACGCATTGCTGGTGGCGTTGCATAGACGTATCGTTGATATTCCCCGGAGAGCGGCAAGATCTCCGTCAACCACTCCATGCTTAGCCCGCAATACTAATTCCAGTTAGAAATACAACTAATTATCCAGTGCCACCCGGTCATACTTCGAAGCCTATCGGGATCTGAGGTAGTATCGATTTGGTGGACGCCATGAATGAAGAAAAAATTTTTAGGGTTAACAAGGGTTTTGCATGACTGTTGTCCACCATTTGTCAATTAGGGGTACCGCGACCGGTACCCCACTTTAGCCTGATCATAAAAGAACAAAGCCACCTCGAAATGCTGCTCTTACTTGTATAAACGAGCCTGGTCCAAGTAGCATCCTGAAATTAACCACGAAAAAAGGGCTTAATATCGACGCATGGATCCGTTTCATGATTACTATTAGATTCTTCCGGCATAAATTCGGCTTTCATCATCGACACGAAAGTTACAGCCTGCTCCACTATTTCCTGCGCATCACTCAACTCCACCCGATTGCCTTCATAATCGGCAACATAGCGAAACGTTTCTGCACGCTTTAATAGACGGCCCATTTCTTTAGGGAAAGGCCCGTTTTTGACCAGCCGATCACTAAAAGCGTTGAGGTTACCCTTGTGGGTCTTGCCAATATCATGCCCTGAGAATAATAGCGCAGCGCGGGCAGCATCGAACATAGCGTAATAAGCACGGTTGCAAGCGCCATCAGCGTCCTTTGTCTCGAGCAGAACTTTCGCTGATGCAGTCGCTTGCACAGCCTTCTCCATCAGATCTCTCGCTTTCACAGTCTGATACCTTCCCTAGCAATGTTATACAGCAGGGCCGGATTCGAATAGCTTTCCGGATGTTCCCATTCGTCGAGCCACACCGGCAACGGCGAAATATTAATGCCCGTTTCTAGTAGCACGTCATAAGCTACATCTGCCATCGCCAGCGTTGTAGTCAGAACTTTTTGATGATCGCCTTTTAAAAACACAGCAAGATCTGCATCACTGTCAGGCCTATGCGTACCACGCGCCCGACTGCCGTAAACGATTGCGCCTGCCATCTCGTAACGACTAGCGATCAAAGCGAGGAAACACCGGACGGCTTTTTCTGTGTCCTGGTCAATGCTAGTAAGTTGGTCCATGCGCTGCTCCTGATCAAAATCGATTGAAACCGTATGTGATTAAGAATAGTATTTCAAGCGAGGAAAGACACCTTTTGTCAACATGAAGTTGTTCCGCATTTCACGGATACTTGATGGTAGTGCTTTCAATTGATTATTGCAATACAAGCCATACACTAGGCGATAGCTCTCATGGGGGATCAGCTCGCGGGTGCCTGGTATCTTCCCTGACCGTTCCAACATGGGATGGTTGGCCAACTTGGCAGCCGCGTCGCTGAAAAGCTCATCCATCTGAACAGCCGCACGTGGGTTGTCGGTCGCAATGTAATCCCACACATCGGTACGGTCTTGCTGTGCCTCTGGCGTCCAGATGACTCTCACGCTTGTCCTACAGCTTGGGCGCGCTTGGCGGCGAATTCGGCTTCAATATCGTCATTTGACCGCCCTAAGCCAGCGTGCATCGACGCACGACCAGCTTCAACCTTGCCGTGCAGGAATTCGTGATATTCCCGCGCTTCGCGCTGCCGCTGAATAAACTCGCGCATTAACTCACGCAGTACCTGTGACGCCGGCCGGTGGGTAGCTTCCGCCTCGGCCATAAACTCAGCGCGCAGATCGGATTCTAGCTTCATGGTGAAAACGGCTTCTTTTGACATGATTCGCTCTCCACGTTTTTATACTAACGTAGTATATACATTTTAATTACCAATGGTATGGCACATGCAGCATCTTCGGTGCCTCGATATCCTGGGGTACTATAAGGGGTAAATTTATTTGGTCAAGCAAGCCACTAAACTTTCTGACGATAAAATCAAAGAGCTTACATGTCACTGAATCGTACGTATTAGAGCAGGAGCGCAATATGCCATACGCAACCAGCATTGAACGTCTGGACAGACAGGAAGGTTTACATTAAGGGCCGGTAGCTCGTATCCCAACCATGATCACGATACGCCAAAATAAGCATTGAAATTAACTAACGGCTTATTTCTTGGTAAATTTCTTGCGCGCGGCATAGATCCGCCCACGCTTTTGCTTTATCAGGTAAATTGCGCAACAAATAAGCTGGGTGATACGTGACAATCACAGGCACCCCTTCATATTGATGCACCCGCGTGCGTAACGATGAAATACTGGCATCGGTTTTGAGTAAACTTTGCGCCGCAAAGCGGCCAAGCGCGATGATCAGTTGCGGTCGAATGATCGCTAGCTGCCGTTTTAGATACGGCTCACATTGAGCCACTTCATCAAATTGAGGATCACGATTGCCAGGCGGGCGGCATTTGATGACATTCGCAATATAGACACCATTATTACGCGTGCGCCCTACTGCGCGCAGCATATTATCAAGCAGCTTACCGGCCTGCCCCACAAAAGGTTCTCCTAAGCGGTCTTCATTTGCGCCAGGCGCTTCACCTACGAGCATCCAACTCGCTTTTTCATCACCCGTGCCAAATACCGTTTGAGTGCGCTTTTCGCATAACCGGCAACGCGTACAATTGGCAACGCGTGCTTTGAGGGTGTCCCAATCAAGCAGGTTAATTGGCGTTTCAGAGGAAACTGGGAACGCGTCAGACGTGGCTGCAAGTTCTTTTGTTTGCGCCTCGATGCTCGTGATTGGGCGTGGCTCAACCGCCACCGGCCCCGCGACGTGGATTGTATCCGCGGCACGCCTCACCCATACCGGCAGCAAACCCAGTTCTTCTAAAATCGGATCAGGTCGAGACATCCGCACTCTCCATGGATAAGGTCAAGCGCATGACAGTCGCATCTTCACGCGTGCCATGTTGGGCTAAATAATAGCCTTTCCGGTGACCAATAACAATAAAGCCAAATTGCTGATATAACCGGAGGGCACGCTGATTCGATGATCTGACTTCAAGTAAAAGCTGAGGCAACTTTGCTGTACGCGCGCATTGGATGGCTGCATTCAGCAGTGCGTGGCCCATCCCGATGCCCTGAGCAGGTGGCGCGACACATAAATTTAATATATGCATTTCGTCTAGGACTGGCATTAAAACACAGTAGCCTAGTAGGATCCCACCGATATCACGCATGCAAATGCCAAGATTATTATTGTGTAACGCATCTTCAAAGTGAACCAGGCTCCATGGAAAGGCATAGGCAACTTGCTCAATGGCCATCACTTCAGATAAATCAATCTGACGCATTGCCGCAAAGTGATATGCCGTAGACATGACTGCACTCATCCGCTCATCCTCGCTGGATAGTAGATACACTCGCTGCATCGCTAGGCATGGCTGAACTGCTGAGCGCTTGAGCCGCGCGCTCGGCAGTCGTCAAGGCCACTTTATTGCGAATATACAGCGGCATCGCAGATTCAGCAGACACCGTATGGCCCGCTTGCAAACTGCATAAACCTAGGGTAGCAATCGCCGCCGCATGAGGTAGCGCTAACCGATCAATACTCGCTGCGTGTGGCAAGGCAGCAAGCCGCTCCCCAAAGATATCGGCGGCATTGCCCGCCAGGGTGAATGGCGCCTCTGGGATTTTGACAGCTTCAGGTGAGGTCAGTGTCACAGGGTGCACAATTTGCCAACGATGTGTGCTTTGATCCCAGTCAAACTGCGCCCAATACACTTCATTCATCCGCGCATCCAGGGCTGCCAGCACGCTTGTGATTGCTGGCGCGCGCTCACGCGCAGCTTGCGCACAGGCCAGCAAAGTGCTCACCGGCACCACCGGCACCTGCAGCGCAAAGGCTAATCCTTGGACCACGCCGGTTGCAGTACGCAAGCCGGTAAACGAGCCGGGCCCCACGCCAAAAGCAAGCGCTGTGCACTCACGCAGAGTGAGCTGGGCCTCAGCGAAGACTTCTTGCACTGCCGGCAACACACGCGAACTGGCGGTTGCTCCGGTTAATTCATGGCGGATAAAAAGTTGCGATTGCACCCTCGCGGTCGAGCCTACCGCAAGCGCCACCGAACAAAATTCGGTAGATGTATCAATGGCAAGCAGAGTGGTCGTGCGATTCATAAATACGCAGAATGGCCTGCCCAGAGGGATTCGAACCCCCGACCCTCGGCTTAGAAGGCCGATGCTCTATCCAACTGAGCTATGGGCAGAAATAAATGGCGCCAGGCCTTCGGATAAAGGCGGATTCTAGCACATAACCCTTTTCTAACGAGCAGGCAAATAGCCTAGTGGATCAAGCGAGCGGCCTTTGTAACGTAACTCAAAGTGAAGCATCACCTCCGTGCTATCCGTATTTCCCATTTGGGCAATGAGTTGCCCTCTTTTTACATTGTGTCCTTCAAGAATACATAACCTCCGATTATGGGCATAGGCCGTTAAAAAATCGGCAGGATGTCTAATAATCAGTAAGTTCCCATAGCCGCGCAGCCCATTGCCTGCATACACAACGGTGCCATCTGCTGCGGCATAGACGGGGTCCCCTCCCTTGCCAGCAATATTGATGCCTTTGTTATTGACTCCATCAAAGCCACGGATAATCGCCCCTTGAGCGGGCCAGCGCAAGGCAAACGAAACAGAAGCGGGTATATTTGTTATACTAGACGGCGAATTGGAAAGTACTTGGCCTGAGCGAGGCGGTGAAGGGTGCGCTGTGCGAATCGGCGCTCTGCCTGCTGAAACCCGGCGCCCAGAGGGCTTGACGCGCAGTCTTTGGCCAACCGCCAAGGCATTAGGTTTAGACAGACGATTCAAACGTGCTAAATCTTTCGCATTGGCGCCGTGACGTTGTGCGATACGGCCTAAAGTATCGCCACGCCGGACCCGGTAGTACCCCGATGATGAACTGCACCCAGTTAATGAAACGGCGATTAAGGCAAGGCCCAAAACGGCCGACAGCCGGCGCAGAAATCTGTATTGCATTGCACATGGCTTACGCTTAGCGCGTAGCAAAAAAGTTTAACAGCATTCATTCTAACGCAGCTGTTAATGACGGTGCCCTAAAAATAGGATGTGCAAAAATGTGCAAGCACAGTCAGCTTAATTGAGCAAAGCGGTAAAATGGAAACACATCACCTCATTTTTGGTTATGATGAAACAAACAAAAGCGTTAGCGTTGCAAGACCACGCCACGGGGCTGCAAAGTAGTATCTGCAACCAGCGCGCGCTACATGTATATGTGATATATTTTTGATGAAAGCTGTAAATTCATTGATGGGACAGGATACTGGCAAGATGAATGCTGAAGAAGCAAAAATCGCGCTCGAGACTGCTTTGATATGTGCCCAGGAACCGCTCAAAGTCGATGATTTACGTAAATTGTTTGCGGCTGAGATAACCGCCGATAGCGTGCACCGCCTGCTTGAAGAGTTGCGCGGTGACTGGTCTGGGCGAGGCGTTGAACTGGTTTCATTAGCCAGTGGCTGGCGTTTTCAGAGTAAGCCTGCAATGCAGCCTTTGCTAGACAAGCTACATCCTGAAAAACCGCCCAAATACTCACGTGCTGTACTGGAGACCTTAGCGATTATTGCTTATCGCCAGCCTGTTACCCGAGGCGATATAGAACGAGTCCGTGGCGTCACCGTCAATACCCAAGTGATCAAGCAACTTGAAGAACGCGGCTGGATTGAGGTCATCGGTCAACGTGAGGTGCCAGGACGGCCGGCACTGTATGCCACGACCCGATCTTTTCTCGATGATCTTGGTTTAAGTGCGCTCGATGCATTACCGGCTTTGTCCAATCTATCAACACATAATCAAATTGAGCAACATACAATTGAATTTAATGATTAAAAAAACAAAATGCACCACTTTATCCGTGGCGCCCACTTTTACTTTCCAGAGGTTGTTTTGAAACATAGTCAAGAAACCGATCTACCTAAGGTCAGCCACGGTGATACTCATACCCCCTCCGCTGCATATGATGCAGGTACTGGCATTGCGCCAGTAGACACGCCTGCTCAAGAAACCGCGGCGAGCGAAGGACCCGCCCGGCGCGGTCTGCGCCGTGGCCCACGTAGCTTAATTGCTCGCCGCCGCGCTGAAAAAACCAAAGGGCCGCAGTCGGCAGATGCGCCCCCAGGGGCACCACGCCGGGACGCTGGCCCGCGCCCCCCACGCTCGCCTAGACCAGAAAAAGCGCTGATCGCCGATGAAAAGCCATCTGCTCAAAATAGCCAGGCAACAGAGGATGTTTTTTCTTATGTCACTTCGCCAGCTTATGATGCGGATAATACCGGCGGCAGTGTACACGCTCCAATGCTTGGGCTGTCGCGCAAAAACATGCCGCAAAAACGCGTGCTGGCCCCAGACGAAGATGTGCCTAAGTTACACAAAGTGTTGGCTGAAGCGGGCATGGGCTCACGGCGCGAAATGGAAGAATTGATTATGGCCGGCCGGGTCTCAGTCAATGGCGAGCCAGCCCATATTGGGCAGCGCATTATGCCAACTGACCTGGTGCGCATTAACGGCAAATTGGTCGCGCGCAAAGTCACGACCCAACCACCCCGTGTGCTGCTCTATCACAAGCCGGCCGGAGAAATTGTCAGCCACGCTGATCCAGAGCAACGGCCCTCGGTCTTCGATAAATTACCGATTATAAAAATGGCGAAATGGCTGTCGATTGGTCGGCTTGATTTTAATACTGAAGGCCTGCTATTGCTTACGACCTCGGGCGACTTAGCCAATCGTTTTATGCATCCGCGTTACAACGTTGAGCGCGAATATGCAGTACGAGTGGTGGGCGAATTATCCGAGGCTGCGCGCCAACAGCTTTTACAAGGTGTGATGCTGGATGATGGCCCAGCTAATTTTCTGCGGCTGCAAGCAGGCGGCGGCGAAGGCACCAATCGCTGGTATCACGTCGCCTTGGCCGAAGGTCGCAACCGCGAAGTCCGGCGCATGTTTGAAGCAGTTGGCCTGCTAGTGAGCCGGCTAATTCGCACCCGCCACGGCTCAATTGCTTTGCCTCGAGGTTTAAAACGCGGCCGCTGGGAAGAAATGGACGAACATCAAGTGCGTACATTATTGACTGCGGTGGGACTGAAACCGCCTGCGCATGCCAATAAACCAGCGCGCTACCCCGACAGAACGGGCGCAGCCCAAACTGCGCCTCGCCGCCGCCAGCCTGATCCGATGCAAACTGCCCTTGGCTTTGCTGACTACAATACCCGTTCGGCCACACCGAACCGCTATGGACAAGCGCGAGCGCCTTTCAATGACGGCGTGCGTAGCAGCAGCGGCCAACGCACTGGCAATGGTAATCGTTACCACAATGAAGCTTCGTACGGCAATAGCACGGGTGCAGGACGTAGCAATGGTAATAGCACGGGTGCAGGACGTAGCAATGGTAATAGCACAGGTGCAGGACGTAGCAATGGTAATAGCACGGGTGCGGGACGTAGCTACGGTAATAGCATAAGTGCCGGACGCAGCCACAGCAATAGCATGGGTGCGGGACGCAGCAACGGCAATAGCATGAGTACGGGACGTAACAACAGCAACGGTAATAGCACGGGTGTGGAGCGCGATGGTAATCGAAGCGACCCGACTATCCCCCGCGGTAACTCTCGTAACCGACCTCGCGGCCGTTGACCATTAGCATAGACAAGGAGAAAACAGCGTATGGCTGGCCATTCTAAATGGGCTAATATCAAACATAAAAAAGCTGCAGCGGATGCAAAGCGCGGCAAAGTTTGGACCCGTCTGATTAAAGAAATTACAGTAGCGGCCCGCTTAGGTGGAGGCGAGGTGAATAGCAATCCGCGCTTGCGGCTAGCAATTGATAAAGCCACCGATGCCAATATGCCCAAAGACAATATTCAACGGGCAATCCAACGTGGCGCTGGCGGGCTTGAAGGCGCGAACTACGAAGAAATCCGTTATGAAGGCTATGGTCTGGCGGGTGCGGCCATTATTGTCGACTGCATGACAGATAATCGCACACGCACAGTCGCTGAAGTCCGGCATGCATTTTCAAAACATGGCGGTAACTTAGGTCTAGACGGCTCCGTGGTTTTTATGTTCACGCACTGTGGGCAATTTTTGTTTGCGCCAGGCGCACCTGAAGAAAGCTTAATGACCATTGCGCTTGAAGCGGGTGCTGATGACGTCATCAGCCATAGCGATGGCAGTGTTGAAATCTTGTGCGCGCCGAATGATTTTAGCCAAGTCAAAAGCGCGCTAGAAGCCGCGGGGTTGAAGGCTGAATTGGCCGAAATCACCATGAAACCACAAAGCGAAGTCGAGTTTACCGGTGAAGATGCCGTAAAAATGCAAAAATTGCTTGATACCCTCGAAAATCTCGATGATGTACAAGCCGTCTTTACGAATGCATTGATCGACGAAATCTAAGCCATTTCTAGGATACACATACGCATGAAGTTACTTGTTATTGGCTCCGGGGGCCGTGAGCATGCCCTGGCATGGAAACTTGCCCAATCACCACGCGTGCAGTTTGTCTACGTTGCCCCGGGTAATGGTGGCACGGCCCGTGACGAGCGTCTACGCAATGTCCCTCTAACCGATTTAGAAGAACTCGCCGAGTTTGCGCACAAAGAACGAGTGGCCTTTACGGTCGTCGGACCAGAAGCGCCACTGGCCGCCGGTGCGGTCAATCTTTTTCGCGCCCGCGGGCTTAAAGTATTTGGCCCCACGCGGGAAGCCGCGCAACTGGAAAGCTCAAAAGATTTTGCCAAAGCCTTTATGCTACGGCACAAGATTCCGACTGCCGCTTACGCTAGTTTTGAGGATGCGCAAGCCGCCCACCGTTACGTTGAAGCTCAAGGCGCACCAATCGTGATTAAGGCCGATGGCCTGGCCGCCGGCAAAGGCGTGGTGGTGGCCACTGAGTTGGCTGAGGCCCATGCCGCGATTGATACGATGTTGGCCGAGGGCGCCGGTGCACGCGTAGTGATTGAAGAATTCCTCAGCGGCGAAGAAGCCAGCTTTATCGTTATGGTAGACGGCAAACATATCTTGCCCCTGGCTTCTAGCCAAGATCATAAGCGTTTGCTTGAGCGTGACGCAGGTCCCAATACAGGTGGTATGGGAGCGTATTCGCCCGCGCCGATTGTGACGCCTACATTGCATGCGCGCATTATGCGAGAAATTATTGTGCCGACGGTGCAAGGCATGGAGCAAGAAGGGATTCGTTATACAGGTTTTCTGTACGCGGGGATTATGATCGATGCGCAAGGCAACCCCAAGACGCTTGAATTCAATTGCCGTTTAGGCGATCCAGAAACACAGCCGATCATGGCGCGCTTAAAAGGAGATTTCTCCAACGTGATTGAGCACGCGATTGCGGGTACCTTGAACCAGGTTGAATTGGAATGGGATCGCCGTACCGCGTTAGGGGTTGTGCTGGCGGCTCACGGCTATCCAGCAGCGCCACGTAAAGGTGATTTGATTGCCGGCATCCCTGCCCAAACTGAGCATATCCAAACCTTTCATGCAGGCACGGCGCTGGTAGATGGTCGCCTCGTGACGGCCGGCGGTCGGGTACTGTGCGTGGTTGGGCTAGCAGACTCGGTGCGTAGCGCACAGTTAGCCGTCTACGATACCATCAATCAGATTGCTTTCGATGGGATGCAATATCGGCGAGATATTGGTTACCGTGCATTGAATCGAAAACCATTGAATTAACAATATGAGGGGCTTGGGGTGCGTCATTTTATGAGTTTTAAGACTTGAATTTAGCGTACTTCTGGCACTTTTATTTCATTGATAAACGATCAAGGCATGGATACTCAAATCGACATCGCGCGTGTGCGCAGCTATTTGCTTCATTTGCAACAACAGATCACGACTTCTTTTGAGCAACTCGATGAGCCGCGATTTATCCAGGATCCATGGCGCCGCGAGCCGGGCGAGCGCCTGCGTGGCGATGGTGTTTCATGCATCATAGGCCCCGGTGGTCTGCTTGAGAGCGGCGGCGTTAATTTCTCGCACGTCAGGGGCGATACTTTACCTAGCTCAGCCACCTCTGCTCGGCCACAACTCGTTGGCTGTGGCTTCGAAGCACTCGGTGTGTCACTCGTGCTCCATCCGCACAACCCCTACTGCCCAACCGTGCATATGAATGTGCGCCTGCTGGTAGCTACCCCCGCGGGCGCGGATGCAGCGCCTACCTTCTGGTTCGGAGGCGGCATGGATCTGACCCCTTACTACGGTTTTGAGGAGGATGCCCGCCATTTTCACCGTACTTGCCACGATGCGGTGGCACCCTTTGGAGCGGAACTGTATCCGCGCTTCAAAAAAGAATGTGATGAATACTTCTTCTTAAAGCACCGTAACGAACCACGCGGCATTGGTGGCATTTTTTATGATGATTTTTCTGAACTTGGCTTTGAACAAGGCTTTAAACTGATGCAAAGTGTCGGCGATGCCTTTACCAAGGCGTACTTACCGATTATTAACCGCCGTCGCCATTTACCCTTTGGCGCTAACGAAAGAGCCTTTCAAGCGTACCGCAGAGGCCGCTATGTAGAATTTAACCTGGTGTGCGATCGGGGTACCCTATTTGGACTACAAAGCGGCGGCCGGACTGAATCGATTTTAATGTCGCTGCCCCCTGTCGCGCATTGGCGCTATAACTGGACACCAGAACCTGGCTCGCCTGAGGCTCAACTGTATAGCGACTTCCTGATTGCGCGCGATTGGCTATGATTAAATTGTTTTGGATCTAAATGATACTACGTGTGGGTATCTTTGGCGGCACCTTCGACCCGATTCATCATGGGCATTTAGCCCTCGCCACCGCTTTTGCCAAACGCTTACAGCTCAATCAATTGATTGTATTGCCGGCGGGCCAGCCTTGGCAAAAAATGCACGACCCACGCAACACCGTAGCCGATGCCCATCACCGCTTAGCGATGACGCGTCTAGGCGTGGCCCAGCTTGACTTGCCTGAGACCGAAGTGATTGTCGCCACCGATGAAATTGACCGCAATCGCTCGAGTTATACGGTCGACACACTGGCCTCATGGCGTAATCAGGTGGGTGCCCACGCCTCGCTATCGTTTTTAATCGGGGCGGATCAACTGGTACAGCTTGATACTTGGCATCAGTGGCCACGGCTATTCGATTACGCTCACCTCTGTGTCGCGGCGCGTCCAGGCTTTTCACTGGCAGCCGCCTCACCGAGGATTGCCGCAGAAGTTGCGCAGCGCACAACACCTGCGCACGCGCTACAAACCCAAGAACACGGCCTGATTTTTATCGATACTGAATTCGCACTGGAGATTTCCGCCACCGGCATCCGCGCCCAGATACGAGACTCTGCTCAGGCCTTAAACGAAACCACGCCTCCGTCGTTTTTACCCGCTTCCATTTGGCGTTATATCCGCCAACATCATCTTTATCAATCCGAATCATAATATGAATATACGTACACTCCAGCGCGCCATTGTCGATGGCCTTGAAGCCAGAAAAGCGCAAAATATTGAAGTATTTAATACCAGCCACCTCAGCGACTGCTTTGACCGAGTGATCGTCGCTAGCGGCACCTCAAACCGACAGACTCGCTCGCTTGCGCTCAGCGTGCGGGACCATGTGAAAACTGCAGGGGGTCAGGTCCTGACCATTGAGGGTGACGAGACTGGCGAATGGGTCTTAGTCGATTGCGGCGATGCCATTGTGCATATTTTATTACCCGCGCTGCGGCAATATTACCGACTCGAAGATATTTGGGGCAGTAAGCCGGTACGCATGAAGCTCTCAGCGCCACCCTCCTCCTTGCAATGAAATTATGGGTCCTCGCAGTGGGCCATAAGATGCCCCACTGGATTCAACTTGGCTTCGCAGAATATGCCAAGCGCATGCCACCCGAGCTCGCCTTAGAACTACGCGAGATCAAACCGGAACCCCGCTCAAGCAAACACAATACAGCCAGTCTGCTGAATGCTGAAAAACAACGCATCGAAGCCGCGCTGCCCAAAAATGCGCGCTTAGTCGTGCTCGATGAGCATGGCCAAGATTGGACCACGCAGCAACTGGCTCAAGCACTGCCGAGTTGGCGCGAAGACGGGCGCGATATTGCGTTTGTGATTGGCGGTGCCGATGGTCTAGATCGCACACTCCAGCAGCAAGCAGAGGTATTATTACGCGTGTCAAGTTTTACTTTGCCCCATGCGATGGTGCGCGTGCTCCTTGCCGAACAACTTTATCGCGCCTGGAGCATCACGCAACAGCACCCGTATCACCGGGCCTAGAACCATAGCCGCTGATCCCCTCCCCCGTCTTAAAAGACCCTTCCCGCTCAACTTAACAGCCAAGGTTCCCCCCGCACCATAATGAACCAAGAAATTCTAATCAATATCACGCCGCAAGAAGCACGGGTTGCCATTGTCGAGCAAGGCGTGGTGCAAGAACTCTATATTGAACGCACTTTGTCACGCGGGCTGGTTGGCAATATTTATTTAGGTAGGGTCATCCGCGTGCTACCCGGTATGCAGTCGGCTTTTATCGATATTGGCTTTGAGCGCGCAGCTTTTTTGCATATTGCCGATCTTTGGCAAGCGGGCGCCAAAGAGGTCAATGTCGCCGCGCAGCCGATCGAAAAAATCCTCCAAGAAGGGCAAATGCTGATGGTGCAGGTCACCAAAGATCCACTGGGTAGCAAAGGCGCACGACTATCAACCCAGATTAGCATTGCCGGGCGCACCTTGGTTTATTTGCCACGCGAGCCTCATATTGGTATTTCGCAAAAAATTGAAAGCGAGGCCGAGCGCGAAGCCATCCGCTCACGGCTGGCCGAAGTTCTACCCGCCGACGAAAAAGGCGGCTATATCATACGGACGATTGCCGAAGATGCAAGCCAAGCAGAACTGGCCAATGATGTGCTCTATTTGCGCAAAACTTGGGCCACCATTCAACAGCAAGCCCAGCTCTGCCCTGCGCCACCCGTGCTTTACCAAGATCTTGAGTTGGCACTACGCGTGCTGCGTGACTTTGTTGGAGATAAAACCAAGGCAATCCAAATTGATTCGCGCGAAACCTTTCAAACTTTGCTCGAATTTGCGGCCACCTTCACCCCCGCTGTGCAGGCAAAGCTACAGCACTATACGGGTGAGCGACCGCTCTTTGAACTGTATGATATTGACAGCGAAATCCAACGGGCTTTGGCTAAACGCGTCGAGTTAAAATCCGGTGGCTATCTGATTATCGATCAAACTGAAGCGATGACAACCATTGATGTCAATACCGGTGGCTATGTGGGCGTGCGGAATTTCGACGATACTATTTTTAAAACCAATTTAGAAGCCACCCACGCGATTGCACGCCAGCTACAGCTACGTAATCTCGGCGGGATTATTATTGCCGACTTTATCGATATGGAAAACACCGAGCACCGCGAGGCTGTGCTCAACGAACTGAGTAAATCTCTCGCGAACGACCGCACTCGCACCTCGATCAGTGGTTTTTCTCAGTTGGGTTTAGTTGAAATGACGCGCAAGCGAACCCGCGAATCGCTGGCTCACATGTTATGCGAGCCCTGCCCCACCTGTGCCGGCAGAGGACAGGTTAAAACCGCACGCACAGTTTGCTACGACATACTGCGTGAAATCCTACAAGAATCACGACAATTTACGCCACGTGAATTTCGTATTATCGCTTCGCAAACGGTGATCGATCTATTTCTCGAAGAAGAATCTCAACATCTTGCCATGCTCTGTGATTTTATTGGTAAGCCGGTTTCATTGCAGGTCGCGGCAGATCTTAGTCAAGAGCAATACGATATTGTTTTGCTTTAAGGGGGTAAGTCAGAGCAATTCATTTGCTCCTCACAGAGAATTGGGCTCCACAAGAGAACCGGGGCTCATTTGACAAAAGGGCAAACATCCTGCACTATAGATTTAACGAAAACGAATGAGCCGGCCTTAAGCAATTGATTCAGATTTAAACCGCAATACAATTTTTTAAGGAGACTACATCATGAACCAAGACATAGCCTTAGGTAAATGGAAGCAAATCGTTGGTAAAGCCAAAGTGCTTTGGGGCAACCTGACAGATAACGATTTAGAAAAAGTCGAAGGTAATGCTGAAAAGCTAGCCGGGTTGATTCAAGAGAAATACGGCAGGACACGTGAACAAGCCGAAAAAGAAGTTAAGCATTTCTTCGACGATAACCGCTAGATTTTGACAATTTAAGAGTGGTGGGAATGGACCGTGCTTTCATTGGTAGTTATTGAGCACGACTTCCCATCAACAAGCTGCCACCAATATCCCCTCGTTCAGGCATCGGTATTCATCCTTATGATGTCTGCCATTTTTCTTTTCTCTTCACTGAAGTTAACCCCCTCTCACGGACAGTAAATAACGTCAGTTCGGGTTAAGCGATTCCTGGTAGAAGCGCTGCAAAGGCAATTTAGGCTTATTGGGCATAAGACAATAAGCGATGATTCCGCTGAGTAGATTAACAGCAAAGTTAATAGGAGAGCGATGGCGAGTATGCTCGACCTGGCATAGGTTTTTCAATTCATCGAAGACGGTTTCAACAAGCGACCGTAGGCGCAATAAAGCCTGATCAAAAGGGGAGTGAACAAATAGGCTTCATGTTGCATCGAACCTTGGTAACAAGCTCGACGCCAAGATCCCTCAAGGATTGTGCCAGTTTCCCTGAGATATAGCCTTTGTCGGCATAAAGCTTGCCAAACAACGAGTGCACGAGATCAGGTACGAGCTTACGATCATCGATATTACCCGGCGTTAACCTCAGTCCAAGCAGTTCACCTTGGTGATTAATCACTGCATGTAGCTTGAAGCCAAAGAACCACCCTGTGGAACTTTTACCTCGAGCGGCTAAGCCATCAAATACACGGTGACGGCTAATACGTAGATTGTCACAGACTGCAATAGGCCCAGTGGGAGCGAAGCTGTAATAAGCGACATGTAAAGTAGCATAAACGCCAGGGTAGTGCTATTCTGGGATAGTTTGCACATGTTTGCACATAGCTGCCAAAAGTGCCATCTTGCACAAGTCCCTCATTTTTTGTTGGCTATTTGGGGGCTGGGCAACTTCAGATTTGATCGCCTGCCATTTGCCGGACATGCTACAAGTGGCACAATCCATTCGTGCTGGACGTATTTCGCCATCAACCATCTTGCGCAAGCTAGGCAGCGCCAGCCGGAAAAACAAGCTGTATTTCGCTTTCCGCGAGTTAGGCAGAGTCATCCGTACCATATTCCTGCTGGAATATATCAACGACGATGCGTTACGCCAAGTCACCCAGGCCGCGCAAAACAAGTGCGAAGGGTTTAACAATTTTGCACAATGGGCTTATTTCGGGTCGGATACGATTGAGAAAAATGTGCGCGAAGATCAGTTGAAAATCATCAAATACAATCACCTGATTGCCAACCTGATGATATTTCACAACTGCCATACGATGACACAAGCGTTCAAAGAACTGGAAGCTGAAGGTATAAAACTAACGCCGGATGTCATTGTCAGAAGACGACTGCACCACTTTAATGGAAGTGATGCCTACTGTGCACAAGACTGTTGACCATCCGATGACCAGCAGCCATGTGCGCAATCCTCATCTATACTCAAAATTTCTGTGCACGGAAACGAGGTGCGGGCATGGCATAAATAGGCGTAAGGCTCAACCTGACATGCTCGGCAGGTCAACATCATGCTGTAAATGATTGAGCTGGCTCGAGCACCCGCTACCGTATCATTGAATATCCAATTTTTTCGATTATGCTGAGCTCAGCATAACCGTAAGGCTTGGCTGTTCAGTCGTACTACAGCAGGGGCGCAGGCCAGTGCCTTGATTTACTCGCTCATCGAAACGGCCAAAGCTAATGGCGTAGAACCTTACACTTGGTTATGTTGTGTGTTGCGTGACTTGCCTGCTGCCAACACGCTCGAAGATGTTGAGGCGCTATTGCCTTGGCATTTTAACTCGAACGTTATCTCCATTAGTTCACCTCGCTTATTGAACACTTTGCCTAGCATTACATCATTTGCACAACCCCTTGCTTTACGCTTACCCTTACTCCCTCTATATTTAGAACTAGCCCAGCTTCTCTGCTTCTCAACCAAGCTGCAAGCCTGAGGATAATGGAGTGCTTACGGAGCAACTCCATGCGCTGTTTGCGCGATTGATGCGCTCGGGCCGTTAACCAGGAGTTAAGCCTTACTTTGTAGCTATCTAGTTTGCTTTGACCCGCTCGTCGGCTATAGGCAGGCTCTAATACCTCTTCAGATACTTACTTTCTTACCGTATTTCTCGACAATCCACTGCGCTTTGATATCGAACGCAGCGACATCCCTTCTCGACAATACCATCTCCTGATTACATGTAATAAATTCACGTCTATCACTTTTTTTTACTCCGCTCATTTTTTGAGTAGATGGTCTATACACGTGGTTCACTTTTACATGCAAATCCCTATTTTAATGGTTCACTTTTCAGTGCGAATCAACAACCAACGTACACGGCTTTGCAGGCCCTTGTATTTTCTTTATTTTTCAAGGGTTTCAACCATTTTCACTTCAGTGGCCTTAGCGGTAACCCCTCCTATGGATATCCCTATACATGAACGCTCCGCCAGTATGGTTTCGAAGATGGTGTTCTTTACGCATGAGATAAAGCGTACCTCGACCCGTACCTCCTATGTTATTAGGATTAGGCCTATAATTATGAAAATGATGCCATACGTGCCCGACTGGGGTGTCAAGAAGTCTGACCTGCAGATTCGCTAGGTCAAAATCTTCTCTGTTACTACCCTGATAATCTACCGTGGTGCGATACATATATTGTGTGCCTGGATCCAACCCCCTCAGGAAACGCCCCCTGAATCTGAACGTTACTATTTTAGCCGGTACGAGATGGGGATCGTATCTCTGAGGCGGATTTCTCTGTCTGGCTTTCCCGGTCCCGCGCCGGTTGAGTTTCATTTTCAGGTTGGCCTGTATGGCCGCTTGCCTTGGTGTCTTCTGTCTCGTACGTCCATCGGGATCAATCAGGGTTATCGGATTATTCCCGACCATCTGAAACAGGTTGAGCCCGTCAATTGTTCCCGCTGGATCTGGATTCAGCCAACGCCCTAACCAAGGAGCGTAATAGCGATAACCATAGTAATACAGCCCTGTCGCATCGTGCTCTTTGCCCGAATAGCGTACACATTTGTATTTCGCTTCCACCTGGCTTTTCACGGACCAAAGGGCCGTGCCGCCGAATGGATAGTATTCCTCATAGGTCAGTTTGTTCCCTTCTCGGTCCAACTCCAGTAGGCTGGAACCCAGATGATCGTCCATACTATAGCGAATGGTATCGTTCTCAATTTCATCGGGTTTACCTTGCTCCCAATGCAGCACTCGCACGCGGCATTGGCTTGCGGACAAGGTCAGCACTTGCAAGTGCTCGCTAGTGGCGGTATTGCTTCGCAGTTCCAGCCCAGGCAAATAACGCACTTCTTCACGATGTGTTTGATTGCTTGCTTGCCAGCTGCGGATTTTTTTAAGACGCTGGCCGCTGCCGTTATAGTCGTAGCGTTCGACGTCATCCACGCCATTCTCGCGGTGAATCAAGACGACTTGCTGCAGTTGGTTACGTGCATCCCAAGCCAGCGGTTGGCCCGATTGCAACTGCAGGGGATTCCCGTTTGCATCAAAATAGGCAGCCACATCGATCAGTTGATCAGGCTGTTGGGACACGGCGCAGTTCGACGTTGGCGCTACCTGCATAGCCAGCGTATACGATTGCGCTCCCTGATGCTGAGTAGCCAGTAAATTGCCTATTTCATCGTAATGGTAGCGGCGTATGTAATTCGTTAGTTGCGTGGCATCTTGCACAAGCGGGACGATGGGTTGTGGCAATTGCATGCACTGTTGTCCCGTATGGGCATTTTCCCGCCCATGCGCTTCAATCAGCTGATAAAGTGCATCGTAGCTGTACGTACAAGCTGGATCGATCTTTTGGGCGTTTGCATAATGAATTGCTTGCGCTTGGTCTTCAATGCGCACCACATTGCCGACTGGATCGTAGGCATAGCACAGATCTTGCAATACCGTTTGATCGGCCCGCTGCACATAGTTGCGGGTAAAGCACTGCGTCGCAGGATCATAGTTATAAGTGATGTGCACACCGTTGCCGACCGTTTCACTCAATGGCCGGCCGAAGGCGTTGTAAGCCACGTCGCTGACCAGGCATTGCTCGGGCTGGCCGCTGAGGATGAGGAAGCTAGCTCGCAGCTGACCGCTTAGGTTGTAGACAAAGCGTTGCGTATGCCCTTTGGCATCCGTTTGCGTTAAGATTTTGCCTTGAATATCATAGCGCCAGACGGTTGTGTACAGGTCTTTTTCCAGTAAGGCATCGCGTGCGGCGGAGTCTGGCAGCCAGTCCGGAGATTCAGTGCCGCTTAGAAAACGTTGAGTTTCAGTTAAGGGCTGACCTGTCAGCGCATAACTACCGATCTCGCGCGTGCCGACTAGGTCGTCATGGCGAATCAGCTGGCCGCGTAAGTTGCGCGGTTCAGCCTCTTCCACCACGCCATTATCGCCATAGGTAAAGCGCTCTACGCAAGCCTCATGGTTATTTACGGTCTCGTAAATGGCGGTGGGCCGTGACAGCGCGTCGTATTCGAAGCGTTGCTGCGTGCTGCGGCCATCAAAGCGTTGCATGGGTCGACCCGCCGCATCAAAGGATTGCGCGCGCCAGCCTGCGTCGACGCTGTCGGTACGCAATACGCGGCCAGATAGCGAATACCGCGTAACCCAATTGGGCTGCGGCTTAGGTTTTTCTAGGCACTGTTTCCCTAGCCTTGGATCGATGCTGCTATGCAGCCGTCCCGCCGCGTCATACTGATGCTGTGTCACCCGTTCATCTGGCGCTTCATGCGCCGATGAGCGGTTGTACTGCACCTCCCGCACCCTTAACCCGCGCGCATCGAATACCGTCAGCGTAGGGGTATGCTGGCAGAGTGCGCTAATCTGCTTGCGTTGTTGTTCAGATAGCATGATCGCTTTCCCCCGCTGAGGTCATCGGCTCACCTGCCGTAACGTCCACTTCAGAGCGGGTAAACTCATCAGCCAGCATGTCGTTCTCGTCTTCTTGAATCGTGTACCAGGCGCAGTACACGTGGCGCCTCAGATAGCCTTGAGCGGTGACGGTTTTCACCTCCCGACCCAGCGGGTCATAGTAGTGTGTTTCGCCACAGCCAAACTGTCGGAATGAGGCATCGTTTACATACCGGTAAGTGTCAATAAAATAAGGCTGATAAGTGCGCACCGGTAATCCCTTGTTATTGTATTCGACCTGACCGGATACAGCCCAGCGGGTTGCTGCTTCCCTCTCAATAGGCTGCCCATTTATAAGCGCCAAGTTACCTTGCGCATCCCGACGATAGGCCGGACCCGCATCGACTTGTTGCTTACTCTGCAGTACACGCCCAAAGCCATCTGTGTATTCGAGCGCGATACGGATTTGCATTTCGGTATCGCCAGGATAACGATCTGCCATTAAGGTGGCGCTATGGATTGGAATTTTATGATCGTGCCAACTGAATGCATCGTAGTAATGCACGGTGGCAGCCTTGCCCAACGCTTCTTTTGGGTTTTGCAGCGCGCTTTCGAGAGTCGTCAATCCGCGCAAATCATCGCTGAGCGGCGCAAACCCGACAGGCTGCCCATTTTCATGACCATAAAAGCTAGTCGCCAGCAAGCGCCCCAACGCATCGTAAGCGGCCTCTTGTACATTTCCGTTTGGGTCGGTGATATGGATGGGCGCTTGCCGCCGATAGTCGTATTGCGCTTGAGTACGATTGTTTGCCGCATCTGTGATTTCGACCACGTAACACTGATAAGCATCGTATTGGATATGAGTTGTGCTGATGCCAGGGGATGCTTCATAACAAATTAATTGCCGAAACCGTTCAGGCGGCGCATAACAGCATAGATCACTTTTGACCGTCCATAATGTAGAAGGCAAGCCGTCAGGAAGTGTTACGGAGATTGGAGTATAGCCTTGCTGCGCAAGGGCTGACTCAAGCAATGAGTCTTGCAACGCTGCAATACCAGCGTAAGCTGCCAGCGCTTTTACGTCGAGCTCTGCTGACTCGATATGGTCTACAAGTCCTTCGATGGTAGGCGCGTCGTCCTGCTGCGCGTTGACGTAATGCGTAACACGGTATCCAGTTAACGTGCGAGGACGCGTACTGTCCAGCAGGCTATTTGCCTGACGCAGGCTCTCGTAGCTTTGTGGGGTAGCCATACCTTCAAATTGCAGCGCATAACTGCAGAATTCTGCGGGCAACGCTAAGCGCCAAGCTTGCGGCTGATCCAGGTGAAGCCAAGTTTGTCGCGTTTCATTAATCCAAAGGATTTTTTGCGCGTCATCCTGTGAGGCTTGCCACCATTTTGTCGCCATTTCGCCCTGGAAAGGCGTTAGGCTGCTACGACGTGGATAATAGAGCGTAACAGCATGGGTCGGTATGCCATAGCCATCCCATGCTAGCGTTATTTGGTGTGTGGCGACTGGATCAGTCGGGATAAGCTCGTAGTGATAATTAAGTTGCTCTAACAAAAGTGGCAAGGCTACCGCATAACGTTGCTGACCACGTTCTTGGATGAGTCGTACCCCATAGCGCAGTTCTTCAACGGTGTAGGGTGTCGTTTCTGAATCCAGCGCGTAGACCTCGACGCGCAACAGACTGCCTTTTAGTGCTCGCGTCATTTCAGTTTGGGTCGCAGCGTCTAGCGTGTCGATCTCAATATCTTGGCTATGCTCATCCAAACGTCTAAACAAAGGCTCCCCGAGTACAATCGCCTGGTCATCGCATGATGCATATTCTCGACGGTATGTGCCACTCGCAAATAGGCCGGTGTGATACCAGCTTTTAGTCAGTACCGGAGCGCTCAGCGTATCTATCGTTGCCGAGCTTGCTGTCGGTGCTTCCGCATTCGTATGCAGCACCAGGCCAAATCCATTAAATTCGCGTTCGCGGCCATTATAAACGCCATGTCGGTATTGAAATCGTTGCGTGAGCGTATTACCGGTGATTTCGTCGTGCTGGCTTATGCTTGAAATAACCTGTACAGGGAATGGCAAGTGTGAAACTGCGTCAGTACACGCTTGTTTTTCATCGAGCCATTCTTGAGCAGAACTACGATAAGTCAACTCGGCGGAACTACCCAAATGGTTGGTAACGCTTTTGAGCAGATAAGGTTTAACGCCTGCGATAAAATCGTAACGCCAGTGCTGCGAATCCGGATGGGCCGTTGTTAAAATCAGGCTGGTGCAGCCCAGACCATCGAGATCGGCAAAACTAAGCTGACACAGCATATCGTAACGCAGCTCCGTTGGAAACTTCAGTGGATAAGCGTTCTCAAAGCCATTGCCGGCGCGATTTCTAAAAATCAACAAATGGTCGTTGTTGGCATAAATCAGGTCAGCCGCACCCGAGCCATCTAAGTTGGCTAAAAACACCCGCCGCGGATCAAAATCCTGCGCCTCGCAAAGCAACACTGTGAATTTAATTGATCGACCAAAGCGCCCACGCCCCAAATTGGGCCAACACATTAGCTCATTGTGGCGAACCCGTATCAGGTGCTGTTGGCCGCTGCCCAGCACATCGCTAAAGGCAATGACTTCATTGGCCTGTAGCGAAGGAATGGGCAAGCCTTCGGCTTCATGCTCGATGTCAATCGGCGGCGCAAAGCCATCCATGCGGCAGTTAGCATAGAGCCGCACGCTGCACGGGCCAATCAAGGCTAAATCCAATAACCCAGCGCCCATTAAATCGGTTAACTGAGCATGCGAAGACAGAAACTCGGTTGGAAACCCTGCAAAGGGAATGAAAGCTGACCAGGTTTTATCTGGGCATTGGGTAAAAAAGCCCGCTAGGCCGGGATGCATGATCACCCAGTCGAGTCGTCCATCACCGGTTAAATCGGCCAACATGTGCGGTATCATCGCACTAGACTGCCCGGCGGGTGCACTCGGCAGAGGCTGCCAAGGTCCGTAGCTTACGGCATTCGGATCTTGGCTATTGATTTGATCGCGTATTGGCGGACGATACCGCCAACCAGTCCTATCTTGATTTAGTACACCAGGCAGTCCTTCACCATAAAGATCGACCCATTGGTAGTGCTGTCCATCATTCAAGTCAGGCATAGATGTGAACTGTCTAAACTGATTTTCCCCCAAGCAAAATTCTGAATAAGTCAATGCCAAAGGTGGCAAGGTAGCTTTGCTATGCGAGTCATAACCTATACGTTGGATAGTGCGCAGCCGCGTAACGAAAGGATTGTCATCATATTCAAGCAGCAAGCGGTTAACCAGCACAGGTTGCTTACCCAATTCTGGAAAATTATGGAACATCAGCACTTGGCGGCATAGCCGGTGGGTTCGCACTTCAAATCCGGCTGTATAGTTAGAAAAAGCATCTTGGCGCAGCAGCCAAGCTCCGCTGGCATCGTAGGCTGGCATGGACTCGACTGTGGAGGCGCGTTCGCCGTAATCGAGCACGAGGTCAAAATGCCAGCGGTTAGGTGGTGGATTGCTCCATAGATAGAGGTTTTTGGCCCAATCCCAGTTGCCGTAGCGCACGCGCTTCAGATATCGTTGAGCGGCATGGTCGCGTTGCTTATCTGCTGCGGTTAGACCCATGTCATTTTCCGCCTGGTATTCATAGTAAATATGCTCGCCATTAGACGACAGTGATTCTTCCAGAAGCCAATCCACGATACGGGTGGTAGGCACTGCGGGATCGGCAATGTGCGCCTGCGCCGTTTTACCGAAAAGGTATAGGCTGCCATCGGCGTCATGCATCAACCAAAAGCCTGGGCCGGGTGCGGTGGCCGGCGTCCAGCGCTCAATGCGATCGAAGCGGCTTTCAATGCGCGGAAAAAAGCGGGTGACCTGAAATGCTTCGCCCAGCGGCAGATCACCGTATTGCGTGACTTCTATGACAAGAGGCTGACCGTGGCTATCGACTTCCTGCACCAGCGTTTCACCATTTGGCCCAACAAATTCATCGTTGTTTTGATAAGCAGGCACGCCTTGTGCGGTGCGGCGACCGATGCGCGGCACCGGCAATGACCAGCCTAAGCCAAACGGACCATTGCCGCTGCCACTACTATAGGTCAACGCCAGTGACGGGGTGAAGCTCCGACCGGCACTGATTGGCAAGGGAATAGAAAAACTGGCCATGCCGGTCATACCAACGGTATTGACCGTTTGGTTTAACCCATGAATTGCGCCTCCTCCTCTGGGTAAAACCAGTTCGGGTAGGACGACATGCTTAGGCGCAGATCGTGCAGCACTCATCGCTTCACCGCTTTGGTCAGTTCTCTCTCGACTTGCTTGGCAAATTCCTCACCACCATCGCACGCGGTGTAACGGATGCGCACAATGACATCCGTCAAAGTCTCAAGCATTTTCTTTTGATCCGGTGCATCAGGACGAGGGAAAGTCAATTGCCAGCTCGACACGACACCTGTACCTTCAAACGGCAGATACCGCTCATCGCCAAAATTCAGTACAAATAAGCCGCTATCGTCTAAACCACTGGATAAGGCGACCTGCTGGCTCGCGCGCAGATTGGTTTTGACGTTTTTGATGTCAGTGAATGAGCTCTTCGTCTCATCCAATAAAGATTCCACGGCATTTAAATCGGCGCGGGTAGTAAATTTGCTGGAATTTTGCGTTAAGGTAGCGCGTATATCTTGGTAAGGCCCCACTGATGCTGGCAAGGTAACGGTAACCGCGACAATCTGTCGCAGATAATGACCAGGATAACGCTCACTAAAATGGCGCTCTTTCAGCTCGAACTCTAAGCTACCGTCACTGCGCAGTGTTGTAAGGTTACTTTCCCACTTTGCTTCACCAAACATTTGCTTAAGTGAAACAGTATGTGTAATTTCCAGCCGCCGTTCATCCCGATTCAAATAAGCCGCCTCCATTTGCTGCAAGTTTAACTTTAATGTTTCACCGACCAACAGGCCACGGTAGCTATCGTTCCAGGCAGAGGTTTGAATAAAGTTCGTTTCAAAATCGCCTCGCTCATATCGCCAGCATGCCTGGGTCCCCAAACAGAGCGAGAGCACGGCATCGTAAGCCTGGTAATACAACACCGAGAGTTGACTGACGAGCCATTGATATAGAGAAGCTTGCGTGAAGCGAGTTTTCAAAAAGACATGCATTGCCTGCACTTGCGCCTGCTGGGCTTTAGTCTGTTGTAGAGTGGTTTGCGCAGCCTGAATCTGCAATGCCTGCGTCTCCATCTGTTTATCAATCACATTCATTTCGCTTTGCGCCTGCTTGTACTGGATTTCCCATTCTTCACGACGACGGCGATACTGCTCGGATTCCGCAATGATGTCGGCAGAGAAAGTTAAGCCATCACTCCAGATTTGACCCTCGATCGCTAGTGCAAACAGCGGCGCGCCCCATTTTGAGCCACCATCGGATAGGCCAAAAATATTTGGCACAAGTGACGCTGCACCACTTGCAATCTGCAGCGGCTGAGTTGCTGCCAAAGCTATCTGTGCCGCCCCGCGTAGGCCCCCCACTATTTGTTCAGAATTTGATATGTTTTCATCATAGAGCTGCTTGTAATGATCGTAACGCTGTTGAGCAGCAGCTTTGCCAACCTGCAACGCGGCTTGGCTCGCGCGAGCCATATCGACAGCTTGTTGCTGTAAGGTGAGCGTATAACTGGAGAGATCTAAAAGTTGTGCTTGCTGCAATTCTTCTTGTGCGGCGTGTTCCTTGCGCTCCAAGGCTGAGAGCAGCATATTGCCAAAGTAGCAGAGCATTTCGACGGCAGTATAGGCACGCGGCAAGATAGCTCGGAAACGATAAGGCGGGATGTCCAACTCATGGCTACTTTCGTTGCCATTCAAGGTTCCGTTGCGTCCACGTTGTGCCAATAGCTCTCTAGGATTGATGGGTGCGTCATATAACGGTAGCGATAACGGTTTGCCGTCTAGCGTCAAGTTATGGCGTAGGTTGTACATCCGGCTCTCGAGCGTGTCCCAATAACCAAACAGCTGTGTATTAAGCGGCAGGTGGAAGAGATCCGTATCTAGCGCGCGTAGCGTCGGATTTGGTGCACCAGGCGACAACACCATCTGTTTCAGTTCATTTTCTTGAAGATTCTCTTCAAATGTCCGCAACGCGCTAGTATCCTTAGCTTGAGTATTATCCAGCTGGATGGGAGCCCAACGGCTTACCAGTTGCGCAATGGGGCGTGGCCCTAGCAAATTCAGGGCTTGATAATAACGAAGCTTGGCCTCATTGAGGCTGTCCTGTGTCAGTTGCCGGTAGAGTTGGTCGCCGTGGTCGATGATATTTTTGACATAAGCCAGAAACACCGCTTTTCGATAGTGCAACGGATCGGCATATGCCACCGCATCCGGATCTGTTGGCCCATCCAGCAGTGCCGCCGCATGGCCGTCTTCCATCAACGCACGCATATGCCAATAAGTCGGTGTGCCTTTATTCGTTTTTGTAAAGGGATTAAAAATGTAATGGAGCCAATGTTGAGCGTCCTGATGTTGCTGCTCAGCATTCAGTCGATAGGCGATGAGGAAAGGGAGGTGAAAAAATAATTCCCAAAAATACAGGCTATTGGCACCGTGAAAGTCTATGGGGTTTGCCTGCGATTCCGTTTCCCCTGGCAACTCAGAAAACTGTTGGGTCTCTAAGCTTAGCAATGCTTCAATCGACACACTGGCGCGGGCAATCAACTCTTTGCCAAATACAGTGTTTAAGAGAATGGGTTTATTTTGTAGACCAATTTCAGAAATATCGAGATATTGTAAATGATTATACGGCTCATTTAACTCAATTTCCGGCTTGAAAGTTTCACCTACAATTTGGTAAGCCCACTTATTATGTTTGTCATCAGTAAGCCCATAAGTCACAGGCCTAAAAAGCTTAATACCTTTAATTAAATCATCAGTCTTAATCTCGATTACTGTGGAATAAAAATAATTAAATGTATCTTTATCTTCTTCGAATTTCCATTTTGGTCCTTCAAAATGGAAAATTTCAGTTATATCTCCTTCCTTATAAACTGAATAATCATTATCCTGTATTTCTCTATAATAAAGAGCACATCTAAAATAGGCTCCTATAAAATATCTAACATCCACACTTTTAGGAAAGCTTACTTTCATAGAAAAGTTCAGCTTTGTCGTTGAATCTTCAGTAATTTTATTGGTTATCTGATATTTTATTGTGCCTCCACCTCCGAAGATATCCTCAGTAAATAGTTTGACAGATTTTATATATCTTTTTGCAAGCGTCTGGGTGTTCACCGGGCCAGGTAAGTGACTCAGAGTGACCGATGGCAGCTTATTTTCACGATAGTAAGGATGCTGAAGTTTTCCGGGTCGAAGGAATAATAAAAAGAGTGCTTTTGAGATATCTGTTTCTAGCTCGATTTTCGATAACAAAACATTATAGGCATGGAGATCTAGATCACTTTCATTGTCTTTAAAGATCATCACTAGTAGATAGGGTTGGTCAGGATTACGCTGATCCACCAAGGCAATCAAGTGCGGCAGGTAACTTTTTTCTTGCGTAAATAACAGCTTCGGCGCACTCCACGTATCATTATATTTTTTATAAGCCAATTTAACGCTTATTTTTCTGTTCGAGGTGGGTTTATTATTTTTGTCATAAACAGGCGTTTGGCTACGTTCTACCCAAACAATATATAATCGGCTTTTGATGACAACTGGCCTGATCGCTACTACCTCGTCCGAGACCGGAATGTCGATTTTTTCCCATTCGCTCCAAGCCACCGGGTTGATCTCATCCTGGACATCACGCTTACGAATATCCATCGAACGCCAGAAATACTGTATAGGCGTAGCATTGTTCTGGCCAACAAAATAATAGACACTCTCCTTAAAATTGCCCCCATCGATATAGCCGCTGACAAATTGTAGATTACTCACTTCTTCAAAGTTATTCAGGTAATCCAAGACGGCAGCCTGGACAGTATCTTCATTAATTCTGTTCTGGTTAAGCGCGCTTTCTAATTTTTCAAAGCTTGCGGTTTTTGTCAAACGTAGCGTGGGATTCAGATAGTTTTCCGGATAATCTTGCAATTGTTGGTTAGCGGCCCAAATCGCATATTGACTATTGTGTTGTGTCCAGGCTACCAATTCAGCCGGATCCGGCGGGGTAGCGCTCTTTTGCCCTATTTGCAAGAAGAGGCTGTTAATGTATTGCTGCACGCTGGCAATAGCCTGTGCTACTTGGCTCGTCACCACTTTATCCGATACTTGATTATCGATTAGCAGGTATTCGTATAAATCATCAGCACTCTTCACGTTCTTCAGAATAGGATTCTTGCTCTTAGGTATGATCTGTCCTAAGTAATAGGCAACTAACGCATCCCGCGAAGATTGATTGAGTTGGGCTGTAATCAATTCGCCATTAACAGACGCATCCGACTGGATAGTTGTCATTAGCGATTCGCCCACTTGCTGATAGTCTGAATAAGGAGAAGTTGGCGTTAAAGCAGCAGCTTTCAAAAGAGCCGCAACTGAGAGTCCGGTTTGCCGCGTGAGCGCATACAAACGCATGACACCGTCAATATGAGTGAGATTTTTTGCTATCCTGTTTTCGCCGCAGATATGCGCTACGGCTTGTTTCACTTCTTCGCTGTCTTTCCAACCGAGTAAATCGGCTAATTTTTGTGCGGCGTCTTGAGCTAACTTTTCGGCCTTCTGAAGTTGCGGCTCGACATCCGCTTGATGATTAGCCTGTGCTAAATACTGAAGGACATGGTCTTCGGTGTCGGAGGTCAACTTCAACCAATCAGCATAACGGCTGAATTGATACAAAATTGTCAAAGACAATTCTTTATTAGGCACCCCAAACCAGTTTGGAGATGCCAGAAAAGTTTGCATCATCGCCCCGCTCAGCTTGAATTGGTTGACGACTACCGCATGCTGGACCAACTTATACAACAAGGTCAGATAAGTTTGGTCGACACTGCTCGGCTGTAATGGCTGTTGCTTGCTGGATAAGGCATAAGTCTGGCTCAAAAATGCATAGCTACTGCTGTCGATCCAGCTAAGTAATAACAAAGGCAACTGATGAGCAATCTGTAGTGATTTAGCCAATACGCTAACTGTCACATTATCTTGTGCTGCTTTGGCTCGAACGATCAACTTTACTAGACTCTGCTCGAGTACGAGTAGATGATCGGATGGCAACTCAATCTTTGCTGCTTTTGAAGCTTCCCGAACGGCTTCATCAATCAGCTTTACTAGATTATCTTTATCAGATGACGGCTCAATTTTTTTTGCTTCTAAAACTTCCTGAGCGGCTTTATTAATTTCATCAGTAGATTTAACTAAGCCATTATTATCTAGCACCTTAGATAGCACATTTAGCCAATCAATAAACTTTCCATCTTTGCCATGCAGGGTCACACCACTAGTATGAGCGATACGCTCATTGGTAAGTCGAGCTGGTTCTAGATGCTGAGTAATTTCATTAATCAGGGCCACTTGTGCAGCATTACCTGACAAAGTTTTGGGTGGTGGATTAAGCAGCGATATAAGACTTTGAGCCGACAAATGATGCGTATTCAGCCATTGGGTGACAGTGGCCAATGCCATGATCACATCCAGCACGTCGGTCGTTTTCGGCTGATTCTTGTCGTCTAGCTTCGAGATTACCGGGACGCCGGCTAGCTGATTAAGATATTGTTCTTTATCCTTACTATCCGCTAGTATCTTCAACAACTCAATTCCATCCAACACGGTTAACCCAAAAAGACGCGGTAATTTGACTAACCGGTAAAAAGCTGACACCACTGACAGGGAACGCCGGAGTTTTTTCTCTCCAAAACTCTGCGCTTTGAATACGATCGGCGCTAGCTGCCTGAAGAGCGCCTCATCGATATCTAGTCCAGCACACAACTGTTTGACCGTCTTGGCATCGTCACCTTGTGCTTGGGTATAGTCAAACTCTTGCCAATCTAGCTTAAAGGGCTGATCAAATAAAGGCGGCGTGTTAAAGACCCGGTCAAAAAACGGGATTTCAGTCCCCACCGCAAATGGCGTGATTTCATGCAAAAACGCCGCGAAAACTTCGGGCGTTACTCCATGTTGCACCTTCAGATAATCGAATACGCCCAACATACGCACCGTATTGGCATTCATATGCAGCCCGAGATTCTCGACCCCTTCCGAGCGCATGGCTGAGATCACGAGTAAATCAAGCTTGTCATAAGATAGTTTCAGCGCGCCTTGTAAGCGAATGAGTCGATTTACTCGATCGAGGCGATCATACGACAGGCCAATAATCGATTTGTTGGCCTTATTTTTCTCCTCTTCTTTTATATACACTCGTGGTAATTGATTCGCGTGGAGAAACACCGCACCATAGTGATAAGGTGCTGGAAAGGTTTCAAGCGTATTTCCCTTGATGAAGATGGTGTTAAGCACCTCCACATGAGGAGAAGCTACAACCGATGTGCAGCTTGGCCCCATGCCTTGGGTACATAGCAACTGTTCCAATTCGGCTATTGTCAAGCCAGTCTGGGCAGTTAATAGGGATAAGGGTACCGGTGAGCTCGGGTCGATATTAACGCCGTAGTTATCACTCAAAAAATTCTGCTGTGCGTCAGTAAGCGGCGAAACCTTTGACGCTTTCTCATCGAGAATCAGAGAAAAACGCATCTCCAAAAACGGTTCATGAAAAGACGAGTGCTTTGCCTGGATCGTGAAAACACCCGTGTACGGCCCGTCTGAAAGGCTCAGCCCAGGATTATCGTCCGCATAATAGGAAAAAGCAGGTTCCCTTGGAAAAGGGTAGCCTATTGTTCGCGTACAGTTACTCAACTTCCGAGCATAAATAGGGGGTTGCACTTTTAGCCCGACAAATTCGCAATTCTGCGCTCTCAACTTGACATTAATTATGCTATTTTTAGCGTTTTTGCACCGTACATTAACGATATCGTAATGGACGATATCCTTCTTCTGGTCGTAAGCGTTGTCTATCGATACAAGGGTAGTAGGATCCTCCTTGCCCTGCTGTGATGGAATAGGAATAAAATAGGCATGTGAAGAAGGATCGACCCAAAGCGACGTTTCACTTGTTGATGCACCTTCCCATCTCTTACCCTGGATATCTGCCAAATTCAGGGTATATGTATTGAAAAAAGGAGCCTCAGTCATTAAATTTTGCATACCCGAGCTTAACCCACTACCTTGCTGCAATGCCACGCTAGCACATGCAGAACTCAGCGTCCCGACTTGGGTAAAATAGGGGTATGCGATATCCGCCTGCTGGATCAACATCATTAGTGACAAGCCCTTATCGGCTAGCCCGAGTTGAATCCGCTTATGCGCAGCGTCATATGGCAACTGGAATGGATAACGGGTCTGCGCAAGGACTTGATAGAAACTTTTCTTCTCGCCTTTTGCAGTAAGAAAGTTTTGCCCTGCCTCGGCAAGAATACGATTGACAATCGTCAACAGCGATACAGTCTGGTTCAAGCTGACTTCATCTAATTTCAGCTGAGCTAGTTCAGGACGTCGAGTCTTTAGCTTATCGATCGCGTCAGCGCCAACCGTTGACTCCAATCTCAGCGCAAATTTATAAATATCTACTAGATAAGCAATCGGCGAGTCATTTGCTTCCAACGCCCTCGTACGACAAAATGCTGCCCAGTTTTCCTTGAACAAGCCCTGATAGGTCGGCCCCTCGACATCTTTAACTTCTGTAGAAAACAGACGGCTTGCTCGAAATCGACGTGCAACCTCTGTCGCATAACCAAGCGCCAAATCGTAAATATCCGCTGCTTCCTTTCCATTAAAATCTTTTATAAAAGCAGACTTGGGCATCTGAATAATATCGAACACCGACTGATATTTTTCTAGTTTTTTCGCTGCTTGGCAGATCGAGCCGATTCTCTGAATCAACAATAGGCCACCTTTTATCGTCATAATGCTTCTTCCAGTTAGGAGGCAGAGATTAGCGTCAATGAAAGCTCACGCCGCACATAGGTGCCCATTACTTAAAAATTAGTAAATTTCCTTGCAAACCTGCGTATTTCAGCGATCGTGACCGGTCATTACAGATTTATCGTGACCGATAAA
>JASSUC010000004.1:0-133709 GCA_031963245.1 Mycoavidus cysteinexigens
TACTGCCTTATGCCCAACAAGCCTAAATTACCTTTGCAGCATGTCTGGGCTGACAGAATTATCCCGAACTGAGGTTATTTATCAATCACTTAAATTTTTTTCTTGAAAGGTGGGGTGAAGTGCAACAATCGCTGAAATATAAAACGGAATAAAGTCGAGAGAAAAATGTTTAATTTCAAGATAGGAATGCATTCATCCTCGTTAGTTTCGCCTTCACAACGTTTGTTAGGGGAGGCCCGTGGGTATGCAGCGCTACAAAAAGAAGAAGACGCTAAAAAATCCTATTCAGAAGCGGTAGAAAAAGCGAAAACGGAATTAGATAAAAATCCTAGCAATCAGAATAAAAAAATTTTCTCCGAAATCAGCACCGAGTATTTCACCTTTTTAAATGGGCTGAAACAGTTCGATTTAGCTGGCACTTGGAAACAAAACACTACATCGCTGCAAAATTCATCGTTTCCCACCAGCAGGAATGATGTAGCCCCACACGAGCTTCAATCTGCACGCAGTACGCAAGAATCCGAAACTCCGATTACAGCTTTATCTAATGGCATCAAGCCCTCTGTTTTTGAAAAGCAGCCGTCATCTAGTGAATTAGTTTTAGTTCAGCCTGCCTCAATGCCTATCCAGAGATCGCAGGTTGCCTTGTCTCTCCATGAAAAACACGCGCTGGCGGATTATCTGTTTGGAATGGCGCTGTCAACGCTTGGCTCTTTAGAGGTGTCGAATAAACCTAGTTTGTTTCTAGTATATGCACACGATAATGAAAATTACCTCGAAAAAGCCGAAGCCGATACGTCTAAATATTTAATCGAGAAGTTATCTGAAATCAAAGTTAACCTGTACTCTGACCAAAACCCGATGGGGCAACCGTATTCAAGTTCTCCAGAAGACTTAAAAAAAGAGAGCACGCTAGAAGATATTTTGACCAGTCAGCTGTGTTTGTTGCCAGATCAGTTGAGAGATGATGTAAAACCGGTTGATAAGGTCGTGGTGTGTTGTTCTGAATTACTCGGAAAATACTTGGGATGGCAGCACTATAAGAAGTTCTATGAGCAACTTCAAGAAGCCTATCTCGAAGATCGAGAGGCCTATCGTAAAGACGGTGCACAAGAGGGAACTTCGAAAATACGAGATGTGGTCCAAAAATTTTCAGAGGAGAAAGAATATAAGGCCGGGTTTCATCATGTGTTAACGGAAATGGCTTTTTTACAAATCCGTGCAGATTGGCTTAAAAATGAACACGGCATTATTCCTGTTTTGTTTACTCCAGAGAGCTATCAGGAATGCTTGAGTCACTTTATTCGCTCGACTACGGTTCGCATGAATGATATTTCGCGCTCTGGGGAGCAAGCCAAAGTGGGACGGCAAGTGTATCGTAATCAGGGTCGGCACCTAGTGTTGTTTAAGCTGATCGAGCGTGTTTTAGCGGACAGTCGTGAAGCCAAACCGTTCCTGAATAAGTTTTGGCAAGGGTATAGTGATTTCATTTCCCATTTGAAAAATGAGCCAGCAACGCTTGGTGAGCTTGAATTTGTCAAACTAGTAGAAGGTATTTTTGGCGGTATACGAACCGAGTTGCACAGCCAGCTTGCCACCATGGTTCGACAGGTTTATCCGGCCTGGCGGCAAGTGGGTACGCAGTTGTTAGATCAATCACGGGATCTGGCCCAAATTCAAACTGGGGTAGATTCGCTGGTCAAAAAACTATTAGGCAACTTGCAGGAAAATATCCAGAAGCTTAGAGCCACTTATTTAGACGGCTTAGAGAAGGACAGGGAGATTAAGGATGCGCTGGCAAACTATGTCAGTTTAGAAGGAGCGCTTGTCGGTAGACCCGCTGAACGTTTTGATTTAGAAAGCAAAGTGCAAGAGTACTTGAACTCCGACAAAAAAATTCTGCTTTTGCTAGGGGATGCGGGTTCGGGAAAATCGACCTTCAACCGACGTCTGGTCTGTAGTTTATGGGAAGCGTATACCCAAGCGAGTACGCTGGAGAATACGGCTATCCCGGTGTTTATACAATTGTCGAGTTTGCCAGAATCAAATCGAAACCTGGTTGGCACTTTTTTTGAAACGCAAGGTTTTTCGCAAGAGCAAATCAGGGAATTACAGACTCAACATCGCTTTATATTGATTCTGGATGGTTTCGATGAAATCAAAGATCGTCAACGCGCATTTTATAAAGATAATCAGCTTGATGATTGGACAGAAACGAAAATTATCATCAGCAGCCGGCCAGAATATTTAGGCTCAAACTATCAATCTAAGTTCCACTTGTCAGGCGAGCGTGCAACTCTGCAGGAATATCAGCTGCTTCAGTTTTCGGCTGAAACGATAGAACAGTATGTCGATCAGTACAAAAAAGCCCATCCAGCAGGGCCGTGGAGTGCGCAACAGTATAAAGAAGCCTTAAAGCAGCAAGATTTAAAGGAACTGGTTGGCAATCCATTTTTGCTGAAAATAACCATGAGTGTGTTACCTGAGCTGAGTAAGACACTGCATGCAAAGGGTCAGCGCTTTACGCGGATTGGACTGTATGATGAGTTTGTGAAGAGTTGGTTTGATCGTTCGCAACAGCGTTTGTCCCAAATTCAACTCAATCCGGAGGAAATTAAAGAATTTAGGCGCTTAGATCAGAAAGGATTTGCTGAGCGTGGGGTGGGTTTTAGCAAAAAATTAGCGACTGAAATGTATCGAGCTGGGGAGGTGGTGACTACTTATTTAGCTGCAGTGGATGAGCCTTGGGAAGAGCCCCGCGCCGAATTGGGCCAGGCTTGGCGCAAGCGACTTTTAGGGGATGATAATGCAATCACCATATTGATGCGCTTAAACGCACCGCTGATCTGCCAAAATGAGCAATACCGCTTCATCCATAAGTCGATCCAGGATTATTTCGTGGCGCGCGCGCTCTGGGAGCAAGCAGAAAAAGGAATAGAAAAGGGACAACTATTGAACCAGTTGCAGCTTGTGAAGGATGCAGCGATATTGCAATTTTTATCCGAGCGAGTGCGACAAGAGGCGGAGTTGAAAGCAGCGCTTTTAAGTCTGGTTGAACGTTCTAAAGAAGAGGCCGAGTTTGAGGTAGGCGCGGCGAATGCGATGACGGTATTGGTGCGAGCCGAGGTGCAGTTTAATGAATGTGATTTAAAGGGTATCAAGATTCCCGGAGCGGATCTGAGTTTTGGGGTATTCGATTCAGCGCAGTTGCAAGGAGCGGATTTAAGAGAAACGAATTTTCGCGCGAGTTGGCTGTGCCGTGCGAATTTAAGCGGAGCGCAGATGACCGGCGTGCGGTTTGGCGAATGGCCGTATCTGTATGAACAGAGCGCGGTGAATTCCTGCGCGTATTCACCGGATGGTAAAACCTGCGCCATGGGTCTTGAGAAGAGTGCAATTAGTGTGTATTCGACGTTGAGCTGGGAAAAAAACCAAACCCTGGAAGGACATACCGGCGAAGTTAGGAGCGTGGTGTATTCGCCGAGCGGCACACAGATTGCCTCGGGCAGCCATGACCATACGGTTCGTCTGTGGGATGCGCAAAGCGGAGCCCCCGGGCACACCTTAGAAGGACATGCTCACTGGGTGAATAGCGTGGTGTATTCGCCGAGCGGCGCCCAGATCGCTTCGGGCAGTAGGGACAAGACGGTGCGGCTATGGGATGCACAAAGCGGAGCCCCCGGGCACACCTTAGAAGGACATACTAGGGCTGTTAATAGCGTGGTGTATTCACCGAGTGGCGCGCAGATTGCCTCGGGCAGTGATGACAAGACGGTGCGGCTATGGGATGCGCACAGCGGAACTCCTGGGTGCACCTTACACGGACATACCACCCATGTTTTTAGCGTGGTGTATTCACCGAGCGGCGCGCAGATTGCCTCGGGCAGTGGTGACAATACAGTTCGTCTGTGGGACGCGCGCAGCGGAGCCCTTGCGCGCACCTTAAAAGGGCATACCAATTCTGTTAGGAGCGTGGTGTATTCACCGAGCGGCGCGCAGATTGCCTCGGGCAGTGATGACCATACGGTACGTCTGTGGGACGCGGAAAGCGGAGCCCCCGTGTACACCTTAGCAGGACATGCTAACTGTATTAATAGCGCAGTGTATTCGCCGAGCGGCGCGCAGATCGCCTCGGGCAGTTACGACTATACGGTACGTCTGTGGGACGTGGAAAGCGGAGCGCCCGTACGCACCTTAAAAGGACATACCGCCTATGTTAAGAGCGTGGTGTATTCGCCGAGTGGCGCGCAGATCGCCTCGGGCAGTGAGGACCGGACAGTACGGCTATGGGACGCGGAAAACGGAGCGCCTGGGCACACCTTAGAAGGACATACACACCATATTGATAGCGTGGTGTATTCGCCGAGCGGCGCGCAGATTGCCTCGGGCGGTTTAGACAATACGGTACGTCTGTGGGACGCGGAAAGTGGAACTCCCGGACACACCTTAGAAGGACATACTAGCTGGGTGAATAGCGTGGTGTATTCGCCGAGTGGCGTACAGATCGCCTCGGGCAGTTCTGACCATACGGTTCGTCTGTGGGAGGCGGAAAGCGGAACCTTTATGCGCACCTTAAAAGGACATACCGCCTATGTTAAGAGCGTGGTGTATTCGCCGATTGGCGCGCAGATCGCCTCGGGCAGTGGCGACAATACGGTACGTCTGTGGGACGTGGAAAGCGGAGCGCCCGTGCGTACCTTAGAAGGGCATACCGACACTGTTAATAGCGTAGTGTATTCGCCGAGCGGCACACAGATCGCCTCGGGCAGTAGGGATGATACGGTGCGGCTGTGGGATGTTGCCTCGGGTCAGTGTCGTGCAGTGATTGATGATTTTGACGGAGGGGTCTATAGCGTTGCCTGGAAAACGTCCATCGGTGGCACCTATCTGGTGACTGGCAGTGTGGATAAGTTCGTTCGCCAATGGCAGGTGATAGAAGAGGTGGATGAAATTCAGGTGCACGTGTGTTGGATATCACCGCATGCAGAACTGAGAGTGAAGGATACTTTACTCGAAGGGGTAGAAGGCTTAAGCGCGATGAATGCCGCACTTTTGAAGCAGCGCGGAGCATTGCTGCTTGAGAAAAAAGAATGCCGGCGAATCACACAAGGTTAGCAAGAGACTCATCAGTACTCGACGATCATTTGTGCACCTTGGTTTGCCCACGCTTTCTGGTTAATATCGCTGAAATACGTACCTTGGATCTATTCAAATTTTATCTGATATCCTGATAACAAAAAGTATAAACTTTACCAAATGAATCGACTTGTTGCACAACGAGGCAGGCTTCTCTTGAAACAGTAATTAGCCTAAAGCTTTACCAGGAAAGAGATTACAGACTTGTGTATAACGACATGCCCCCTAGCCCCACCCCATTACACACAATACAAGGGTCTGTCACAGCCTCTATAGAAAGTATAACGTTTGAGCATGTTATCACTTAAATTTACTAGTTAATTTTGCATATTAGCGAGCTCAGTACATGTGCCGAAACTACGTGCCCAACCGTAGTGCTGATCATCTGTTACTTCATCTTAAAAGCGAATAGCACACTTAACTAAACCCTCTTCCAGCCCCTGACTGTCGTCCAGATTGATAGACACATTATGGTAGTCACCCAAGTATCGTTTGAGTCACACAAAATTAATTATAACACCTAGATTTGCACTAGTTAAACTAGTATACTATTTTTCTTTAAGATTTGAATTCGTCATTCCAGAGACTTTTATGTCCATCATTTCCCAGCCCCATGACAAATTTTTTAAGGGAAGCCTAAAAGAAAAACAAGTGGCTCTCGATTTCTTGAAAGCCCATTTACCTGCTGATATCCATCAACAGCTTGACCTCAGCACTCTGCGAGCCATTGATAAAAGCTATGTAAGTGCTGAGCTACGCGAAGTGCATAGTGACATTGTCTATGCTTGTCAAATCAATGGCGAAGCAGGCTATATCCCCATTTTAATGCTGCTTGAGCATCAATCTACCGCCGACAAACATATGGCTTTTAGACTGCTGCAGTACACCGTAAATTTGATGGGAGATCATTTAAAAGCTGAGCATGACTCACTTCCATTAGTCTTGCCGATATGCCTTTATCATGGCGCCGTATCTCCCTATCCGTATTCAACAGATATCTTTGAAGAGTTTGATGATGCTGAGATGGCAAGAGCGCTAGTCTTCAAACCATTCAAGCTCATTGATTTGACAACGCTGCCAGTCGATACCTTGAAGCAGCATGGAGTCGCCTCACTGATGGAACTCCTTTTTAAGTACTCTAAGGAACGCGATTATATTAAAACACTTCAGCAGCTTGCAGATCAAGGCATCTTGAGGATGATCGTATCTCGTACGACAGACTCATATTTTCTTGCTATGCTAGAATATATTGGTTCAAATGAACAAAGGGAGCAGCCTCAAAAAGCGGAAGAGTTATTTAAGCTATTGAGCACAGTATTACCTGAGAAGCGGGAGAGTATCATGACTTTTAACGAACAATTGCGGCAGGAAGGTCGGCAAGAGGGACTGCAAGAAGGCCGACAAGAGGGACTGCAAGAAGGTGAACGCCAGAAAGCGCTTGCTATTGCTAAAAAAATGCTAGCCGGTGGATCAAGGCCTGATCAGGTTAAAAAAATGACCGATCTTTCTGACGAGGACATCCAAAAAATAGCGCCCCCAATAGCACTACCACATCGCAAGCGCCCTCGCATCAAAAGCTAACTCGTTGCTCCTGATCCAGGATTAGGGCCAATTGTTGACCAAACTGAAATCGAGACCGGCTTTCAAGTTATAGTGCCAAGCAAAATAATCGCAACCGTAATCGTCAGGGCCCCACCCAAACGAGTTGCCATTTGCGCAAATGGCATCAACTGTAAGCGATTAGCAGAGGTTAGAATAGCTACATCACCAATCCCTCCCATGCCGCTGTGGCAGGCATTGATAATGGCCCCTTCAATCGGATACAACCCTACCCAACGCCCAACAAAAAAACCAACTGTCGTCAGGGTCACCACGGTGACAACAATCGTGATGATGTTAGCCACTGTGAAAGCAGCCATTAAATGGTCCCAGGGGGCAATTGTGACGCCGATTGCAAACAGCAGCGGGTAAGTCACAGTACTAGAGAAGAAACGATAAACAGTGCGTGCGCCATCTTCTAATTTGGGTGAAACCGCATAAGTTAATTTGGCGAGCACCGCCAAAAATAGCATGGCGACAGGAGCCGGCAGGCCAATCAATTTATGCACTAGCATGCCCAACATATATAAACAGATGGCAACCATACCGGCAGCTGCAATATGTTCAACGGTAACGGTAGAAGCATCGGCGTGTTTTGCTAAAATGCCCGTGTCACTTGCATGCAAACGACCTTCGCCGCTATAGCGGCTATAGCGTTTGCCCAATTGGTTGAGTAAGGCGGCGCAGATAATCGCAGTCAAATTGCCGAGCATGACAGAGGGTACAATCTGAGCAAATAATTGCCCTTGTGGTAGATTCAAAATGTCAGCGTAGCCAAGGGTAAGCGGAATCGCCCCCTCACCAATGCCGCCGGCCATAATTGGGATAATAATATAGAAAAAAGTATGATGCGCGCCTAAGCCAAAGGCCATTCCAGTGAGGGTACCTACCATCGCGGCAATGACTGAGCCAGCAGCGAGTGGCAGAAAAATTTTAGCGAAGCCTTTGACCAAAGCTCGGCGGTCCATACTAAGAATACTGCCAACGACAACGGAAGCAATAAACAAATATAATACGTTGGTCGTTTGCCAAAAATCTTTGACTGATTGGGTTAACTCATTCGGCAGTAATTGATAATACACTAGGCAGGAGGGCAAAAAGGTGGCGACAATCACGGGTCCTCCGATTCTACGGAGGCCTGGAATGCGCGCTCCTAGTTCAGCGCAGGTAAAGCCACATACTGCAAGAACGGCAATCATAATTGAAATATCGCCTGAGATTTTGCCCAGCGTGAGTAAAGTACCCAAGCAAATCACCACTAGACAATATACAGGCAGCGGAATAATGCCAATGCGCTTATCCATCCAATGCCACCAGAGAGAGTTCTGGGGTGGCGAATAATGTAGCGGACCGTTGCTTCTAGGCCGGTTTGCAAGTTGCCGCCAAAGCCTGCGCGTAAAAGCAAATGTGCCTAAAGAAAAAGTGCCCATTAAGGGTCTCCTGTCTGGTTTGTATTTTTTACTTATGCTGCGCCCCCTACTATGTAAAATAAAGGGCGCTTCACTAGAATGTAGTTTTGGCGAAGTTGACCTACTTAACAAGAGTAGCGTTCAGGAACTTGTGATGCTAAATAGTCAACGAAGATTCGATTTAGTCAACAAAGATTCGGTTACGGTGCTTTAGTGCGCGCTCCCCATTTTTTCTGTACAGGTGAGTTTTTAGATGAAAATAATTAAAACCGGGCTGTTGGGTTTTGGCACTGTCGGTCAGGGCGTATGGAGTGTGCTCCTGCGCAATCATGAAGAAATTAGCCGCCGGGCCGGGTGCGGCATTGAAATTAAACGCATTGCCGTACGCGATATCGGCAAAGCGCAGGCAATACTGGGCGCAACCGATGCAGTTGTATTGGATACAGATGCTCATGCATTGGTCGACGATCCAACCCTTGATATCGTGGTAGAGGCTATTGGCGGCACCACGATTGCGCGAGAATTAGTGTTGCGTGCACTCGCCCAGGGTAAGCATGTAGTGACGGCCAATAAAGCTCTGCTTGCGGTCCATGGCACCGAGATTTTTGCCATGGCGCGTAGGCACGGAGTGATGGTGGCATTCGAGGCCGCTGTCGCTGGGGGGATCCCGATTATCAAGATTCTTCGTGAAGGATTAAGCGCTAACCGAATTCAATGGATTGTTGGCATTATCAATGGCACCACAAATTTTATTTTGTCTGAAATGCGCGAGCACGGCATTGATTTTGAGACAGCGCTAAATCGTGCTCAACGCCTGGGTTACGCAGAAGCCGATCCAACCATGGATATTGAGGGCATAGATGCGGCCCATAAAGCAGCGCTGATGAGTGCGATTGCTTTTGGCGTGCCAGTACAGTTTGAGAGCGCATATATTGAGGGTATTCAAGGGCTTGCGGCCCTTGACATTCAATATGCAGAAGAATTGGGTTACCGCATCAAGCTACTGGGTATTACACGGCGTGCTGCCGAGGGTATTGAGTTGCGCGTGCATCCAACTTTGATCCCGGCTAAACATTTGTTGGCTAATGTTGAAGGGGCGATGAATGCCGTCGTTGTGTACGGTGATGCAGTGGGTTCGACACTTTATTACGGCCAGGGCGCGGGAGCGGAGCCTACGGCCTCAGCCGTGGTGGCCGATCTGATTGATGTGACTCGCCTGCAGACTGCAGATCAAAGCCAGCGTGTGCCGCCTCTGGCATTTCAGCCGGATCGACTAGCAAAATTGGCAATCTTGCCAATCAGCGAAGTGAGATGTGGTTATTATTTACGGCTGCGCGTGGCGGACGTGACAGGGGTCTTGGCTAACATCACAAAGATTCTTGCTGATAGCGACATTTCAATTGATGCCGTGTTGCAAAAAAAATCCCACTTGCTTGAATGCACGGCTGGCAATCAGACGGATGATTTAATTTTAATTACCCATTCGACACTTGAAAAACAAATCAACACGGCGCTTGAGCAAATTAGTGCATTGACCACGGTGATGCCGCAAATGACTAAACTGCGGATTGAAACATTAAATGAAGGGTGTTAGTGCATGAACTACATTTCTACCCGTGGCGCCCGGGCGGACAAGAGCCGGACCTTTACCGATATTTTGCTTGCTGGTTTAGCTGAAGATGGTGGCTTGTATCTACCCGCAGTCTACCCTTCGATTACACGGGGCGAACTTCAGCGCTGGCGAGGCCTGTCATACGCAGATCTTGCCTATGAAATTCTCGCAAAATTCTGTGATGATATTCCCGCTGATGATTTGCGGGCGCTTACGCGTCGAACTTATACGGCCCAAATATATAGCCATGCGCGTGAGTCTGAGAGGGCGACACAGATCACACCGCTTAAAGCCTTAGGTGCCGAAAAAGGCGCACCTCTTTACCTGCTTGAGCTATCCAATGGTCCTACGCTGGCGTTTAAAGACTTAGCGATGCAACTGCTTGGCCAACTATTTGAGTATGTGCTGGCAAAATCAGGCGAGCAACTCAATATCCTTGGAGCGACCTCAGGCGATACAGGTAGTGCAGCCGAATATGCGATGCGTGGCAAGCGAGGTATTCGTGTCTTTATGCTCTCGCCCCATCAAAAAATGAGTGCATTCCAAAGCGCGCAGATGTATAGCTTGCAAGATCCAAATATCTTCAATCTTGCGGTTGCTGGAGTGTTTGACGATTGCCAAGATTTAGTCAAAGCGGTCTCAAACGACCACGCGTTTAAGGCGCGGCATAAGATTGGCACTGTGAATTCGATCAATTGGGCGCGGCTAGTGGCGCAAATTGTGTACTACGTGAAAGGTTGGTTGGCCGCAACTGAGCCAACGCTTACTTGCCCAGTAGGAGCCACCTGGGCATTGCCGGCTGGGTCTACCGCAACCGTAGTGGGGCAGGAGGGTAATGGCCCGTCACTACCTAAAGTCTCGTTTTGTGTTCCCTCAGGTAATTTCGGCAATGTTTGCGCCGGACATATTGCCCGCATGATGGGTTTGCCGATTGATAAACTCGTGGTAGCGACCAATGAAAATGACGTCCTAGATGAGTTTTTCCGGACCGGCATTTACCGCATCCGCGATGCTGCGCGTACGTATCATACGAGCAGCCCGAGTATGGATATTTCAAAGGCATCGAATTTTGAGCGTTTTGTATTTGATCTGCTTGAGCGCGATCCAGCGCGTGTACGGCAGCTGTTTAATGAACTTGAAGCAAAGCAAGGCTTTGACTTATCGGGCAGCAGCGATTTTGCGCGCATTCACCAGTTTGGCTTTGTTTCAGGCCGGAGTTCGCATCAAGAGCGTATGGCGGCCATCCAGGATATCTATGCGCGCTATGCAACCATGATTGATACACATACTGCCGATGGCCTGACGGTGGCTCGCCGTTATCTAGAGCCTGGCGTACCGATGGTGGTGCTTGAAACGGCGCAGCCGGTTAAATTCAGTGCGGCCATGCGCGAGGCATTGGGGCAAGACCCGGCAAGGCCTGCTGCATTCGCCGGCATTGAAGAGTTACCGATGCGCTGCAAAGTGGTGCCGCCTGATGTGCAGTCTTTGAAAGAATTCATTGCGACTCATACTGGAGCGTAAGTTGGGCAAAGGCAAAAATCGATAATCTATCACCTATCGAGCTGTAGACACGTTAAATTAGTACGTTCAGAGGCTAGCTCCAACTTAGATCGCCACCAGTGTATGCACGCATCAGCAAGGCACGTCGTCGAATCGATCAAATCCGCATCTTTTGTTGCCGCAGGCAACACCATAGGCAACTCGGTGCAACCCAGAATGATGATGTCAGGATGTAACGCGCGACTTGCCGCTAACGAGTAGGCCAACTGCTTCGATGAGCTATCGAGGTTGCCGGACTTGGCAAGGGCAATGGCACAGTGTGTTGAGTGGACAATTTCGTCGCTGACCTCAATGGGCTGAATTCCAAAGCCCTTCAACGCGGCGTCGTACAATCGATAGCGGATTGTGGAGCGCGTACCCAAAACCACCGCACTTCTAGCACCCAGACGCGCAGCGTGTTGTGCCGTCACAGAGACCATATCAATCAGCGGTACCTGCAACGATGCAGTGAAGTCGTGACGCCAATAATGGGCGGTGTTGCACGGAATAGCCACGGCACCACAGCCAGCTTGTTCCAACTGCCTCAGACGCGCGTGAATCATCGCCGGGACACGCGCATCCCCTGTCTCGACCGCGCTAGAGCGGTCTGGGATTTCCGGGCAGGAAAGGAGCGCAAATGGGACGTGGTCTTGGTCGGCTGCCACGGATGAGCGTTGGGCGAGCATGCGTAAAAAATGAGCTGTTGCTTCGCTGCCCATCCCTCCTAGGATGCCCAAGCGATCTTGTCCAAACGGATCATCCGTAATCATTAACGTTCTCTCAAATAGGCCGGTGTGTCAATAACTCTATATGCCTTGCTTCCCTTTCTGGGTTCGTGCCTCATCGTATTTCGCGCGTACACTACCCGTTAGGAGCGTGGTAGTTTATCCGCAATAATGGGACCGATTTTGGCTAAGGATGCCGATTCCATCATTGTGCCGTGTTCGCAATCGATGGGATGCACTTCGATTTCCCCTTTCACATAAGCCTGCCAGGTTTCGGGTACTGGTCTATATCCAGGCTCTTCCAAGGTCGCTTTAAAATGCAACAAATTGCCGGCAAATGGGGTGCGAGGAATATATTTTTCTAGCAGGCGGGGACTATTTTCAAAGAAATCCATCATGCTCTCAAATTGAGATTCTTCCAGTATGGCGTAGACACTTCCTGCCTCACGGAAAATTTCTTGGCGCTCAGCAAAGCTAAGTGACGGCTCTCCTGAATTGGCTGAATCATAGCCGATATCTGCAAGTAGACCGGCAATCAGTTTACGCCTATCAACGGTCCGAATTTGCTTCTTATTGGTCCTGACGTAACTATCTAGAAGCGCCAAGAAAGCGACTTGCTCGCCTTCTTTCTGCAGCAGGCAAGCCGCCTCAAAGGCAATCAGGCCGCCCAGAGACCAGCCCATCAGTTGATAGGGGCCAGTGGGTTGAATCTGACGGATTTGTGCGACGTAATCTAAGGCCATTTCTTCAATGGTTTGGGGCAGCGGCCCCGAGGTATCGATACAGCGCGCTTGCAGGCTATAAATAGGGTACTGCCGATCAATATATCGCATCAGTCCGGTATAGCACCAGCCTAGCCCTCCCGCCGGATGAATGCAGAACAACGGCGGCTGGTTTCCTAGAGATCTGAGCGGCAGCACGACTCGAATGGATGAGGTGGGGTCGGGTGGGTTGTCTAACTGCTGGCCAAGCCCCGCTACGGTTGGAGTTTCAAACAAGCTACGAATAGACAGCTCCACCCCAAGCGTTGCGCGGATACGGCTAATTAGCCGCGCGGCTAGCAGTGAATGGCCTCCTAGCTCAAAGAAGTTATCGTCGATCCCGACGCGCACCAGACCTAGCACTTCGGCAAAAAGTTCGCACAGGACTTGCTCTTGAGGTGTGCGTGGTGCGCGCGCGGTAGCCGCAACAGTGAATTCTGGTGCGGGAAGTGCCTGACGATCGAGCTTACCATTTGGCGTGAGCGGTAGCGCATCGAGTACCACGAACGCAGCCGGAATCATATAATCAGGCAAGGTCTGGCCAAGGTATTGCCTGAGTTCGGCAGGCGCAATGGCATGGCCAGCCGCTGCCACTAAATAGGCTACCAGGCGTTTGTCGCCAGACCGATCTTCGCGGGTAATGACCGTGGCTTGCGCAATACTAGAATGACCGGCTAACACTGTGCCGATTTCGCCTAATTCAACACGAAATCCACGGATTTTGACCTGATGGTCGCTTCGACCTAAATACTCGAGTTGACCATCTGGACGCCATTTCGCCAGGTCACCCGTGCGGTACAGCCGCTCTCCTTGCCCGAACGGGTTCGCGATAAAACGCTCGGCACTCAGCACGGGTCGGTTGAAATAGCCTCGCGCCAGACCCGCCCCAGCAATATACAACTCGCCTATCGTGCCTCGTGGGGTTGGTTTCAAATGCCGATCCAGTACATATACTTGCGCATTTGACAGTGGTTGGCCGATTGGCACGATGCCGTTTACTTGAGGCACTGCCGTGAACCACGTTGAAGTCATTGTGCATTCGGTCGGACCGTATTGATTGACTATCGTTACCTGAGCGCCAAGCGTCTTATGCACTTGAGTGCATAAATCTGCCTCTAGTGGCTCGCCGCTCGTCAAGATGGTGTGTAAGGTACTACGCTCCATGCACTGGTTTTCGGCAGCCTGGCATAAGCTGCGTAGAAAACTTGGCGTGATACTGAGTAATTTTGTGACCGACCGCTCGTTAATGATGGACATATAGGCGTGGGGGTCTTTGGCTTGTGTGGTTGGCACTAGCACCACCCGTCCGCCTGCTGCCAGCGGGCCGAGCAAATCACGCACAGAAGCGTCAAAGGCAAGGCTCGCAACATTTAAAACGACATCGATCGCCGTGAGGTCATAATTGCGAATTAGAAAGTTCAAATAATTGGCCGCGCCGCCATGTCGGGTCATAACGCCTTTAGGCTTGCCCGTTGAACCTGACGTATAAGTGATATAGGCAAGGTTGTCAGGCGTCACATTGCTGGTGAGTTGCGTCTCGGGTTGGGCTGCAATTTGCACCCAGTCTGTATCGAGACGCACGTACTGAGCATGGGTTTGCGCTAATGTTTCGGCAAGATGCGACTGAATAACTAAGACCGCGACTTGAGCATCGTCCAACATATAAGCGATGCGCTCAGGCGGATAACTGGGGTCCAGCGGCAAGTAAGCACCACCTGCTTTCAAGATACCCAATAATCCTACCACCATTTCGAGAGAGCGCTCAGCGCATAGCCCCACCACCTTTTCGGGTCCAATCCCTAATGCGCGCAGATGATGCGCCAATTGATTAGCCCGGCGGTTCAATTCAGCGTAAGTCATCTGTTGGGCTTCAAACATGACTGCCACAGCCTGAGGCGTGCGTTGCACTTGTGCTTCAAACAACAGGTGAACGATCTGCGCATTTGCATAGTCGACGCTTGTGTCGTTCCATGTCATCAGCAATTGGCGCTGTTCTGCTAAGCTTAATAATGGCAGTTCGGACAAACGTTGCGTCGGATTGGCCGTAATGCTCGATAACACATTGAGCCAATGATCAGCCAAGCGTTGAATCGTTTCAGCATCGAATAAGTCGGTGGCATACTGCAGCCAGCCTTCTATGCCATTCGGGGTTTCGGTAAAGTGAAGCGTCAGATCAAATTTAGTGCTGGGAAGGTCGACCTCGATCTTCTCAATCATGAGTTCTGGCCATGCAAAATTTGGCTGTGGCAAGCTGAGCCCATTGACCATAACCTGAATAATGGGTTGGCGCGAGAGGTCGCGTATGGGTTGCAATGCTTCCACCAATTTTTCAAAGGGTACAGCCTGATGGGCATACGCGCCCAAAGTGGTTTCGCGCACCTGCGCTAGTAATTCGTTAAAGCGTGGATTGCCTGACAGCTTAGTGCGTAAGGCTAGCGTATTAATAAAAAAGCCTATGAGCTCTTCAGTTTGCACCTGCGTCCGCCCTGCAATGGGTGACCCCACCACAATGTCGTCTTGTCCGCTCCAGCGGCTCAGCACGATCTTGAAGGCGGTGAGTAGCACCATGTAAGGTGTAGCGTTTTCACGCTGAGCCAGTGTTTTCAGTTGCGTGGCGAGCGTGACCGGTATTTGAATAGATATGCCGTCGCCCTGACCACTTTGTACAACCGGCCGTGGCCGGTCAGTTGTTAGTTCAAGCGCAGCGGGTGCTCCTGCCAATTGCGTGAGCCAATAATTTAATTCCCGCTCGAGTGCTTCGTTTTTGAACCATGAGCGCTGCCAGAGCGCATAGTCAGCGTATTGCACAGGTAGCTCGGGTAATGGCGAGTTCTGTCCCTGGCTGAAGGCTGTATATAGTTCTTTGAGTTCCCGTACCAGCACACCCATCGACCAGCCATCTGAAATGATGTGATGCAAGACCAGACTCAGCACATGTATATCAGGCGCAAGCCTCAGCAATTCAAAGCGCACCAGCGGACCTATGGCCAGATCGAATGGCTGCTGAGCAGTCGCCTGTAGCCAAGACGCTAAGTCAGTTTCGGCGAGTCCGCGCGGGGTCAGTTTAACCGCCACTGGTGGATCGACCACCTGCACGCCGACCTCATCTCGGATTTCAAAGCGGGTGCGTAAGGCTTCATGACGGCGGACAATTTCGCTTAATGCGGCAGCTAAAGCAGTCACATTGAGTTGGCCTGTTAAACGCATCGCAAGCGGTATCAAGTACGCTCCGCCTTGTCCTAGTTGATCAAGAAACCAGAGGCGCTCTTGCGCAAATGACAGTGGCAAAACAGTCGAGCGTCTTTGCTTTGTCAGCGCTGGGATGATGAGATCACTGCTTTGTCGCAATGTGTCAATATGGGGTGCGAGTTCAGCAATAGTAGGAGCCTCAAATAGGGTGCGTACTGGTAATTCAACACCCAATACGTCTCTAACTCTAGCGACTGTTCGCATAGCCAACAATGAATGCCCACCCAGCGCAAAGAAGTTGTCGTCAATGCCAACCTGCGGCAGGCTGAGCACTTCAGCGAACAATTCAGTTAACGTTTGCTCCTGCGGCGAGCGCGCAGCGCGGTAGCGCTCGGAAACAAAGTTTGGCGCAGGCAGTGCTTTACGGTTAAGCTTGCCGTTTGGTGTCAACGGCATTGCGTCTAACCTCACAAATGCCGACGGTGTCATATAGTCTGGCAAGTTGCCTTTAAGGTGGGCACGTAACGCAGCGGTTTCAATTGCCTGATCGCTGATAAGGTATGCGACTAAGCGTTTTTGACCTGGCTCATCTTCTCTAGCTATGACAATAGCCTGTTTGATCTGTGGATAGGCAAGCAGTTGCGTTTCAATTTCGCCCAATTCGATCCGAAAGCCGCGGATTTTGACCTGGTGGTCAATTCGGCCTAGATACTCGAGCTGACCATCTGCTCGCCATTTTGCTAAGTCGCCGGTTCTGTACAACCGCTCGCCTTGCCCGAATGGATTTGCTATAAAGCGCTCAGCGCTCAGCGCGGGCCGTTTAAAGTAGCCACGGGCTAAACCCACACTGGCTATGTACAGCTCACCCACCACGCCCCGCGGCACGAGTTCCAGATGCCGACCCAGCACATAAACGCGCGCGTTGGTGATCGACCGGCCAATCGGCACAATACCATTTGCCTGAGGGGTGGCCGCAAACCAGCTTGAACTGAGCGTGCATTCGGTCGGGCCATACTGATTCACCACCACGACCTGGGCGCCAAACACTGCGCGCACTTGGTCGCATAAATCCGCTTCCAGGGGCTCGCCACATGTCAGGATGGTTTGCAATGCCAGTTGCTCTAAGTAGCGGCCCTGGGCTGCTTCACACAGACTGCGCAGGAAACTCGGTGTGATACTGAGTATTTTCGTGACAGCTTGCTCGCGGATTACCGACAGATACTGACGGGGTTCTCTGGCTTGCGCAGTGGGCACCAGAATGACGCGCCCGCCTGAGGTCAACGGACCGAGCAAGTCACGTACAGAAGGGTCAAAGGCCAAACTTGACACATTCAAGACGGCATCCTCAGTGGTGAGGCGATAATGGCGTGTCAGGAAGGTCAGATAATTGACGACGCCGCGATGTTGAATCATCACCCCTTTAGGTTGCCCAGTCGAGCCGGATGTATAAATGAGGTAAGCAAGATGGTCAGGCGTCACGTTGCTTGGGGGCGTGCTGCACGGTTGGGTTGCAATCTCAGCCCAATCTGCATCCAGGCGTACCCGTTGCGCGTGGGTTGCGGGCAGTTGCGCTTCAAGATGGGATTGGGTGACCAACACCGTGGCGTTGGATTCTCCCAACATATAAGCAAGGCGCTCGGGGGGATAGCTTGGGTCCAATGGCGAATAAGCGCTGCCTGCCTTTAGAATGCCTAATAACCCCACGATCATCTCGAGCGAGCGCTCAACGCATAAACCAACTATGACCTCCGGTCCAACACCCAACGTCCGGAGGTGATGTGCAAGCTGGTTAGCGCGGTTGTTCAATTCAGCGTAGCTGAGTTGCTGCGTTTTAAATACGACCGCTACCGCGTCTGGTGTGCGCAGCGCTTGTGTCTCGAATAACTGATGGATTGTCTGCGTATCGGGATAATCGGCTGTTGTGTCGTTCCATGTCGTCAACAATTGGCGCTGTTCCATCACGCCTAATAGCGACAGGTCGGATAGGCGTTGCGCCGAATTGGTTACGATCGCCTGTAATACATTGACCCAATGTTCCGCGAGTCGTTCAATCGTGGTGGTATCAAATAAGTCTGTGGCGTATTGCAGCCATCCTTCGATGCCATCTGGTGTTTCGCTAAAGTATACGGTTAGATCGAATTTCGTGCTAAACGAATCGAAATGGATCAGTTCGGCGGTGAGTCTGGGTAAAGCCAAGCTTGATGTGGACAGATTCACGCCATTGACCATCACCTGGACAATCGGTGGTCGAGAGAGGTCGCGCACGGGTTGTAACACTTCCACTAGTTTTTCGAATGGCACGGCCTGGTATGCGTAGGCCTCTAATGCCGTCTCGCGCACTTGTGCCAGTAATTCGTTAAAGCGGGGATTGCCCGACAAATCGGTGCGTAAAGCCAGTGTGTTTAGAAAAAAACCAAGTAGCCCTTCGGTTTGTGCCTGCGTGCGGCCGGCAATCGGTGAGCCCACCACGATATCATCTTGCCCGCTCCAACAACTAAGTACAACCTGGAACGCTGCGAGTAGCGTCATATATAACGTTGCGCCTTCACGTTGTGCTAGCCCTTTAAGTTGCATCGCAAGTGTAGCCGGTACATGGACCGCAAAGCCATTGCCGCGGCCGCTTGGCACAGCGGGCCGCGGCCGGTCGGTTGGCAGTTCAAGCGCAGCGGGCGCGCCTGCCAATTGCTCGCGCCAGTAATGCAATTCCCGCTCTAGCACTTCGTCCTTGAGCCACGCGCGCTGCCAAAGTGCATAATCGGCATACTGCACAGGCAACTCGGGCAAGGGTGAGCTTTGACCCTGGCTAAACGCGGCATAGAGTTCATTGAGCTCCCGTGTTAACACGCCCATTGACCAGCCATCCGAGATGATGTGGTGTAACACGATACTCAGCACATGGACGTTAGGCGACAATCGCAGCAGTGCAAAGCGCGCCAGCGGACCGGTGGCCAAATCGAACGGTTGTTGGGTAGCGGCCTGTAGATAAGGCACTACCTCATGTGCCGCGAGTTCGCGCGCTTTAAGCTCGATCGGCGATGGCGGATCGATGATCTGCACGCCAGTGCCATTCCACGCTTCAAACCGGGTGCGCAAAGCTTCATGCCGCCGCACGATTTCGCTTAGCGCAGCGTTCAAGGCCGCCACCTCTAATGGTCCAGTTAAGCGAGCAGCCAGAGGTATCTGATAAGCCTGACCTTGCTCTAACTGATCCAGGAACCAAAGGCGTTCTTGGGCAAAAGAAAGCGGTAGTACCGTAGGCCGTAACTGGGCCGCCAAAGCTGGAATTGAACTGCCATCGTTTTGCTGTAATGCCGCGATGCGGGGTGCCAGTTCTGCCACGGTAGTGGCTTCGAATAACATGCGAATGGGAATTTCAAAGCCCAAAGTGGTGCGAATGCGGCTGATCAAACGGGTCGCCAGCAAGGAATGCCCGCCTAGGTCGAAGAAACGGTCATCGATACCAACGCGCGGCAGGCCGAGCACTTCGGCGAATAGTTCGGTCAGCGTCTGCTCCTGCGGTGAACGTGGGGCGCGGTAGCGCTCGGAGACAAAATCTGGCGCGGGTAGTGCTTTGCGGTCAAGCTTGCCGTTAGGAGTCAATGGCAAATTTTCTAGCAGAACCATGGCTGCTGGCACCATATACGCTGGCAACTGCGTTGCCGCGTAGCGGCGAATATTCGCAAACTGATCGAGATTGGTGGGGTTATTCGCATAGACGCCAAGCACCTGATTGGTAAGCGCTGGCGAGGGTAGATATAGATCGGTGGGGATTGCCTCAATCGCTTCGCTGGCCAGAACGAACAGGATATCCATATCTCCCTGCGCGTCACTTGACCAGGTCGTGCCGACCCAATAGCCAAGGGGTTCGCCCAATGTGTGAAAATCTTCGGTCGTAAGCCCGGTTGTTTGCGTGTTGCCTAGTTTGAGTTGCTGCTGCACGGCAATAATATTGCTGCCATCGTTAAGCGCCTGCATGGCGTTGAGCTCCAGCGCCAAACGTGCATTGGGCACGCCTACGATACGCAGGCGTGCAGGACGTTCTGTGCTCAAATATGCTTGCAACGCGTCGATATCCGCGAGTTCCTGGCCCCAGTGCAACTGTGGTGCTTGAGCAAGCGAGAGTGCTTTAATTGGTTCTGCCCCCTTCTTATGCAGCACAACTTCGTAGCGGTAACGACTTAATTCGTTATCATAATAGCCTCGCTTGAGTTGAATATCGACGGCGGCGATCGTGTCGATTGTGCGTGGCAATGTGCTAAAGAATGCCGGTGCGAGCAGCAGTTCCTTCTCCGCCAGCAACGCCTGTTCGATACGCCGCCGCAGACTGGATAGGTCATCGACGCTTGGGTTAGCTTGATATAACTGTATCGCACTGGTAAAGCAGTTCAGCAGGCTAAGATTGCGCACGTCACCGACGAAGAGCGTGCCACCGGGCGCCAGCAAGGTCATCGCCTGACGTAGCACCCTATGTAGATAATTTACATTGGGGAAGTACTGCACCACCGAGTTAATGACGATAGTGTCGAAATAATCGTGGGGCAAACCGGCCGTAATATGCGCGGCCTGTGTGCGCAGCTCGACGCGTTTGGCTAATTCATGCTGCGGCGCCAATTGAGCGCCAAGTGCTTCGATGGTAGACGCAGAAAAGTCTGTCCCCCAATAGGTTTCGCAGTGTGGCGCGAGATGGGCAAGCAGCAAGCCACTGCCAACGCCGATTTCGAGCAACCGTCGAGGTTTGAGTGCCTGGATACGCGCTATCGCGGCTGCCCGCCATGCTTGCATGTCAGGCAATGGGATGGGTTGACCGTCGTAACAGCTGTTCCAGCCAACGAAGTTTTCGCCAAAGGCGCCATGCTTGGTACTATCGTAGTGAGCGTCGTAGATATTTTGCCATTCGTCGACTTGGCGGTCTTCGGTGGCAGGGGTATGTTCAGCGGCAGCTTTGTCGAGGGTGACATAGCCGACCAACTGCTTGTGGCCAGGGCGATCTTCGCGAACAATAACAGCGGCCTGGGCAACGGCTGGGTGACTGCTCAGCACGGCCTCGATCTCACCGGGCTCGATCCGGAAGCCGCGCAGCTTGACCTGCTGATCGATGCGGCCGAGGAACTCGAGGGTTCCTCCTGGTCGCCAGCGGGCTAGATCACCGGTGCGGTACATGCGCGTCCCGGCAGGGCCAAATGGAGCGGCAACAAAGCGTTCAGCCGTCAAGGCCGAGCGGTTAAGGTAGCCGCGCGCTAGCCCGCTGCCGGCAATATAGAGTTCACCAGATACGTTGGCTGGCACGGGTTGCAATTGGTCGTCCAGAATGTATATCTGTGTATTGTGAATCGGCCGGCCAATGGATAAAGTCACTTCAGCAGAAACTTGATCAGGCAGAAAACGACCCATCGTAGCGCATACCGTGGTCTCGGTAGGGCCGTAGGCATTGGTCATGTGCCGCCCTGGCGACCACTGTTCGATCAAGTTTGGTGGGCAGGCTTCGCCTGCGACAATCAAATGTAAGCAGGTAGCTAAGCTGTCGGCCGGCAGCGCTGCCAGTGCGCTAGGGGGTAAAGTGGCATGAGTAATCGCTTGTTCTGATGCGAGTTTAGCCAGTGCTTCTCCCGGCAACAACTGTTCAGATGGGGCTAAGATCAAGGTCGCACCAGAGAGTAGCGACATGCAGAGTTCCCAGAAAGCGGCATCGAAACTCAGTGAGGCGAATTGCAGGACACGGCTGTGCGGAGTCAACGCGAAGCTTTCGTTTTGACTAGTCGCTAAATTGTGGCTGCCAGCATGTGTAACAACGACACCTTTGGGCTGGCCGGTGGAACCAGAAGTGTAGATGACATAGGCGGGATGGCGAGGCTTTAGTGGTCCTCGGCGGTCGGTATCGCTAGGGTCGGCGTCAGATAGGTGCGTTAGTTCAGTGCAAAAGGTCGGATTATCCAGGTAGAGGAATGTCGCACTCTCATTGCGTAAGCGCTCAGCGGTCAATGTATCGGTGATGATTCGCTTAGGCTTGGCGTCAGTCAACATGAAAGCCAGTCGCTCGGATGGATAGTCTGGGTCAAGCGGTAGATAGGCTGCGCCGGCTTTTAGAATGGCTAGCAACACACTGACCATCTGTGGCGAACGGGGCAGCACTAGCGCAACGATATCCTCAGGCCCTATGCCTTCGGCGATCAGATAATGCGCAAGACGATTGGCTTGCGCATTAAGTTCGGCATAACTGATTTGCTGATCCTCAAAGACCAGTGCAATGGCATCAGGAGCTTTGGCTACTTGGGCCTCAAAAAGTGTGGGTAGCGTAGCTGTGAGAACGGGGTATGCCGTGTTGTTCCAGTCGACCAGCAGTTGATGTCGTTCCGACAGGTTCAAAAGTTCGATTTGACCGATCGGTTGGCTTGCATCTTTGACGACGGCCTGGAGCAAGCAAATAAAGCGCTGCGCTAGCCGCTCTACCGTATCACGATCGAACAAGTCAGTCGCATATTCGATTAACCCCTCAAGCCCTTGCTCGCTACCGTCTGGACTGGGTGTTTCATCGAAATTGAAAAAAAGATCGAATTTGGCAGTATGAGTGTCAATAGCTTCCGGCACTAAGCGCAGGCCAGGCAAATCGAATGGCTGCACGGTGGCGTTTTGCAGCGCCAATGAAACTTGGAACAGTGCGTGATGCGCAGTCGAGCGCACTGGGTTGAGTCGCTCGACTAGCCGTTCAAATGGCGCATCCTGATGCGCATAAGCGGCCAAGCAAGTTTCCCGCACCCGCTGCAGCAGTTCGTTAAAGCTAGGATTATTTGAAGTATCGGTGCGCAACACCAAGGTATTAACAAAAAAGCCGACTAGATCGTTCATGGCCTCATCGGTGCGCCCAGCGAGTGCGCTACCTAACGGGATGTCGGTACCGGCTCCCAAGCGTGTGAGTAAGGCCGCTACGGCAGCCTGTAATACCATGAACAGGCTGGCTTGGTGCGTGCGAGCCAGGGCCAGCAATTTGCCGTGCAAAACGGCATCGATCTGCAAAGCTAGGCAAGCGCCGCGATAACTGGCTATGGGCGGCCGTGCTCGGTCAGTTGGTAGTTCCAAGCGCTCAGGTAGCCCGGCCAGGGCTTGTTCCCAGTAGGCGAATTGACGGCTGATGAGGCTGTTCGGGTCTTCCTCGCTGCCGAACAGCACCTGCTGCCACAGTGTGTAGTCGGCATACTGCACGGGTAACGGCGCCCAGGCCGGAGTTCGGCCCTGGAGCCTAGCGGTATAGGCGCGGCCCAAGTCACGCGCGAGCGGTGCCAGCGACCAACCATCGCTGGCGATGTGGTGTAATAGCAGCAGTAATACATGTTCTTGCGCATTGAGCCGGAACAACCAAACTCGCAGCGGGATCTCATGCGACAGGTCGAAGCAATGAACTGCCGCTTGGGCTAGCATCTGTGGCAGTGTATCCGTCGTGACTTCAACAGTTTCCAGCGTGAATGACGCAGCTTCAAGAGTTAAGATTCGCTGTGTGGCGACGCCATCGGCATCCATAAAAACTGTGCGCAAGCTCTCATGGCGAGCCAGTAAATCTTGCATGGCCGCTTGCAATGCATCTGTATCCAGCGTGCCAGACAGACGTAATGACAAGGGCATGTTATAGGTGGCGCTGGGTCCCTCAAACTGGTGGGTGAACCACAACCGGCGCTGCGCAAAAGAGAGCGGTAGTGTGTCAGGGCGCGGCTGTGAGCATAGTGGTAGTCGCGCGGCTGTGCTGTGCGCTAAGTGTTGTGTCAGGTCCGCGACAGTGGGTGCCTCGAACAAGGTCCGAATCGCGATTTCAACACCTAAGGCAGCGCGGATACGGCCGATTAGACGCGTCGCCAATAGTGAATGTCCGCCCAGATCAAAAAAATTGTCGTGGATGCCAACTTTATCCAAGCCTAACACTTCAGCGAATAAACCAACCAGCAGGCGCTCTTCCGCTGTGCGCGGCAGGCAATCGTTACTTGAGTTGAACTCTGGCGCTGGCAACGACTGACGATTGATTTTGCCGTTCGCTGTGAGCGGCAACGCATCTAGCGCCACAAACGCGGCAGGCACCATATAATTAGGTAGCGTTTGGCTTAGATGGAACTTCAGCTCGCCGGGCTTGATTGTATGGCCTGCCGCCGCTACCCAATACGCTACTAATTGCTTATGCCCTGGGCGATCTTCACGCAAGCTGACGGTGGCTTGTGCAATGCCCGGATAATTGGCCAATGCCGCTTCGATCTCGCCTAGTTCGATGCGAAAACCCCTAAGCTTAACCTGCTGGTCGGCGCGCCCAAGGTACTCTAATTGTCCGTCCGTACGCCAGCGCACCAGGTCACCGGTTCTATAAAGTCGTGCGCCATTTCCAAACGGGTTAGCGATGAAACGTTCTGAGGTTAAATCGGGCCGGCTCAAATAAGCGCGCGCTAGCCCCGATCCGCCGATATACAACTCACCTGCAATACCGATCGGTACCGGCTGTAACGCGGCATCCAATACATAGGCTTGCGTATTGGCGATGGGGCGGCCAAGCGGGGGCGTCTCGGATGCGTTTAATCGAGTGGCGGGCCAAGCCAATGCATTAATTACACCTTCGGTTGGACCATATAGGTTATAAATGGCTGCGGCCGGGAAGAGGGCTTGCGATGCCTGCAATACCATACTTGATAGTGCTTCAGCTCCACATAGAATTAGCCTAAGATCTTGACAGTCCACTACCCTTTCGATGGCGGGAAATTGTTCAAGCATTGCTGGAGCAATATCAATCACGCCGATACGTTGTTGTGCAATCAAAGCAACCAGATAGCTAACATCTAGCTGCATGGCCGGATCGGCCATGACTAAGGTAGCGCCGGCCATCAAAGGCAAAAATATTTCCTCTATCGAGGCATCGAAACTGATTGAAATATGTTGCAGGCAGCGATCGCTCGAGCATAGGGAGAGGGTTTTTTGCCCCGCATGTAGACGACACGAGACTGCCTTATGATCAACCATCACCCCTTTGGGGCGGCCAGTTGAGCCCGAAGTGTAAATGACGTAAGCTAAATTATGCGGATTAACCCTGCTCTGAACTGCACTTGGTGGCTGATTAGCGATGGCTGCCCAATCTGTATCTAGGTGTACGCGCTGTATCTGCGTTTCTGGCAATTGTGTTTCAAGGTGCGATTGCGTGATCAGAACCGGAACTTTGGCATTGCCCAACATATAGGTGATGCGTTCGGTAGGATAGTTCGGGTCCAGTGGCAAATAGGCTCCGCCTGCTTTTAATATAGCTAATAGACCGACCAGCATTTCGATCGAGCGTTCGACATACAAACCCACGACCACTTCGGGGCCTACGTCAAGCGCTCTAAGATGGTGCGCTAACTGGTTTGCACGGGCATTGAGTTCCCCATAAGTGCATTGCTGCTGCTTGAAAACAATCGCTATAGCTTGTGGCGTTTTGTCAGCCTGGAGTTCGAATAACTGGTGCAGCATCTGCTCATGCGCATAAGCATCAGTGGTATCGTTCCAGTCCACTAATATCTGTTGGCGCTCAGTTGGCGTGAGAATGTCGATTTCGCTTATTGCTTGATCTGGATTCGCTACGACTGCGTTAAGCAAGTGCACCAGTCGTTCGACCATCTGTTTAACTGTACTTCGCTCAAACAGATCAGTACTGTATTCAAGCGCGCCCTTGATTCCTGCGGGGGTACCCTCTGGCGTAATCTGCTCATCTAGACTGAGCGTTAAATCAAATTTAGCTACGCGCGCTTCGATTGGCTCCAATTCCACAGTCATTTCTGGCCACTCGGTGGGTTTGTTTGCCGCTTGCTGGAAAGCCAGCATGACCTGGAACAAGGGGTGACGCGCTAGCGAGCGAGTCGGATTGATTGTTTCCACCAGGCGCTCAAACGGCACATCCTGATGCGTATAGGCAGCTAGATTGAACTGCCTTACACGTTCAAGCAATTGGCGGAAACTGGGGTTGCCTGAGGTATCCGTGCGTAGCACGAGTGTATTAACGAAAAACCCCACCAGTTCCTCGAGCGCTTCGTCAGTGCGACCGGCAATCGGGCTGCCCAGAGGAATATCATGCCCCGCTCCCAAGCGGCTGAGCAATGTAGCGAAAGCAGCTTGTAGTACCATGAATAAGCTGGTATCAGCATTTCGCGCTAATGCATTAAGCTGTTCTTGCAGAGTTACAGGCAGGGACACGGGCACCCAATCGCCACGATAGCTGGCTACGGCGGGACGCGGGTAGTCAGTGGGCAATTCGAGTTGCTCAGGTAGTCCTCGCAAAGCCTGTCGCCAGAATGCTAGTTGCTGGGCAAGCAGGCTTTGTGGATCGCGCTCATCGCCTAACAGTTGCTGCTGCCACAGTGTGTAATCAGCATATTGCACAGGCAAAGGCGTCCAGTTGCATGCGTCTCCCTGATAATGGGCGGCATAAGCAGTTGCCAGTTCCCGTATGAGTAATTCCATTGACCAGCCATCGCTGGCAATATGATGTAGCAACAGCAGCAATGTGTATTCGTCGGCGCCTAGCTTAAACAGCGTTGCGCGCAGTGGTAACTCCTTAGCGAGATCAAAGCACTCTTCTATTGCATACGCCAAAGCTTCAGGTAAAGCTTTAGCAGCGATGGACACCACATTCAGCTTGGGTTGTGCCTCCATCAGTAGCCGCTGTTCTGGTACGCCCAAGGTTTGTGGGAAAAGGGTGCGCAAGCTTTCGTGACGCATGACTACATCAGCCAGCGCAGCTTCTAGTGCAGCTTGATGTAATGGGCCGGACAGGCGCAGCGTTAACGGCAGATGGTAGGTTGGGCTCGGCCCTTCCAATTGGGTGAGAAACCACAGCCTGTGTTGCGCAAAAGATAGAGGAATCTGGGCCGGGCGTGGCATAGGCTGCAGTGCCCAGCGGGCGCTTTGCGCGCCAGTGAGCTGTTTGCTCAAATCCGCAATCGTAGGCGCTTCAAACAGGTTGCGGGTGGTGAGCTCCACCTCAAACACGCTACGGATGCGGCTCACCAACCGGATAGCGAGCAATGAGTGACCGCCGAGCACAAAAAAGCTGTCGTGGCGGCTGATGCGCTTAACACCAAGCAACTTAGCCCAGATCGCGGCGAGGGCAATTTCAAGCTCGCCTTGAGGGGCTTCATAGGCTTGCTGGGCAAAGGCCTTTTCGTCTGGGGCGGGAAGCGCGCTGCGATCCACCTTTCCATTAGGCGTCAACGGCAAGCTATCTAAGCGCACAAAAGCAGCCGGCACCATATATTCAGGCAAGCTGATGGCAAGATGGATGCGCAGCGTGTAAGCAAGCTGTTCATCAGGTTCAGCTAGGACATAGGCAATTAGCTGTTTGTTTTCGTTTTCACCCAACGCAAGCACGATGGCTTCGCGTACTTGGGGATGTTCAATCAAGCGTGCTTCGATCTCACCAGGCTCGATCCGAAAACCCCGAATTTTGACCTGATAATCGTTGCGACCTAAAAACTCCAGATTGCCATCAGGCAAATAGCGGGCTAGGTCTCCCGTTTTATACATTTTTGCTGCTTTATTTCCGCTAAACGGATCGGGAAGGAAACGCTCGGTGGTTAGTTCCGGACGGTTTAGATACCCACGTGCAACGCCCTTTCCACCAATATAAAGTTCACCTACTGTACCCAATGGGACAGGCTGACCGTGTGTATCTAACAGATAGACTTGAGTGTTTGCGATCGGCCGACCAATCGGGACGATGTCGCCGTTGAAGTCCCTCGAGCAGCGCCACGCAGTGGCGCAAACAGTGATTTCTGTTGGACCGTAGGCATTGAAGATGACGCTTTGTTTGGTGAGGTTTTGCAATAATGCCGTACTCGGTGCTTCACCCGCCAGAATGAGTGTTAGAGGGGTATTTAAGCGGGGAAAATCCTCGCCATCTTGTAGTAGCGCAGGCGGCAATGTTACGTGAGTGATGGCATATTTCGCCAAGTAATCCCACAAACTATTGCGTTCACGGCGGGTGCTATCGGCAGGTAGGTATAAGCTTGCGCCGCACCCTAAAGCCATAAAAATTTCAGAAGCGCTGGCATCAAAACTGAAAGAAGCAAACTGTAAGACACGGCTGGCAGGGTGAACTTCAAAACACGCTATTTGCGCCAAAGCGAGATTCACAATACCTCGATGTTCGACCATCACGCCCTTGGGCATACCGGTGGAACCGGAAGTGTAGATCACATAGGCGAGATGATGTGGGTTAAGTCCAAGGTTACGCGGATTGGTAATGGCTGCGTTCGGTAGATGATTCGGATCGAGCACAGTCAATGAAGCGAGAGCAGTCTCGCCCAATGCAGTGCATCCTGTCGCATCGGCGAGCAGGAGCATTGGCGTTGCATCAGCAAGAATGTACGCAAGGCGCTCGCTTGGATAGGCTGGGTCAAGTGGTACATAAGCGCCGCCGGCTTTGAGAATTGCCAGCAACCCGATAATCATTGCGGGTGAGCGTTCTACGCAGATAGCTACATGCACATCTGGTTGCACTCCTAATGCAATAAGTTGATGCGCGAGACGGTTGGCATACTGATTTAGCGTGGCATAGCTTAATATTTGATTCTCGTATACTAACGCGGGAGCTTCCGGCGTGAGTTCGACTTGCGCTTCGAACAACCGGTGGATACATTGGTCTTCCGGACACAGGGCCGCTGTCGCGTTCCAGGTCTTAAGCAGCAATTCCCGCTCGGTCGGTGATAGCAGGTTCAATTTTCCAGCCGGCATCTCGAACTCATCTATATTCAACGATGCGCAGCTCAACTGCTGTAAATGTTCACTCATGCGCTCGACCTGATCCGCAGCCAAGCGTTTAGTGTCGTAAATCCAGCGAAAGGCTCCTCTGGCGTTAACCTGAAGGGTTAACAATTCCCCGATTGCTTCGGCGCCAGAGACGAGATGCGGCTGCGTTTCATCGAATCTCACCGATACCGCCACCCGCCAAGGACGAGCCGTGCTTAGCTCTGGTAGACTGCGTAGAGCCGGAGACTGAGTAATTAAACTTTGTACAAAGGTATGGTGCAACTGAAGTCGCGCGTATTCTGCTGCAATCACGGAATAAACTTCGGCAAAGGGGTGCTGTAAGTCAACGGTGATTGCCATTGGCACTATAGGCGCTAAGCAGGCGAGCACCTGCAATTCATCTTGGGCGTCGTCGACGTGCCAACCAATCTGAAATTGAGCTTGTTCTGTCAGACGGGCCAGATAGATCGCCAACGTGCTCAATAGCGCTACCAGTGGCTGATTAGATGTATTTTTTGCCGGCAGTGACGCACACCATGCACTAGCTAACCATTCAGGTTCGGCGCCGCTCTCGCGCTGCTCAAAGGGGAGTTGCAAAGGCTGCAAGCGTGCCAAGCGGTCCTGCCAGAACGATTCGCTCGATGCCAGCTTCTTGTGAATCTCAGCGATGGCCTTAGACTGCTTCTTCGTGAGCTTAGGGAGGTACTTGCTCCGGTGAGGTCCGGCTTGTGCTGTTAAGGCCTCATCAAATAGCGGCCGATTTTTCTCTTCTGATAAAAATGGATCAATTGCCTCCTCCTCGACCACGTTTTCAAGTTCAGCCATTCGATTGTTCATATCATCTCCTTGTACTCAATGAGCGAGTTTTATGTCACGCTGTCTTCTAAGTAATGTTTAATATAGGGCTATCTTTTATCGATTGCGCTTGCTATCAGAGTACGTGGATCGCGTCATGCGAGTGAGCCAACAGTTAGATTATTCACGGCAGACATGTTTGGCATAGGAGCATCATTGCTGCCTATCTGCGCATCAGCAACTATATTGAAAACAATGTGACCATCTTCCAGTTTGACCAAACGATCAGCCAGGTGGAAATATCGGTCATCGTGGCTGATAACGATCAGCGTTTTTCCTTGCTGTCTAAGCTGCGGTAATAAAGTAAGATAGAAATGTTCACGGAAGCTGGGGTCCTGATCCGCAGCCCACTCGTCGAACAGACAAATCTCTCGATCTTCGGCGTAACATTGCAGGAGCGCTAAACGTTTACGCTGTCCCGTCGAAAGATTCGTATGCGAAAGCTGCCCATGCTCCACATGCAATTGCTGCTCTAAGTTTAAGTCGTGCAATAGCGCGCGAGTCCGCATATCAGGTAAGACATTGCCTTTCGAGTCGAGTACATGAGAAAAAAGGAAAAAATCACCAAAAACACTGGAGAAGCGCTCTCTGTATGTGCTCGATCCGTATGGAACAGTATCTTCGTCAAGACAGAGTCGCCCTGAGCTGGGGGGCAATAAACCACAAAACAAATGCATCAGAGTGGATTTGCCACTGCCATTACTACCCACGATGAATACCATTTCACCACGGCGGATACTTAGATTGACGGGGCCGACTCCTTGGCCCATTTTGCTTTCTGGATAGCGATAGGATAGATCTCTGGCATGAATAAATTGCCAATCAATATTCACTTGTGGCTCTGCAAATGGATTGGCGGTGGCAAGTTCAGATCGCAGGTCTAGACCAACGCGCTTAATATGGCGCAAACTGCTTAGGCCGACCCCCACCGGTTGGCCCGCGTGGATCACAAAAATTAAAGGCCCCACCATAAACAGCGCACCGATGACAAAGCGTACAATCACGTCGGAGGGCAGTGCGAATGCTGCGTATCCCAGATAGACAACGATAAACACGAGAGCGTATGACGCTGCGGATGTCCACGCTTCATTCACATTCCAGCGTAGATGGACTTGCCGCATGAAAGTTTGCGCTTGTTCAATGGCTGGCTGCAAAAGTACCTTATGAAAGTGTTCGGCGCGTGCTTGACTCAAGAGCATTTCCTTCTTACCATCAGCAATCGTGCGGAAATGCTCAAACAGTGCTTCTTCGCTACGTCGCATCGCATCGAATTGCACGCGACTTGATTTAACCAAAAAGACTGAAAGTCCGAGAGGAAGACTTAAGCCCGCCATCAAAGCGAGGAAAAGCTGGCTTGACAGCGTAAGCAGATAGATTCCGCAGACCAGAGCAAGGGCGAGATTGTAGGCAAGATGTGGCGCGAGTAAGACCAGTGGGCCGATACGGTTAATGTCTTCAATCAAAACGCCAAAGATTGATGATTTATGATTGGCCAGTTTGTGATATTCAACTTTAATGAATTCCTTGGATAAATCTTTACGTAGCTGAGCTACAAATTCACTACCAAGCTGTGCTAGGATAATTTGCGCGATGGCATTGACTAGACACAGCGCAACGAACCATCCCAATCCTACCGCAAGGCAATGCCAATGTGCTGGCGGCAATCCTTCCGTCGCCAGTCGATTGATATAGGCAAGTAGGCCGATGGTTAACATGGCGCCGATACAAGAAAGGATCGCCGTCACCAACAAAGGCCGAAAATATTGCTTTAAGTATTGAGCCATTAACATCCGCCTCTCCTCTCTAATCAGTTAGCGTTATTTTGTTTGTAACCGCTCTGACTTAATTCAACTGGCGCTGCTCACGATCGTGGGCAGCGCTTTGATGTAGGTCGCTATACCCCCAATGGAGTGGACCACGTTTCATATACTTTCTGCGCGTTTATTTCGGTAATGCTGCCATGTCTGCCCTTCTTATATTTCAATATGAGCATATGCAAATGAGTCACGCCATCATCAGATGCGATCTTTTTCATATGGTTTATTAACGCATCGTCATGGCCGAAAATACTCTTAAATCTATCGACAAAATCCGCGTAAAGAATGGGCTGCAGATCTAGCACGATCTCGACCGAACAGCCCGGAAGATATTTTTCTATGGACTCGTACAATTTGAATGGCTTTTTTGCATTTCCGGGCGCCATCGTAACCAATTGAAGGATGCCATCATCAAGCAAATGTCGATCAACATTGGCTAAGATATCATCCACAAAATCCAAGCCATAAATCCCTGCGGCTGAATTTACGTAATAATCAATCCCTGGCGGTGTTGGCTCAAACGGTGGATTAGAGCAGATAAAGCCAAATTTTTTGCCATCAACTGATCGGAAAATGTCAGCAGCATGGCCATCATTGATATGGAAATTTTTATCAATATTATTGATGACAGCATTGTATCCAGCCAACATTTTTGCTCTTGAGTTGATATCGAGCCCGACGCAAGATGCGGCTCCATTTAACAAACAAAAAATACTCAATACGCCTGATCCAAGGCCGATATCTAGAACATCCGTGTTTTCCAAGTCTTTTTTGGATGTGTAGTCCATAAAAAATAATTGTTCTGGCTGGATCGGGAGAACTTGGTCTTCATGAGTATAGTTAAACGGATCGGTGACAATCTTCATGGAACGAGTTGGCGGCACACGAATGCTATCTTTATCCGCCTCTCTCAGATAATGATGTAATTGTTCTTGTTGGGTTATAGGTAAGCCATTGTCCACTTCATAAGAATGACTCCCTTGATCGTTTTTTTCTGTTATAGAGAAAAGAACTTTTTCTTTTTTTGTATTGTACATATCTAACGCTCCTGTTCCGCAAACTGCCATTATTGTTTATGAAAGGGGGGGGGGCTTTATCTGACGACAAACATATCGCCAATAAATAAAGCATCAATCGCTGTACCTTGGAAAGTTTTAATCGCATCAGATGGGGAGCAAACAATTGGCTCACTGTCGTTAAACGATGTATTGAGCACCAACGGTACGCCAGTCATGTCGGAAAAATGTGTGATCAGCGCATGGAAATCGGGGTTGCTATCTCGGCTCACCATTTGGACTCGAGCAGAATGGTCTTTATGTAAATAAGAACGGCAAAAACGGATACTGTGTTCAGGCAGTTCATTTGGATTAGAGACACTCGCTTCCTTCGCATGCTTTCTTCGTGTGAACCTTTCCTTTTCGACAGCCGCTACAATTTTACCGTCTACAATAATTGATGCTGATGATTCATGATAGGCGGAGTTAATACCGAGAATGCGCATATTATTATTCCTCTGTTAAGATATAACAAGAACAGTACGATTACACATCACACAAACCAACCTGGCGTCGCAAACCAACACCTTCATCCTAGAGTGAAGTGTGCCGCTTATTAGCCACCTATGGCTTCAATCAAGCTTTGGGGGCGCATATCGGCCCAGTTCGTTTCGATATAGTCAAGACACGCTTGGCGCGCATCGGGTCCATGCACGGTGCGCCAGCCTGCAGGTACCTCGGCAAAGCTAGGCCATAGGGAGTGCTGATTTTCGGCATTAACCAATACCAAAAAAACACCATTGAGGTCATCAAACGGATTGCTCATTCTAGAAGTCTCCTTTTTTTAATGCGATTCAACGATTCAACGATTCATCCAGCCTCCACGCCAGAATCTAACCAGTCATGGTTGTTAATTCCGGCCCATCCATTTCACATACTTTTTATAACGGACATCATAGATTTCTAGATTGCTATAGCAATCTATGGTTCTTACCAAACGGGAGAGAGTCTCTTATACTGAATTTAATTTATTTGAGAGGAGCATACACGAAAAAAAAATATATTTCTACAGTAAATTGAAACACGAGGAATGTAAGGAAACAGTTGCAGGCTTTGTTGGTTTTATCGATTCTCTGGGCGATGAGAGGAGAACCAAGCGCTTGGTGAATATAAGATCGCGGATGGCAAGCTAACTAGAAAATTCGTTATCAAAGAGTTGTGAAGGGGACCAAGCGGCGCTATTAGGAGGCTATCGATTACTGCGCCACGAGGCGAGGAGGTGAATCCGGAAGCGATCAGAGCAGGCGGGTTTTAAAGGTTTATTGTACTTGCTTGTTTATAGTTGTGTGTAAGGGCATGGGTATTAGAATGGACCTCTTATCAAGCCACGTTGACGGTGACAGAAACCAGTATAAAAAGAGCCATAGGATTAAGTGAAGTGAATGCGCAATTGCTTAGACAGCGTGGCGCTGAAATCCAGTGACTGCTGCTTATGTGTCTTAGCCAAAACTTGGTCTGACTAAACCCATGTCCTTACAGGACAAGAGACAGAAAAATGGCAGAGAGGTCAATTTTGAACCTCATCAGAATGGATGGCGCCTAGCCAGAAAATTGAGAAGGTAGCCTGCCAGTGCGTTGTCTGGCAGGCGTGGCAATGATCAGAGCGGATTTAATGAGTGAGTAGCGAACGCAGCACAAACGGCAAAATACCGCCATGCTGGTAGTAATCCACTTCAATTGGCGTATCGATGCGCAGCAATAAAGGCACGCGTTGCTGCGTGCCATTGGCGCGGTGGATGGTGAGCGTAACCTGCTGCTGTGGCTTGATGTGCTCAAAGCCCTCAAGGTCAAAGCTTTCATCACCTCGTAGCTTTAACGTTTGTGCGCTCACGCCAGTCATAAATTGCAGCGGCAAAACCCCCATCCCAACTAAATTCGAGCGATGAATTCGCTCAAAGCTGCAGGCAATCACAGCCTTTACGCCGAGCAATTGGGTTCCTTTGGCCGCCCAGTCGCGCGAGGAGCCTGTGCCGTATTCTTCACCACCAAAGACAATCGTTGGCACGCCTTCAGCAATGTAGCGCATGGCCGCATCATAAATGGATAACGCTTCTCCGCTGGGTTGATGAAGGGTAATTCCGCCTTCAATGCGCGTACCGTCAGCCTGTAGCGGCACCATCAAATTTTTGATGCGGACATTGGCAAAGGTTCCGCGCATCATAATTTCATGGTTGCCGCGGCGTGAACCATAGCTGTTGAAATCAGCTTTAAGCACGCCATTTTTTTGCAGCCATAAGCCAGCCGGGGAGGTTTCTTTGATCGCGCCGGCCGGACTGATGTGGTCAGTCGTAACTGAATCGCCAAAAATGCCGAGTGCACGCGCGTTTTTGACGCTAGTCTGAGGAGCCGTGGGCTGCATCCTAAAATCAGTAAAAAAGGGGGGCTGTGCAATGTAAGTCGATTTTGGCCAGTTATAGGTTTGGCCTTCAATGCCTTCAATCTTGCTCCACAAATCGCCTTTTTGGGTAAGCTGCGCGTAGTTTTTTTTGAATACTTCTGCATTCAGCGCGACCTTGAGCAATTGGTGGATTTCCTGGCTTGATGGCCAGATATCGCCGAGATAAATATCTCGTACTTTTCCATCCTTGCCTTTACCCTGGCCAAGCGGCTCAGTCATTAAATCGCGCATGACGGTACCGGCGATTGCATAGGCTACTACCAGCGGCGGCGAGGCCAGAAAATTGGCCCGCAGATTCGGGTGAATCCGTGCCTCGAAGTTGCGATTACCGGATAACACGGCAGCGGCCACGAGATCGTGCTGGATGATTGCCTCGTTAAGGGCTGGCGTGAGGTCGCCTGCATTGCCAATACACGTTGTACAACCGTAAGCGGCGAGGGTAAAACCGAGCTTCTCAAGATAAGGTGTGAGGCCGGTTGCATTTAAATATTCGGTAACAACCCGTGAGCCAGGCGCCAGAGAAGTCTTAATATGCGGGGCGACACTGAGGCCCATTTCAACCGCTTTCTTGGCCAGTAAACCAGCAGCAAGTAGCACGCTTGGATTGGAGGTGTTGGTACAGGACGTAATCGCTGCAATCAAGATGTCGCCATTTTTAATTGGCAGGCCATCACGGGTCTTATAGGCTTGATCGAGCACGCTGTTGTCTTTAGAAAAACCGTTTTCAGTGACTGGCTTTGAGAAGAGTTCAGTGAAAGTTTGTTTCATCTGACCAAGCTCGATGCGGTCTTGCGGCCGCTTAGGGCCAGCCAGTGACGGAGTTACAGTCGCTAGATCCAGCGTGATGATCCGGGTATAGTCGATTTGACCGGCCGCGGGCATGCCATAGAGGTGCTGCGCTTTAAAGTAATTACGGAACGCGTCAATTTCTTTTGAGGTACGGCCGGTGTTTTCAAAATATTCGATAGTCTTATCATCTACTGGGAAAAAACCCATCGTAGCCCCATATTCGGGTGCCATATTGCTGATGGTTGCCCGGTCCGGTACGGCGATTGAAGCAGCCCCCTCGCCGAAGAATTCAACAAATGTGCCGACGACTTTTTCTTTGCGCAAGAGTTCAGTCACTGTCAATACCAAGTCAGTGGCAGTAAGACCTTCACGTAGTTGGCCTTTTAACTCAAAGCCAATCACATCAGGGGTCAGCAAATATACCGGCTGGCCGAGCATGGCTGCTTCCGCTTCAATACCACCGACTCCCCAGCCAATCACGCCAATACCGTTAATCATGGTGGTATGGCTATCCGTACCCACTAGCGTATCGGGGTAGTAAATGGGGTTATGGCGAGGATCCGTTAGCTCCTTCTTCTGGTGTACGCCCCGCGCAAAATATTCAAGATTGACTTGGTGGACAATGCCAATGCCAGGCGGCACCACGCGGAATGTATCAAACGCTTGCATGCCCCATTTCATGAACTGGTAGCGCTCTTGGTTGCGCTGAAACTCCAGCTTCATATTTAAATCGAGCGCATCTTCGCGGCGAAAATAATCGATCTGAACTGAGTGATCCACCACTAAATCAACCGGTACCAGTGGCTCAATCGATTTCGGATCCTGTCCCATTTGTTTAGCCACATCGCGCATGGCTGCAATATCGGCCAGTAGCGGCACACCTGTGAAATCTTGTAAAACGACGCGCGCGACAACAAACGGAATTTCTTCAGTGCGAATTGCATTGGGTTTCCAGTTTGCGAGTTGCTCGATATGCGTGCGCGTGATTTTGAGGTCGTCATAGTTACGCAAGACCGACTCAAGTATGAGCCTGATTGAAACGGGCAGGCGCTCAAGCTTAAGGTTAAGCGCCTGGCCTAACTGTGGCAGCGAGTAAAATGCGCCGGTGCCAGTGCCAGTGCCAGTGCCAGTGCCAGTGCCAGTGCCAGTGCCACTATCGAATTCTTTGAGTGTGTTGTAAAGAGTGTGAAGCATTTTGTCCTTATAAGCAGAAAGCGCAAATCCTATGCGCGGCTTTTTCCCACTGATGCTTATGCATTGCGTTTATAGCACTGTGCGTCAGTACGAGAAAGCATCCGCGCTAAGATTTGCGCGCGACCGTTCGTTAGTGAGCTTTGCGGATTGCCTCTGCTCGGGTTGGAGCGGGAGTATCCTTAGCAATCATTTCGGGTGACCTACATTCATCCGCAAGGCGTCTTTTATGCTGGCCTTTATCATTGAATAGCATGGCTTTGGACGGAATCACAATCCAATTCATCCCGCTGGCCGGATCATAGAAACGATCAGCGCCGGTCGTCGTTTGGACGCGCGGCAGTTGGTAGTTCTTCCGGCCCCAACGCATGGTGAGGATTTGATCGCGCTGCATATCGCCGGTGATCCAGAGTGTTTCTTTGCCCTTACACAACCATTTCACTGGCTTAGCAGCGGTTTTTTTGTGTGCGGCAGGTTTGGTGCGCGAGCGCTCTACCTTAATAGAGGGTTTTGCGGGGGGAGCGGTTTGAGCTGTGTGCGCCACAGCATTGCTCGCTAGCACCCCCGGTACGATAGCGAATAGATAGGTGAGGACAGCGATAACTAGGTTTCTCATACAAGTCTCCTTATATATCGGAACTTCAAGCAAAAACAATCGCGACTACCCAAGCAGATGCTTTACACCGTTCTGTTCTTCGAGCAATTCTTGCAGCGCTAGATCCATCCGCTCGCGTGAAAACGCATCGATCTCAAGGTCTGACACCAAAGTGTACTCTCCATTTGCTGTCGTCACTGGAAAACCATAGAGCAACTCTTTAGGAATGCCATAGGCTCCATTGGATGGAACGCCCATGGTAACCCAGCGCCCGTTGCTGCCCAGTACCCAGTCACGCATATGATCAATCGCTGCATTGGCTGCGGAGGCTGCCGACGACAAGCCACGCGCTTCGATCACGGCGGTTCCGCGTTTAGCGACAGTTGGCATAAAAACCTCGCGATTCCAGGTCTCATCATTGATCATCTGCGTTAAACTAGCGCCGTTAACCGTGGCGAAACGGAAATCTGGATACATCGTAGGCGAATGATTGCCCCACACAATAATTTTCTCAATGTCTGTGATTGACTGACCCGATTGAGCGGCGAGTTGCGACAAAGCGCGATTGTGATCAAGGCGCATCATTGAGGTGAAATTTTTCTGCGGTAAATCGGGCGCAGATTTCATCGCGATGTAGGCATTTGTGTTAGCGGGGTTGCCGACCACGAGTATTTTGACATTGCGGCTGGCTACCTCATTTAAAGCGCGGCCTTGCACGGTAAAGATTTCAGCATTGGCGCTGAGTAGATCTTTGCGCTCCATCCCTTTTGAACGCGGTCGTGCGCCAACTAACAAAACAAAATCGGCGTCCTTAAAAGCAATTTTAGGATCATCTGTAATAATAATGTCTTGCAGTAGTCCAAAGGCGCAATCCTCAAGCTCCATCACCACCCCTTTCACGGCTGCTTGAGCCTGCGGCAGATCCAGCAGTTGCAAAATCACAGGCTGATCTTTACCAAGTAGATCGCCATTGGCAATACGAAAGAGCAGCGAGTAAGCAATTTGCCCGGCAGCACCAGAGATGGCGATACGCTGTGCAGGTTTAGACATAATTATTTCCTGAATGAGTCATTGAACAATCCGCGTGTAGGCGGCGCAGCGCCTAGTCGATCCCAAGTCTAAAAGCCACTGTCGCGAAAGTCAACATTATCATGTATCTTATATAAGACATCTAAATTAAAGCAGCGGGTAGACGGTGTGAGTGCGCTGTGATCCAATACTACAATGAAAACTCGTTCTGCCACTTTGTCGAAGGCGACTACTGAAATTGAGCGCAGCGCACAGGTAGAGTTGCCGCTTTCTCCTACCTTTAGCCCTCTCTATCAACAAATCAAAGCGCTCATTACACAGAGTTTAGAGCTTGGTGAGTGGAAGCCAGGTGAACCAATTCCGAGTGAAGTTGAGCTTGCCACGCGCTATAAAGTCAGTCAAGGAACTGTACGCAAAGCAATCAGTGTGTTGGCGGCTGAAAATTTGCTTATCCGCCGACAAGGCAAAGGCACTTTTGTGGCGACGCATAGTGAAGCGCGTGCGCAATTTCGTTTTTTGCGCTTACTGCCGGAAGCTGGCGTGCCTAACGTATACGAAAGTCATTTGCTTGAGTGCCGGCGCCTACGTGCACCGGTTGAGATTGCTCGGCCGCTCGAGCTGCAACCTAATGAGCCAGTTGTACTTATCAAACGTACTCTGAAGTTTAGTGGAGTGGTTGCCGTTTTCGATGAAATTTGGTTGCCAGGCAATTTATTTAGGGGTCTGACGCTAGAGCGGTTGGCTGCGTATCATGGGCCGCTTTATGTACTATTTGAAACAGAATTTGGTACGCGGATGATTCGTGCTTCGGAAAAAATTCGTGCGCTAGCCGCTGCTGATGAGGTTGCAACAGTACTTGGTGTTGAACCGGGCCACCCGCTATTAAGCGTTGATCGAGTGTCTTATACCTATGGCGACCGGCCGGTTGAAGTTCGGCGCGGTTGGTATGTGACTGACGCGTTTTATTATCAGAATGATTTAAATTAATCCTAATAATCGCATTAAGCTTGCAGATTAAGAGAATATAGCCGTTCGGCTGACCATAAATTATCTGCTGCGTACAACACAGTTGATGCAATGCCACCCAATTACCCGTTGAAAAATTCCGGTATTTAATCCACTATTTGGTTGAATAATGTCTAGATTATGATAAGCGGTTTTTGATGGAAAACGTAAATTTAAATTTTTTTAAACCAGCCTTATAACTTGCTTAACTCATCTATTTGCAAGGGGTCTGCGTGCGCAGGTTTTAGTTATGTGAAGTCTCCAAGTGTCAGACAAGCAGAAAACGCGTTAAAATCTCGGGCTGTGTGATTCAATGAGGTTTAACCGTATGGCTGAAGCTAGCAAAAAACCAAGGCCGGAATTTCGTAATATTGGAATTAGGCAGATACTCAGTTACCGGCTTCCGTTAGCAGGGATGGTGTCAATTTTGCATCGTATTAGCGGGGCGCTGCTTTTTCTTTCCTTGCCGTTTTCTTTGTATTTGTTCGAGCAAAGCCTGGCTTCGGCAACGAGCTTCGGGGTGCTAAAGGGTTTCGCGAGCGGTGTGCTGGTCAAGTTAAGCCTTTTGTTGGTTATTTGGGCATTTGCATTTCATTTTTTTGCAGGTCTTCGTCACTTGCTGATGGATATGCATTATGGGGTGGCTAAAGCCGCCAGTAAGAAGACCGCTGCTGTTGTATTCGTCCTTTCGTCAATAGTCACGTTTGCTATTGCGCTCAAACTATTTGGGGTTTTTTAAATGGCAAGCCAAAATAATCTTGGCCCAAAGCGCCTGGTGGTGGGCGCGCATTACGGTTTGCGCGACTGGCTGGCGCAACGGGTGAGCGCCGCGGTGATGGCGATTTATACCCTTATTTTGCTCGTCTGGTTTTTTGCCGCAAAAGCTTTTTCATATGACGGTTGGGCATCGATTTTTGCTGCGCAATGGATGAAAGCAGCTACTTTTGTTGCATTACTGGCGCTTTTTTATCATGCTTGGGTTGGCCTGCGTGATATTTGGATGGATTACGTGAAGCCGCTTAGTGTGCGGCTTACGTTGCAAGTGTTGACGATCGTATGGCTGCTTGTATGTGCAGGCTATGCCGTGCAGATTCTGTGGAGAGTATAAGAATGGCCGCAATTAAGAGTACGCTACCCCGCCGGCGTTTTGATGTAGTGATTGTCGGTGCGGGAGGCTCGGGCATGCGGGCATCTTTGCAATTGGCGCAAGCGGGTTTGTCGGTCGCCGTATTATCTAAGGTGTTCCCAACTCGCTCACATACCGTTGCAGCTCAAGGTGGTATTGGTGCCTCGCTGGGCAATATGAGTGAAGATAACTGGCATTATCATTTTTATGACACGATTAAAGGCTCAGATTGGCTCGGCGACCAAGACGCGATTGAATTCATGTGTCGTGAGGCGCCACGTGCAGTGTATGAGCTTGAGCATTTTGGCATGCCATTTGATCGTAACCCTGATGGTACGATTTATCAACGCCCGTTTGGCGGACATACTGCGAACTATGGCGAAAAACCGGTACAGCGTGCTTGTGCCGCGGCGGATCGAACTGGCCACGCACTGCTGCATACGCTTTATCAACAAAATGTCAAAGCAAAAACTCACTTCTTCGTTGAATGGATGGCGCTTGATCTGATCCGCGATCAAGAGGGCAACGTGCTTGGCGTGACTGCGCTCGAAATGGAAACGGGTGAGGTTTATATTTTGGAAGCCAAGTGCACACTCTTTGCAACGGGTGGTGCTGGCCGTATTTATGCGGCTTCAACCAATGCATTTATCAATACGGGCGATGGCCTTGGCATGGCTGCACGAGCCGGTATTCCCCTCCAAGATATGGAGTTTTGGCAGTTTCATCCAACTGGGGTAGCAGGCGCTGGCGTTTTGATTACAGAAGGGGTGCGTGGCGAGGGTGGAATTTTACGCAATGCCCATGGCGAACGTTTTATGGAGCGTTATGCGCCAACTCTGAAAGATCTTGCGCCGCGCGATTTTGTTTCCCGCGCGATGGACCAAGAAATCAAAGAAGGCCGCGGCTGTGGGCCACAGCGAGACCATGTGCTATTGGATTTATCGCATATTGGGGCTGAAACCATTGTTAAACGACTGCCGTCAATCCGTGAAATCGCGCTTAAATTTGCCAATGTGGATTGTATTTTAGAGGCGATTCCAGTGGTGCCTACAATCCATTATCAAATGGGCGGCATCCCGACCAACATTCATGGTCAGGTGGTTGGCAAAGAGGGCGATAATCAAGCCCCTGTAAGTGGTTTTTACGCGGTTGGCGAATGTTCGTGCGTATCGGTGCACGGCGCTAATCGCCTCGGCACTAATTCATTACTGGATTTGGTGGTATTTGGCCGGGCTGCAGGTAACCATATTATTCAGCAAGTGAAGGCTCAAGCGGAGCATAAACCGCTGCCAGCCGATGCTACCGAACGTACGTTGGCGCGGTTAGCTGAGCTTGAGGCAAGCACAACTGGTGAGTATACACAGCATATTGCGGGCGATATTCGTCAGACCATGCAAGCTCATGCAGGCGTTTTTCGGACCAGTGAATTACTCGCAGCAGGCGTTGCAAAAATGAGCGAGTTGACTGAGCGGGTTAAACATGTGCACTTGCGAGATAAATCAAAAGTATTTAATACGGCGCGGGTCGAAGCACTCGAATTGGCTAATTTGATTGAAGTTGCACGTGCCACGATAACTTCAGCCGAAGCGCGTAAAGAAAGCCGTGGCGCACATGCGCACCGCGATTATCCAGAGCGCGACGATGGAGATTGGCTGCACCATACTCTTTGGTATAGCGCGGATAATCGTTTGGACTATAAGCCCGTGCGTATGAAGCCGCTGACAGTTGAAACCATACCGCCAAAGGCGCGCACCTTTTAAGTGCGGCTTATTTTTGCTAGATATGTCTGACAAAAGCATTAAGCGCAATCAGTTGATGCAGTGTGCTTGCATGCTAGGTTAGGCCAACGGAAGTTCGAGATGACAAAACGTATTTTTGAGATTTATCGCTATGATCCAGACCAGGACGCAGCGCCACGCATGCAAACTTACGAGCTTGAACTCGACGCGCATGACAAAATGCTGCTCGATGTATTGATCAAGCTGAAATCGATGGATGAATCGATCGCCTTTCGCCGTTCATGTCGCGAAGGCGTATGCGGCTCGGATGCGATGAATATTAATGGTAAAAATGGGCTTGCCTGCCTCACCAATATGAATGAGCTGCCGCAGCGAATTACGCTCAGGCCGCTGCCAGGGTTGCCCGTAGTACGTGATTTGATTTGCGATTTTACGCATTTTTTTGATCAATATTATTCAATCAAGCCCTACTTGATTAATGATGAGCCACTACCAGAGAAAGAGCGTTTACAATCTCCACAAGAACGTAATGAGCTGGATGGATTGTATGAATGTATTTTATGCGCTAGCTGCTCAACTTCTTGCCCGAGTTTTTGGTGGAACCCAGACAAATTTGTTGGCCCCGCTGGTTTATTACAAGCGTATCGTTTTATTGCTGACAGTCGGGATCGTGCGACTGGCGAGCGCCTGGATAACCTGGAAGACCCTTATCGCTTGTTCCGTTGCCACACGATTATGAATTGCGTTGATGTCTGCCCGAAGGGGCTGAATCCAACTAAGGCAATTGGTAAAATCAAAGAACTCATGGTACGCCGTGCAATTTAAGCATAGACGTTGAAGCGAGCATTTAAAATGGCACCTGTTTCTCATCAAGCAGACCCTGTGCAACGGGCCCGATTGCGTTGGCGGGCGCGGCGCGGGCTGCTGGAAAACGATCTGATCATTGAACGTTTTTTTAGTCGTTATGAGCATATCCTAAGCGACGCCGATATAGGGGCGCTGACTCAGCTATTGGAACTTAGCGATAGCGATTTGTTAGACTTACTTCTGGCTCGATCGCAGCCGCAAGGCGAACTCGCCAACGCGGATGGGTTGCGTGTATTGGCGCTGTTACGCGCTAGTTAAGTTACCCGCGCATTCTAATTTTACCGTAGAACCTAAGCAGATTCACGGCTGGCTTTTTTGGGCAACATTCGCTATGCCATTTTTTAACATGAGGACGTTGATGACTCCATCCGATGTAAAAGCGACGCTTTCTTTTAGTGATGGCTCGCCCAGCGTTGAATTGCCAATCTACCAGGGCACCCAAGGCCCCGATGCGATTGATATTCGCAAGCTATATGGACAAACCGGTAAATTTACCTATGACCCAGGTTTTATGTCTACGGCAGCGTGCAATTCGGCCATTACCTATATTGACGGTGACAAAGGCGAACTGTTGCATCGCGGCTATCCGATTGAGCAACTTGCAGTGCATGGCGATTTTTTGGACGTTTGCTATTTACTCTTAAAAGGCGATTTACCCAAGATCGAACAGAAACGGGAATTTAACGAGCTGGTCACTATGCATACGATGGTGCACGAGCAGATGCAGTTTTTTTTCCGGGGTTTTCGGCGGGACTCGCATCCAATGGCAGTATTAACGGGATGTGTCGGCGCCCTCTCCGCGTTTTATCATGACTCATTGAATATTAACAATGCCCGTCATCGCGAAGTATCGGCCATCCGCTTAATTGCTAAGCTGCCGACGTTGGTTGCAATGGCCTATAAATATAATATTGGCATGCCGTTTGTGTACCCCCTCAACGAATTGTCATATAGCGCTAACTTTATGCGCATGATGTTTGCCAATCCATGCGAAGAATATAAGGTTAACGAGGTATTGGTGCGTGCTCTTGACCGGATTTTGATCCTACACGCTGACCATGAGCAGAACGCTTCAACGTCAACGGTACGGCTTGCCGGGTCATCGGGTGCTAACCCATTTGCTTGCGTGGCGGCAGGCATTGCCTGTCTATGGGGACCGGCGCATGGTGGAGCGAATGAAGCTGCACTCAATATGCTAGAAGAAATTGGCTCGCCAGAGCGGATTCCAGAATTTATCAGGCAGGTCAAGGATAAGCACTCAAGTGTAAAGTTAATGGGCTTTGGCCATCGCGTCTATAAGAATTATGACCCACGCGCTAAACTCATGCGCGAGACATGCCATGATGTGCTTGAAGAGTTGGGCTTGCAGAACGAACCACTCTTCAAATTGGCGATGGAGCTAGAAAAAATTGCGCTGGAAGATGAATATTTTGTCTCGCGCAAACTCTATCCTAATGTTGATTTTTATTCAGGCATTGTGCAGCGCGCGTTGGGTATTCCGACTTCGATGTTTACCTGTATTTTTGCGATGGCGCGCACGGTTGGCTGGATTGCGCAATGGAATGAAATGATTTCCGAGCCGGATCAAAAAATTGGCCGGCCACGCCAGCTTTTCGTTGGGCAGACACCGCGCGAAGCAAAACCGATCGAGCAGCGCTAGCCATAAAAATGACCAAAATTGCGGTATTGCTAAGATAGAGCGCTCTCGCAGTGACGTGAGCGGATTTTTAAATGAGTAAAAAGATGAAAACAGTTGGTTTTGTCGGCTGGCGCGGCATGGTAGGCTCAGTTTTATTGCAGCGCATGTGCGAAGAAAACGATTTTGCCTTGATCGAGCCGTTATTTTTTAGTACGAGTAATGTTGGCGGAGCGGCGCCACCTTTCGCTAAAAATGAAATAAAGCTGAAAGATGCGTATGAGTTGCAGGCGCTCAAGCAGTGCGACATTATCATAACTTGCCAAGGTGGCGACTACACGGCTGAGATATTCCCTAAGCTGCGTGCGGCTGGCTGGGATGGCTATTGGATTGACGCTGCTTCTTCGCTGCGCATGAAAGAGGATGCGGTGATTATCCTAGACCCGGTGAATGCGGACGTTATTCAAGATGCACTGGGCCGTGGCATTAAAAATTACATTGGCGGCAATTGTACGGTCAGTCTCATGCTGATGGCGCTCGGTGGCCTTTTTCATGCGGGCTTAATCGAATGGGTCAGTGCGATGACCTATCAGGCCGCTTCTGGCGCTGGCGCGCAGAATATGCGCGAATTGTTGCAACAAATGGGCGTGCTATATGGCGCAGCCAATCAAAGCCAGGCTGATCCGGCCGCCGCAATCTTGGACATTGATCGCTCTGTGCTGGCTGCAATGAACAGTGAGCAGATGCCGGTGGCTCAGTTTGGCGCGCCGCTGGCGGGTTCACTGCTGCCATGGATTGACCAGGATCTAGGACAGGGTGTGTCGCGCGAAGAATGGAAAGGGGCGGCTGAAACCAATAAGATTCTTGGCAAGCCCTCATTGGGCATGGTCGGTTCAATACCTGTTGATGGCATTTGCGTGCGCATTGGCGCGATGCGTTGCCATGCACAGGCAATGACGATTAAGCTCACGCAAGATGTACCGCTAGCCGAGATTGAAAATATCTTGGCCGCGGCCAATGACTGGGTGCAGGTGGTGCCGAATGAACGCGCTGCATCGCTTAGCCAGCTTACGCCGGCTGCTGTAACGGGTAAGTTATCCGTACCGGTTGGCCGGTTGCGTAAGCCCGCGATGGGCGCTCAATATCTCTGCGCCTTTACAGTAGGCGACCAGTTACTTTGGGGCGCGGCTGAACCTTTGCGGCGGATGCTGCGAATTTTGCTGGCCGCAGCATGAAATTTAACCCGCACTGCGACCTTAGACCATAAACTGCGATGCGTATTGCTTTAGGCTTGCAGTACGATGGTGCGACGTTCTCCGGCTGGCAGTCGCAGCAGCACCGTAACACGGTGCAAGATGCGCTTGAGCGCGCATTGGCGTTATTTACTACCCGTCCGCTGAAGACCGTGGCGGCGGGTCGTACAGATGCAGGCGTGCACGCGTTGGGCCAAGTGGTGCATTTTGACACCGAAGCGCAGCGCCCGATATTTGCATGGGTGCGCGGGGTCAATGCTTTTTTGCCGGCGAGCATTGCCGTGCAGTGGGCGCAGCATGTACCTGCAGAGTTCCATGCGCGTTTTAGCGCGTATGAGCGTACTTATTACTATATGCTGTACTCGCATCCTATTCGCTCGCCCCTATTGGCTGGCCGTGCTGGTTGGGTGTATCAGACAGAACTTGACCTGACAGCCATGCGCGCCGCTGCATGCGTGCTGCTTGGCGAGCATGATTTCTCCGCCTTTCGTTCCTCTGAATGTCAGGCCAAATCGCCTTGTAAGCACCTCTATGCGCTAGATATCGAAGCGCGCGGCCATTTTATTTATTTTCGTTTTCGGGCTAATGCTTTTTTGCACCATATGGTGCGAAATATCATGGGCTGTCTGATTGAAGTTGGCCGTCACCGGCAGTCGGTGAGTTGGTTGCAAACGGTGCTTGAGGCGCGTGAGCGACGCCAGGCAGCGCCCACTTTTATGGCGGACGGCCTATATCTTGCTCAGATTGGCTATCCGCCCACGTTCAGGGTGCCACTGCCGGACCTGACTAGTCAGCCTTGGGGAGAACTATGGGCAAACCACAGCTAGCTGCGCTGGTAAGCGGTAGCCGTACTGCACAGCTTCTGGCCGAGGCGCCGCCCACAGACGCGGTACAATTGCTAATTAATTTTATTGCGCAAATGCGACCGGCGCTCGATACAGCCGTAAAGTTAGAGCGTAATACAGCCGTAAAGTTAGAGCGTAACCAAGAAACTAAGGATAGATGATGAGCTGGCTTGATAAACTACTGCCACCTAAAATTAAACCGACTGATCCGGCAAGCCGCAAAAGCATGCCTGAAGGGCTATGGATTAAATGTCCATCATGTGAGGCCGTACTCTATCGCAATGATCTAGAGAGTAATCTGCACGTTTGCCCTAAGTGTGATTACCATATGCGGATTGGCGCGCGCACGCGGCTAGATAGCTTGCTTGATGCAGAGGGCCGTTATGAAATTGGCCAGGAAATTGTGCCGGTCGATTCGCTTAAATTCAAAGACAGTCGCAAATATACCGAGCGCATTAAAGAAGCGATGGAAGATACCGGGGAAACCGATGCGATGGTTGTACAGGGCGGCGCCATCCATACCTTGCCAGTGGTCGCGGCTTGTTTTGAGTTTTCTTTTATGGGCGGGTCAATGGGCTCGGTGGTTGGCGAGCGTTTTACGCGCGGCGTGAAAGTTGCGCTTGAGCAACGTACGCCATTTATTTGCGTGACAGCTTCGGGTGGCGCGCGCATGCAAGAAAGTTTGTTGTCGCTGATGCAAATGGCCAAAACGACGGCAATATTGACCAAACTTTCCGAAGCTAAACTACCGTTTATTTCCGTCTTAACTGATCCAACCATGGGGGGGGTTTCAGCAAGCTTCGCATTTCTAGGCGATGTGGTGATTGCTGAGCCTAAAGCATTAATTGGTTTTGCCGGGCCACGCGTGATTGAGCAGACCGTACGTGAGAAACTACCGGAAGGTTTTCAACGCTCTGAGTTTTTGCTGCAAAAAGGCGCGATTGATATGATCGTTGACCGTCGTCAACTGCGCGCCAAAATTGCGCATTTGCTGGCCATACTTACGCTACAACCGTATGATGCGGTTGTTTCTTAGAGAACATAGGCCGCTATGGTTCACTGATATGAGCGTTTTTATGATGGGATTTTTTATCACGAACCCTTTGGTCTCAGTGCCTATTCAGCAGTACATATTAGCTAAATGATCGCTTTTCCAACCCTAACCGCTTGGCTTGCTCATCTCGAAACAGCCCATCCGATTGGTATTGATATGGGCCTTGAGCGGGTGAGCAAAGTAAAAGATGCGCTCGGGCTGGATTTCAAGTGTCCAGTGATTACTGTTGGAGGGACAAACGGTAAGGGCTCGACCTGCGCGCTACTCGAATCTATTTTGTTACAGGCCAGTTATCGGGTTGGTTGTCATACTTCACCGCATTTACTGTCGTTTAACGAGCGCGCGCGTATCAATGGCGAGATAGCTTCTGATGCCGCTTTACTGCCTCACTTTGCAGCGGTCGAACGGGCACGCCATAGTTTTGCCGAGCCGATCTCGCTGACTTACTTTGAATTTACGCTGCTGGCGATTGCGCATTGGTTTGCAGCCAGTCAACTTGATGTCGTGATTCTTGAAGTAGGTTTAGGCGGGCGGCTAGATGCAGTCAATAGTATCGATCCAGATTGCGCGGTGATTACGAGCATTGATATCGATCATACTCATTACCTTGGTGACACGCGTGAAAAAATTGGTTTTGAAAAGGCGGGTATCTTCCGCCCTGGCAAACCGGCAATTTGCGGCGATCCATTACCGCCGCGCAGTTTAATTGACCACGCTCAGCGCATCGGCGCAGATTTATGGCTGGTTGGCCGTGATTTTGGTTATCAGGCGCAAGCAGGTAATGAGCGTCAGCAATGGTGTTATACCGGCCGTACCCTATCGCGGGCGGCGCTTGCTTATCCGGCATTGCGAGGCGCGAATCAATTGCTCAATAGCTCAGCGGCGTTGGCGGCGCTTGAAGCACTGCGCGACAGACTGCCGGTCGCCGCGCAAGAGATTCGGCTTGGCCTAGCCAGGGTGGAATTAGCCGGCCGCTTCCAGGTACTGCCTGGCAAGCCGGCAGTGGTGCTGGACGTTGCACATAATCCGCATGCCGTGGCGGCGCTCGCAGAAAATATAAGTAATATGGGATTTTTTCCGTATACCTATGCAGTATTTGGCGCCATGGAGGATAAAGATATTGCTGCCGTCCTGCGGCGGATTAAGGGCGAAATTGATTACTGGTATATCACTGATCTGCCCACGCCACGCGCCGCGCCAGCAGCTATGATCGAGGCGCTATTGCATGAAATACAGGCGGTTGATCAGAATCGTACCGCGGCCACCAATGTGTCTCGCCGCATCGAATGTTTTGCTACACCGGCGCAAGCTTACGCAAAGGCATTAGCGAATGCCGCGGAGAATGATAGAATCATCGTTTTTGGATCTTTCTACACGGTGGCTGATGTCATTGCATATCGACAACGCCAGCTATAAACCGGTCGACCTTCCAAAATTTTACGATACAAGTAAGGTGGTTTAAGCCATTTATGGGACTTTTCTCGTTCGGTAACAAAGAGAATAACCGCCGCAGTGCGGGCGACAAATATGATGCGCGCGACGTATCTGGCGGGCGGGTGAGCCGCGTGGATAAGGCCGCATTGGCTCGCGAGAACGCTGCGCAGTCTGAAAAACGCAATGCTCGCCGCACTGGGCAAGAGGCTCTACTAGATCCGCTGCTGCTAGAAAAGCGGCGAGCTCGTCGTCGTTTGCTGGGAGCGGTAGTCCTGGTGACTGTTGCCATTGTGGTTTTGTCTAAAGTGCTCGAGCCGGGCCCTAGGCCACAGGTTGATGACATCGCAATTCACGTGGTTGCGCCGACTAAAATGACGCCGGCGACAGCGTTGGGCATAGATGCGACTGTATCTGGTGTGCGTTCGTGCTTGCCTGAGTCGCTTCCCACTGCCCAAAAATCTATTCCTAATACAACAGGTCTAGCGGCCAAGGCTGCACCGAATGTACCGTCCGCGTCTAGCCAGCCCGCTCAGCCAACTCAGCCAACTCGTAAGCCAGCTTTGCCCCCTACGGTAACGAATATGCCGCCGGTTACGGCGATTAATTCTTCAAAACCTGTCAATGCGACGGACGCAAGGCGTGCCGCCGCGGCGCCTTCTGCCCCTGTTAACCCGCGTATAAAAGCCAGCCCGCAGACCACAAATAGAGTTGCCGGCAGTGTGCCTAACCATCGCTTCGCGGTCCAGTTGGGCACTTTATATGATGAGCCGCGCGCCCGCGCATGGATTGCGCGCTTAAAAGCAGCGAACATACCCGCTTATCTGGAGCGGAAAAAGCTAGCTAACGGCAGCCAACAATTGCTCGTGCGAGCTGGGCCATTTAATGATCGCGTGAGTGCTGAGGCAGCTAGCAAGCGCATCCGTGAGCTAGGTCTGGCGCAGATGAAGGTCAAAACTGGTAAACCAACACTTAAATAGAGGTGCTCATGCTAACCGTATTCGACTTTACTGTGTTGCTCGTGCTTGGTCTTTCGGCCTTGCGTGGTCTATGGCGGGGTTTAGTTGCTGAAATCTTTGGCTTAATTGGCTGGATTGCTGCTTTTATCATTGCTGCTAAGTGTGTAAACGGGGTTGCACCTTATCTGCCGGCGCACTTGCCGGGTGGTGAGTTGACTCAGTTTTTATTGGCCTTTGCTCTGCTGGTGATGCTTGTACTGCTGGCCGCCAATGTGCTCAATGCCTTATCAAACCGGTTAGTCGGCGCGATTGGACTAGGTTCGCTCAACGCATCATTGGGCGTATTATTTGGTTTATTGCGCGGCTTTGTACTGGTGGTGGTGTTGGCGGCGATGGCCAGCATGACCGATTTACCACAGCAGCGGTTTTGGCGCGAGGCATTGCTACGGCCTTATGTGCAATCAGGCGTGTCGCTCATGAAGCACCTGCTGCCTGATGCGCTAGCGCGTTATGTGCGCGCCTATCCCGAATGAAGTAAAATGCTATATGGTTGCTAAAAGTTGCTAAGAAAGCAATAAGTGGGTGTTAGCAAGCCAGGGTAGGTGTTCTAAAACAAGAATTCAGTAATCATTTGTGTCATTTGAAGGACCCGCCATGTGTGGCATTGTAGGTGTAGTTTCAAAATCTCCTGTTAACCAGTTGCTGTATGACAGTTTGCTCTTGTTGCAGCATCGTGGTCAGGATGCGGCTGGTATTGCCACGGCAAATGGCAATACTTTCTATATGCATAAAGCCAATGGAATGGTACGCGACGCTTTTCGCACGCGCAATATGCGCGCCTTGCCTGGCACATGCGGCATTGGCCAGGTGCGCTATCCAACGGCAGGTTCGGCCAGCAGCCAAGAAGAGGCGCAGCCTTTTTATGTCAATGCGCCATACGGTATTATTTTGGCCCATAACGGCAATTTGACGAATTCCCGGCAATTAAAAGACGAACTGTTTCGGATTGACCGGCGTCATATTAATACCCATTCTGATACAGAAGTTTTGCTCAATGTGCTCGCGCATGAATTGCAAATGGCGAGCGCGGGCTACTCGTTGGATCCCGCTATGCTCTTTAAAGCAGTCAGCGGGGTACACCGGCGCGTACGTGGCTCATATGCGATTGTTGCACTTATCGCGGGTTATGGCTTGTTGGTGTTTCGTGACCCTTACGGCATTCGTCCGCTCTGTATCGGTAAGCGTGAAACTGAGCAGGGCACCGAATGGATGGGCGCATCTGAATCGGTTGCGCTTGAAGGTATTGGCTTTGAGTTGGTACGCGATGTGGCACCGGGCGAAGCGATTTTTATTGGCCTTGACGGCGATTTTTATAGCCATCAGTGTGCGCATGAGGCCAGCCTTAATCCTTGTATTTTCGAGTATGTGTATTTGGCGCGGCCGGATTCTTGTCTGGATGGAGTGCCCGTCTATAATGCTCGGTTGCGCATGGGCGATTATCTAGCGAAAAAAATTGAGCGGGTGATATCGGCAGGGGATATTGATGTGGTGATGCCGATTCCTGATTCAAGCCGGCCGGCGGCGATGCAAGTGGCAAATCGGCTTGGCATTGAATACCGTGAAGGGTTTTTTAAAAACCGTTACGTAGGCCGCACTTTTATCATGCCAGGCCAGGCAGTGCGCAAAAAGTCGGTGCGCCAAAAGCTAAATGCAATGGCGGTCGAGTTTAAAGGACGTAACGTGCTGATTGTCGATGACTCAATCGTACGTGGCACGACCAGTCATGAAATCGTACAAATGGCGCGCGATGCGGGCGCCAACAAGGTTATCTTTGCCTCTGCGGCGCCCCCGGTTAAATTTCCAAATGTCTATGGCATTGATATGCCAACCCGTGGTGAGCTTGTTGCCCATGGCCGTAGCGATGAAGAAGTGGCGCGCATCATTGGCGCAGACCAACTCATTTATCAGGACGTGACGGCGATGAAACAAGCTGTGCGCGACTTGAACCCGGCGCTCACGTCTTTTGAAGCAGCCTGTTTTGATGGCCGTTATATAACCGATGATATTACGCCGGATTACTTGAATAGCCTCGAATTGGCGCGACTTGCCCCGGCGGCACTGAGTGAGCGTGATGCCGGTTCCGATAGTGAAAAAGCGTTTTCGCAATTACATTTGCAACTGTCAGTGGAATAAAGGGCGTTGACCTATGATGGATAAGTTGAATTTTGATACGCTGGCGGTTCGTGTCGGCAGCTTGCGTACAGAATTCAATGAACATTCAGAGGCCTTGCCAAGATGCAAATTTTACTGGTGGAATGCAGCGGAAACTTAGTTTATGCGCCGGCCAAGGGTTCGCAAGGACCTGCCGCTGGCATGGCTGCCGGAGAGGGCATTGGGACCCGGCAGCAGACAAAGCGTCACGCGGGCCCCTATAGCAATGGATGGGTATCTTGGCGATGTGCCCGCGCTTTATGTGCGAGCCGACGGCCGCGCCACTTATCCGCTGTTAGCTCCGCGCCTCAAATCACTCAAAGCATTTCGTGGTGATAACGCGTCACACGGTCAACTTCATTTTTTGACCCAAGGAAAACCGCTACCCGTTCGTGTAGTTGGGTTGGGGGGATCTCAAGAATGCGCTGCTGACCATTGGTTGCAGCGCCTTGTGCCTGTTCCACGATAAAAGCGATCGGGTTGGCTTCATACATCAGGCGCAGCCTGCCAGGTTTGGCTGGATCGCGCTGGTCGGCCGGATACATAAAAATACCGCCGCGATTCAAAATACGGTGCACATCAGCCACCATCGAAGCGACCCAGCGCATATTAAAATCTTGCTCGCGCACCCCGGTTTTGCCCATCACTAGCTCATTGACATAGCGTTGTACCGGCGGATACCAATGCCGTGCATTTGAGGCATTGATGGCGTATTCATGAGTTGTTTGCGGGATACGCATATTGCTTTGCGTAAGGACCCATGAACCCAATTCGCGATCAAGCGTAAAGCAGTGTACGCCGTGACCTGTGGTGAGCACAAACACAGTTTGCGGGCCATACACAACGTAACCTGCAGCAACTTGCTGCGTCCCTGCTTGTAAGAATGATTGCTCGGTAGGCGGCTGGGTTTTATCTGTGCAACGTAAGACCGAGAAAATTGTGCCGATTGACACATTGACATCGATGTTCGATGAGCCATCAAGTGGATCAAACAGCAGCAAATATTCACCTTTAGGGTAATGGTGCGGAATCAGGTGAATATGCTCAAGCTCCTCGGATGCCATGGCGGCGAGGCTGCCTCCCCATTTATTGGCTTCGAGCAGAATATCATTTGAAATCACATCAAGCTTTTTCTGCACTTCGCCCTGCACATTCTCGCTGCCGGCGCTGCCTAGTACACTGCCTAACGCACCTTTACCGACATAATGGCCGATCATCTTGCACGCTCGTGCAACGGCCTCGATTAAGAGCCGTAAATCGGCGGGGAGACTATTGTGTTGGCGTTGTTGTTCAATTAAAAATTGAGTAAGCGTGGTACGGCCTTGCATGAGGAGGACTCCAAAAAAAGCGTTCAAATCGCCGCGATGTTACCAGTTTGCGCAAAAAGTGCGTGAATCTTTATCAATAATAAGACGCAATCTGCGTTAATTCCTATTTTGCACTCTATAGTTTTATATTACGAGCGGGATGAGGAGGAATTTAAACCGAGCTATGCGCGAGGGGTATTTTATTGTCCGCGTTAGATAAGGCCGTGTAGGCTGCTTTTGCGAAAGCTCCTTTGGAGCAATCCTTCTTTGGAAGAGGTCGCACGAATACAATTGAAATTTAACAGGAGTTAAGCTACTCTGAGTCGTTCTAGATCATTTTCAAATATTTTTTTGCTAAAGAGCAGGGGGCTTTTCATACCCTCTTACAAGGGTTGGCCCTCTACCCCGCCTGAAGTTATAGGAGTACTGACAGGCTATTAAGGGGGGAACTATATCCATAAAAACTTTAAGGAGACCAGATGCAACCTATCTCAATGTTCTCATCGCACATTGCCAATCTTCAATGCACACAGGCTGGCCCCACTCACGGCCCTGCCGAGATGCCATCGTCGGTACCCCGTGCCATGCTGCCAGATAGAATTTGGCAACTGCTTGCTGAGGCTTCTGATATATCTAGCCAACCCATTGATTGTTCAATTAAGGAAAAAGCCGCGCTCTTAGCAAAGCACGCCACCATGTCTCGCTTTTTGACTTGCTTGCTTAATGAAGGATTGGTTTTGGGCAATATCATGGGTGGCATACCGTCAACACCTTTATTGAGTGATGGGCGTCAACCATTAAAGTTACTCGCCTTGAGAGAACGTAATATTTCTAGTCATGCTGAATACGAGGCGATTACGACTAATGTCAATACGGCCAAATATTTGGTCCTTCTCAAGCGATTTCCTATTGTTCGTGATGCTGACAAGTCACGATCTGCCCTGATTGATCCTCTGGATTTCACTTCCGTTGTGGTTGATCTATCTGCGCATGAGTTAGTGACGGATGTTGGTGCAATGATGAAGCAAGTGAGCGCATGGAATAACTATGACCCAAAAGTGATTCATGGCATTTGTCTTGAAATGGCTAATTCTATTGAGCATCAGGCGTACCGTTATGCTCACCCGGCACCCATAAAACTGAGTGCCGATTCTCCTTTAATCGATTGGGAGCAATCTATTGTTGAGGGACATCCGATTCATCCAATGCATAGAATGAGACACACAGTAGCACCGACTCAGCCAATCTTGCCAGCCACGGATTTGTACAATATTAATCTCCGCTATGCGATTGTTCCTAAGACTGAACTTATAATTTCTGGTGATTTCTCTGATCTCACTAAACCGCTTTATGCCTCTCATTTGGACCGACTCGCTCAAGATGGGATTGAATTTAATCAAGAGTCAGACCTGATTGTACCCGTCCACGAATATCAGATACCTAATGTTCAGCTTAGATTTTCTAATATTCGGATTTTGCCAGAGTGGTTTGCTACTCCATGCAAGGTGCAATCTTCAATTCGCACTGTCAATTATATTGGATACGATAAATATTGTATCAAGCTCCCAGTGGGCATCAAATTAACCTCTGCATTTCGTACTATCACACCTTGGACTACTTTTCTCGGGCCGAGAATAAATCCATTATTGGATGCAGTGATTGCTGATAAAAATGCATTGATCGCAATGCGAGAGCCAGCCTCAATCAGCTCAACCCATCCTGACTTTGATATTGCTAAACATCTTTCATGCATTATTCGTGATGATGCTGAATACCAGGTTAAGCTCCGTAATGAGCATGTGGTGCTTTGCGTGACTTTGACAGAGTCTTTGCCATCAGCTACTCGCTCTAATGGCAGAGAGTTGCCATTTATGCACCGTATTTGGGGTAGTCGTCTAACGACTTCACAAGGTAGGGTAGAGTTCTTCAAAGAGTATGCAACTGCTTACCTGAAGGCTTTTTTGCCTCCAGTGATTGATTACGGTTTTGCATTTGAGGCGCATCAGCAAAATGCGCTTGTGCGTTTTGATAAGAACACTCTTCAAATAACTGGATTTGCTATTAGAGATTATGGTGGTATTAGATATTATCCACCCGCTTTACATGAAAGCACGCGTCATTTACCAAACGGCCCTATTGAAATTAATACTTTTCCAAATCATTGTATCAAAGCAAAGTCAATTGACGTAGTCTACGGTACTGCATTCCACTCGATGATACAAAGTCATTTACATACTGTTATCAAGTCGCTGGGGCTGTTCCGCGTTGCTGAAGGCGAGAACAGAGAGGTGAGTGAGGGGTGTGGTTGGAAAATTACTCGTGATATTCTTCATCAAATGATTCCAAAGAATCATGAGCTACATAAATTGTGGCTTCAATCAACTGAAATTAAATCAAAAGCTTTATTAACCATGCAAACGGTAGGGAATTTTCGTGAGCATGCTTATGCAAATATTCCGAATGTCATTCTTTATAATGAAGGCAGTGAAGAAAAAAGAGCTCGTGCTGCTTAATTTTTAAGTTATTGTATTTTCGCAATACCGCAATACCGCAATACGTTTAACAAGATGTGTTGTCCCCAATTGGGGGCAACACATCTCAAGTTACCCAAAATTCTATTCGCTTAACCCGAAGCTAGGGACACTGACGTCCAGACGACTTTGCAGGTTAACGAGTAAGGGCCTTCACCGCACACTGCGCCGGCGCAACCGATCCGCACATCCAATAATAATCGCCACGAAGAAAAACAGGCAAGTTGAAACGGCTGCAATCGTCGGGGAGACATTTAATGTAATCTCATCCCAAAATTGCTTAGGCAGCGTTGCACTGAGTCCACCCGTGACAAAAAGGGCAATCGTCAATTCATCAAAGGAAGTGGCAAAGGCAAACAAAAACGCTGAGGCTAAGCCAGCGGATAAAATTGGAAAAGTGATATAACGTAAAGTCTTAAACCGGTTAGCCCCCAGGCTTTGAGCTGCCGCATCAAGCTGGGTATCATAATTTTTAAGCACTGCCATGATGGTGATGACGACATAGGGAAGCGCAATAGTCGTGTGGCCTAACACCAAGCCAAACATGGAACCGACTAAGCCTAGCTTAGCGAAAAGATAAAAGAAACCAATCGCTAGAATCATCCTTGGCACAATCATCGGCGTTAGAATAAAACCCAGCAGTGCTACTTTCCAGCGAAAACCTGAGCGAGAGAGCAAAAAAGCGGCAGGTGCGCCAATCAGCATCGATAAAATTCCGGTGCTTATGCCAATCAAGATGGAGCGTATAGCGGCATGACTCCAATTGGGTGAATGAAAAATGGCGTCATACCACTGTAATGAAAAACCTCGAGGGGGCCAATCGATTGCTCGGCTCTCAGTGAAAGAGATTGGAATCATCACGAGTATCGGAGCCATCAAGAATGCCAGCATAACCAGCGCAGCGATCCGCAGCGCCCATCCTTGCTTGCCGGAGAGATGCCGATTTTTTGTAGGATTTTTGGCGTAGGTTTGGGTTCTCCAAGAAACCGTATAGCGCCACAGGCTGCCTAAACCATCAAAAATATCGGCCAAACGTTCAAGGATCCAGTAGCCAGCAAGTCGTATCCTGAGATGGGTGGGCCTGGCCGCTTGCTGCGTGGTCGTGGTCCCTTCTCCCGCTAAACTTGAAAGCCCAATGAGCCGACTATATAAGAAAAAAACGGCTAACACTGCTACCAGCAGCAGCATTGAAACAGCACCAGCAAACCCCCAATTGAGCGTACTCTGAATTTGGTCCATGATAATTTGCGTCATCATGATTTCTTTGCGCCCACCTAACAGCGCTGGCGTGATAAAAAAGCCAATCGACGTGACAAATACCATCAGCGCTGCTGCCGCTACGCCCGGCAAAGAAAGTGGAAAATACACGATCCAGAATGCTCTAGCGGGTTTTGCGCCGAGTGTTAATGCCGCACGAGGCAGGGTGCGGTCAATATTTTTCATGACTGACAGCATGGTTAAAATGGCCAGCGGCATCATTGCATGCACCATGCCAGTTAGGACGGCGGGAAAGTGATAGAGTAAATTGAGTGGGGCGTCCGTCATCTTGGTGAGGGTTAGCATCTGATTGAGCATGCCATTGCGGCCAAGCAGTACCATCCAGCCAAAAGTGCGCACGAGAAAGCTTGTCCAAAATGGCAACAGGACCCAAAACAGCAACGAACTCTTAAATTTTGGGGGCGCAAAAGTAATCAGGTAGGCAACTGGATATCCTCCCACGACAGCAAGCAAAGTAGTATAGGCGGCTGTTTTGAAGGTGATGGCAAGCACTTGCAGGTAGACTGGCGACAAAAAGAGCCGGCTGTAATGAGTCAGCCCTAATTCCCCCTCAGGCAGAAAGCTTAGACTGAACAGTTGGGTGATGGGTAACACTAGCGTTACCAGCAGATAAATGATAATCGGCGCGCCGAGATAAAATTTTGGGTTACTCAATAGCCTAAATAGATTGGGCCAATAGTGTGCGGCGAGTAGTCTTGGAGCTGCTAGAACTTGCCAGGAAAGATCTTTCTGCTTCATTAAACCTCAATGCCCATTGGGTCTTGTGGAATTGCGATCGCATCTGCTGCATTCCAGGTCAACGTAAGTTTCTCACCTTGAAGGCGAGGTGAGCGGTGGCCCTGGGTTAGCTCCGCAATGATCAGTTGTGTGTCCCTTGGGGCCGATAGATACGATTTGCTGGTGGCGCCAGTGACCACGAAATCAGTGAGAATGGCTTCAATTTGGTTTTCGTTTAAGTCGTTCTCTGTGCTGACGCGCAGATGTTGCGGCCTAATCATGACCTCAATGTGGCTGCCAGGCGTGATCGGCTTGCCATTGGAGGTGGCAATGCCACCCCCACTCATACCGTTGAAGTTGAAATGCACGGTTCCACCAGCGACTTGGCTGACGCGTGCTGGCAATAAATTGGACTCGCCGATAAAATCCGCCACGAAAGCGGTCTGTGGGCAAAAATAAAGCTCAATAGGCGTACCTAATTGCTCGATCTTGCCCCCGTTCATTAAGCAAATGCGATCCGACATGGTCATCGCTTCCTCTTGATCATGCGTGACATAAAGGATCGTTGTGCCAAGTTCGCGATGGATGCGTTTAATCTCCAACTGCATTTGGTTGCGCAATTTTTTATCTAATGCGCCGAGAGGTTCATCCATCAAAATAATCGACGGGCGATACACCATACAGCGGGCGAGCGCGATGCGTTGTTGCTGACCACCTGATAATTCACGCGGAAAGCGGTTAGCCACATGCGGTAGCTCGACAAGTTCAAGTATGCGTGCAACGGCTTGCTGAATCTCATGTGCGCTTACTTTGCGCATTTTAAGAGGAAAGGCAATATTTTCCGCCACGGTCATATGCGGGAATAACGCATAGTTTTGAAAAACTACACCAATATCTCTTTCATATGGCGCCTTGTTAGTGACATCGATACCACCGATATAAATGTTGCCGTCATCGGGTTGTAATAATCCTGCAATCAAGCTCAGCAGCGTTGTTTTACCTGAGCCCGAAGGACCAAGTAAAGTTAGAAATTCCCCTTGCGATACGGTCAAATCAGTTGGAGCTAATGCAACGACATGGCCATACTGCTTACAAAGTTGATTGGTTTGTAATAATTTTAATGGTTCGGGCATTAGAAAATTTTCTTAAAAGGCGTAGGTTAACTTTGCTGCGCGATGCTAACTCAAAATTCAGGGCTTTTTCATCCGCATGTCTCATCTTTATTATTCATTACCAAGACAGTATACCGGGCTGATTTTACTTTCTCAACACTCAGCCATGTTCCTGTTGGTCATCGCGATAGAGCCTAACGTATAGGTCAGAGTGAGCCTAAAAGCCCGCAGTCGAATGTTGCGCGGGTTAATTCTTGAGGTTTAAACCCATAAGCAGCATTGGTATATAGGCTTTTTTTAAATTATCTGGATAAGAAGGAAGGTGCTTGGCCGGTCCATGGTTGCTCGTCTTTTTTAGCGATATGGCCAGAAAGAGAGACGAGTTTGCCGCTTTGCATATTCATTGAATAAGCGGGGCAGGTACTGCAGCCGTTGGCAATTCGATGCCAAGTTCATGTCATTTTTTATAAATAGGCATTCAATTTCCTCAATTGTGCGCAATCTTTTGTGAGGAGTTGATGCTGCTTGGCGGTAACGCTGCAATCCGCGTGCGACTGCTAAGTGCAAGCATGAAGGCAACCGCTGCGGCAAAAAGCCAAGTGTCCGAGCGAACTTCCTCGCCAAAAAAGCAGGCAGAAAAAGCCAGCGTGAAAAATACCTGTAACTGTTGCACTTGGCTAACACGCGCAATACCGCCTAACGCCAGGCCAGCGTACCATATAAAAAGACCAAAAAACTGCGAAATAAGCGCAGCATAGCCAAAAGCCAGCTTGGACTTAAGAGAAATTGGGCCTGTATGGTGCCATGCCAGCAAAGTAACCGGTATGACTAGCACTGGAGCGGCGAGAACCAATGCCCAACAAATTACGCGCCAGCCACCCATTTGCTTAGCCAGGCGCCCCCCTTCTGTATAGCCGAGCGCGCCAAAAGCCACAGCAATCAACATAAAGATATCCCCGGCCATTAATGTGCCGCCACTTGCGCGCATTGCGTAGGTGATAATCAGTGTGCTGCCCATGATTGAGCATAGCCAAAATGTACGGGAGGGTTTTTCACGGGCGAACCACACGGCATAGACAGCAACGCATAAGGGTTGTAGTCCATTGACAATCGCGCCGTGCGAAGCAGGCAAAGTACGCATAGCCCAGGCAGTACATACCGGAAACACTATAATTGCGCCTAAGGCGACAACGGCTAGCCCCTTCATTTGTTGTTTAGTCGGCCATTTTTCTCGGCGCCAGGCCAGTAAGATGGCTGCAGGTATCGCCGCTATGAATGAACGCCCAAGCCCATTGAGTAATGGATGGATTTCCATAATGGTAATGCGTGTCATCGGTAACGTTATACTGAAAAGAATAACGCTTAGCAAGCCAAGTAGCATGCCCTGAATTTCACGTGGACTCATCAAAGAATATCCGGTAATGTTGAGTTTGGCCGACAGCGCCGAAATAATAAGTATAGGCGAATGTGATGGAATAATTGTACGACAATGTGGCAAGAGCTATTAGAATAGATCAACTAACGCAAAAATGTTATTGCAGTAGCCTACCCACTTAGCTTGCTGCTTGTGCTGGTATTTCATGTGCGCGCTTATCTAAGCTCTCTCTTGAAATACGAAAAAGCGCCTCCACTATTTGGCACGGTCAATTAATATCGATTTAACAGCCCTTAAGGATTTTGACAATGACGCAAGAAACCCTAAGCTTTCAGGCAGAAGTAAAGCAGCTTCTGCAGTTGATGATTCACTCACTCTATAGCAATAAAGAAATTTTTCTGCGCGAATTGATCTCAAACGCGTCAGATGCCGCGGACAAACTACGTTTTGAAGCCATTGCAGATGCGTCACTTTATGAGAGTGATGCGGATTTACGTATTCGCATTTCATATGATGCAACTGCGCGCACCATCACCATTGACGATAATGGGATTGGCATGAGCCGCGAAGAGGCAATTGCCAACCTGGGCACGATTGCTCGCTCCGGTACCAAAGAATTTTTTGCCAAACTCTCAGGCGATGAGCAAAAAGATGCGGCGCTGATTGGTCAATTTGGCGTGGGTTTTTATTCCGGTTTTATCGTTGCTGACCAGATCACAGTCGAATCGCGCCGCGCTGGTGTGCCAGTTGCCGAAGGAGTTCGCTGGCAAAGTACGGGGGATGGCGAGTTTAGTATAGAAGCGATTGAACGGACCGCACGCGGTACGTCCATTACCTTGCATCTGCGCGCAGGCGAAGATGATTTTCTGTCTGCGTGGCGCTTGAAGTCGATCATCAGAAAATATTCGGATCATATTGCCTTGCCAATTCTGATGGCCAAAGAAGAATGGGATCAAGAAAAGCAAGAAACCGTGCGTCGTGACGAAGAAGAAACGATCAACCAGGCGAGCGCTCTATGGGCACGCGCAAAAAGCGATATTGATGAAACCCAGTATAAGACTTTTTATCAACATCTGTCGCATGATCAACAAGAGCCGTTGATCTGGACACATAATCGGGTTGAAGGTCGCAATGAATATACGCAGCTCTTATATGTCCCGGCTCAAGCGCCTTTCGATCTAGCGGACCGTAATCAGCGTGGTGGGTTAAAACTGTATATCAAGCGCGTCTTCGTGATGGACGATGCAGAGCAATTATTGCCTACGTATTTACGTTTTATTCGCGGGGTGGTCGATTCAAACGATTTACCACTGAATGTCTCACGTGAAATTTTGCAGGAAAGTCGTGACGTTAAGGCAATTCGAGAGGGGGTGACGAAGCGCGCGTTGTCCATGCTTGAAGAACTCGCTGAGACAGATGCGGGAAAATATACGGTGTTCTGGCAGCAATTTGGCCAGGTATTGAAAGAAGGGATGGGCGAAGATCATGCCAATCGCGAGCGCATTGCGCCACTCTTGCGGTTTGCCAGCACGGCCACTGATACGGCAGCTCAGACGGTCACTTTGGCAGAATATGTGGCGCGCATGAAAGAAGGCCAGAGCAAAATTTATTATGTAACAGCAGATAGCTGGCAGGCGGCGCGCAATAGTCCACACCTTGAGGTATTTCGCAACAAAGGTGTTGAGGTATTGTTGTTGACCGACCGGGTAGATGAGTGGATGCTCTCTTTCTTAAATGACTTCCAGGACAAGCCACTGAGCAGCGTAGCGCGCGGCGATCTTGATCTAGGCACGTTAAGCGATGATGAGAAAAAAGAGCAAGAAAAAGCCTGCGAATCATTGCAGCCGGTGGTCGAAAAAATGAAAGAGGTCTTGAAAGACAAGGCAAAAGATGTGCGTGTTACATTCAGGCTGACTGACTCACCCTCTTGCTTAATTGCTGATGCAAACGAGATGAGTGGCTATTTGCAACGCCTATTAAAATCGGCGGGCCAAAATGCACCTGAATCCAGGCCAATTCTAGAAATTAATCCAGAGCATGCATTGATTAAGCGTTTGAATGCTGAGCAAGCCAGTTTTGATGCCTGGTGTCATTTGCTTTTCGACCAAGCAATGTTGGCCGAAGGGGGCGCGCTAAACGATCCGGCGGACTATGTAAAACGCGCTAATACGCTGTTATTGGAAGGACTAGAGCGCGGCTAAATAGTTTTACCTGCTGATGCCCATGCCTTTTAATGTGTCCAATACACACTGGCGAGTGCTGCCGCGCCCGGCTTTTTCTGCTGATCAGAAAGATTGGCTGACGCGCGGTGGCTCGTTGACGTGTCGTTTGCAAACATTGGGCAGGGTAGACGTGCAGGTCGTGCGTGAAACAGTTGATTTTGTTTGGACAAGTGAAGCGCATTGTTTAAAGCTGCGTGCTCGTCAACGTGTATGGGCGCGCGAGGTGCTACTGCTGGTCGAGGGAGAACCTTTTATTGCTGCGCGTAGCATTGTGCCGTTGGTCGCAAGCCGTAGTGTTTGGGGCGGGATTCGCCAGTTACATACGCGCCCACTGTCTGAGCTATTGTACGGTGGCGTGATTCAACGCTCGGCGCTGGCCAGCCGGCCAGTTGGCAGGCGCGACCCACTCCAGCATTTTGTTAGGCGGTGCCTTGCTCAACCGGCGCTAGGTTTATTACCGGCTCCGCCGTCGAGCGACGCGCAGCCATGTGTTGCGCGCCGTTCGGTTTTTATCCATGCTGGCGAGCCTTTGCTCGTCACTGAATGCATGCTGGCAGCATTATGGACACGTCTTGCTGCACATAATAGGTAAAACCGGATAATGTTATATGGTTTTCCACCTGTGCTCGCAAACGATACACGCATCCTTATTTTGGGGAGTTTTCCTGGCGAAGCATCGTTGCTGGCAACACAATACTATGCACATCCGCGCAATCAATTTTGGCGTTTATTGAGTGAGTTGCTCAATGAACCGCTCACAGAACTGACTTATCCGGCTCGTCTTGAGCGCCTGCTAACTTATCGGATCGGACTTTGGGATGTACTAGCGGCTTGTCAGCGCAAAGGTAGCCTCGATACTGCGATCCGCCAGGCGGCGCCGAATGATTTTGCTGGTTTGCAGCAGTTGGCTCCGGCCCTTGAGAAAGTCTGTTTTAATGGCAAAACCGCGGGCCGCTTTGAGCCAGTGCTGCGCGCCGCGGGTTATCAGACCTTGGCTTTGCCCTCTTCAAGCCCAGCTTATGCTGTGCTCTCATTTGAACAAAAAATGCGCGCCTGGCGTGAAATTTTGCATGACAACTTCTAATAAACGTAGCTTACGTTACCCGCAAACCCCGCGTTTTGCACCCGTTACTTTTTCTGAGGAAGGGGGCGTACGTTATTTGCATTTTGGCACTGAATGGGTACAGGGCGCGATGCGCTTGCGTGCGCCAACGCGGATTGAACTCGAATATGCGCAGCAGATGATGGCGTGGTTGCTCTTTCTTGATCCGCCTGCACATATTGTGCAACTGGGTTTAGGGGCGGCAACATTAACCAAATTTTGCTACCGATATTGCCAAGCTTCACGGGTCACGGCAGTTGAATTGAATCCAGCTGTTGTGCTTGCTGCGCGTAGCATGTTCGAGCTACCTGCTAACGATGAGCGCTTATCGGTGATTGAATCGGATGCTTGGGATTTTGTTCATGATTCATCCCATTATGGTGCAATCGGTATTTTGCAAGTCGATTTATATGACGCAACTGCAAATGGCCCGGTACTTGAGAGTACCGCATTTTACCGTGCTTGCCGTGCTTGTTTGGCGGCGCCTGGCATCTTAACCGTCAATTTGTTTGGCGACCATCCTAGCTTTGCGCGCAATATGCGTAGTTTACGTGAAGCTTTTGAGGGGCGCGTGGTGGCTTTGCCTATAGTTCACGACGGTAATCGGGTAGCGCTCGCTTTTAGTGGCCCACCGCTGGCCTTTGATGGGAATGCGCTGGCTGCCCATGCGCGTGTGCTTGAAAAAAAATGGCGGCTGCCAGCGCGTGCATGGCTGTCAGCGTTATCTGAAGTGATGGATATGGATGTCCAGCATCAATGGTTAATTTAGTTAGTTTAGCAAAAAGGCAAAAGATCCTTTAGCAGAAAGGCAAAAGATCCGCCTGAGTTGCACTCTGCAATTTGTCCAATATCCGTCGTACTGGTGCGGGCAAGCCATAAGCTTGGACGTCATCTGCTGAGACCCAAGCTTGGTTGGCATCGGCCACTGCTATGGCAGTTGCGGCAGAGGACGAAAGGGCCGCCAGCCGAGGTTCTATAGTGAGCTGAAAATGCGTAAAGGTATGGACAATCGAAGGCAGTGCGGTCAAAGGGCTAAGTACGCCGAAACGCGCTGCATAAGCGGCCAGAGTGGCATCATCCGTGGCTTCTGGCAGGCTCCATAAACCACCCCAGATGCCTGCGGGAGGACGGCGCTCAAGCAGTACGGTATCACCGTTACACAGAATGAGCATGAGCGTGCGCCGCATCGGTTTGGTTTTTTTGGGCCGGGCCGTTGGCAAGGTTTTTTCACGGCCGCTAAGATAAGCTACGCAACCGCTTTGAAAGGGACAGCGTGCACAAGCAGGGCGACCACGTACACATAAAGTAGCGCCAAAGTCCATTAAACCTTGGGTATACGCTTTGATTGCGAGGTTATTGCTGGCTTTATCTTGGTCAGAGTAGAGCGGCAATAGCGACTCTGCTAATTTCCACATTGCGGTCTCAATCTGTTTTTCGCCAGGAAAGCCTTCAATTCCAAAAACGCGAGCCAGTACCCGCTTCACATTGCCGTCTAGAATGGTTTCGCGCGCGCCAAAGGCAAAAACAGCAATGGCTGCCGCCGTTGAACGGCCAATCCCCGGTAATGTGATGAGTGTATTGACATCGTTTGGGAAATGGCCACCATGTTCGGCCACCAACTGTTGTGCGCAACGATGCAGATTGCGTGCGCGCGAGTAATAACCTAGTCCGCTCCATAAGGCCATCACTTCATCAAGCGGTGCATTGGCTAATGCCGCCAGATTAGGAAAACGCTCAATAAACCGTAGATAATAGGCAATCACAGTTGACACTTGCGTCTGTTGCAGCATGATTTCAGATAGCCAAATACAATAAGGGTCGTCGTGCTGCCACGGCAAATTGTGGCGTCCAGATTGACGTTGCCAAGTAATCAGGCGAGGAGCGAATTCTGCAATCGAAATCATTGAGGGAGTGTATGAATTGTAAAAAATCAAATAAAGGGCTTGAATCCTAGCCGCTGCTGGATCATTTATTGTTTAATGCTGGCAGTGCGGGCAATAATAAGTGGAGCGCTGCTGTTGCATAATTTGGCGAATGGGCGCACCACAGTTGCGGCACGGCTCACCGCTACGGCCGTAAACGAAATAATCCAGCTGAAAATACCCTCGCGCGCCGTCGCTACCGACGAAATCGCGCAATGTGCTGCCGCCTTTTTCAATGGCTTCGGACAATGTTGCACGGATCTCAGTGACCAGTTTTTCATAACGCTTAATTGAAATACGTCCAGCCGCAGTAGCTGGATGAATGCCCGCACGGAATAAACTCTCTGAGGCATAGATATTACCCACCCCCACGACAATCTGACCCGCTAGCAAGATCTGCTTAATAGGCGTGTTGCGCGCGCGTGTTAGGCGGTGAAAAAGCGCGCTATTAAAATCAGCAGATAGTGGCTCAATACCTAACTTTGCTAATAATGGGTGTAGCAAGACGGGGCCAGCATGGTGCGGATGCCACAAAACCGCGCCAAAACGCCGTGGGTCCCGAAAACGCAGCATACATTCATCGAAGATCCAATCGATATGATCGTGCCGGTCTGTTGGCAAGAGTTGGCTTTCGCCGGCGGTGCCACGCGACAGGATACGCAAAGTCCCGGTCATGCCGAGATGAATCAGTAGCCAGCCGCTTTCTAGCTCAAGCAATAAGTATTTGCCACGCCGCTCAACCTGCTTAATTAAGCCATTGTTAAGCAAGGCGGCAAGCTGCGTTGGCACGGGCCAGCGCAGCTTGGCAGTACGCACCACGACGCGTTGAATTCGTTGATTCGTGATATATGGCATGATGCCGCGGCGGGTCACTTCTACTTCTGGTAATTCTGGCATAGTGCAAGATGGATTAGGTTAAGCCAAATTTTATCCGATTCTTGTCGGTTGATCGCGTTACAATTCTTCAATCAGATTGCGGCTGGAGACTCATGAATATTTTTCTTACACAGTTGTTGATGTATCGATCTGAGCGTATGGCTCTGCCGCGCGTGGCGTATTCGATTGGCCTAATGGTGCTGGCAACTGCCATATGGGCCGCTCCCTTCAGCGTAAATGCGCGTGCCACTGCTATCTCAGGCGAAGAGAGCCTGGTCGCTGGCTTGCCAGCGCCGTTTGAAGCGCACAGAACACTGCCGGCAGCTAAGCTGACAAGCCAGATTATGTTCTTGGTCTTGGCGGCTGAGATTGCGCTACAGCGTGGGCAGCCGGCGCCTGCTTATCAGACTTATCTTGAACTGACGCGTACCACCCATGATCCTCGCATGGCTCAGCGAGCAGCAGAAATCGCATTGGGCGCGCAGAGCCCATCCGATGCGCTGGTGGCCGCCCGTCTATGGCGCCGATATGAGCCAAATTCTGGGCGTGCCGCACAATTTGAAGCTGCTTTGCTGGTACTAAGCGGCAAGTTTAATGAAGCGCGGCCTATTTTGGCTGCTGAACTGGCCAAAGTCCCGGCAGACGATAAAGGGGAGGCGATGTTGGCGCTGCAGTTACTGTTAGCACGCAGCCCAGCCCCGGCGAGTGGCTTGAATTTACTGCAGACGCTACTTAAAAACGAGTTGGCGCGTCCTGAAGCGCACCTTGCACTGGCGCGGCAGCAATTTTTGTTAAATGACTCAGCCAAAGCTTGGCAATCATTGCGCCAGGCGCTTACTCTTAAGCCAGACTATGAGGCTGCCGCCTTATTGTTGGGGCAACTTGGACCCCTTCAGCGGCAGCAGGCGATTGAGTTGATGCGGGCTTTTGCTCAGAAAAATCCAAAATCGCGTAATGCGCATATTGCGCTAGCGCAACTCTATCTAGCCGATCAGGAGTTTGATCAGGCCCGTAGAGAATTCCAAGTAATGCGTGCGCAAAATCCGGCTGATCTTGCCCCGTTAATGGCTTTGGCCCTGATTCATATCCAGCAAAAGCACTATGATGATGCGCAGCAGTATTTACAACAATACGTGCGCGCCGTAGAAAAGCGCAAAACCAAGCCAGAATTGGATGCCGGGCAAGCCTATATTTACTTAGCGCAGATTGCAAGCGAGAAAAAGAATGATGTGCTCGCCATGCAATGGCTAAGCAAAATTAATGCCGCCAGCGTCCAATACATACCGGCGTTGTTTGCTCGCGTGCAGTTGTTAGCTAAAGCTGGCAAAGTCAATGAAGCACGCAAATTGCTGGCTGATTTGCAAAGCAATGAGCCGCGCGTCAAAATGTTGGCCGCGCGCACCGATAGCGCGTTGCTGGCAGAGGCGCAGCGTTATGTCGAGGCTGAAGCACGTTTAGCGCGAGCGCATAAAGCGTATCCAGATGAGCCGGAGTTGCTCTACGAGTACGCCATGATGGCGGAAAAAAATCGCCATTACACGCTGATGGAAAATCTACTGCGTCGTTTGATGACGTTACAGCCCGATAATCCCAATGCGTATAATGCTCTTGGCTATTCATTGGCAGATCGTGGTCAACGGCTTAATGAGGCAGACAAGCTGATTGAGAAAGCTTCTTCTTTGGCGCCAGACGATGCTTTCATTATCGATAGTTTAGGCTGGGTCAAGTACCGACTTGGCAATCCACTGCAAGCCGCTAAATTACTGCGTCGCGCTTATCAGCTACAGCCTAATGCCGAAATTGGCGCTCATTTGGGTGAAGTCCTGTGGATACAAGGTTTGCAGGAAGAGGCCAAACAAGTCTGGAAAAAAGCCAGAAAACTTGAAGAAAACAACCCTATCTTGCTGCAAACGCTAAAACGTTTTTCGATCAAACGGTAATGGGACAGTAAAGAGCAAAAGGAACAGTAAAGAGCAAAAATAGATATGCACTATCCAATCAAATCTCAACTCAAAAAGTTTACCATACTGACTATTTTGTTAGGGTGGCTAGCGGGTTGCGCGTTGCCACTGCCTGCGCCCCCCGCACCCACATCGTTTGCATGCAATGGCCGTTTTTCAGTGCGCTACCAAGAGGTCAAGGGCGTGCAGAGCCGAAGCCGCAATATCTATGGGCGTTTTGCCTGGCGCGACAATGGCCAAGCAGTGACCTTACGCTTACTGAGCCCGCTTGGTCAGACCTTGGCTATGATCCAATTATCGGCTTTGGGCGCAGTGCTTGAACTGCCTAATCGGCCGCCACAGGTCGCTGACAATGCGGACGAGTTGATGAAAGCCGCACTAGGTTTTTCCTTGCCGGTGACAGGTTTGCGCAATTGGCTGCGGCTACCGGAAGGTGGGGAGCGTCGTGATCAGATTCGGCAAGATGGTTGGACGATTAACTATCTCTCTTATACAGAGGCGCCTGTAGTGCGGGTGCAACGCATGAATTTAACGCGTGATGATGCATCGATTGAGGTTAAGCTGGTGCTTGAGCGCTGAAACTCAATTGAGCACTAGGCTGTTATCAGGCAAGCAAAATTTAAGCAGATAAGGCCTGTTAACAGAAATTGAATGATTTTATGATATAAAACATATGCCTGATTTTTCATGTTTGGCACCTGCCAAGCTGAACCTTTTTTTGCACATCACCGGTCGCCGGGCGGATGGATATCACTTTTTACAAACGGTATTTCAGTTGCTCGACTATGGCGATACGCTACATTTTAAGGTGCGCGCTGATGCGCTCATCACGCGCGCGGCGCCTGTGCCGGGCGTATCTGAGGCGTCCGATCTGACCTTGCGCGCAGCGCGCGCGCTGCAGGCGCATGCGCGCTGTCCCCTGGGGGTTGAGATTGGGCTTGAAAAGCAGATACCGATTGGCGCAGGCTTAGGCGGCGGCAGCTCAGATGCGGCCAGTGTCTTACTTGCGCTGAACCGGTTATGGGAGCTCAATTTATCACGTGCACAATTACAGGAATTGGCTGTATCATTAGGCGCCGATGTGCCATTTTTTGTGTTTGGCTACAATGCATTTGCCCAAGGAATTGGAGAGCAGTTGCAAGCTCTTGAGCTACCGCAGCGCCATTTTTTGGTCGTGACGCCGGCCGTGCAAGTGTCGACTGCTGAAATTTTCTCTACGAGGGAATTGACACGGGATACGAAAGTCATCAAAATAGCGGACTTTCTAGCGCAACAGGGTGATGAGTTAGGGCCTGGCGGTTTTGGGCGTAACGATATGCAAGCTGTAGTCGCCGGAAAATACGCAGAAGTAGCGCAAGTGTTGGATTGGTTTAAAGCTGTTGCGCCAGCTCGCATGACGGGGTCGGGGGCAAGTGTTTTTGCTGTATTTCACAGCAAAGATGAAGCCCTCTCAGTGCAAGCGGCGTTGCCCGCTGGCTGGCATAGCCAGGTAGCGGCGAGCCTTGACAGCCACCCGCTAGTTGCTTTTGCGTCGTAAAACGGTTAAAAGATAAGGTTTAAGCGATTTAGAAGCTGTTGTTTGTAGGGGAGTCGCCAAGTTGGTCAAGGCACCGGATTTTGATTCCGGCATGCGAGGGTTCGAGTCCTTCCTCCCCTGCCAAAATTTCGCGAAGAGCCGTCCTGAATAGGTATATATGAGTAGTGACGGCTTGATGGTTTTCACTGGCAATGCTAATCCTAAGCTTGCTCACGATGTAGTTAAGATCCTTGGTATTCCGCTTGGTAAAGCAATGGTCAGCCGCTTTTCCGATGGCGAGATTCAAGTCGAGATTCAGGAAAACGTGCGTGGCAAAGAAGTTTTTGTCCTCCAGCCTACATGCGCGCCAACTAACGATAACCTAATGGAATTAATGATCATGGTCGATGCGCTAAAACGCGCTTCCGCCGGCCGGATCACTGCTGCTATCCCTTATTTTGGCTATGCCCGCCAAGATCGTCGGCCCCGCTCAGCCCGCGTGGCGATTTCCGCTAAGCTGGTTGCCAATATGCTGCAAATTGCTGGCGTTGGCCGGATCATTACGATGGATTTGCACGCGGACCAAATTCAAGGTTTTTTCGACATCCCGGTTGATAATATTTATGCGACGCCAATTCTGCTAGGGGATTTGCGTAAGCAAAACCACAAAGATTTGCTGGTTGTGTCGCCTGATGTAGGCGGAGTGGTGCGTGCCCGCGCCTTAGCTAAGCAACTCAACACTGACCTTGCAATTATCGATAAGCGGCGCCCTAAAGCGAATGTTGCGGAAGTCATGCATGTGATCGGCGAGGTAGAGGGTCGCACCTGCGTGATCATGGATGATATGGTGGATACTGCTGGCACTTTATGTAAGGCGGCGCAAGTATTAAAGACACGTGGTGCGCGGCAGGTTTTTGCATATACGACTCACCCAGTTTTGTCAGGTGAGGCCGTCAAACGAGTTGCTGAATCTGAGCTAGACGAGCTGGTGGTTGCCGATACCATTCCGTTACGCGATGACGCCCGTGCTTGTGCAAAAATTCGACAGCTATCAAGCGCTAGCCTGCTGGCTGAGACATTCTCGCGGATTCGACGCGGTGATTCAGTGATGTCGCTTTTTGCAGATAGTTAAACCTTGAATTACCCCATTTTTTAGCGCATAAAATGCGCTGAAGAGCGATGCGGAATGAATCAAAATTCGCTTGCATCGCTTTTTTTATGAGAAGCGCGCCGATTAAAAATGTAATGGGCGCGATTTCTTTTTTCTGCCTGGTCGTGGGCGGTTTTTTAGGAGAAGTATATGAAAATAGTCGCTTTTGAGCGCAATCTGCAGGGCACGGGTGCGAGCCGCCGTCTGCGTAACGCTGGCAAAACACCCGCTATTGTTTATGGCGCGGAGAGCCAGCCACAATTAATCGAGCTAGATCATAATGTGATCTTCCATGCACTGAAGAAAGAAGCCTTTCATTCTTCGATTCTGGAGCTTGAAATTGGTAGTACCTCGCAGCCAGTATTATTGCGCGATGTGCAATACCATCCATTCAAACCTTTAGTGCTGCACGTTGATTTTCAACGTATTGATGCCAGCAAAAAGCTCCACAAAAAAGTGCCTCTGCATTTCTTGAATCAAGATATCTCTAAAGCGGTCAAGCTAGATGGTGCGATTCTTTCCCATGTCATGAATGAACTCGAAGTGACCTGTTTACCTGCCAATCTGCCCGAATTTATCGAACTTGATCTGGCTGATATGGGGGTCGGTCAGTCACTGCATGCAAAAGACGTGAAATTGCCAGAAGGGGTTGAACTGATGCAATACCTAGAGCAAGAAAACCCAGTGATCGTCTCGGCCACCATCCCTGCGGCCGCGTCGGCAGCTGAAACGGCTGCTGCTATTGAAGGAGGCGAAGCGCCAGCAGCTTCTTAAGGCATTCTCCTATGATTAAGCTCATTGCCGGCCTTGGCAATCCGGGTGCGGAATATAGTGCAACCCGGCACAATGCTGGCTTTTGGGCGGTTGCTGCGATTGCCCGCGCGACGCAAACAACGCTACGTCATGAAGCGCGTTTTCATGGCTTAGCGGCGCGGGCGCGTTTTCATGGCAGTGAAGTATGGCTACTACAGCCAGAGACCTTTATGAACCGCTCAGGCCAGTCAGTTGCGGCGCTTGCCCGCTTTCATAAAATTCTTCCTGCTGAAATTCTAGTGGTGCATGATGAGCTTGATTTGCCGCCTGGTGCTGCTAAATTAAAGTTTAGTGGTGGCAGTGGCGGGCACAATGGTTTAAAAGATATTGCTGCACACTTAGCAACGCCGCAATACTGGCGGTTGCGTTTAGGAATTGGTCATCCTAGAGACCTAACGGCAGACGATAAAAAAGCGGATGTCGCTAATTATGTGCTCAAGCCGCCGCGCAAAGAAGAACAAACATTGCTGGATGACGCCATTGGACGTAGTCTTGCCGTGATGCAATGGGTGGTGCAAAGCGAAATGGAGCGCGCGATGATGCAGCTACATTGTCAGTCGCTTTGACTTCAAAAATGAATCAGCATTTGAATTAAGAGCATTTTCCGACAATTGCAGTAGGCTCACAAAGAGATACTGTAGCTTATTAGATTTGACAGAACAGGCAGTGGAGTCATTCAGGATAAATGACTGGCGCACTGGCCAGGTTAATTACCTTAGCTTTTATTGAGTCAGAGTTTGAAAACTGCCTCTATTAATAAAGAATAAAAGCAGTCTTCAGCTCAAATAAAGATTACGCTAATTAATAAAGCTCTGGAGAGGTGCGTACGGCCATCCTTACTTTAAAGACTTTACCATCTGACAGGAAAAATATCACTCTTGCATTGTCGCCTGGAGTAATTAGATGGGTTGGTTTTTCTAGCATGATGTGTTCCTTACCAGGAACGAATGAAAGCTCACCTTTTGCAGGGATAGTGACTTTATCAAGCTTGACCATTTTGCTCGATTCACTATCTACCACGGTTTGATAAATGGTTATTCTCTGATAATCTGGACTCGTGATCTTGGTGATATCGAGTGGTTGGTCAGAACTATTTCTCAGGGTAATATAACCAGCGGCCGGTAAGGCGTTAGGTAACCAACGTACCCACGATGAGTTAGAGGCAGCAGTGATATCGGTTGATACGGGTGTTTTTGCCATTGCTGAGGTAGACAAAAATGCACATATGCTCACTAACAGTAAATTAATAAATCTCATCATTCCTCCTAATTGTGACGTAGTAGTTTAAGAAACCATGAATACAATTGACTGAATTTATGACGTTTTTTATCGAGTTGCTCTAGTCTCCTTTGATTATAAATAATAATTATATGATCTGTACGCGCTAGCTTGACTATGCACACCGCTCAATCATAGTGCACATAGTTTATCAATAGCAATAATAATAGTGTGTTTTTACAACATATAAACAATCCACTGTATGACTTCGGAGTGCGCCAACTGGTGAATAATGCAGGGGGCTTGGGACGTTACAGAAAATTTAGAATTTCATCCGCAAGCCAGTAGTGATCGCCATTTGTCGGTTAGTGGTGGAGGGTTTGAAGCCATTAATATTGGTCAGGCTTAAATGACTATCTTGTACCTGGGATTGCTGCGCGACTGCTGAAATAAAAACATTCGTGCGTTTTGATAGAGCGTAGCTGGTGAGCAGGCTGGTTTGATGCCATTTCGCTTTCAAAGCGCTAGCCTCTTGAGAAGAAGAGAATTTGCCCGTGCTGAATGTATACGCGCCATTCACGCTCCACGCTGGCGTTATGCGATAGCGGGCATTGAGTTCATAGTTATTAAAATTAGCATAACTGCCAAGCAATGGGCGGTTTGGAAGGTTTAATTTCTCTCCAATCTCATCATTCGACGGACGGTCAAATTTTGCTTGGGTAAATACCAAACCTACTGTGGTTGGGCCAAACATATAACTTGCCCCGGCTCCCCATATGCGCTGACGGTCAGCGGGTAAATTGGCCTCATCTGCCATCTCTGCGCCGGTGTTATTCGCGCCAGCGTGGTGAGCTTGCAAATACCCTACTGCGGCAGCGAACGGGCCATAATTATAGGCAGCGCCAAGGCTGTAATTACGGTTATTGGCGAACATGCCTGCCTGATTCGAGAAACCATATAAACCACCGAACGTAAAGCCATTATAGTCGATACTTGAGAATTTAATTGAGTTGTTGACACTAAACGTACTATTCAAATTATCGTTATCGAAGGGATGCGAGAATTGTCCGCCCCCTAGGCTGCTGCCTGCTAAGCTGAATGTCGCCAGGTAATCGGTCAGAGAGTCATATTGGCGGCCCAGTGTGAGTGTGCCAGTTGCTGAGTCGGACAAACCGATAAAGGATTGGCGGTCAAAGCCTACGCCATTGAGTGGAAAGCGGCCATTGTTAATTTTAAAGCCGCTTTCTATCAGGAAAATCGCTTTTGTGCCGGCGCCTAGGTCTTCTGCGCCGCGCAATCCCCAGTAGTTGCTGCCGGCCCCGCCGCTGCCAATTTGCCAGTTTGGGTGACCCGCTTGGTCTTTCCCTGTTTGATTGTTGGTATAAATAATCGCAGCCCCTAGTGAGCCATAGAGCGTTAAGCTGCTCTGAGCATAGGCAGGAGCGGCAACTGCGCTAGTGAGGACAATGCTTAAAAGAGCTTTCTTCATCTTTGCACCCCGCAATATAATAGTGGTCAAATCGTTTAATAAAAAATAAAAAAGCCGTACGAGCATTGTGCTTGTACGGCTTAGTCTGTATTTCTTATCGCAACACCGACTGAGTGATTGCTAAGCGAACATTTAATTCCGATTCCCGCCAAAAACCCCGAGCAGGGCTAACAGATTAGCGAACACATTGTAGATATTTAGATAGATAGCCAGTGCTGCGGTAATGTAATTGGTTTCTCCTCCGTTCACTACGCGCTGCACATCAAACAGCATATAAGCGGAGAAAATCACAATCGCCAGCACAGATACGGTCAGCATCAAAGCGGGTAGCTTGAGCCAAATATTAGCGACTGACGCGATAAGCAGCACCACTACGCCCATAAATAGCCATTTGCCAAGGCCGGAAAAATCCCGTTTTGAAACAGTTGCGATCGATGCCATCACGGTAAAAATAACGGCCGTGCCGCCAAAGGCGAGCATGATTAACGACGCGCCATTTGAAAAACCCAGCACAAAACTCAATAGGCGTGAGAGCATCAAGCCCATAAAGAAGGTAAAGCCCAGCAGCAAGGCGACGCCAACGCCACTGTTTTTAAACCGCTGAATCGCAAACATAAAGCCAAAGGCAATCGCCATAAAGAGCATTAAGCCGATACCTGGACTGGTTGCGCTGAGCAGCGAGAAGCCAGTGCTTACGCCAAGCCAAGCACCGAAGACACTTGGAATCATCGATAGTGCTAGCAGCCAATATGTATTACGCAATACCCGGTTGCGAGTCTCAACTGTGGTGATGCTGCCATTACGGCCGAAGCTGTAAGTTTGAAAATCGTTTTTCATATACTCTCTCCTGAAAATACGAGGGCTTGGCAACGTACCCCCACCCATAAAGAAAGGACACTGCCCAAATAGAACGCTCGCACAGCATTTATATAGCACATTTATAGGGCTATGTATAGCCCGTTGGTTCGTGTGCTTATGCTTTGGCCTTTTGGCTAGCTGGTGGCGGCAAGGATAAAAACTTACAATATTATTAATTACGCAAAGAGTCCCGCCTATTTTTCTCCTATAGCGAGGATATTTAGCATGGCTAGCATATAGACGGTATCCTCGTATTTGGCTACATGTTAGAATATCAGGCTTGCTTTAGATGTTGCCAAGTTGACTGACGCTTACTGGTAAGGGGTTTTGGCTGAGTAGAATTTATGCTGCTCATGCTTTATTCGTTCCGCATAAACATCGTCCTTCAGGAGGATGAATGAGAGCGAGGTCATCGCTTGTGCGCTTGTAGAGAAAAGAATGCAGTCAGGCCGTTCTGTGAAACAGGAATCCACCGAAGCGGCTCAAGCGATGATGGCTTGAATGTTGTCGGAATCCCCTCACTGTCATCAGGAAGGGGAGAGGGCTGATTAAGTAATATTAAATAAACATTTATTGAGTGGAGTTTTTTATGGCGTTTGAATGCACCTTGTCAATTATTAAACCTGATGCTGTAGCCAAGAATGTAATTGGCAAGATTTATAGCCGTTTTGAAGATGCTGGCCTGAAAATCGTGGCCGCTCGCATGACTCATTTGTCGCGTGAGCAAGCGGAGCAATTTTATAGCGTTCATAAAGAGCGTCCTTTTTTTAAAGCGCTTGTCGATTTTATGATCTCCGGGCCGGTTATGATTCAAGCGCTCGAAGGCGAGGACGCAATTGCAAAAAACCGTGATTTAATGGGTGCGACTGATCCGCAAAAAGCAGATAAAGGCACAATCCGTGCAGATTTTGCTGAAAGCATTGATGCGAATGCTGTCCATGGTTCTGATAGTTCAGATAACGCGCGCATTGAAATCGGTTTTTTCTTCCCAGAAATCAATATTTATTCGCGTTAAACTTATAGGCCAAAAAAAAATGGCAACCGCCGAAGCCGTCAATTTGCTCGATTTCGATGGGCCTGGGCTGAGCGCTTATTGCGCCAACAGCCTGGGCGAGAAGCCATTTCGTGCAAAGCAATTACAACGCTGGATTCACCAATATGGCGTAGCCGATTTTGATCAGATGACCGATCTGGCGAAATCATTGCGTGCAAAACTTAAAGCACATGCAACCATCCAGCCTCCTGGAATTGCGAGCGACCACCTATCGGCCGATGGTACTCGTAAATGGCTAATCGATGTAGGAAATGGCAATGCGGTTGAGACCGTATTCATTCCCGAAACGGCGCGCGGCACCCTCTGCATTTCATCTCAGGCCGGATGTGCCGTGAACTGCCGCTTTTGCTCGACGGGCAAGCAAGGCTTTAGCCGGAATTTAAGCGCGAGCGAAATTATTGGCCAACTCTGGCTGGCAGAATTTGCCTTGCGCAATTCTTTGCCGCCAGGCGATCTTGGCGCTCATCGCCCCAATCGGGTGATTACTAATGTGGTCATGATGGGGATGGGCGAGCCGCTGCTTAATTTTAATCCAGTCGTCAGCGCGATGCGCCTAATGCTGGATGATAATGCTTATGGACTTTCGCGCCGGCGCGTGACTTTGTCGACTTCCGGGGTTGTGCCGATGATGGATCGGTTAGCGGCAGAGTTGCCAGTCGCCCTCGCTGTCTCGTTGCATGCGCCTAACGATAAACTGCGCGATGAACTGGTGCCGCTGAATAAAAAATACCCGCTGCACGAATTAATGAGTGCATGTCAGCGTTATTTGAAAGCCGCGCCACGTGATTTCATTACGTTTGAATACTGCATGCTGGAGGGGGTCAACGATGAAGTTGCACATGCGCATGAATTGGTTGCGCTGGTGCGTGATGTGCATTGTAAATTCAATTTGATTCCTTTTAACCCGTTTCCCGAGTCTGGGCTGAAGCGTTCCAGCGCTGAGCGGATTAAGCGCTTTGCGCAAGTTTTGTTGGCCGCTGGCATTGTCACGACCATTCGCAAAACACGTGGCGATGATATTGACGCAGCATGCGGCCAGTTGGCGGGAGATGTGATTGACCGCACCCGCCTTGCCGAACGTAGTCAAAGCATGAAAGGCGCTGTTGCGACAGATACCGCGGCTCAAAATAAAGGGCGAGCAATGATCGAGATTCATTCGGCATGATGCTAAGGTGCCTCTTTGTTTTATGTGCAGCATGCTTTTTAAGTGGAGCCTGTTCAGCGCCGTCGTCAGTAGTCGTTAGCCCTGGTCCGGCGAAGCAAGCGGGGTTGCGTTACCGGGCGGATTTACATGCGGAACTTGCGCTGGCTTATCTGGATAAAAAACAATTTGAGGTTGCCCGCCGCGAAGCTGCGTTGGCACTACAACTCACTGCGGATCACCGTGATGCGCTACACGCGCTAGCGCTGATTGAGCGTGCTGTCGGTAATGTGCAGGCAGCAGGGCAATATTTTCAGCAGGCGTTAGCAGTCAAAAGCGCTAAGGACGACCCGTTGTTACGATTAAATTATGCGAGATTTTTAGATGAGCAAGCACGACGAACAGTCTTTGATGACTGATAGCAAGGAGCCATTGCCTGCTACTTCGGCAGCGGCTGTTAGCACGGTATGGACTGCCGATGATGGTTCCGCGCGTGTTGCAGGCGAGCAACTTGCTCAATTACGTCAAGCTAAAGGTTGGCTGATTGAAGATGTTTCTGCCCGGCTTAAGGTGCCGGTGGCTAAAATGCGTGCGCTTGAAGCGGGCGAGCTTGAGCACTTGCCAGAAGTCACTTTTGCGATTGGCATTATGCGTAGCTATGCCAAAATTCTCGGCACTGATCCGCAGCCTTTAGTCGATGCTTTGCGTCGCACCAGTGGCCAAGGTCCCTCCAGCCTTGCAACCTTGAGCTTGCGCGATCCAATTCAACCACCAAAGCGCAGCGGCTTGAATGTTCGGCAGAGTAAGCGCAGACGTTATCCGTGGCTATGGGGTGCGAGCTTATTTGCTTTAATCGTGGTGGTGCTTTTGACATACCGGCATGGCAGCACAACCGCGCAATGGCTTGAGCAGCGGTTCTCTGACCCAGCGCCGGCAGCGGCCACCAGTGAGGCGCCTGTGGCCGCTGCCGAAGAGCGCTCGGTTCTAGCTAGCCAAGCCAATTGGATCACGGCAACTCAAGAAACAAATTCGGATGGGGTGCCAGCAAGTACCATGCCGACTATTTTATCGACTGCGCCCGCATACTCAACCCTGCATATCAAAGTTTCGCAAGACAACTGGATCAGCGTAAACCAGCACGATGGCCAGCAAGTGTATGCAAATACTCTGCGGGCAGGCGAGCAACATACCTTGAAAGGGGCGCTGCCATTCAAGGTGGTGGTTGGCAATGTGGTAGGGTTAAGTGCGCTAGAATTGAATGGCAAGCAGGTAGATTCAGCTAAATATATGAGCGCGCGCCAAAATGTTGCTCGTTTTGAGTTACCGTAGCCAGATGACTGTGAATGGATAGAAGCGGAATGCAAATGCACAACAAACCAGCGTTACAGGATGTGCCTGTTACTGCTGCCATGGCGTGTCGCCGTCTGTCGCAGCCGGTGCTCGTGCGCTGGGGGGAGCATCAGGTCACGATTGGCGGGGCGGCCCCAGTTTGCGTCCAGTCAATGACCAACACGGATACAGCAGATGCGATTGCGACTGCCATCCAGATCAAAGAGCTAGCGCAAGCGGGTTCTGAGTTGGTCCGGATTACCGTCAATACGCCAGAAGCGGCCCAGGCGGTACCTATTATCCGTGAGCAGCTTGATCGAATGGACGTGCCCGTGCCGCTGATTGGTGATTTTCATTACAACGGTCATGTATTGTTGCGCGATTACCCTGCGTGCGCGCAGGCTTTGTCAAAGTATCGGATTAATCCGGGCAATGTTGGCCAAGGCGTTAAGCGCGATCTTCAATTTGCGCAGATGATCGAAGTAGCATGTCGTTATAATAAGCCTGTGCGTATTGGCGTTAACTGGGGTAGCCTTGACCAGACTGTTTTAATGCGCATCATGGACAGCAACGCGCAGCGTGCCGAGCCTATCTCGGCGCAAAGCGTGATGGTTGAGGCCTTGATTGAATCTGCATTAAGTAGCGCGGCGCGAGCACTTGAGCTCGGGCTGACGGCTCAGCAGATTGTGCTGTCATGCAAAGTCAGTAGTGTGCAGGATTTGATTGCCGTGTATCGTGAACTCGGGCAGCGTTGCGACTATGCTCTTCACCTCGGATTGACTGAGGCTGGCATGGGCTCAAGAGGTATTGTGGCATCCACTGCTGCGCTGGCTATTTTATTGCAAACTGGCATTGGCGACACCATTCGTCTTTCACTAACGCCTGAACCTGGCGCTACGCGTACAGGTGAGGTGATCGTCGCTCGAGACATTTTGCAAGCGCTAGGTTTACGGGCATTTTCGCCAGTGGTGATTGCTTGCCCGGGGTGTGGACGGACGACGAGCACTTTTTTTCAAACGCTGGCCTCCCAGATCCAAGATTATTTGCATCTGAACATGCCGGTATGGCGCAAACGCTACCCAGGCGTTGAAAAAATGAAGATTGCGGTGATGGGCTGTATTGTGAATGGGCCGGGCGAATCGAAGTATGCTGATATTGGCATCAGCTTGCCGGGGTCTGGCGAAAATCCGGCCGCTCCGGTTTTTATTGATGGTGAAAAATCAGTGACCTTGCGTGGCGACCGAATTGCCGAAGAATTTCAGCAAATTATCAGTCACTATATTGAGCGCCGTTTCGGCGGCGCGCTTGCAGTAAACTAAAAAAGATTCAACAAAATAGAGTCAATTAAAACCCATGATAGAGCAAAGTAAGAAGGTTGAAAAACTGACTGGTATCAAAGGGATGAATGACATCCTGCCGCAGGACGCAGCCCTATGGGAGTTTTTTGAAAATACTGCGAAAGCAGCACTAAGCGCCTACGGCTATCGTAATATCCGTACTCCAATTGTTGAACAAACGCAGCTTTTTACGCGCGGTATCGGTGAAGTGACGGATATCGTTGAAAAAGAAATGTATAGTTTTGTGGATGCGCTCAATGGCGAATGCTTGACCTTGCGTCCAGAAAATACGGCTGCCGTGGTACGGGCAGCCATCGAACATAGCTTGTTATACGATGGTCCTAAGCGTTTATGGTATAACGGGCCGATGTTTAGGCACGAACGTCCACAGCGCGGCCGCTATCGGCAGTTTCACCAGCTTGGTGTTGAAGCGTTGGGTTTTGCTGGTCCAGATGCGGATGCTGAAATTATTTTGCTGTCTCAACGTTTATGGGATGAACTTGGTTTGACGGGGATTCGGCTTGAGCTTAACTCGTTAGGCCAGCCTGCTGAGCGTGCGGAACATCGCAAAGCGTTAGTCGCTTACCTAGAGCAGCATAGGGAGTTACTGGATGACGAAGCGAAGCGGCGCCTATATGCTAATCCGCTACGTGTGCTGGATACTAAACAGCCTGCGTTGCAAGAACTGGTGCAACAGGCACCTAAGCTAATGGATTTTTTAGGGGATGCATCGCTGGCCCACTTTGATGCGTTAAGTCAGTTGCTAAAAGCAAATAATATTCCATTTACCCTGAATCCACGCCTTGTGCGCGGGCTTGACTATTACAATTTGACGGTCTTTGAATGGGTCACGGACCGACTTGGGGCGCAGGGTACAGTGGCTGGAGGCGGGCGCTATGATTTATTGTTTGAGCAGCTTGGTGGTAAGCCCGTGCCAGCGTGTGGCTGGGCCGTAGGTATTGAGCGGGTGCTTGAACTGCTTAAAGAAGATCAACTCGCGCCGCAGCCGCAAGGCTGCGATATCTATCTTGTGCATCAGGGTGACGCTGCGCGCACGCAGGCTTTCATTATTGCAGAACGACTGCGCGACGCAAGCTTTGACGTTATTTTGCACTGTAGCGCCAATGGTGCTCCCGCAAATTTTAAAACACAAATGAAGCGTGCGGATGCGAGTGGTGCACAATATGCGGTTATCATTGGCGAGGATGAAGTTGCACAAGGCTCGGTCACCGTCAAAGCGTTGCGCAAGACCCATGAAGCAGGTAGCGATGCGACGCAACACAGCATCTCTAACGAGCGTTTACTAGACTATCTAATCGATGCAATGGTTGCCGCTTAGCAGTGCAACCCGTTTCTAAAAGGAAGCAATGGTATGAGTTATCACGACGAACAGGAAACACTCGATAATATGAAAACATGGTGGACTCGGTGGGGTAATACCCTTATCCGATCATTAACCATCCTGCTATTGGTTGGGGCTAGTTGGAGTGGCTGGAATTACTGGCAAAGCCGGCAGGCAGCGCAAGCCGCGGTCCTTTACGAACAACTGCAACAAGTTGCGCAGGCATCTGCCCAAGAGTTCGATAAAGAGCGGCTGGCTCGCATCCTGAGCGATATGCAAAGTAAATTTAAGCATACGCCGTATGCCCAGATGAGTGCACTGATTAGCGCCAAAGCCTTCTACCAAGCAGCCGATAGCGCGGCCGCTAAAACCCAATTGCAATGGGTTATTGAGCATGCGCGCGACACTGAATATCAGCACCTCGCACGATTGCGCTTAGCTTCAATCTTGCTTGATGAAAAAGCCTACGATCAGGGTTTAAGCTTGCTTGCCCAGCCACCGATGGATACATTTAAAGCGCTCTATGCGGATCGCCGCGGCGATTTATTGGCGGCCCAAGGCAAGCGTGATGACGCGCGACAAGCGTATCAAGACGCATTGCAGTGGTTGGCGACGGATAATGCAAACAATGGTCCGGTACGTCGCCTGGTCCAACTCAAGCTTGATGCGTTGGGCGGCTAAGATATTATTTTTATGATTTATTCACCTCGCCCTCTGTTTTATCCGCTTGCCTGTATCTTGGCTGTGCTGCTATTCGCCGCTTGCTCATCGTCGAAGGATTTGCGGCGCGTTCCTACCCCTCTCGCCGATATTTCCCCAGTGCTTGGCGTCGAGCAAATCTGGACGGCAAATGTTGGTAAGGGCGGCCGTTATCTATTTCAGCCGATTGCTTTCGATGATGTAGTTTATGCTGCTGGGGCTAACGGTACGGTAGCCAAATTTGATGCCGGCAGTGGCCAGACGCTCTGGCGCACCAAGCTTGATACTGACTTATCTGCTGGCGTTGGCAGCGACGGCACAGTGGCGGCCGTTGCTAGCTTAAACGGCACTGTCTCTTTACTTGATGCCAATGGCAAATTGTTATGGCAGGCTAAGGCAAACGGTGAAATCTTAACCTCCCCTTTAGTTGGCCAGGGTAAGGTGCTAGTGCGCACAACAGATAGCCGCATTATTGCGTTTGATCTGCAAACCGGCGAACAAAAATGGGTGTTTTATAATCGTGCGCCGTTGCTGAATTTGCGTACCAGCGCTGAGATGATATTTGCGGGTAGGGACGCGTTTCTCGCGGGCTTTCCAGATGGTTCATTGGCCGCGATTAATCTTTCAAACGGCGCGCCTTATTGGCAAACGCCAGTGGCCTATCCAAGGGGCGTGACTGAGGTCGAGCGCTTAAACGATGTGGCCGGCGCTCCGACGTTGGTAGGTGACCAAACCTGTGCTGTGACTTTTCAAGGGAGCTTGGGTTGCTTTAATGTACATAATGGACAGCCTTTATGGGAGCAGCCATTCTCAAGTTACCATGGGATTGCGCAGGATCAAGGCGCATTGGTGGCAAGCGATGATTGGTCGGTGATCTCGCTCTACGATGCCGCCAATGGTAAGCAGCTTTGGCAAAATGCCAAGCTTAAAAGCCGTGGACTAGGAACCCCGATCATCGCTGGCCAAACAATTGCGGTTGGCGATTATCGTGGTTTTGTACATTTTTTCTCACGTGAGCAAGGCAATTTGGTTGCGCGAACGGCAACAGATGGCAGCGCAATTAGCGCCCAGCCGGTGTTAGCCAAGCGGCGTATCCTCGTTGTGCAAACGAGCAATGGTAGTTTATACGCATTCCGCCCCAAATGAAGCCAGTAATTGCCCTAGTAGGGCGCCCCAATGTCGGCAAATCAACTTTATTTAATCGCTTGACGCGCTCGCGTGATGCGCTGGTTGCCAATTTACCTGGCTTAACGCGAGATCGCCATTACGGTGAGGGCCGCTTAGGTGAGCGCCCCTATTTAGTGGTGGATACGGGCGGCTTCGAGCCAGTCGTCAAAGAGGGCATCGTCCACCAAATGGCGCGTCAGACCCAGCAAGCCATAGATGAGGCAGATGTAGTTGTTTTCATCGTAGATGCTCGCCAAGGAATGACGCCGCAGGATAGTTTGATTGCTGATCATCTACGTAAGACCGGGCGGCCATTGAGTTTAGTGGTGAATAAAGCTGAAGGAATGAAGCATAGCGCGGTCGTTGCTGATTTCTATGAGCTTGGTTTAGGTGAGCCCTGTGCGATTTCATCAGCACATGGGGAAGGCGTGCGCGACATGATAGAGCATGCCCTCGAACTGGCTTATGCTGGGCGTGCGGATGAAACTGAGGCCGACAATGCAGCGCATGGTGTTAAAATTGCAATTGTTGGCCGTCCTAATGTAGGTAAATCGACGTTGGTGAATACGTTGCTTGGCGAAGAGCGGGTGATTGCGTTTGATATGCCGGGGACCACTCGCGATTCAATCTATATTGATTTCGAGCGGCAAGGGCGGCCCTACACGCTGATTGATACAGCGGGCTTGCGTCGTCGTGGTAAAGTGTTTGAAGCAGTTGAAAAATTTTCGGTAGTTAAAACCCTGCAAGCTATTTCTGATGCAAATGTTGTTGTGCTTTTGCTTGACGCAGGTCAGGATATCAGCGAGCAAGACGCGCATATTGCGGGTTTTGTGATTGAACAGGGGCGGGCATTAGTCGTTGGCGTTAATAAATGGGATGGGCTTGATGCTCATACGCGCGAGCGTTTTAAAACTGAGTTAACACGACAATTACAATTTCTCGATTTCGCGAAGTTTCACTTCATTTCGGCGACAAAAAAAATCGGTATCGATCCGCTGGTACATTCGGTTGACGACGCCTATGCAGCGGCAATGGCAGATTTGCCAACGCCGAAGTTGACGCGGGCGTTGATCGAGGCAGTTGAGTTTCAGCAGCCACGTCGCAAGGGGCCGGTACGACCAAAGTTGCGCTATGCGCATCAGGGTGGTCAGAATCCGCCGATTATTATTATCCATGGGAATGCGCTTGACGCGATAACAGATTCTTATCGGCGTTACCTTGAACGAAGATTTCGTGAAACATTTGCGTTGACAGGTACGCCATTAAGAGTAGAGTTCCGCTCAGGACGCAATCCTTACGTTGACAGAAAGTAGGGCATAATTTTTTAAATTAATTTTTTAAATTAATTAGAAATGAATTTTGCTTCACTTAGTAAATTGGCTGTAGTTATAATAGCTGGCTGAAATTAGAATTTTTTAATATTTTGATTTATTAATCCAATCGTAAAAAGCAAAATGGAGTTTACTATGAGTAATAAAGGGCAACTATTACAAGACCCGTTTCTGAACGCACTGCGTAAAGAACATGTGCCGGTGTCAATTTATCTTGTTAACGGCATTAAATTGCAAGGTAACGTTGAATCTTTTGACCAATATGTAGTCTTGCTAAAAAATACCGTAACCCAGATGGTATATAAACACGCAATCTCTACGGTTGTGCCTGCCCGTCCCGTCAATTTTTCTACAGATGCTGACGCGGATCAAGCAAATTAAAATGCTATCTAGAGGCGGGTGGTTTGCGGTGGCGTATCAGCGGACCCAGATAGGTTTTAAGCGTTTGCAAGGGCAAACACTGGAACTCAATGGGGCCGCCAATAGCCGCAATAATCCACCCGACTTGGATGAGCTTTGGCGCGATTTCAACCATCGTTTAAGCCGCCTGTTTGGACTAAAAGAGGCGGCTAATGGCGGGCGTGGTCCATTTGGCGGGGGCAAAAACAACCGTTACTATGGCCTTGGGCTTGGGTGTGCCCTCCTGCTGGCGATCTGGTTGGGCAGTGGTGTTTATATGGTAGGAGAGGGTCAGGCAGGCGTGATTACGCAGCTTGGAAGCTATAAATATACGACCACCTTAACTGGCATCCGCTGGCATTTACCCTATCCATTCCAGTCATGTACATTGGTTGATCTGGTCCCGGCGCAGCCGGTTGAAATCGGCGGCAATAAAAGTAATGAGTTGGCTGGCGTTAAAGCTTCGCCAATGTTGACGCGAGATGGCAAGCTTGTCGATGCGCGTTTTACTATACGGTATCAGATCAAAGATGCTCATGCCTTTCTCTTTAATAATGTCGATGCGCAGGCTAGCATTGCGCAGGCAGGCGAAGCCGCGGCTCGTGCGGTTTTAGGCAAACTCAAACTAGACGATCTGCTATCTCACAATCGTGAAACGGCGGTATTTGAACTCAAGCAAAAACTGCAAAATAGGCTGGATCTGTACCACACAGGCATTCTCATTAAAGACGTGACCATGCAAACGCTACGGTGGTCGGCGCAGATACAGGCAGCATTTGATGATGCGCTTAAGGCAATGCAAGAAAACGAACGCCAAAAGCAGCAGGCCAGCGCGTATAGCGATACGCTCCTTGCGCGCGCGCGTGCGGACGTTGCACAGATGATGAATGAGGCTGAGGGCCATAAGGCACGTGTGATCGCTCAGGCGCAAGGGGATGCAGAACGTTTTAAGCAAGTCCTTGCCGAATATTTAAAAGCGCCGGCGGTGATTCGTGAGCACATGTACTTGGAAACGATGCAGCAAATCTATGGCAATGCAACTAAAGTGTTGGTAGATAACAAAATGACTAGCACTCTAATCCATCTGCCGCTTGATAAGCTATTGGCAAACAGCGCAGTGCCTCAGACGGCAACGCCTGATGCCGCCAGTCCAAGCAAAGGGCCTGCGGCTACAGCAAAGGTAGAAGCAGGCGCGGCTCAGGTGACTGGGCAGCCGTCGGCCAAAGATCATCAGCAAGCAACCGACCCTACGACGCCAGCGAGCACTGATCCGGCGAGTCTACGCGACCTGCTGCGCACTCGGGACCGTAACGATGACGGACGCTAATGCGGTGAAAGAACAAAAATTCAAGATGAACCGAATCTCCCTATTGATTGCCTTTTTCTTGGCACTGACTTTGGGAGCCTCAACGTTGTTGGTGGTGGACCAGCGTCAATATGCTGTGGTCGTTTCTGGGCTGGGTAGCCTCAAGCGAGTGATTAGCGCTCCCGGTCTTTACTGGAAATTGCCGCTGCCATTTGACCGAGTCATGTTATTGGATAAACGGACGCAAACTGTGGCAGCTCAGAATCCAGAGCATTATTTGACGGCCGATAAACAGCAAGTATTAGTCAGGCTATATATTAAATGGCGCATTACTGATCCAGACAAATACTTTGGTCACTTTCGTCATGAAATAGCGCCGGCGCAGAGTCAATTATTGCAATTGGCACACACGGCGCTCAATGCAGAAATCGGGCAACACTCGGTAGCCGAGTTGGTTGCCAACAACGACAATCGGATAATGCACGCCGTGCAGACACAAATCACGCGTGAAACCAGCATGTGGGGCATTGAGATTGCCGATATATCCATGACTCACCTGGATTTTCCGACAGAGCTGAACGATGCAATCTACAAACAGATGGGCGCCGAGCGCACAGAGGCTGCTCACCAATTACGTTCAGCGGGCATGGTTGAGGCTGCTGAAAAGCGCTCCTATGCCGACCGTCAGCGTGAAATGATCTTGGCGCAAGGTTATAAACGAGCGCAGATGGTGAAGGGCAACGGCGATGCACAAGCCATTGCAATTTATGCAAGCGCGTTCGGACGTGATCCACAATTCTATCGTTTTTACAAAAGTCTTGATGCTTATCGGCAGACTTTTCGTGAACGTGAGGTGATCGTGGTTGACCCAACGAGTGACTTCTTCCGCTTTATGCATAATTCGGCAGGAGTGCCAAGTAGCAAGCGCTAAAATTGAGCAAACCTTCGATAGATCATTGATGTCTACTTGGCGCGGCGATCAGTGGTAGGTCGAAGCGAAAGAGTAACATTCATTTTTAATCCAACTAAAGATTCCAATATGTCTGGCAGCGCAGTAACCCAAGGACGCAATGTCGTCGTGGTCGGCACCCAATGGGGTGATGAAGGTAAAGGAAAAATTGTTGACTGGTTGACTGACCATGCGCAAGGCGTCGTGCGTTTTCAGGGTGGGCACAATGCTGGCCATACACTGATCATCGGCGGCCAAAAAACCATCCTGCGCTTGATTCCATCGGGCATTATGCGCGCGGGAGTGAAGTGCTATATTGGCAATGGCGTGGTGCTTTCGCCTGAGGCGCTGTTTAAGGAAATTGGCGAACTTGAAGCGGCAGGTCTGGCGGTGCGGGATCGACTCTTTATTTCTGAGGCGGCCACCTTAATTCTGCCCTATCACGTGGCGATTGATCAAGCGCGTGAAGCATGGCGCGGTGGCACATGCAAGATTGGCACGACTAAGCGCGGCATTGGCCCAGCGTATGAAGACAAAGTCGGCCGGCGCGCGTTACGGGTGCAAGATCTATTCGATCCGGCAAGCTTTAGCGAACGGCTGCGAGACACCCTTGATTTTCATAATTTTGTACTCAGCCAGTATCTGGGTGGCCAAGCTGTGGATTATCAGCAAACGCTAGACACGATGTTAGCTTTTGCTGAACCACTTGCACCGATGGTCGCTGATGTTTCTGCTGCTTTATATGCACAAAACCGCGCTGGCAAAAATTTGCTGTTTGAGGGCGCGCAAGGCACCCTGCTCGATATTGACCATGGCACCTATCCATATGTCACCAGTAGCAATTGTATCGCGGGTGCAGCGACCTCAGGCGCCGGGGTTGGGCCGCAACAGCTGCACTATATTCTCGGGATTACTAAAGCCTACTGCACGCGTGTCGGTGCCGGGCCTTTTCCTAGTGAACTCTATGATGCGGACAATCCGCAACGGCAAGAGCCAACCGGCTTGGCGCTGGCTAAGGCTGGCAATGAATTTGGCTCGGTGACGGGGCGACCGCGCCGGACTGGCTGGCTAGATGCTGCGGCCTTGAAACGCTCGCTGCAAATTAACGGTGTTAGCGGTTTATGCATGACTAAGCTCGATGTGCTCGATGAATTCGATACCATCAAGCTATGCGTCGGCTACAAAATGAATGGTCGCTTGCTTGAACTGCTGCCGCCTGGCGCGACTGCTGCAGCCAAATGTGAACCCATCTATGAAAGCTTTGCCGGCTGGCGGCAAAGTACAGCAGGTATCCGTACTTGGGATGATTTACCCCTGAACGCGCGCCAATATCTGCAGCGCATTGAGGCCATTACGGGCGTGCCGATTGACATGATCTCGACCGGTCCAGATCGTTGCGAAACGATTCTGCTGCGTCATCCATTTAACGCATAAGAGACATCATAGCCGCGGCTCTTTCAGTTTTGCAAAAGCCGTGGCCATCGCGCCAGCAGGTTCTGGTTTGCGCTCATGTCGTTGCGGATGACGAGGCGGCTGCGCGACGCTTTTAGTCGCCGGCGCCTCATCGTCAAGCCGCATGGTCAAAGCAATCCGTTGTCGTTTTAAATCCACTTCGAGCACCTTAACGTGTACCACTTGGCCCGCTTTGACGATCTCGTGCGGATCTTTGATAAAGCGGCTCGATAGCGCAGAGACATGCACTAAGCCATCTTGATGCACACCAATGTCAACAAAAGCGCCAAAGGCCGCGACATTGGTAACCACCCCTTCAAGCACCATACCCGGTGTTAAGTCGCTTAATTTTTCAACGCCCTCACGAAAACTCGCTGTTTTAAATTCAGGGCGCGGGTCCCGCCCTGGTTTTTCAAGTTCAAGCAGAATATCGCGCACGGTTGGCAGCCCAAAGCGTTCATTAACGAATTCACTTGGCGAGAGGGTGGCTAATACTTCGCGCTTGCCAATGATCGCCGTAATCGGCTTGCCTAGCTTTGAAAGAATACGTTCAATGATTGGGTAGGCTTCTGGGTGGACGGCTGATTGATCCAGCGGATTCTCGCCGCCATTGACGCGCAAAAACCCTGCCGCTTGCTCAAACGTCTTGTCGCCTAAACGGGGTACCTTCTTCAAATGAGCGCGCGAAGCGAACGGGCCATTGAGGTCACGGTAATCGACAATATTGCGCGCTAGCGTACTGTTTAGCCCAGATACACGCGTCAGTAACGCAGAAGATGCAGTATTTAAATCGACCCCGACAGCATTCACGCAGTCTTCAACTACGGCATCCAGGGTGCGGGCTAATTCGCGCTGATTAACATCATGCTGATATTGGCCAACGCCGATCGCTTTGGGTTCTATTTTGACTAATTCAGCGAGAGGATCTTGCAAACGTCGTGCGATCGAGACCGCACCTCGTAATGAAACATCGAGCTCGGGGAATTCATGAGCGGCAAATTCAGACGCAGAATAAACCGACGCGCCCGCTTCTGAGACGACCAGCTTTTGCAGTTTTAATTCAGGATGGCGCTGGATTAATTCGCTCGCTAGCTTATCCGTTTCACGCGAAGCCGTGCCATTACCAATGCTAATTAGGCTTGCTTGGGTGGTTTGAGCCAGGCGCGCGAGTTTGGCAATCGAGCCATGCCAATCCCGCCGGGGCTCATGTGGATAAATGGTATCTGTGGCAAGTAATTTGCCGGTACGGTCAACAATCGCAACTTTGACCCCGGTACGTAGTCCCGGATCGAGACCCATCACCGCCAGCGGACCGGCCGGCGCGGCTAACAGTAAATCTTTCAAATTGCGGGCGAAGACTAGGATTGCATCATGCTCAGCCTGCTCGCGCAATTGCGTGAGCAGTTCATTTTCTAGCTGAGGCTGAACTTTTACGCGCCAACACCAGCGGCAGACACTGGCAAGCCAGATATCGGCAGCCCGGTTGCGCTGCACAATCCCGACATGCTCCGCAATCATCGCTTCACCTGGATGGGGCATTTGCGTTTCAAGGATCTCCTCTAGGCTCAGCTTGAGCTGCAACACGCCGGCGCCACGTCCACGAAAAAGCGCCAGCGCGCGGTGTGAAGGTATCAGACGGATGCTTTGTGCATAATTGTAGTAATCGCGGAATTTCTCACCCTCATCTTGCGTATTGTCAGCAATTACGGCCGATGACACGATACCTTGCTGCCATAAATAATCGCGTAACTTACTGAGCAACTCCGCCGTTTCAGCGAATTGCTCAGATAAAATATCTCGTGCGCCATCAAGCGCAGCTTTAACATCTGGAATGTTATGTTCGGCATTCACAAAGCGTTCTGCTTCATGCTGCGGCTCAAGCGACGGGTCTGATAACAGGGCGTGGGCGAGTGATTCAAGCCCCGCTTCGCGGGCAATTTGAGCGCGTGTTCTTCGTTTGGGCTTATACGGTAAATAAAGATCTTCTAATAGTTGCTTACTCTGCGCGGCGTTAATTGTGTGACGCAAAGTCTCTGTCAGTTTGCCTTGTTCTTCGATACTGTTCAGAATGGTTGCGCGCCGCGCTTCGAGTTCACGCAAATAGACCAGCCGCGTATCCAATGTGCGCAATTGGGTATCATCAAGATTACCAGTTGCCTCCTTGCGATAGCGTGCAATAAAAGGAACCGTAGCACCGCCATCTAATAATTGCACTGCTGCCGCAATTTGCTGAGGCGCGACGGCAAGTTCAGTGGCAATGCGTTGGATAAGGGCAAGAGTAATGTTATCCGTCATAAGTCAAACTTCGATCGTGAAGAGCCAGTTGGCCGCAAATTTGTCATTTTGCCATAGGCCGCTCCTATGTTTTAAAACATTCATTGTTTTCTAGGGTTTATGCGGAGGTTGTCTTAGAAAACGGAATTTAAAGCACGTTAGGACTTTGGAATTAGCTTGTAGGGGGGCGGGTAACAGCATAAACAAGCTGGAATTCCAATTTCTTCTTGCCATGTTTTTGCATTTTTAGAGCGATGTACTTAATGATAAAGGTTAAATTCGGCATAGAATAAGTTTAGGGATGGTTTTTAGAAGGAAGGATGTAACCGCATCAATTACTTTCTCGAGTTTTTGCGCACAGAGGTCATATCAAAGTAGCCGAGGAGAAAGAAATGGAGCAAATAGGACAAGTATTGCACCGCCCAAGCCTCACCCTGATACCACCAGCCCATAGTTTTCACAAAGAGGCAATTGATTATCAAAAGCAAGGAGATCTGGAGGAAGCGGAAGAGTGCTACCTTAAAGCACTCTCTCTAGCGGAAAAAGCATACCAACTAAATCCCACTAAATCCAAAGTAAGTCAAGACCTTGCCGCCCTTTATTTGGATTATGGTCGCCTTTTGAACTGGCAGAGCCGCTTCCATGATGCTAGAGAGGCTTACCGGCAAGCACATGAGCACGGATGGGAAGCAAATAGGCTAACGCCGCATCAACCCAAAGTGCAGAACTTGTTTAAGGATATTGGTCTTCAGTACAATCGATTTTTACTTACCCAGGGAGAAACAGATCAAGCGGATAAAATATTTGATAGTGTGGTTCAATCTCCCTCTTCCGCTTCCCAGCGCGCGCGCATTATCAAATATTTTTCGGCGTCTTCAAACTGGGTTCCTGATAGGGAAGATGCTGATCTGGATTACCCTTCGTTTCGAGTAGTCAATTCAGCATTTGATAATTATCTGGGCAGGCTTGCACCGTATACCAAGCCATTTTTCACCCAACCATTACAGCCTGCTACCACATTGCCTTACCGACGGGATGAAGCCATTCAAGAAACCCGCCATCTAGCTTGGTGTATACAACAAAATGATGTGTCTCCCGAGAAGAAAGCAGCCTGGATGAGCGATGCTGAAAAGGTAGTCGAAGTGTTTTCCAAAATCGACATCAAAAACCTTGCGCATGTCCAAGAAATCGTTGCGCTTGCTTCTATTGATCATACACAGCTGCATCGAAATATCACCAATGCGCTGTTAAATGGGCTGCAGCCAGAAAAAAACCGTTTCCTCAACCTTTTCCTATTGCGAGGGGTGTCTGTAATGATGCTCTATCGCAGACGCCTTACGCACGATCCGCATGTAGTAGGTGATTGCGTCGCGTTGTTACTAGCGTTGCTTAATTTTCTAGACAATATTCATATCTATAAAAATCGGGAACAAACCCAAACTTTGTTGCACACCCTTTCGCTCGTGTTAGATTTAGCACTTGATTACAATCTGAGCGGAATAGATCGCGACAAATTCGAGCCCCCCCTCAATAACACGCTCAACAGATTCGACAATAAGGAAAAATATCCTGAGTTGGCTTGGATCGTTGAGTATATTCGGCAAAAGTTAGTGCGGCTACCGAATAATGAGAGTCTTTCAAAAGCCCTGCTGCGCCGTGTGGGGGCTGGCCTGGAAGGAGGAATGTATTTAACGGCATTTGGTTTAAAGTTGGTCGGGACTCACGGTGTTGCGCTTGCTGCTGAGGCCGTTGCGTCTGACACATTTGCAAGTGTCTATGCCTCCTTTAAAAAGGCCTTCGATGGTATTAAATGGCTCAAACGTGCCCCTTGGTATGGAGATCTCTGCTTTATCGATCTGCTAATTGGCGCGGGTAGGCTCGATTTATTAGAACAGCAGATCAATGGGACGTGGGATGAACCATTGCTGCGTGGCTTATGTGATCGATTAGAACAGTTAGCATATAGTCAAACTGACCCTAACGCCCAAAGCGGTGCGCTTAAGTTGCTTAAAGCCTTAGAGTTTGGTCAGGTTAAATGGGCTCAACATATATCTTCTATCCAACAGTACGCAAAGCAGAACCTCAATCGTTTAGCACTGATGTGGCCGTCTCCTAATATCGAGGCTATGGAGCGAGGCGGCTATGCGCCTCGCGCTGGGCATCCGTTTTGGTCTGCACCGCCAAGTAATCAGTTATGGAAAGGCATTCCATTGCCCAGCACCCCAGCAGAGCTGCGTAGAGCGCTAAAGGAGCAGTATGTCACGGCACTCGAACAAGATCAGATATTTCAGAAAACCATTCAGCTTTATGTGGCACCGAGTGACAGAGTAAGTCGGCAGACAACGGATCCCTTTCCTCTCTTACGCACCGTTCAAAACTTGCTTAAAGATAAGCACGTAATTTTGTTGACGGGAGATTCCGGGGCAGGCAAAACCACCTTCAACCGCATGCTAGAAAAGCAATTATGGGAGGAGAAACAAGAGCCAGAACTCGACCTGATTCCGCTCTTGATTTCGCTGTCGAGTATTGACAAACCTGAGCACGATCTAATCGCCAAAGCGTTAAAGAAGAGAGGTTTATCAGAATCTCAAATTCAGAGATTAAAGCAAGAAAAACAAGAATTCGTTTTTATTCTGGACGGCTATGATGAGATTCGACAGCCCCAGAATCTGTATCTAAGCAATCACATCAATCAGCCTGACGGCTGGCAGGGTCGCATGGTCATCAGTTGTCGCAGCGAATACTTGGGCCACGGCTATCGAAGCCGTTTTCAACCAAATCCGCAACTGCTGGGTGACGACCCGTCGTTTCGAGAAGTTGTGATCGAGCCATTTTCACCAGAAGAGCGCGATGAGTATGTAAAAAAATATGTGCAGCACAACCAGCCGGACTGGACTGTGCAACAATACGACACATATCTCAGACAGCCGCATTTACAAGTCTTGGTTAGCAATCCCTTTTTGCTGCGCGTGGTGTTAGACACCTTGCCGTATTTGGAAAATGAAGGAAGAGGGCAAAGTGCCATCCAGTTGCGTTTAGACTTGTATGACCAGTTCGCCAGACACTGGTTCGAGCGTAACGAGCAGCGCTTAAGTGCACAAAATCTAACCGGGAAGAAAAACGAGATTTTTAGAGTGATGCCTGATGATGACTTTGCTCAGCACGGACTTCGATTTGTGCAAGACTTAGCGGTGCATCTGTATACCAAGAATGCGGGTAATCCAGTGGTTGAGTATTCTTTATTCAAAGATGAAGGCAGCTGGAAGGATGCTTTTTTTGGGCGCGAAGAGAAGAAGCAACTGCTGCGAGAAGCTTGGCCGATGACTGGAAGTGGCAATCAATACCACTTTATCCATAAATCGCTGCTGGAATATTTTGTAGCGCGGGCGCTTTTCGAGTCGTTGGATGCGTGCACGGCACTAAGCACCCGCTCTCATCGCCGTAGCGATGCTTCAATCTATAGTTTTGAAGACCAACCTACTCTACCTTCTAGAATGCTGCCAGACGTATCGTTAGCTCCCAAGCATTGGGTTAGCGATCTGGGTGTGGTGCAATGGTTGACCGACCGTGTTAAGCAAGAACCCACCTTTAAGGAACAGCTCTTAGCGATTATCAAGCGCTCCAAAATCGTTGCTGGGGTCCGCCAAGCAGCGGCCAATGCGATCACCATTTTGGTTAGAGCGGGGGTGCAATTCAATGGGGCAGATTTCAAAGGTATTCAGATTCCTGGGGCCGACTTAAGTTATGGGGTTTTGGATAGTGCTCAATTCCAATCGATTCCAGGAGGCCAGCAGACCGATTTAAGAAAAGTCTGCTTGAAAGGGGCATGGCTGCGCAGCGCAGATTTCAGCGCTGCCAAAATGCAAGGCGTACAGTTTGGGGAGTTGCCGAGTTTGCGACTTGAGAGCAGAGTTAATGCTTGCTGCTATTCGCCCGATGGGCGCTACTTAGTGGCTACAATAGGCGGCTTGTCTGAACCAGGAAAGCTTGCGCTGTATGAGGTCGAGACATTAGCGCATGTGCATACGTTCGAAGGGCATACCAGCTTGGTGACAAGCGTCGCGTTCTCAAGCGATGGACAAACGCTGGTCTCCGGCAGTTGGGACAATACGGTGCAGCTGTGGTCGGTCTCCGAGAACAAGCCGGTGCACACGTTCAAAGGACATACCAACTCGGTGACAAGCGTCGCATTCTCAAGCGATGGACAAACGCTGGCCTCGGGCAGTGATGACAATACGGTGCGGCTGTGGTCGGTCGCCGAGCAAAAGCCGTGGCACACGTTCAAAGGACATACCAACTCGGTGACCAGCGTCGCGTTCTCAAGCGATGGGCAAACGCTGGCCTCCGGTGGTAGGGACGCGACGCTACGGCTGTGGTCGGTCGCCGAGCAAAAGCCGTGGCACACGTTCGAAGGACATACCCACGAGGTGACAAGCGTTGCGTTTTCAAGCGATGGACAAACGCTGGCCTCGGGCAGTTGGGACAATACGGTGCGGCTGTGGTCGGTCGCCGAGAACAAGCCGGTGCACACGTTCGAAGGACATACCGACTCGGTGACAAGCGTCGCGTTCTCCGGCGATGGACAAACGCTGGCCTCCGGCAGTTGGGACAATACGGTGCGGCTGTGGTCGGTCGCCGAGAACAAGCCGGTGCACACGTTCGAAGGACATACCGACTCGGTGACAAGCGTCGCGTTCTCAAGCGATGGACAAACGCTGGCTTCGGGCAGTTGGGACAATATGGTGCGGCTGTGGTCGGTCACCGAGCAAAAGCCGTGGCACACGTTCGAAGGACATACCCACGAGGTGAGAGGCGTCGCGTTCTCAAGCGATGGACAAACGCTGGCCTCGGGCAGTTGGGACGATACGGTGCGGCTGTGGTCGGTCGCCGAGAACAAGCCGGTGCACACGTTCAAAGGACATACCAACTCGGTGACAAGCGTCGCGTTCTCCGGCGATGGACAAACGCTGGCCTCGGGCAGTGATGACAATATGGTACGGCTGTGGTCGGTCGCCGAGAACAAGCCGGTGCACACGTTCAAAGGACATACCAACTCGGTGACAAGCGTCGCATTCTCAAACGATGGACAAACGCTGGCCTCGGGCAGTTGGGACAAGACGGTACGGCTGTGGTCGGTCGCCGAGAACAAGCCGGTGCACACGTTCGACGGACATACCAAGATGGTGACAAGTGTCGCCTTCTCAAGCGATGGACAAACGCTAGCCTCGGGCAGTGGGGACTGGACAGTGCGGCTGTGGTCGATCACTGAGCAAAAGCCGTGGCACACGTTCGAAGGACATACCCACGAGGTGACAAGCGTCGCGTTTTCAAGCAATGGACAAACGCTGGCCTCCGGCAGTGAGGACAAGACGGTGCGGCTGTGGTCGGCAGCCGAGAAAAAACTGTTGCACTCGTTTAAAGGACATACCCACTTCGTGACAAGCGTTGCGTTCTCCAGCGATGGCCGAATACTGGCCTCGGGCAGTGATGACAAGACGGTGCGGCTGTGGTCGATGACTTCAGGCCAATGTTTAACCGTGATTCAAGGTTTTAATGGGGGTGTCAATTCTGTTGCTTGGTACACGAGCGCTGAAGGAGTCTGGCTGGCAACGGGAAGTGACGACAAAGTGATACGCCTTTGGCAAGTGCATTGGGACGGTGAGACGTGCCGCGTGACATTACACTGGGCCTCAGCACAAACAACATTGACGGCACCCGGGATGTCCATTCAAGAGGTGATCGGACTCAGTGCGAGGAATGCACAGCTACTCAAGCAACGCGGCGCGACGGGAGAGCCGCACCAGACTGAGGAGCAAGAAGCGCGGCCATTACTGACACAAAGCGCAGAAGCGCCAGCATTCACGCTAAAGACAGCTTATTATGAAGAAGAGCTTTAAGCTTAGGCGTGGAAGCACAAAAAGAGGCAGAGAACTTTCGAGTTGAGAATTAATATCAACGCACATATGCAGTAAAGAAAAAAAGGACGGTTTGATACGCAGGTCAGGCGTAAACGTTTAATGATTGAGGATTATCTAACGAGTACTGCTGGGTTTATAGCTGTGGGCAATCGGCATGGAACCGACGCCAGTACGGTGCGTAAGTGGGTGGCAGCGTACCGTGTTCATGGGGAAGCAAGTGTCAAGAAGAAGTGCAGCAATTACAGTGAGCAATCTCAGGGTTCTGAGACGACCCCATGCAGCCCTAACCCAGCAAGCCATATCTGCCAACAGATGAAAGTTGACTGCTATAAATGAGCTAAGCACCTAAGAACGCGTTAGAATCCTCTCTATGTTCTATTCACTTCTGGCCATTCTTCTTTTGGCGTTCTCTTTAGGCGCACGCGCTGATACTGATGTGCAGGCTATGCTTGATGCACGTCAAGCAGCGCTTGATGAGCGTGCCGCGGCACTCGATTACGGCTACGCTTTCGAGCAGCACCATTGCTATTCTCGTTTTTTTGTTAATTATTGCTTAAATAAAACTCGCGCTAAGATGCACGACGATAGCGCTGCGCTGCGTCAAGAGCAGTTAGCACTTGATCGTGAATGGCGCACGCTGCGCGCACAGCAGTATGCTGAACATTTAGCGCAACGGCGGGCGCAAGAAGCGGCTTCTTGGCCGCAGCGCAAAGCGCAAGAGCGGCGCAACCAGGCGCGTTACCAAGCTAAACAGGCTGACCATCGGCATAAGCTAGAGCAAGCGCGTTTGCGCTCTGCCCGTAGCGCCCAACAAGTGGCGCGTTATGACGCCAAGCAGCAAGCCGTGAAACGACGTCAAGCAGCTCGCTCGGTGCAGCGTCAGCACAAGCCGGATTCAGATGCCGCTCGATGAATCGCTAGCAAGCGGCTTGGATGCGCAACACAACGCTCAGCTTGAAATCCTCTTTGCGACGGATGGCCCGCTCGCGCGCAAGCTCGCGGGGTATCGCCCACGCGCCGCCCAGCTTGCGATGGCGCGGGCGGTTGCTGCGACCATTGATACAGGCGCTCATAGCGACAGCACATTGCTGGTTGAAGCTGGCACTGGCACAGGTAAAACCTTCGCCTATCTGATTCCGGCTATTTTGTGGGGCGGCAAAGTCATTATCTCGACCGGTACTAAGCATTTGCAGGATCAGCTCTTTGCGCGTGATATCCCGATGGTGCGTGAGGCTCTGGCGGCGCCGGTATCGGTGGCGATGCTCAAAGGCCGGGCCAACTATATTTGTCATCACTATTTGCAGCGCGCCGTCAGTAGCGGTAGATTGCCCTCGCCACAAGACATGGCCCAGTTACGCGACATTATTCGTTTTGCCAAAATCACGCAAAGCGGCGACAAAGCAGAGCTTGCATCGGTGCCTGAAGAAGCTCCAGTCTGGGGACTGGTGACGTCAACGCGGGAGAATTGTCTCGGTCAGGAATGTTCGCACTATAAAGAATGTTTTGTGATGCGCGCCCGCCGCGAAGCGCAGCAGGCCGATATGGTGGTGGTCAATCATCATCTCTTTTTTGCAGATATCATGCTGCGCGATAGCGGCGCAGCTGAATTATTACCCAGCGCCAATACGGTGATCTTTGACGAAGCGCATCAATTACCCGCCACCGCCACGCTTTTTTTTGGCGATGCCATTTCTACCAGTCAGTTTCTGGAGTTGGCGCGAGATATCACTGCTGAAGGGCTTCAGTCCGCACGCGATGCGGCTGATTGGGTCGATCTAGGGGCCATGCTTGGCCAAGCTGCACGTGATGTACGGCTGGCGTTTGAGACGCAAAACGCCAAATTTCCGCTGGCTCAGCTCGCTCCTGATCATCCTTTGTTTGAGGCGCTTGCCGATTTAATGGCTCAGCTTGCCACTTTGATGGTGACGCTGGCAGCTCAAGCCGAGCGGGCCGAGCCCCTGCTTGCTTGTTTGCGGCGCACGCGTGAATTGCATGATGCGCTGGAATATTTTCAGACAACTGCGCCGGCTCAAACAGATCAGGTCTGCTGGATCGAAGTTTTTTCGCATTCGGTGCAATTGCATATCACGCCACTGTCGATTGCCGCGATTTTTGAGAAGCAGCGCGCGGATACCCCACGTGCTTGGATTTTCACTTCGGCGACTTTATCGGTTAAAGGTGATTTTAAGCATTATGCAGCGCAAATGGGACTTGATGCAGAGCGCTCAATGAGTTTACCCAGTCCATTCGATTACGCTCAGCAAGCGTTGTTATATGTGCCGCAAAGAGTGCCGCCACCCGCTGCGCCCGATTTTATCGATGCCCTTTGGGAGGCGGTTTTACCCGTGCTTGAGGCCGCGGGTGGACGTGCTTTTGTTTTATGCACGACGTTGCGCGCGGTCAACCAAATTGCGCAGCGCTTACGCGCAGTCAGTCACACGCGCACATGGAATTTTCCATTATTGGTGCAAGGGGAAGCGAGCCGAGGAGAATTGCTTGAGCGTTTTCAACACGCCGGCAATGCCATCTTAGTGGGAAGTCAAAGCTTTTGGGAAGGCGTGGATGTCCGTGGCGCTGCTTTGTCACTGGTTATCATTGATAAATTGCCGTTCGCGCCACCCGATGATCCGGTGCTGGCGGCACGGCTTGCCTTGCTTGAGAAGCAAGGGCTGAGTCCGTTTGTTGATTATCAATTACCGCAAGCGGTGATTGCCTTAAAGCAAGGCGCTGGCCGCCTGATTCGGGCTGAAACGGATCGAGGGGTATTGATGATTTGTGATTCGCGCTTGATTGATAAGCCGTATGGACGGCGGATTTGGCAAAGTTTGCCAGCGTTTAAACGGACGCGTGATTTAAGTGAAGTACAGGCGTTTTTCGATGAAGCAAAGCAGGTTTGAATATGCTTCGCGTGCGTCTTCATTGGTTCGCGAAGAAGCGGTGAAGTCCGCTTCGTATCGTTAAACGCCCCTGAAAAGCGGCTGGATTATTGGCGAGCGGTACGCATATTATTGGGTAGCGCTAGATTAAAATTCGCTCTGAAAGGGTTAATGTCAAGCCCGCCACGCCGCGTATAGCGCGCATAGACGGCAAGTTTGTCCGGCCGGCAAATCTGCATCAGGTCGATAAAAATACGCTCAACGCATTGCTCGTGAAAGCCCGTATGCAGCCGATAAGAGATCAGATAGCGCAATAATCCGGCATGATCAATTGGCGCCCCAGTATAGCGGATCTGAATGCTGGCCCAGTCAGGTTGACCGGTGACTGGGCAGTTTGATTTGAGTAAATTAGAGACGAGCGTTTCTTCTATCTCAGCCTGGTTAAAGTGTGCTGATAATAATTCAGGCGCGGTCTCATACTGATCAATATCCAGTTCAAGCCGGTCAAGCAGCAAGCCGTCAAGTTCTTGCCAGTGCAAGGTAGCGAAAGCCGCGGCTTGAGTCAAAATAATCGACACTGGCATGCCACATAGCGCAGACAAATCATCACTGATCAGGGTGCGGACTTGATCTGCTGAGGCAAATTTTGCTTGGGCAAATGAGCCTAGATATAACTTGAGCGATTTTGATTCGACTAGGTTGGGTGAATCTGCTGGAATGACGATGCGCGCTAGCGCGATCTGAGGCTTGCCTCGTTCATTCAGCCACGATAGTTCATAAGCATTCCAAATATCAGCGCCCAAAAAAGGCAAGGCCGCTGAGATACCAATTTGCTCGCGCAGCGGCTGGCGCGCAATCGGAAACAGCAAGTTAGGGTCGTAGGGTGTACTGTATTCAGTCGCTTGACCAAGCGGGGACAGGTGCGGATGCATGGGTTCTTAACCTAAAAATAGCGGGTAGACTGGGGCGGCGCTTCATCCCAGTGCGGTAGTCCAAGGGTAACTCAAAACGGTTGGCGTGCTGATGAAAACCAGCAATCATAGCGCTAAATACCCTAAATATTCGGATAATGCAACATTATAGTAAAATTAGCCGCAACAGATGATTCAATGAATTGAACGAAATTAAGGGGCAAGCCTGTCAATTTGGTCTTTATCGACTTGATGGACTTAGGTTGGTTAAATACTTATTAAGGGGGCAGTTAAAAAACATGAAAGAGAAATTTAATGAAGTCATTTATTGTTGTGGTAATTTTAAGTTTAAGTATGGTTGCTTGTGGCGGGGGAGATGAGTCTATTTCGACATCTGCGCTCACACCTCGGCCTAACTTTATAAATAAATTTCCAGTGGGTGAAGGGTTCGTAGAGCCGCTTGAGATTCAGGGTGGGAAGCACCGGAACTTATTAAAACCTGCTGTCGATGCCGTATCATGGCCCGCGTCTGAGCTTTATAACGCTATTAGGGAGAGTGGTGCAGGCCAAAAGAAAGACCCTCTGGTTAGACGTTATTCTTCTCCTATTCATTCGAGATCAATCGTATCATCCCCTACCTCACCCGTTGCTAATGAGAGTCGTCGCGCAGGCCAGGAGGTAGAGCCTCTGATTAGGCGTAATCCTCGCCCTTCTAATGTTAGGCATAGTATGGATCAGGCTTTGATGCAGAGGAATTCCGCAGCATGGCCTTCGGAGTCTTATCTTCATCTTGCGAGGCGTCATGCACACAAACAAAAGCATCACTCTCATCCTGTTTCTGTTGCCGCGGCATCTTCCATCTCGTCTGTTCTTGCTATTGTGACTGATATAAACCAACTTTCCATAAGTGAAAATTGGGTGGAGTCGCCGAAGTCTAGTTCAATTAGCTTAGAACATAATATTTCTAATTTAGGTATTTCATATAACGATTTTAAATCAAAGGTTTTTGGTGAGTTTTCTAGTTATTTTTCTCTCTTTTTGTCTTTGGATACGTATTACTTGTATGCTGATGATTTCAAAGAAGAAGTAAAACTACGGATATATTTTAATCGGCAATCCGATTCAAATTTTTGTGAGAAAAAATTTATTAAGATAAGTGACGCTAATATTATAAAAGATGAAATAATCAATGCTGAAAGAGTAGTGTTATTAACTAATTTTGATGTTGCATCTGGGAATGTTGACGATTTTCAGAAAAAAGAGGATGAGTCTTATTTTCTGATAGTATTTCGCCGTTCTGAAGCCGATAAAAAATGGTATAAATATTCCATGGTGGGTGACCAACTGTCGTGGCAAGAGATAGAAGATAAGCATTTTGAGTACTGGTTTGAGACGGGCGCACAATTTGTTTACTTTACTTCAGATGAGCTTAAAGCCGTGAGGAAAGAGGAACAGGTGCCTTATTTGGCAGAAGTACAAGAGGAGGGAGTGGAATAAGGTCTTTTTTAAGTAGCGTGAGCGATACAGTACAATTCGATCTCGCGCCAATTATTGCCGGCAAGGCCGCTGGCTCGCTATAAGTAGACATGAACGTATCATCTCAGGCTTTTGAAGCAAAACAACCCGCTGCGCGTTTGCGCGAAATTCCGTATAACTACACCTCCTTCGCTGATCGAGAAATCGTTATCCGGCTACTGGGCGAAGAAGCTTGGCAGGCGCTCGACGAATTGCGCGGGCAACGCCGTACAGGTCGCTCCGCGCGGATGCTCTATGAAGTGCTAGGGGATATTTGGGCGGTACGCCGTAATCCTTATTTACAAGACGATCTACTTGATAATCCAAAGCGCCGGACCCTGCTGATCAAAGCACTGAATCACCGCTTAGCTGAAATCGAAAAGCGGCGCCGCCTTGATTTAGAGGCGTGTGCTGATGAAGTGAGCCGTGAACGCACGGCCCGAGTGCAGCAATTACTCGTCGCCGCTCATGGGGCCGTGGCAGCGTTTAGCGCTGAGTTTGAGCGTATCCGTGCGCTGCGCCGGCGTACGCTGAAGGTGCTAAGCCACTATACGCATAAAGATAATGTGAAATTCGATGGTCTGTCGCGTGTCTCGCATGTGACCGATGCCACCGATTGGCGGATTGAATTTCCGTTTGTCGTCCTGACCCCGGATCATGAAGCCGAAACGGCTGGTTTAGTTAAAGGCTGCATAGAACTTGGGTTGACGGTGATTCCGCGCGGTGGTGGCACCGGCTATACCGGCGGGGCGGTGCCGCTAACGCCCTGGTCAGCTGTCCTGAATACAGAAAAACTTGAGCAACTGGGCGCGGTTGAGTTGATTGAACTGCCTGGCCACGCAAGAGCGTGTCAAGCCGCCACGATTTTAAGCGGCGCCGGGGTCGTGACGCGGCGCGTCACTGAGGCAGCTGAGCAAGCAGGTTATGTCTTTGCGGTTGATCCCACTTCGCTCGATGCATCATGCATTGGTGGCAATATTGCGATGAATGCAGGTGGCAAGAAAGCGGTGTTGTGGGGTACCGCGCTGGATAACCTGCTCTGGTGGCGGATGGTCGATCCAGATGGCAATTGGCTTGAAGTGACGCGCCTTGAGCATCATCAGGGTAAAATTCATGAGGTGCCGCTGACCCGCTTTGAATTGAAATGGTTCGATGGTAAACGCGCGCCAGGCGAAGCATTGCTGCGCACAGAGACACTCGCGATAGAGGGTTGGCGTTTTCGTAAAGAAGGGCTGGGTAAAGATGTCACGGATAAATTTCTAGCTGGCTTGCCAGGGGTGCAAAAAGAAGGCTGCGATGGGCTGATTACCAGTGCGCGCTGGCTTTTACACAAAATGCCGGCGCATATCCGTACCGTTTGTCTTGAGTTTTTCGGTCAGGCGCGCGATGCGATTCCAGGCATTGTTGAGATTAAGCAATATTTATTTGCAGCCTCTGCCGCGGGCCGTGCGACCTTAGCGGGCCTTGAGCATTTAGATCAACGCTATCTACGCGCTGTGGGCTATGCGGCTAAATCGAAGCAGTCTGGCGTGGACGCTACTTTGCCCAAAATGGTGCTGATTGGCGACATTGTGGGCGATGATGCAGACGCAGTGGCGGCGGCGGCCTCCGAGGTCGTACGCATCGCCAATAGCAAAAATGGTGAAGGCTTTGTTGCTGTGAGTGCCGAAGCGCGTAAGCGTTTTTGGCTGGATCGCTCGCGCACAGCGGCCATTGCGAAGCACACCAATGCGTTTAAAATCAATGAAGATGTAGTGATTCCACTCCATCGCATGGGTGAATATACAGATCATATCGAGCGGATTAATATTGAGTTGTCACTCAAGAATAAGCTGCAGTTGGTAAGCGCGCTTGAAACTTTTTTTAAGAGCCAGGCCCTGCCACTCGGTAAGAGCGGCGAAGCCAATGAAATGCCAAACGCTGAATGGCTTGAAGGCCGGCTGCAGCATGTTCTCGAGGTGCTAGACAAGGTCAACACGCGCTGGGAATATGTACGCGCAGAACTCGCTACGCCACTCGCTAGCGCCTATACTCAATTGCTGCAACTGGGCTATGCGCCGCTTGCATCCGCCTTTGAGCAACGTCTTAGCGCCCAGCCGCAGGCCAGCCTAGGCGATATCGTGCAAGACCATACCATCCGAATTTCATGGAAAAATGAAATTCTTAAGCCATTGCAACAGATTTTTAATGGCGCAGCTTTTAAGCCGATTCTCGATGAAGTGCAAGCGATTCATCAGCGCGTACTGCGTGGGCGGCTGTTTATCGCCCTGCATATGCATGCCGGCGATGGTAATGTGCATACCAATATTCCCGTCAACTCAGACAATTATGAGATGTTGCAAGACGCGCATCAGGCCGTGGCACGCATTATGCAGCTTGCTCGTTCGCTTGATGGCGTGATTTCTGGCGAGCACGGCATTGGCATCACTAAACTTGAGTTTCTGCGCGAGTCGGAGTTGGCTGACTTCCGGGCGTATAAGCGGCGGGTTGATCCTAATGGGCATTTTAATCAAGGCAAATTGCTTGAAAATGCAGATTTACGTCATGCGTATACGCCTAGTTTTGGGCTGATGGGCTATGAATCGCTTTTAATGCAGCAATCTGATATTGGTGCGATTGCCGATAGTATTAAAGACTGCTTGCGCTGTGGTAAATGCAAGCCAGTGTGCGCCACCCACGTGCCGCGAGCGAATCTATTATATAGCCCGCGCAATAAAATTCTGGCTACTTCGCTGTTGATTGAGGCTTTCTTATATGAGGAGCAGACGCGCCGTGGTATATCGCTGAAACATTGGGATGAATTTAACGATGTGGCTGACCATTGCACGGTGTGCCATAAGTGTTTGTCGCCCTGTCCCGTCAATATTGATTTTGGCGATGTGTCGATGAATATGCGCAATTTATTGCGCAAAATGGGTAAGAAAAAATTTAACCCAGGAACCGCGGCCAGTTTATTTTTTCTGAATGCGACGGCACCGCGAACGATTCGTTTCGCTCGTCAGGTAATGATTGGCTGGGGCTATAAAATGCAACGGCTAGGCCACGTCGTGCTGAAAAAATTCGCCAAACAGCAAACCGCGCGGCCCTCTACGAGCGTGGGTAGGGCCAAGGTTGTGGAGCAGGTGATTCACTTTGTTAACAAGAAAATGCCGGGTAATTTGCCGAAAAAAACCGCACGCGCATTGCTTGACATTGAAGACAATAAAATTGTGCCGATCATTCGTAATCCGCACACCACAACAGTCGATTCAGATGCCGTGTTTTATTTTCCCGGTTGTGGCTCCGAGCGGCTTTTTTCGCAAGTCGGGCTAGCGACGCAAGCGATGTTATGGCATGTGGGCGTGCAAACCGTACTGCCCCCTGGTTATTTGTGCTGTGGCTATCCGCAACGCGGTGCCGGGCAAGAGGACAAAGCAGGAAAAATCGTCACGGATAACCGCGTGCTATTTCACCGCGTGGCTAATACCTTGAATTACCTGGATATTAAGACCGTTGTGGTCTCGTGTGGAACGTGCTATGACCAGTTGGCAGGCTATGAGTTCGACAAGATTTTTCCAGGTTGCCGGTTAATTGATATTCACGAATTCCTCCTCGAAAAAGGGGTTAAACTGGAGGGCGTAGCGGGGGTGCGTTATATGTACCATGATCCTTGTCATACGCCAATTAAAACCATGAATCCGACGCAACTGGTCAACCAGTTAATGGGTACCGAGGCGGGTCCAGGCCAAATTGAAAAAAGTGACCGTTGTTGTGGTGAGGCGGGTACATTTGCGATTACGCGCCCGGATATCTCGACGCAAGTGCGTTTTCGTAAAGAGGAAGAACTTAAGAAAGGTGCAGCGCGCGTACGCGCGGATGGTTTTGCGGGTGAAGTTAAGGTGTTAACCAGCTGCCCATCTTGCTTGCAAGGGCTCGCGCGCTATCATGACGATGCTAACATTGATGCAGATTATATTGTGGTTGAAATGGCGCGCCACCTGCTAGGTGAAAATTGGTTGCCCGATTATGTGAAGCAGGCTAATGCGGGAGGGATTGAACGGGTGCTAGTATGACACACTGTATGTTATGCGAAACCGCTGGGGGCGATGTACTTTGGCATGACGATAAAGTGCGGGTGGTGGCTATCGATGAAGCCGATTACCCGGGTTTTTGCCGGGTTATATGGAATAGCCATATAACTGAGTTCTCGGAGCTTGAGCCTCGGCAACGGGAGTACTTAATCGATATCGTCAGTCAAGTTGAGCGGATTATCCGGCAGGTGATGCAGCCCGTAAAAATGAACCTGGCTAGCCTTGGCAATCAAGTGCCGCATTTGCACTGGCACCTGATTCCGCGCTATGCTGATGACGCCCATTTCCCAGCGCCGATCTGGGCGCCGCGCGTGCGCGCCACAGCCGAAGCGGTTTTACAGCTACGCCGCAGCCGTGCGCTGGACTTGCCAGCAGCCATCATAAGTGGTCTTGCAAGTCAGCCGGTGGTGGCGTCTCACTAATGATTTATCAAGGAAGGTTGATCTAATGAGTAAAACGCACTTTGGCTTTCAGACGGTTGCTGAAAACGAGAAGGCGCGCAAAGTGGCAAACGTATTCGATTCGGTTGCCGCAAAATACGATTTAATGAATGATTTAATGTCGCTTGGCCTCCATCGGGCATGGAAAGCATTCACTATTGCGCAAGCTGGCGTAAGGCCAGGTTTTAAGGTGCTTGACTTGGCTAGCGGCACCGGAGATTTGGCTAAAACTTTTGCCAAACAAGTGGGTGACTTGAATCAAGGTGGAGAGGTTTGGCTCACTGATATTAATGAATCGATGTTGCGCGTGGGCCGCGACCGCTTGCTCGATCAAGGCTTGCTCACGCCCACACTGTTATGCGACGCGGAGCGCATTCCGTTTCCTGCCGGCTATTTTGATGTGGTGACGGTGGCTTTTGGTTTACGTAATATGACGCATAAAGAGGTGGCTCTCGCCGAAATGCGCCGCGTGCTCAAACCGGGTGGCAAATTATTAGTGCTTGAATTCTCAAAAATCTGGGCGCCCTTGGCTAAGCTGTATGATTTTTATTCATTTAAAATATTGCCATGGCTTGGCCACAAGGTTACGCGTGATGCGCAGAGTTACCGCTATCTAGCTGAATCGATCCGGATCCACCCTGATCAAAACCTTTTGCAGGCGATGATGGAACAAGCCGGTTTCGATCAGGTCAATTATCATAATTTGGCGGCAGGGGCAGTTGCCCTGCATATTGGCATAAAATATTAATTTCTAACTGGGGTCTATCCAATGTTTTCTTTATCAGCTATACAGTTTGCTGATTTCTCTCTAAGTTCATGGGCTCGTGCTGGCCGGAGTTTCCTAGCGCGGCAGATGGCCAAGTTGACGTTAAAGCGCGTTATTGTGCTGATGCTAGCCAGTGTGCTCGGGCTGGGACTGATGATGCAAGAGGCTGAGGCTAAACGCATGGGCGGCGGCCGTAGCAGTGGTCGCCAAGCGCAGATGTTTAAGCGCCAGCAAGCCGCGCCTAGTCCGCGCCCAAGCCGGCCCCCTGCGGCTGCCCAGCCAACGCGTAGTCGCTGGCTGGGCCCGCTGGCCGGGATTGCTGCTGGGCTAGGGATCGGTGCTCTGTTGTCTCACCTAGGTTTAGGCGGAATGTTAGGCGGCTTGCTCTCTAACCTAATTATCATTGGCGGCATTGCTCTACTTGGCTATTGGTTGGTGCGTTGGCTTGCCGCGCGACGCTCGCGTCATAGCGCGGCGGCTTCACCTGCGTTTATGCGTGGTGCGCAGCCGGCAACGGCTGCAAACGCTGGCTCGAATTTCGATATGCGTGCGGGTTTTGCGCAAAACCAGAAAGATATGGCGTCGCAATTTAGCGGTGGTATGGCCTCTGCTTATGCCGCAGTACAGCCTATAAACGCTGTACCAGCCGATTTTGATACGACGCTTTTTTTGCGTAACGCCAAAGTTCTGTTCGTTCGCCTACAGGCCGCTTGGGATGCCGGCGATTCGGCCGATATTCGTGAATTCACCACGCCGGCCATGTTTGCTGAGATCAAACTTGATCTAGCTGAGCGTGGTATGGCGTTGAATCAAACAGAAATTGTGCAACTTGAAGCCATGCTGATTGGCCTTGAAGAGCAAGCAGGCGAGACTTTAGCGAGCGTGCAATTCTCAGGCTTGATTCGGGAAGAGCAGGGGACCCATGCTCAGCCGTTTTCTGAACAATGGAATCTCACTAAACGAGGCCATGAAGGTTGGTTGCTGGCTGGCATTGAGCAAGATATTTCACCTAGCGGTGCGTCATTACTTTCTTAGTGCGTTTGATTTAACTAAAAACATTTTGGGGGCGCTTCGTGTAAGCGCCCTTTATTATGCTAGCGCTTGCATTGTCTCGCCCACTGCTCGCTAAATGCTATGCCTACTCTTGCTTTAACTGTTATGTTGCTTGATGATCATCCGGTAGTACTGGATGGATTTAAGGCGCAATTATGCGCCGCGCCGGATATTAAGATCGTTGGTACTTTCATGACCAGCCGCTCGTTGCTAGCGGCGCTTAGAAGTCAGACTTGTGATGTTTTACTGATAGATTATTCATTGGGTGAGCGCGATCTTGATGGCGTTAATTTGGTTCGCTATCTAAGCGTGCGTTATGAAAGGATTAAAGTCCTGGTGGCCTCAGCGCATCACGATCCAGCCACGATGATGTTAGTGATGCGCGCGGGCGCGCGCGGTTTTTTTAGTAAGTGCCAGAATTTAGCCGAGCTACCGCAGGCGATTCGTATCGTTGCCTCCGGGCAGGCTTACTTAGGCGTGCAGTTGGCAGAACAACTCCCTGGCCCATCTTATGCGCTAAGCGAAGTGGTCACTTTGGGGCATACGGGGCAGGATTTACATACGGATTACGATATCTTATCCCCCCGTGAGCGTGAAGTTTTACGTTGTTGTCTTGAGGGGCTGACCTTGACGCAAATTTCAGAAAAATTCTCACGCAGTATAAAAACAGTGAGTGCTCAAAAGAGGGCTGCTTACCGTAAATTGGGTATTCAGAATGACTGCCAACTCTTTAAAATCGGTCCCTCTTTGAAAGCACAGGTAAATTAAGGTCAGCCCTTTTAGCCAAATGGCTGACTGCCTAGGGTAGTTGGTATGCTATCGGCTTTGCCGCATTTATTTCCCCATCAAGCTAAAAACCACATGCATAACCCAGTAGACCATGACAAAGCTGAACGTGCAGCAGCGCTGCGCGCGCAAATCGAACAGCACAATGAGGCCTATTACGTACAGGATGCCCCGGTAATACCTGATGCCGAATACGACCAATTGTTTGCCGAGTTGCTAGACCTCGAAACAGAAAACCCTGATTTGCTGACACCAGACTCGCCGACGCAACGCGTAGGTGGTCAGGTTGCCGAGGGTTTTAAGCCGGTTGTGCATACGGTGCCGATGCTGTCGCTGAACAATGGTTTTAGCGATGAAGAGATTGAAGCATTTGATAAACGTTGTGCGCAAGGGCTGAATAAAACAGAATTGGATACGGCCCTAAACTATGCTTGTGAACTCAAGTTTGATGGACTTGCCGTTTCATTGCGTTACCTCGACGGGGTCCTGACGCAGGCGGCAACTCGCGGTGATGGTGTGCGTGGAGAGGAGATTACGGCCAATATCCGCACGCTACGCTCGATTCCGCTGCGTTTGCAAGGGCCGTCTATCCCTGAATTGCTTGAGGTGCGTGGCGAAGTGTTTATGCTCAAAAGTGCTTTTGCCACATTAAATGAGCGTCAGCGCGCAGCGGGTCAGCGAGAGTTTGCGAATCCGCGTAATGCAGCGGCTGGCAGCTTGCGCCAGCTCAATCCAAAAATCACCGCCAGCCGGCCACTGTCATTTTTTGCTTATGGTATAGGTGCGCTTGCCGGCGTTGCCATGCCACCCACGCACCAAGCTTTGCTGGATTGGTATCTGGAGCTGGGCCTGCCAGTCTGTGAAAGGCGTGCGGTGGTACAAGGAGCTGGGGGGTTACTTGGTTTTTTTAAAGCAATGAGCGAGCAACGCAATATTTTGCCTTATGAAATCGACGGTGTCGTGTACAAATTGAACCGTTTGGAAGATCAATTGCGGCTTGGTTTTGTTGCGCGTGCGCCGCGCTTTGCGCTGGCGCATAAATTTCCGGCACAAGAGGCCTTGACCAAGTTGCTTGCAATTGAGGTTAATGTCGGCCGCACCGGCGCGGTTACGCCAATCGCACGGCTTGAACCCGTGTTTGTGGGGGGCGCAATGGTGACCAATGCGACCCTGCATAATGAAGATGAAGTGCGGCGCAAAGATATCTTGATTGGCGATACAGTGATTGTGCGGCGGGCTGGCGATGTGATTCCAGAAGTGGTGAGCGCATTAATTGAACGCCGGCCCACTGATGCGCACCGTTTTGAGATGCCAACTGCGTGTCCAGTCTGCGGCTCTGCGATTGAACGCTTGCCCGGTGAGGCGGTTGCTCGTTGCACGGGGGCCCTGGCGTGCGCCGCACAGCGTAAGCAAGCACTGTGGCACTTTGCTCAGCGGCGCGCGCTGGAAATTGATGGTTTGGGAGAAAAAATTATCGATCAACTGGTCGCACAAGAACTGGTGCGTACGCCTGCCGATCTGTTTAAGTTAGACGTTGCAACGCTGGTGGCGCTTGAACGTTTTGCTGACAAGTCTGCCCAAAACCTGCTTGTTGCATTGCAGCATGCTAAACAGACTACGTTGGCTCGCTTTATCTATGCACTGGGTATACGCCACGTTGGCGAGTCAACTGCGCTTGGTTTAGCGCGTTATTTCGGTGCGCTTGATCGGCTGATACAGGCGTCCCGCGAAGGATTGCTCGAAGTCGATGAAGTCGGGCCGGTCGTGGCAGAATCTATCCTCCAATTTTTTGCCCAAGCGCATAATCTTGAGGTGATTGAACAATTGCGCGCAGCCGGTGTAACTTGGCCTGAAGGGCCACCTGCTGCGCGGCCCAGTGCTGGACCGTTGGCCGGTAAGACGGTGGTCCTAACCGGCAGCTTACCTAACTTAACCCGCGAGCAAGCAAAGGCGCAACTGGAAGCCGCGGGCGCCAAAGTCGCGGCTTCAGTCTCCAGCAAAACCCATTATGTGATTGCTGGGGCAGAGGCGGGTAGCAAACTCGCGAAAGCGGAGGCGCTAGGGATTGAGGTGCTTGATGAAGAGGGCTTGCACCAACTGTTGGCAAGCGTAGCGCCGCCGCCAGATCTTTAATACCGGTGGGGCAAAATCTCAGACGGCAATAGCGCGGAGTAATTCGGTTTCAAGCTGAATCTGTTGCCGGTGGTTAGCGAGTTTTGCCCCGGCGAGCAAAAACATATTTTCAACGCGCTCTCCTAGCGTATTGATGCGTGCTGCATGCAAGCTGATTTGGTGGGCCGCGAGGATATAGGCAATGGCATAGAGGAGCCCTGGCCGGTCATTGGCTGAGAGTGACAAGATGTAATATTGACCACGTTCATCGGCGCGTAAATTAACCCGTGGCGTGCTCGGAAAAGTCCGCGATTGTCTTGACAGCCGGCCGGGGGAGGGGCTACGTAGTGGTTTGGCGGCCGCCAGATGGAGCGCTAATTGCCGTTCAATGCGCGCGGTGATTTCATCGTAGTCGTGCAGTGCTGCTCGGTGCATCGTGTCGTCTAGGCTGTGATAAGCGTGCGTCACAAAAAAACTATCCAGCGCATAGCCATGGCGGGTGGTGTGGATGCGTGCATCTAATACGGATAGAGCATGACGGTCGAAGTAACTACAAATACCGGCAAATAAATCGGCTTGATCTTTCATATAGACCAGCACTTGCACCCCTTCCCCAAGCGGAGAGCGGCGAGCTCGGACAATCGGCTGAGGGGTTTCGAGATATAAATAAAGGGCATGCGTTTGCCAGGCAATATCGGGGGCGTCATGGTGTAAAAAGTAAGCAATGTCTAGCTGCTCCCAAAAAGCTTGGGAGGCGCCCTCCGGGATCAGGTGCTGCTGCAGCAACTCGAGCGCTTGCTCTTTACGCAGCGCAAGCGCCGAATGCGTATTGGGTTGCATGCCGCCGAGCGTATTTAGGGTGAGCCGGTACAAGTCCTCAAGTAATTTGCCTTTCCAGGCATTCCAAACCTTCGGACTGGTGCCGCGAATATCGGCCACCGTCAGTAAATAAAGCGCGGTGAGTTGGCGCTCGGTTTGCACCTGATCGGCAAAACGCTTGATCACGTGTGCCTCGCTGGTATCTTGTTTTTGTGCAACTCGGCTCATGGTTAAATGGTGCTCGACCAGCCAGACAATCAAGTGAGCATCTGCAGCCGCTAGCTTGTGCTCGCGGCAAAAGCGCTGTGCTTCGGCCATGCCAAGGATTGAATGGTCGCCCCCCCGTCCCTTGGCAATGTCATGAAAAAGCGCAGCAATCATGAGCACCCATGGCTGTTCAAAATTCATCATCAATTGGCTGCAGAATGGATATTCATGAGCATGTTCTGCAACCCCAAAGCGGTGCAAATTGCGCAACACCATTAAGATATGTTGATCAACCGTATAGGCATGATACAGATCGTGCTGCATTTGCCCCACGACCCGCCAAAAACTTAATAAATAGCGACCCAGCACACTCGTTTGGTTCATCAGTCCCAAAGCGTGGGCGGTGCCTGAGCTCTCTGTAGAATTCTGCGATAGCTGCAAAATCTCAAGAAAACGTTGGCGGTTTTGTGGCGAGCGGCGCCACTCTTGGTTCATGACGTTGCGTGCATTGTATAAGGCGCGTAAAGTACGAGTCGATAAGCCCTGAACGCCGGTGGTACGCTCGCACAGCAAAAACGTTTCAAGAATCGCATCAGGTTCGCGCTGATACAGATCATCTTGCAGAATTTCGATCATGCCTTGTTTTTCAGCGAAGCGCTCGGACAGTCTATGCGTAATGCCGCTGGTCTCTGGAAAAAAGTGCGCTTCAATCGTTTGCAGCAAAATCGTGGTGAGTTGGGTGACCGCCTTAGCCGCCCAGTAATAGCGACGCATCATTTGCTCGCTAGCACGTTTAGCAGGCGTTGCGCGATAGCCAAAGCTTTCCGCCAGCTGTGTCTGAAAATCAAAAGCAATCACATCTTGTCGCCGGCCAGCCAAAATATGCAGCCGGGCGCGCAGCGTTTTTAAAAAGAGTTCGTTGCGGCGCAATTCACGAGCTTCGCGTACAGTGAGTTGGCCGCCTAGCTCAAGTTCGTGCCAGCTATGGCCAAAGCCGGCGGTACGCGTCAACCATAGAATCAGTTGCAAATCGCGTAAGCCACCAGGGCTTTCCTTGCAATTAGGTTCAAGGCTATAGGGAGAATCCTGAAACTTCGCATGGCGTTGTTGCATTTCAAGCAGCTTTGCCTGGAAGAATGCGCGCGTATCCAGGGCTTGATTAAAGCCGCTTATAAACTGACTAAAGAGCGCTAAGTCGCCGCCGATACGGCGCGCTTCGAGGAGGGCAGTTTGCACCGTAATATCTTGGCTCGCCGCCTCGATACACTGGGCGATGGTGCGTACGCTGCTGCTAATTTCCAGGCCAAGGTCCCAAGCCATACCAATAAAGGATTCGAGCTTAGCGGTTAAGTTAGCATCAGGTTCAGCCGGCAACAAAATGAGAATATCGAGGTCAGAGTGGGGCGCCAGTTCGCCCCGGCCAAAACCGCCCACTGCAGCTAGCACAAAAGAGGACGGTAGCAGACATAGATGCCATGCCTCTAAAAGCGCGTGATCGGCAGTACGTGCTAGCACACGCATGAATGTATCAATTTTGCCGGTGGCGTTAAACTTTTCAATGAGTGCGGCTTTGCTGGTTTTAAAGCTGGCGGCCTGAGCCGTAGGGTTGCCAGGCAAACGCTTACTTTGCATCGCACTCATGGTCAATTTGCATTGAGTCCAAAATAGTAAAGCATAAAGCCGCGGCTTTAAGCGGCTACGCTGGTGGCTGGGCGTGCTGGGGAACCCGCCGATACGGTGAGCACTTCATGGCCGGTTTCGGTGACCAGTACCGTATGTTCCCACTGGGCAGAAAGGCTGCGATCCCGCGTTTTCACAGTCCACTGATCAGGCATGGTGCGAATCTCGCGGCGCCCTGCGTTAATCATCGGCTCAATCGTAAAGATCATACCAGCCGCGAGTTTAAGACCGGTGCCTGGCTGGCCGTAATGCAGCACTTGTGGTTCTTCATGGAAGACTTGCCCAATACCGTGTCCACAATACTCGCGCACGATGCTATAGCCTTGTGCCTGTGCATGTCGCTGAATGGCATAGCCAATATCGCCTAGCCGCGCGCCGGGGCGCACTTGATCGATGCCTAACCACATGCATTCATAGGTTGTTTGCACGAGCCGCTTGGCCAGGATTGACCCTTCGCCGACAATAAACATGCGGCTCGTATCCCCAAAATACCCATCTTTAATCACGGTAATATCAATATTTAAGGCATCGCCATTTTTGAGCACCTTATCACCCGGAATGCCATGACAAACAACATCATTCACTGAAATGCAGCTTGCTTTCGGATAGGGCGGGTAGCCATCGGGCTGATAATTAAGCGTGGCTGGAATCGTTTTTTGCTCGTCGAGCATATATTGGTGGCACAGGCGATCAAGTTCGCCGGTCGTGATGCCCGCCGCGATAAACGGCGTAATGTAATCCAACACTTCACTCGCTAGCCGGCAAGCAATACGCATCTGTGCGATATCGTTTTCATTTTTAATGGTAATACTCATATTTTTGTCCAATTGTCTTAGCTACGCTCATTTGTATTATGACCGCATGAGAGTAGCGAGTGCAAGCGCATAGCAGCGAAGGCTGGGCCTGCTGACGAATGGGTTTGAATAATTGAGCGTTAAAAGACGTTTCTTTAAGTGCCGATTTGTGGAATAATCTGGATACCACGGGGCCGACTTGGTTTCGACGTGGGTTGCAAAGCAATGTAGGGCATACCGAGGACCCGTTACCTCGTTAATCAATGGGAAAAAAAGTAACTGCAAACGACAAAACGTTCGCTGTAGCCGCTTAATTGCGGCTCGCCTCGCACTCGCTCTCTGACGGGTTAGGGTCGCAAGACCGCGCGAGGTCATTTACGTCAGACCGTAGTAGGTGATGTCACGGCGTCTACTATTAAATCTAGTGAATCGCTGTAGTAGAGCGTGTTCATCCGCGCTGCTGCAGTTAAATTAAATGATTGACTAAGTATGTAGAACTGCTTGTAGAGTGCTTGCGGACGTGGGTTCGATTCCCACCGGCTCCACCATGTATCTTAAATTATCTTCAACGAAATATCCTTAAAAATACCCGTAAAAGCCTTGTAAAATAAGGTTTTTACGGAATTTCCCCCTCAAACTCTGATCAAAAACAACGCAACCGATCCCAGGTACATGGATTTTTTGTAGACATCCGGAGAGAGCATCCTCCAATGGCAAAACAAGCTGAAAAATAACCGCCATTGCTCGCAGGCTGCAAGAGGATCTGCATACAGTAGTTTTGCCAGCAAACGACTGGAAATAAGTGTCCGGTTCGACATAAGCTATTTAAATAATTCCCCTTGTTTTTCAACCGCTGTGCCATTAATATCCACCAATCTTTTTGGATCAGGTCGATATGCTCAGCCCAAATCAGCTTCAATTTAGTTTTTGCGGAATCTGTATTGACCATGAGTGAGTGTGGGCGAAGTGGCGATAACGGTGCACACTCAAGTAGCCCTATCCAAATAATGCGAACTAAAGATAATGGAAAGTAAATATGTTAGGGAAGATATCTCACTCGGCGTCAACAGAAACCTTCACGCGGAACCTCGGCGAACTTTTTTTAGGTCAAGCTCGCACTGAAAAGGAAAACGGACACTTGGATGCGGCGCTGACGCTATACGATCAGTTGAAAGACACCTTAAAGTCGCTTGGGAGCGTAAAAGAGGCCTTGAGGAAAGCCCAATATCCCCACACATTAGCCGATGAGACATTGCGAACGATGATGGCCGATGCCTATTTCGAACGTGGGAAAGTGTTAGAAGGCTTAAATTTATTTGGCAAAGCAAGGGTCAGCTATTTTAAGGCTGAAACATGGGGGCACGCTGAAGCCAAACATTGCCTGGAAGCTCTGCAGCCCCCTTCATCAGGACATAGCACTCACTCAAGTGCGCAGATTTTCCCTCAGACCGTCCAGCCTGCCTCAATGCCTTTGCAGCAGCCGGTTGCCTCTGCCCAAGAAAAAAGCGATCTGGTGGATTATCTGTTTAAAAAGGCGCTGTTGACGCTGAGTTCTTTAGAGGTGTCGAAGAAACCTAGCCTGTTTCTAGTGTATGCCCATGACAATGCAGCACACGGAGAAGCAAAGGCCTCGACGTCTAAATATTTAATCAATAATTTATCAAAAATCCGAGGGGTGACGCTCTATTCGGATCAAACGCCGATAGGGCAAGCGTATGCAAATTCGGATGAAAATCTGAAAGAGGATGGCAAGCTAGAAGACATCTTAACCAATCAGCTCTGCCTGCTGCCTCATCAGTTGCGAGCGGATGTTAAACCGGTGGATAAGGTGATTGTGTGTTGTTCTGATGTCTTAGGAAGCTACCTAAAAGGACAGTCCTATAAAGAGTTTTGCGATGAGCTTAAAGTAGCTTACGAAAAAGACCGAGAAGCCTATCGCCAAGACAGCAATCAAAAGGGTACTACAGCTTTACGTGAGGTGGTCAAAAAATTTTCCGAAGAGGAAAAATATATGGCGGACTTCCATCATGTCTTGACGGAAATGGCCTTTTTGGAAATTCGCGCAAAGTATCGCGAAGGTCAGCACGGGATTATCCCGGTTTCTTTGACGCCCAATAGTTATGACTACTGCCTGAAGGATTTTATTCGATCGACGACGGTGCGGATGGAAGATCCTCTGCGCTTTGATTGGCAAGTCCAAAAGGGAGAAGAAGTCTATCTGAACCAAGGTTCACATGGTGTGCTGTTTAAGGTGATAGAGCGGCTGTTAGCGGGCAGCAATGAAGCGAAAACGTTTCTGGACAAGTTTTGGACGGGACATAGCAATGTTATATCTCGTTTAAAGAGTGATGCAAATTTTGGCAAGCTAGAATTTGCGGAACTCTTAGACGGGATCTTCGACGACATACGGACCACGCTGCACAAGCAACTTGCGTCCACCGTGCAGCAAGAACACGAACAGTTGCAGGTGTTCCGTGCCGACCCTAGGGCCGCGCTGAAGGAACAGTATTCGGCAGCCTTAACGCAAAATGAGGCGTTTCAAGAGACCCTAAAGCTCTATGTCGAACCGCGCTGCCGAGCGAATATTAATGGGGAGAGCAAAACCTTTGAGCTCTTACCCCAAGTTCAAGCGTTTCTAAAAGATAAAAAAGTGATCTTGTTGACGGGAGACTCAGGGGCGGGCAAAACAACCTTCAATCGCCGTCTAGAAAAACACTTATGGGAGCACAAAAAAGAAGACGATGCGATCCCACTGTTTATTTCTCTGCCGAGTATTGATAAGCCTGAGCACGATCTGATTGCCAAAGCGTTAAAAAAAACAGGCCTATCAAAATTTCAGATTCAGAAATTAAAGAAAGAAAACCAAAGGTTTATCTTTATTTTGGATGGGTATGATGAGATACGTCAGACGCAAAATCTGTATGTGAGCAATTCCATCAACAAGTCTAACGGCTGGCAGGGTAAGATGGTGATCAGTTGTCGCAGCGAATATCTGGGCCAGGACTATCAAAGCCGTTTTCAACCGAATCCGATGCTGCAGGACAAGGATACGTCGTTTCAAGAGGTCGTGGTCGAGCCATTTTCAGCGGAAGAGAGCGATCAATATCTAGAAAAATATGTGGCGTACAACCCAACGGACTGGACGGTGCAAGCATACCGAAAAGCTTTCTCCAAACAATCTAATTTAAAAGACTTGATTAGCAACCCATTTTTGCTGCGGGTGGTGCTAGAAGCGTTGCCGTACATTGAAAAAAAGGGGAAAGCGGCATCCGCAGTCCAGTTACGGATGAGCTTATATGATCAGTTCGTCAAACAATGGTTCGAGCGTAATCAGCAGCGCTTAAGCACCCAAAGTTTAACGGGGGTGCAAAAAGAAGTATTTAGAGAGTTGTATGATGATGGCTTTGCCCAGCACGGCATCGGCTTTGTGAAAGAGTTAGCGGTGCAACTGTATAAAGAGAATGGAGGTAATCCGATTGTCGAATACTCGTTATTCAAAGACAAGGGAAGTTGGAAGGATGCTTTTTTCGATCGAGAAGAAGAAAATCAACTGCTGCGTGAAGCCTGGCCGTTGATCCGAAGTGGCACTGAATACCGTTTTATTCATAAATCGCTGCTGGAATATTTTGTGGCGCGAGAGTTGCTTGAGTCGTTTGATGAATGCATAGTGCCGACCTCTAGCACCCGCCGTGGTAGCAACGCTTCCGTTTATAGTTTTGAAAACCAACGGGTTCTGCCGCGTCGAACGGTGCGAGACGTATCGTTAGAGCCAAAGGATTGGATCGGGGATCTAGGTGTTGTGCGCTTGTTGACTGACCGAGTTTGGCAAGAGCCGTTATTTAAGAAGCAACTATTAGCGATAATTGAGCGCTCTCAAACGGATGCAGGTGTGCGCCAGGCAGCGGCGAATGCCATGACGATTCTGGTCAGAGCCGGCGTACAGTTTAATGGAGCGGATTTAAAGAGAATCCAGATACCTGGTGCAGATCTGAGTTATGGAGTATTTGATTCAGCGCAGTTACAAGGGGCGGATTTAAGAAAGGTGAATCTTAGTAGTACATGGCTGAACAATGCCAATTTAAGCGGAGCACAGATGTCGGGGGTGCAATTTGGGGAATGGCCGTATCTCAAAGAAAAAAGTGCAGTGACTTCCTGCGCGTATTCACCGGATGGGAAAATCTGTGCTGTGGGTCTGAAGAGCGGCAAGATCAGTGTATATGACGTCTCGAATTGGAAAAAAATCCACGCCTTAGAAGGACATACCTCCTCCGTGATGAGCGTGGTGTATTCGCCGAGCGGAACGCAGATCGCCTCGGCGGGTGGTGATGACAAGACGGTGCGGTTGTGGGACGCGGACAGCGGAGCCCTTGTGCGCACCTTAGAAGGACATACCTCCTCCGTGATGAGCGTGGTGTATTCGCCGAACGGAACGCAGATTGCCTCGGCGGGCGGTTTAGACAAGACGGTGCAGCTGTGGGACGCGCATAGTGGAGTTCCTGGTCACACCTTAGAAGGACATACCGGCGGGGTTAAGAGCGTAGTGTATTCGCCGAGCGGAACGCAGATTGCCTCGGGCAGTGATGACAATACGATTCGTCTGTGGGACGCGGAAAGCGGAGCCCTTGTGCATACCTTAGAAGGACATTTCAACTGGGTTACTAGCGTAGTGTATTCGCCGAACGGAACGCAGATTGCCTCGGGCGGTGAGGACCAGACGGTTCGTCTGTGGGACGTGCAAAGCGGCACCCTTGTGCACACCTTAGAAGGACATGCCAACGCTATTTGGAGCGTGGCGTATTCGCCGGACGGAACGCAGATCGCTTCGGGCGGTTGGGACAAGATGGTGTGGCTGTGGGACGCGCGCAGCGGAGCCCTTTTGCACACCTTAAAAGGGCATACCGGGCCAGTTAAGAGTCTGGTGTATTCACCGAGCGGAACGCGGATCGCCTCGGGCAGTGATGACACTACGGTACGGTTGTGGGACGCGCACAGCAAAGCCCTTGGGCACACCGTAAAAGGACATACAGGCTATGTTTTGAGCGTGGTGTGTTCGCCGAGCGGAACGCAGATCGCCTCGGGCAGTGATGACACTACGGTTCGCCTGTGGGACGTGCAAAGCGGAGCCGGGCACACCTTAGAAGGACATAAAGGCAATGTTACGAGCGTGGCGTATTCGCCGAGCGGAACGCAGATCGCCTCGGGCAGTTGGGACAATACGGTGCGGCTGTGGGACGTGCACAGCGGCGCCCTTGGGCACACCTTAAAAGGACATACCTCCTATGTTACTAGTGTGGCGTATTCGCCGAGCGGAACGCAGCTCGCCTCGGGCAGTTATGACAAGACAGTGCGGCTGTGGGATGCACACAGCGGCGCCCTTGGGCACACCTTAACAGGACACACCTCTTTCATTTTTAGCGTGGTGTATTCGCCGAGCGGGTTGCAGCTCGCCACGGGCAATTATGACTATACGGTGCGGTTGTGGGACGCGGAAAGCGGAGCCCCTGGGCACACCTTAAAAGGACATACCGGACTAGTTCATAGCGTAGTGTATTCGCCGAGCGGGTTGCAGATCGCATCGGCTAGTCAAGATAAAACGGTGCGCCTGTGGGACGCGCACAGCGGAGCCCCTGGGCACACCTTAGAAGGACATACCGCCTATCTTACTAGCGTGGTGTATTCTCCAAGCGGAACGCAGATTGCCTCGGGCAGTTTTGACAAGACGGTTCGACTGTGGGATGTTGCGTCGGGTCAGTGTCAGGTGGTGATTAGAGATTTTTTGGGAGCGGTCGATACCGTAGCTTGGAAAGCGACGCCTGAGGGTTCCTATCTTTTGACTGGCAGTAGTGATAATTTAGTTCGGCAGTGGCAGGTGACAGGAGAGGGGGGCGCATATAAAGCCCGCCTGGGCTGGATGTCTCCGCATGGGGAGCTGAGCGCGAAGGATGTCTCGATCGATAGAGTAGAAGGCTTAAGCGAGTTGAACAGGGAACTCCTTGAACAGCGAGGATCTGTGTCGTTCTTGCGAGAGGTGGGGAGGAAAATAATGATGCTGGGATCATCCTAAAGGAAGTTGGAAGCGGCGGGAGCCTAAAAATGTGTCGAGAGCGGCCCTCTGATGTTTGTGTGGAGTTAAAAACATCGTTGGGCATCTCGAATAGCACCGCCCTCAGCCCGTCATCTTGGGCATATCCCAACAACTAGCCAGCTTTGCTTCGTCGGTTTGGTAAAGCTGTTTCACTAGCTTCAGGTACTCCAGAAAATTCTTGTTCTCCATCGCCAGTCGATTGGCCGCGTTCCAATCGATCTCGGCCTTCTCCCGCGCTGGAATTAACACTTGACTGTCAGCCTGGTTGTTAGTATCCAACTTGATTAGCCCGATGCCATGTGCCGCACACAACATTTGTAGTTCCTTGAGCGTGTCTTGACCTTCGATTTCCGCAGCAACCAGATAGCCAAAATTGGCCCACGATGAGTTGGATACGGCCTGGAAGAAACATTCACGCACGTTCGACCGGTTAATCAGCAACTTGACCTCGAATGACCATAGCTTGGTGCGCTTGTCGGAATAGTGCTTGACGCAGTCACGCACTGCCGGGAGCCACTCCGCGCCCAAATCTTCCATCCCAACCACGTCGGGGTACAGCCAGCGGTTTCCATTTGGACCGCGCTTATTCGAGGAACACTTTTCATCAATTCGCTTGGAATGGACACCAAACTCTTCCGACAAATACAACGAGAGCAGTGGATAAAGGGCGTGTTCCGTGATTTTTGTCGCTACCGCATCTATTGGTGGCGCAATGCCTGTTTCTTCTGCAGCAGCAATTTCCGCACTGTCGGATTTATTTGTGTAGTAGTACTTGCGCGGTCGTCCTTCGATAGTCTTCAATTCGGGATATTGCTTCAGCATGCGCAGACGCTGCGAGCTGATCTCAGCACCCAACTGCTGCAAGAGTTCGGCATTCGTGCTGATATATTTACTGCTCTGTTTCTTCGCTTCGTACTCCTCGGGGGAGGAGGCTAAGATCCTTTCGGCAATTTGCCGTGCAGTTAATTTTTCTTCTGGTCGCTCCTTCAAATACTTAAATACTGATTTTGCTAGCTTTGATGCCATAGACACTCTCCTCAGAGTCGGAATAGTTTGTTGATCTCATTTTCTGCCATCACCGGCATTTGGTTCTTCTCGTACTGCCTGATATTAGTCACGATGTCCTTTGCGCGGGTGATCTCGTTGCTAGCCGAGGCTAAACATGGGTGCTACGAGATCGCCTACTTCGACGTCCATCAAGATATTAGCATCACTGATTAATAGCAGCACCAGCCAGCTCCTCCATGCTTTCCGTCGAGCGCTCCATATTCTGAACTTGCTGGGGATGTTGGCCAAGGTCAGGCTTCGTGCGAAAGTTCTGCTTCTCCAGCGATGGGGCAGGTCACTTTTATGCTATGGTGTCTATGGGATCGGGAATGCTCGATCGGCGGGTGCTGCCTGGTGTAACCGGGTGTGCCCGTTTTCATTGTGGGAGCACCTTTAGGCTATTCACACTCCCATGGCGATAGAAGTGCGGGAGCACTATATCAAAAGCGCGGTTAGCTTTATCGGGTTGTCGGACGTGTCAGGCGCAAGATTAGGCGCTTGAGCAAAATAGGCCAGGGCTACGCCAATGGCATAGCCCGCCATGAGATTGGCCGATAGCGCGCCAATGGTAGTGTGGGAAAGAGTTAAAGCGAGCTTGGGTTTGTCGTATATTGCCGGGTTGGCCCTAAGACGGCAATGGCAAGTCCACCCGCCAACACTAAGCCAGCGATAATAAATAATCCGCTTTGCAAGCTACCCGTGACCTCTTTCAACCAGCCGATAATAACCGGACTTAAAAAGCAGCCTGCTAAACCAATGACATCCAAAATTGCAATGCTGCCCGCGGCGAGTTTGCCTTTTAAATAATCCGCAGCCATTGCCCAGAAGACAACAGACACCGTAAATAGACCGGCAGTGGTAACCGTGATGCTAATCAATGCAATGATAAGGTTATTGCTGGTCATAGCACAGAGCCCGAGCGCGCTCATTAGCATTAAGAGCGTGGTATGCCAGCGCCGCTCAAGATAGCGGTCGGAAGTGCGCCCAAACACAATCATTGTAATGATCGAGACCGCATAGGGAATGGCTGACAATAGGCCAATTTGGGTCAAACTGACGGAGCTGGCTGAACTGGCTTCTCTTAAGATGGTTGGCATCCAGAAATTAACCGCATAAATACCCGCCAGAAAGCTTAAGTAGCACAGCGCCATGGCATAGAAGTGCTTATCTTTGAAGACATGGTGCATCCGTTGGTAGGAAGGGCGTGCGACATGACGTTGTGCAAGGTCGGCATTGAGTAGGCGCTTTTCTTCAGCGGACAGCCATTTTGCTTGTGCTGGCGTATCATCTAAGTAAAAAAAGAGGATCAGTCCAAGCGCGATGCACGGTAAGCTTTCAATCAAAAACATCCACTGCCACCCTTTTAAAATCCAGATATTCGTCATATGCGTCATCAGCCAAGTGGACAGCGGGCCAGCGGTAATGCCGGCGAGTGCGGCAGCGCACATGATGAAAGAAATGGCGCGCGCGGTACGGGCTTCTGAGTACCAATAGGTCAGGTAAAAAATCACGCCAGGGAAGTACCCGGCCTCAAACGCGCCGAGCAAAAAACGCAATACATAAAAGCTATAGGCGTCATGCACGAATAGCATGGCTGCTGAGGTGAATCCCCATAAAATCATGATGCGGCTAAAAGTTTTGCGCGCGCCTATTTTTAAAAGCAATAGATTACTCGGCACGGCAAATAACATTAGGCCGAGAAATAAGATGCCCGCGGCTAAGCCATAGGCGGCCTCACTAATGCCAATATCTTGTTGCATTTGTAGTTTTGCAAAAGCGATATTGACTCGGTCCATGTAAGCCAGGACATAACCTAATGTCAGTAATGATAGGATGCGCCAGTTGATTTTGCGGTATATCGTTGCTAGCTCATGCGAGGGGTTAGCCAAGGGGATGCTCATCTCTGTGCTCCTTTAAAGGTCATGTCTTTTAATGCACTTGTCGTTTTCCGTTTAAAACAATTCCAATTTAAAATTAGACTCTGTAGGGGTTCTGCAAAATAGGCTGATTGCAGGCATTGGGATTAGCGGGCAGAAAGTATCGCTTCGATCGCGCGGGCGATGCGGATAATCCGCGCGTCGCTATGTGCGAAACCGCAAACGGACAGTCCGACCGCTAGCTCTCCGGCTGGCTGGCAGGGTAGAGTGAGCGCACAGCCGTCCAAGATGTTGGTGATGCGGGCATTGCGCAAGACCAGCGTATTGGTTGAAAAAAATAAAGCGTCGTCATGGATGAGCGGCGCTAACGGTGGCGGCACGATAGCCGCTGTGGGCATTAGCCATGCATCCGCATCTTCTAAACGCTGCCGAACTGCTGCTTGTAAACGCTGGTGTCCGGCGAGTACATCAAGGTAGTCGGCCGCGGTATGAGTTTCGCCTTTGCGAATGTTGGCGGCAACCCGCGGGTCATAGCTTGCGCCAGCACGCTTAAAGAGTGGCCGGTGCCAAGCCCAGGCTTCGGCTGCAACCAGACCCCCTTTGGCATTAATTTGGCTAAGCTCAAATAACTCGGGAAAAGAAAATTGTACAATATGCGCGCCTGCTTGGCCCAATGCTTCAAGCGCTGCTTGAAAGGCTGTGCTGACGGCATCGTCTAGATTGGCCCCGACGTAATCGTCAGTGACGTAAAAGCGTAAGCCATTCATATTGGCTGCACGGGTCTCAATTGAAGAGGGGGATTGGCCGGCTAATACAGCATCGAAAATTGCACAGCAGTCAACCGACTGGGCGAGCGGTCCCACTGAATCAAGCGATGGAGAAAGCGGTATGGTGCCCGCCATAGGAATGCGCTTGGCGGTTGGCTTAAAGCCGGTCAGTCCGCAAAATGCGGCGGGCACTCGAATCGAGCCACCAGTATCGGTGCCTAGTGCAGCAACAGCCATTTCGCCCGCCACCGAAACGGCAGCGCCGCCACTTGAACCTCCCGCTATGCGGTGTGGGTGATGAGGAGTGCAGGGGTTGCCATAATGTGGATTGAGGCCGAGTCCGGAATAAGCAAATTCGCTCATATTCGTACGGCCAAGCAAAATGGCGCCCGCAGCTCGCAGGCGGGCGACTGCGGGCGCATCTGAGATGGCCGGCGGCTCATTGATTAACGCGCGCGAACCGGCTGTTGTAACTTGCCCGGCGATATCAAACAGATCTTTAATCGAAACTGGCAAGCCGGCCAACAGCGATGGCGCATAACCGACCGTGCGCGCAGCATCGGCTGCGTGTGCTGCGGCTAATGCATTCTCTGCGTTGACGTTGATCCAAGCACTGCCGCCGCCACGACGGTGGGCATCGATGCGCGTGAGGGCGTCTTCAATCAGGCGTACGCTCGTAGTACGTCCGCTTTGCAATTCAGCCGCCAGATTCCGAATCGTCTTCATATGTGTTCTTTTACTGTATTAAAGCAATTCAATTGCAGGTAGATTCACGAGGCTCGTTGCGCGCATGATTGACACAAATTCGCGCATAAAGGGTTGTGCCGAGAGCGCTGGCAGTGCTGCTGCATAAAGCTCGCCAGCCAGCAACTTGCCATCATGCGCGACGATTGGCCGTGCGCTAACGTAGCGTTTTTCTAGATAAGCTGCTACTGTCCAGCAGGGTAACGCAGCAATTCCGCGTCGGCTAGCAACCAGTTGCAAGATAGCAACGGTCAATTCAGACGTGCGCCTTTTAGGTTCGATGCCGTCCAGTACGGGGTAGCTGATTAAAGTTTCGTCCCGATACGTATTTTGGGACGGGAGTCAATTCGTAAGCGTTTGGTAGCACGCGCCAGTTCGTCCAGAATGGAGAGCACGCACTGGCGAAGAGGTTAACGTGGAAGTGGCTAAATAGATACAAAAATGTAATACCTATATGCTATCGTGCCGAGAGATTGCTCAAAAGCATTTGGAACGTGCGTCCGCGTCGGGAAAGAGTTGTACGAAACGTTTATGGAGACTCGCTGCGCCCAAAGAGGACTGTGGCCAATATTGTCCTCAGATTGTAAGATACCTGCTTCAGGGCGCAAGACCTAAGCTAGCTTCGAGCTTTAGTTAAATCAAAACAGTAGGCATGTATATGGGGGAGGTCATGTCGATTTTGCAAGAGATATTGAGTTGGACCAAGGGGCTATCTGAATGGCAAAGTGATGCGGTTGCTAGGTTGCTCGCAAAGTCAGCTTTGACTACCGATGATTTTGACGACTTATTTGCGCTGCTAAAGGCCACTCATGGAATTCCAGACCCCAAGAATCGCACGCCACAGCCGCTTAGGGCTGATCAGATTCCCGCTCAAGTAAAGAGTTCTATGCATGTCGAGTTGCGTGCGATGAAGAATTTACGGAACGTGAACGCAATTGCTGAGAATCAGTGTCTGTCCTTTAACTCTAATGGGCTGACTGTGATTTACGGGGACAATGGCTCTGGTAAATCTGGATATTCGCGTGTGCTCAAGCGTGCTTGTCGTGCTCGAGACCAGGCGGACGCGATTCACCCAAATTTCAATCTGCCTGCTGGCAAAGCTAGCGCTGCTGAAGCCGTCTTCGAGATCACTGTCAACGGTGTTGTGCAAGATGTAACTTGGACCAACGATAAACCAGCTCCCACTGAATTGTCCTCACTAGCGATTTTTGATTCGCGCTGTGCCCGTGCCTACCTCGATAACGAAGATGATTTTTCATACGTACCTTACGGACTTGATATTTTTGAAGGACTCGCAGGAACTTGCCGGCAGTTGAAGGACTTGATTGAGGCAGAATATAAACAGCTTGAGCCCGATCTTAACGTATTTGCTTTACTGCGGGGTGACACAGCGGTCGGCGAGCTAATTTCTTCCCTTTGTGCCAAAACAACGACGGCGCAGATAGACGCGCTGGCAATACTGACGCCTAATGAATTGGCTAAGCACGTTGAGTTGGACAGGAGCTTGAAAGAGAATAGTCCGCAGGAAAAAGCGACTCAATTGCGTTTGCGCGCACGCCGAATTGCTACCGTTTCTGCTAATGCGGATAGCAAGGGGCGATTGGTGTGTCAGGCAGCAGTTGCCACATTGCGGACCTTGGCGAATAGCTATCGTACTGCAAAGGCTGCGGCCGAATTTGCTGCCCAGCAATTCAAGGAGGATGAGAATCTGCTCCCTGGAACAGGTGGCGAGGCATGGCGAGAGTTATTTGAAGCCGCCCGCAAGTTCGCTATCGAATCGCATCCAGATAGGAAATTTCCAGAGTTGGATGAAGATGCACCTTGCCCACTTTGCCAGCAGCCCCTTGCGGAGGGTGCTGCACGCTTGCGTCGTTTTGAGGCATTCATACGGCAGGAAGCCGAAGAGACCTCGCAAAAACGCCGCAAGGCCTTATCTGATGAATACAGGTTGTTCATCACGCACGCTCTAAGGTTGAGTCTAGACGATGTGGTATATAGCGAGATTGAAGTTATTGATGCGCAGCTTGCAGCGGATACTCGGGCGTTCGAGCAAGCCCTGTCCTTGCGCCAAGAGGCAGTCAAGGCGGCGATTAAATCAGATCAATGGGATGGCACAGATCAAGAATTGGCCAACCCTACAGTTAGGCTGAAAGCTCTTGCAGATAAACTGAATGCAGAAGCTGAAATGTTAGAGAAGGCGTCTAACGAGCAAGTGCGAGTTGTATTGCAGAAACAGTTTAGTGAGCTTGACGCGCGAGTTAGGTTGCGTCAGGTCAGAGATGTTGTTGTTACTACCGTTTCTCGTCTCGTCCATCAAGCCAAACTCGAGCAATGCAAGTCAGCTGTCAATACCCAGGCTATTTCTCTAAAGGCATCGGAGTTGGCGACGAAGGCCATTTCCAAGGAGCTGGTCCAGGCGCTTAATCGCGAATTTAAGGCGCTATGTGTTGATTCTCTCTGGGTTTCATTGAAAAGTCGATCAACCAATGGCAAAGTATTGCACAAGCTCAAGTTAGAATTTCCTCAGGGTAGAGGTCCAATTGATAAGAAGAGTAGAAGTTCAATTGATATTCTGAGTGAAGGTGAGCAGCGTGCGATTGCTATCGGATCGTTTCTGGCAGAAATTGCCTTGAGTGCTGGCAAAGGCGGTATCGTGTTTGATGATCCAGTTTCCTCGCTCGACCATCTTCGCCGTGAGCGTGTAGCCGAAAGGCTGGCGCTAGAAGCTGCGCATCGCCAAGTCATTGTATTTACCCATGACATCTATTTTCTTTGTCTCTTGGTCGAGGAAGCCAACCTAGCCGGAGTGCCGATTGCTACTCAAAGCCTGAACCGACGAACTGAAGGTTTTGGTGTTGTTGCCTCAGATCTTCCTTTTCAAGGTAAGAACGTGAAACAGCGTATCTGCGATCTAAAGAAGCAGCAACAATCTATAGCCAAGCTGCACAAAGATGGTGAAGAGCAGGAGCACCGAAAGCAAACTGTCGAAGCCTATTGCCAATTGCGTATGGCCTGGGAGCGCGCTGTAGAAGAGGTATTATTGCGCAAGGTCATCTTGCGTTTTCGCAAGGGGGTTGAAACACAGCGATTGGCCGGCGTGGTAGTGGAGGATGAAGACCACGCTAAGGTTAACGCTGGTATGAGCAAGTGTTCAAAGTATTTACATGACAAGGCATGCATGGGCGGTGTTGCTGTGCCTGAACCCGACGAACTTCTGGCCGACATCATGAAGCTTGAAACTTGGCGTTTACAGATTGAGAATCGCAGCGCAGATAAGGTAAGTAAACGGAAAGCGATGTTCGAACCTAACCTCCATACTGTCGTCTAAATGTGCCCCTAAGCGACTACTTTGCTTTTTTCAAATCTCATTTTATGACTATTGTGTCTGGTTTGATAAGGTTATACACACCCAAGGCCCGGATGGTTTATTTACTCATGGCATAAAAAGAAATAATAGTTGCTTTTTATAATAAAAATAGTAACTATTGTTTCTATGTCTAGACGATCTACCGCCGCTTCTATGCTCCCTGCGCCTGTTGCTCGAAGCTTGGGCGAATTGGGCCAAAATTTGCGCATTGCGCGTAAACGCCGCAAAGAGACGCTTGCTTCGTTTGCAGAGCGAATGCAAGTGTCAATCTCGACTTTACGCAAAATGGAGCGAGGCGACCCGACTGTTTCTATCGCGATTTATGTAATGGCGCTGTGGCTCATTGGGCGGCTTGCATTTCTGAGCGAGATCGCGGATCCATTCAATGATGAAACCGCTTTATTATTGGAGTTGCGTAGGTTAGAAAGCAAACGATATTGAGCTTTGCCGCCGGTTTATTTCGCTGGAGCAGATATCAGCGCTTTGTCAATGATTTCGCGGACGTCTTTTGAGTGTACTGAAGCCAATACAGTTTCAAGCGCAGCGTGCATTTGCTCGCGTAGTGCTGGGGTAAATTTACGCCAGCGCTCAAGGAGGCGGGCCAGCCGCGCAGCCAGCTGAGGGTTGAGCGTATCAAGTGCCAGCACCTGTTCAGCCCAGAGTGCGTAGCCTGTGCCATTCGTCGCGTGAAATTGCGCAGGGTTGCCGCTGATAAAGCTAAAAATGAGCGCGCGTACGCGGTTCGGGTTTTTTAATGTGAAGGCAGGATGGTGCATCAAAGTGCGTACAATCTTGATCAGGTCGATCTCTGTGCGCTGTTGAGTGGCTTGTAATGCAAACCACTTATCAATTGCTAGCGGTTCGTTTTCAAACCGTTGGTAAAAATCGGCAAGTGCTGCCTGCGCGGGCTGGCCACCTAGATGTATCAAAGCGGCAAGGGCGGCACTACGATCGCTCATATTATCGGCTCGATCATATTGTGTTTGCGCTAGATGTAGCGCGTGCGCGCTTTGCTTGCTGTGGCTTAAATAGCTAAGCGCTAGGTTCTTTAAAGCACGTTGTCCCATATCGGCAGGTGTTGGCTGATAAGGGCCGGGCGTTTGGTGACGCGCATAAATAGCGGACCAGTCGTGACTCAGAGCGTTAGCCAGTTGGGTGCGTAGATATTGCCGTGCAGTATGGACTGCTGCTGGGTCTGCCTGGTCCATTTGCTCCGCCAGGTAAATCTCGGTCGGTAAGGTCAGTACCTGTTCTCGAAAGGCGGGGGTCAATGTTTCGTCACGCAAGATGCGGCCAAAAGCATCGATGATCGACTGGCTAAGCTGGTTGCCAGTGAGTTGGGTACGCCCGGCTTGGCGGGCGAGGGCAAGCAAAGTGCGGGTGACAAGCCGTTGGCCAGCCGCCCAGCGATTAAACGGATCACTGTCATGGGCCAGTAAAAAGATGAGCTCATCGTCAGTGTAATCGTATTCGACAATCACCGGCGCTGAGAAGTCACGTAGCAGTGATGGTACGGGTTGAGTCTGCACGTTGATAAAGCGAAACGTTTGTTCAGCTTGACTTAATTCAAGCACGCGTGTTGCGGAGCCTGGTGCGTCTTCGCCATCCAGTTGTAATGCACAGTCCTGCCCATTTGCATCGACCAGCCCAATGGCAAACGGAATCAAGAGTGGCGCGCGTACGGTATGAGGTGCATTCAGCACAGGTTTATAGTGCTGTGCCAGTGTCACCGTATAAGTTTGGGTCGCTTCGTCATATTCGCTGTGCACTAAAATGTAAGGTGTACCTAGCTGGCTGTACCAATGTTCAAATTGCGCCAGGTCGCGCTGATTCGCCTCGGCCATGGCTTGCCGGAAATCATCACAACTCACCGCTTGCCCATCATGGCGCTGAAAATACAAATCCATGCCTTGGCGAAAACCGTCACGGCCTAGCAGCGTTTGATACATGCGGACGACTTCAGCGCCTTTCTCGTAGATCGTAGCGGTATAAAAATTATTGATTTCAACGTAACTTTCTGGGCGCACAGGGTGCGCCATTGGACCCACATCCTCAGCAAATTGCACTTGCTGCAAAATACGCACATTCTCGATCCGTTGGCTGGCCCGTGCGGCCGCAGCATTGACCGCGCCTGCCGCGGCCATATCGGCTGAGAATTCTTGGTCGCGAAATACGGTAAGTCCCTCTTTTAAGCTTAGCTGGAACCAATCGCGGCAAGTGACGCGGTTGCCCGTCCAATTATGGAAATATTCATGGCCGACGACGGCTTCAATATTGGCGTAATCACTATCGGTAGCAGTCTGAGGATTGGCTAACACATATTTAGTATTGAAAATATTGAGCCCTTTGTTTTCCATGGCTCCCATATTGAAATCGCTGACCGCAACAATCATAAAACGTTCAAGATCAAGCTCAAGGCCAAAGCGCGCTTCATCCCAGTGGATGGCATGAATGAGTGCATCCATAGCATGGCGCGTTTTATCGAGATCATGCGCTTCAACCCAGACTTGTAACAGTTTATGAGCTCCTGAGCGGGTTACGATGCGCTCTTCAAGGGCCACCAATTGGCCCGCCACCAGGGCAAACAAATAGCTCGGTTTGGCAAAGGGATCGTGCCATTTGGCATAATGTTTGCCGTTAGGTAAATCACCCGCCTCAAGCAAATTGCCATTGGATAACAAGATGGGATAAGCTGCTTTGTTGGCGCGCAGAATCACCGTATAACGCGCCATCACGTCTGGGCGATCAAGAAAATAAGTGATTTTCCGAAAACCTTGCGCTTCGCATTGGGTAAAAAAATGGCCGTTTGATAAATATAAGCCCATCAGCGAGGTATTGCTGGCAGGCTCGCAAGCATTGACGATAGTTAGTTCAAAAGCATCGGGGACATCATAGAGGGTGAGTCCTGTTTCCTCTATTTGCCGGTTGGTGCAGGCAACGCCATCAAGGTGGAGGCTAATCAACTGAAGGGCTTCGCCGCTGAGCTGTAATTCAGGACAGTAGGCGGCCTGCGGGTTGCGGCGCAGTTGCATCTTACTTGTGACGGTAGTGCGCTCAGCTTCAAGCTCAAATTCCAGTTCGATTGTATCGATCAGAAAAGGGGGCGGAGTGTAGTCAGTACGATGAATGGTGCGCGGGGAAGTGGGATTTGGCATTGTCAAGTGAGTGCGGAAAAAGGATTGTTTGCTCTATTGTACAAAAACGGGGTGGTCTGGTACAAAATGAGTCGATTCATCAGTCACAAAATTAGCCATCCGGCTAGGTGTTCATCCGAGTCCGATCGAGTCAGAATAAGCCAACTCATTACACGGCGAGGGCAGAATGAAGACACTATCGATGCCACATGATGCATTGTTCAAACTTTTCTTGATGGAGGTGGATATCGCCAGAGAATTTTTGCAAATCCACTTGCCTTCTTCTTTGCAGCAACAGTTTGATTTTAATACGCTGGCTCTTGCACCTGGCGCATTTGTTGAAGGTGATTTAAGCCAGCATTATTGTGATATAGTTTATTCAATCCGTGTGCTCAAAGGCCAAGGAGTGGCATATATTTTGCTCGAGCATGAAAGTGCTGTGGGGAAGCTTACGCCTTTTAAGCTGTGGCGCTATCAAAGCGCGATCATGAAACAGCATCTTAATCAGGGTGACACGCAATTACCGGCTGTATTTCCGATTATTTTTTATCGCGGCACAACGGCTTATCGAGGCCCGCTTAATCTTTTGGATTGCTTTCGAGACAAACCATTGGCACAAGAAATGTTTGCGTTGGTCAAGCCCATCCAATTGATCGATTTGACGGCAATCGCAGATGATATCTTGATGACGCATAAACGTTGTGCGGTATTGAAATTAGCTCAAAAGTATATTCATAGATTGGATTTGCAGAAGCTAGCGCCTAAAATTTTTGAGCTTTTTGAACGCTATCCATTATCTATTGAAAAGAGAAAGGCTTTGCTATATTATCTAGCAAAAGAAGGCCAGGGACTGGATAAAAATTTTGTCCAATCTATGATTAACATTGCACCACATTATCAGGAGGACATTATGTCTGCTGCACAATATTTAATTGAAGAAGGACGGCA
>JASSUC010000031.1:0-23004 GCA_031963245.1 Mycoavidus cysteinexigens
GATAGGCTTCGAAGTATGACCGGGTGGCACTGGATAATTAGTTGTATCTCTAACTAGAATTAGTATAAAGGGCGTGAATTTGATTCAGGCAACTCTGCTGGAGGCATTGGGATATGAAATTTGTCTGCCGATATTGCGTCGCGCCGACTTTATTTATGATAAATCCTTATGCGAAGGAATTAAATTTCCGTATCGACTGAAAACTTTATATGTCGATCTGGACGGTACTTTGGTTTTTGAAGATGGTGCGCTTAACTATGAGTTAATCGGATACATTTTCGGCCTGAAAGTAAATTGCAATACGAGAATTGTACTGATAACACAGCATCAGAAAAAATCCAACGACACCCTTAGGACTCTCGGTTTATTCAATCAATTTGATAAAGTCACGTATTTAAATAAGGGAGAAAGTAAGGCTGATTATGTGACCGGGTCATGTATCGCTTTCGTTGACGATTCATATGCTGAACGAAATGCTGTGAGCCTAGCCAATCCAGATGCGCTTTGTATCGGACCGGAGGGGCAACGCGTGTTATCCGGTTTCCTCACCGGCTAACTCTTTGTCTACGAATATCCTGACGGCCGTATTGAATTACAAGCTAATGGTACTTCCCTCCCCTATCGACTCTATGACAGATTTTAAGTATATAGATGAGTTTACGAAGGACAGCAACAATGGCCACTTTTGCAGGTTTTCCAGCTGCTCTTAAGCGCTGGTAAAAGGCTTTTAAATCTGGGTTCCAGCGAGTACACGCTAGAGCAGATATGTAAAGAGTTGGCAGGTTATTTCAGGGGCGGCTAGCTTGTTCAACTGCTGAGATCACTCCATTTGCTCGAGGAACTTAGTCAAGGCAGCTTTATCTAACGGATCTACCAGGTGTTCACGTACATACTGTTTATAGGCATTGATGTTCGAATACAATAAATCTTACCGTATCTCCATAGGAGCCTCCAAGACCACCTTTTCCGCCTGCCCCCCCTGCTCCAACTACCCCACTCTCAGCAGCCACAATTATTTCCTCTTGGATTGAATTATCTACCAAGTTAACGAACTTGCATATGCCTGGTTTACCGCCCTGTCCCCCTTGCCCACCGGCGCCACCTGCTGCTCCGTCACCTCCTACGCTACCTTCAATCCAACAAGAGGTAGAATACATAGGGTCGCCGTCAGGTTACTTTTGCCTGGTCATACAAGATAAAGGCGACATCCAGGTTCTCAGCCGCCTTGTGATGTCGACCCGCATCTAAATATTTTTGAGCAAGCGCTAGACTGGCGGAGGCCGTAGATTCTGAGTGCAAAGGTCTGGGCAACATAGTGTTCTCCTTTTAGGTATTGCAGTGCAGTACTCATTTCGGCCAGTCCACACCGATGTTTTGTTTTGCCAATCTTTTACTGGAGCTAAGTGTGCCAGGAGCATATGGCTATACCAGGTAATGCTCTCCTCTTGACCCGGCCGCTCCGGCCCGCACAGGGAGTATATCGGTACTTTTCGGATGCCGTCATTCATTTTTTACTGTGATCGAAATGACGGCGGGTGACACGAGTGTTGGAGCTACTCCATAATTCAAAATAAGACGAGCCGACAAACAATTATGCGGGTGCGAGAATATGCAGGATTATTATCAGAGCAAGTCGGGTACAAATGAAAACGGAGAAATGCTTGAAAAGTATAAATCTCTTGTTACCCATGAATTTTTTCCGGCACGTGGTCATGGTAAAGCGAGGCTATCGATTGCCAAAAAAGCAGTGACGGATTTTAGTAAAATATCGCCATCAAAAAAGGCATTGATTGATCTCATGTTGCACTATGTGGAAATGGGCGTCAGGTTTACCAATGAATATGGCGATATTGATGAGTCTTTTTACAATAGTATGGAAGGCATGTACGACAAAGTCTTGAAACTCCTTCTCCAAGAAGGAATAAAACAAGAATTTCAGCAACGATGCCGCAGGATAGTGACTGATACTGATGGCATTGGCTGGGGATTTCATGATGCCTTAGCCGATATGTACCAAGAGACTTTTGAGCAAAACTGAGGATAGACTAAAACGATATGGAAAAAATTGGACGCAATGACCTATGTTCTTGTGGTAGTGGAAAGAAATACAAACAATGCTGCCTAAACAATAAAGCACTCGCTGAAACCGAGGGAGTTGATCATGTATGGTACCGATTACGCTCTGCCACAGAATCTCTGCCTATGGAGTTCTTAAAATTTGCCAAAACCTATTTTTCGTATGCGGTGATACAGGAAGCATGGGATGAATTTACTCAGGGCAAAGGGGGAGATTTCACATCGGATACCCCGCATATGAGCGTTTTTATGCCCTGGTTCTATTATGACTGGTGCTGTAAGCAAAATAATATTGATTCATTTGATGAACACAATACCCCAACACTTGCGCAAGCCTACCTGAAAAAGAAGCGGCAATCTCTGGAACCTTTGACCGTAAGGTATATAGAGCAAGGTTGTGCTGCGCCCCTCAGTTTCTTTGATATTGTTTCGGTTCGGCCTAATCATGGCATGGTAATGCGCGACATTTTTACAGGCGAGTTGATAGAGGTAATTGAACGTTCCGGCTCAAAACATTTACAACCAGACGACATTTTGTGTGCCAAAGTCGTACGAATTGATCCTATTAATATAATAGAAGCCTGCGCACCCATTGCCTTTCCACCTGCCGAAAAGGCCTCTATTCTGGCACTGCGTAAGTTCATGCAGACCCAACGTCACCAACCTACGCCTTTAATGGCAAACCATCTCAAAGCGTATGAATTCGAAATACTTGATGCCTATTACACCATCGCTGAGCGCTTGCTTAATCCCGTCAAGCCAGAGTACCGTAATACGGATGGCGATGCCATTATGTATCACACGATTCTGTATGACATCGATTCACCGCATGAAACTTTTGATGCGTTAAAGCATCTTTGCATTACTGGGAGTCCAGAAGAACTGCTGGAAGACGCCTCGTTTAATAGCGCGGGAGAACTTGATGAAATTAAGTTTTCTTGGCAGAAAAAAGGTAACAAACTACACAAAGATTGGACCAATACTGTACTTGGCTATATCAAGATTTCAAAAGAAAAACTGAGCGTTGAAGTTAACTCAGAAAAACGTGCAAAAAAATTACGTTCGCTAATAAATAAATTGTTAGTAGGCAAGGCTCGTTACAGAACAACCGTCATTGAATCGCCCAATGCTTCGTCAGACAAAGCGCAGAAAAATAAAACAACAGAAGCGGCGCTCAAGCAAATAGAAGATCTCAATGCATTGCCTGAAATTCAAGCAATGCGCGATGAAAAGTTACGCGCGCATTATCGTAATTGGATCAAACATAAAATACCTGCACTTGATAATAAAACGCCGCTGCAAGCGATGAAAACACAAGATGGCATGGAAATGGTCAAGGCACTCCTGGCACAACTGGAGCGCCAGTTAAAGAATATGCATCCACCAGCAGATGTTTCCATCGTGGATGACCTGCGCGCATCACTGCGCTTGGAGAAACCCACATTCCGGCCACCTTCACAAAAAAGCTTAAATTTTAAGTGAGATGCTCTTCGACCCTACTAACCTTCGATGGTAGCTAGTTTGGATAGAGATTCGTCAGGTTTGGGATCGGCCTCGGCCTGGCATGCTGGGTTGTTCGGATGCGTGGTCCAGTTCGCGTAGCCACCAGCGTCAACGCGCGCCATCGTGATGCATTGATCGACTGGGCACACATGCATGCATAAATTGCACCCGACGCAATTCTTGTCGACCACCTCGAAATAACGCTGACCATCGCGACTCGCTGTAATCGCTTGGTGGGCAGCGTCTTCACATGCAATATGGCACAGTCCACATTGAATGCATCGCGACTGATCGATACGCGCCTTGACGTCGTATTGCAGGTTCAAGTACTTCCAGTCGGTGACATTAGGCACCGCGCGGCGACACAAATCGTCGAGTGTTGCGAAACCTTTATCATCCATCCAGTTCGACAAACCGTCGATCATGTCGTTGACGATCCGGAAGCCGTAGTGCATCGCTGCCGTGCACACCTGCACGCTGCTAGCGCCGAGGACGATGAACTCAGCCGCGTCGCGCCAGTTCGAGATGCCACCGATGCCAGAAATCGGCAACCCAGACGTCTTTGCATCCCGCGCGATTTCAGCCACCATATGCAATGCGATTGGCTTAACCGCCGGTCCGCAGTAACCGCCGTGCGTGCCTTTGCCGTCAACGGTTGGCTCTGGCGCCATCTGGTCCAGATCAACTGCAATAATCGAATTGATGGTATTAATTAGCGATACGCCGTCGGCGCCCCCTGCGTATGCAGCACGCGCGCCCAGCCGGATGTCGGTAATGTTTGGCGTCAGCTTGACGAGGCAAGGCAACCTGCTCGCTTGCTTGACCCAGCGCGTGACCATCTCGACGTATTCGGGCACTTGGCCAACCGCTGCGCCCATGTTGCGTTCGCTCATCCCGTGCGGACAGCCAAAATTGAGCTCGACCGCATCGGCGCCGGTGTCCTCAACCTGGGACAAGATCGATTGCCATGCGTGCTCGTCGCATGGCACCATCAGCGAGACGATCAATGCACGCTCCGGCCAGTCGCGCTTGACCTGGGCAATTTCACGTAAGTTCACGTCGAGTGGTCGGTCGGTGATCAATTCGATATTGTTAAGTCCCGCGATGCGCTGGCCGTTGTACGTCGTCGCGCCATATCGCGAGCTTACGTTGACCACATGTGGGTCGAGGCCGAGTGTCTTCCAGACTACGCCGCCCCAACCAGCCTCGAATGCGCGATTGACATTGTAGGCCTTATCGGTGGGGGGCGCGGACGCGAGCCAAAACGGGTTCGGCGACGTGATACCAGCTATTGTGCAGCGAAGGTCAGGCATGATCGGCTCTCCAGTTTTCTGATGTCATGTGGAATTGCAATTGGCTATGCGACGTTGTGTTCTATTACACGGCTTGGGCTACGGTGCGGGCGAGTTGCCGAATGATCGCCTGCGCGGCGAGCTTGCCGTCCTGTACGGCCTGCACGGTTAAATCGAGCGCCTGATGATTAGTGCAGTCACCGCCTGCCCAAACACCAGGCAGTGACGTGGCGCCATCGGCGTCCACCGCGATTCGTGCGCCATCAAGCGTCAGCAGTTGTGCGTCAAGGCCATCGGCTACAAGCGTCTGGCCTATTGCCTTTAGCACAACGTCCGCTGTGATGCAAAATGTCTCGCCGGTCCCTTCGAGTCGGCCTTCGGCATCCAGCCGTGTCGTCTCGAACTGCACTGCGCTTGCATGCGCGTCGCCACTGCCAGCATGCGGCATGCCAACGATGCGCAGCGGCCTGGCCCATTCGCGCAGCACCACGCCTTGTTTGCGTGCGAAGTCACGTTCCGCCCATGTCGCGCTCATCTGCGCCACGCTGCGCCGGTAGACCATCGTGACCTGCTGTGCACCAAGTTTGACGCTTTGTACGGCGGCATCGATCGCGGTGTTGCCACCGCCGATTACAACCACTTGGTGTCCGACCGGCAACGTACTGAGGTCGTTGCTTTGACGTAGCTGGGCGATAAAATCGACTGCGTTTAGCACACCGGCAAAGGTTTCACCGTCGGCTTGCAACGCATTAATGCCACCCAGCCCGATGCCGAGAAACACGGCGTCAAACTGTTCACGCAACTGCGTAAGCGCGACGTCGCGACCGAGTTGGTGCCGAACGCGTAGCTCAATGCCGCCGATCGACAGCAGCCATTGCACTTCACGCTGCGCGAAATCGTCGACCGTTTTATACGCGGCGATGCCATACTCATTGAGTCCGCCCGGCTTGTCATGCGCATCGAAGATCGTTACCCGATGTCCACTCAGCGCGAGCGTATGTGCGCATGCGAGGCCGGCTGGCCCGGCACCGACCACGGCGACATGCCGCCCCGTATCGGCTGCCCGTGCGAAGAGCGGTTTACCCGAGACCACTTCATGCGCCATCTGGTGATCGGTTGCATGCCGTTGCAACGCACCAATCGCCACCGGCATGCGGTCCTGGTGGTTGAGTACACAAGCGCCTTCGCACAGAATCTCGGTCGGACACACGCGCGCGCACATGCCGCCAAGCGGGTTGGCTGATAGGATGTCGCGCGCAGCACCCATTAGGTTGTCGTTGCCAATCTTGCGGATAAAGCCTGGAATGTCGATACTCGTTGGGCATGCGTTTACACACGGCGCGTCGTAACAGTAGTAGCAGCGGTGCGCCTCGACAACCGCCGCCTGAGCGCTGAGCGGAGCCGCTACATCGGCGAAGTTTGCCGCGAGTTGTTCGGCAGGCAGACAGCCTGCAACCATATCGCCGTTCTTGTGTAATGTCATCGAAGTGCTCCTCCTTTGGGCAAGAAACATGGCCCTGCCGAACATAAGCCACTAGCAGGTGTGATGTGCAGCAAATAACGCAATGCAAAACGGCGACGCGCTGGATAGCCTAAGCTTCGAGCTTACTCGCAGCCATAATATTTGTGATGCCGCCGCGCAGTTCAGCGTCTATTTTGTGCAAGCATATCATCACGCGGATTCTTTTGCTCGGCTTCTAGGGATCGGCCCCTGCTGGAAGCGGCTTTCTCTGTACACATGAAATATCTTCACATATAATGAATTTTATTGTTCGCTTACTGTATATTTAAATGCGCCTACGGGAATTGATGGTTGCCCTAGAACACTGGGATGCTGCGGGCATCTGGACCTTTTCGTCCAACACCTTGAAGCTACTCTTCCCAGGCGACGACCGGGCTCGGCTAAAAGCGCTCTCGACGCACCAAAACACCGGACTAATTGTCCGGGTGACACGCGGGCTTTATATCAATCCGCGAGCACGCTGTTTACCCGACGACCTGCTCGCCGCCCTGGTCTCTTTTCTGCGGCCGTGGGACCTGAGCTACCTGAGCATGGAGTCGGTGCTATCCGAAGCCGGCTGGATCTCTCAGATTCCTTCCCGCCTCACGCTGATGACAACAGGTCGGTCCCAGACTTTCCAGACGCCATACGGCATACTGGAATTCGTACACACGGCACGCCGGATCTCGGATTTGCGTCCACATCTCAACTGGGATGAGCGGCGGAGCATCTGGATTGCGACACCGGACTGTGCTCTACGCGACCTGCGCAGAGTGGGCCGTAACCTTGACCTCGTGACTGAACCCACCGAAGAATCTTATGAACATGCGCACACAGAGTAACCTTCTCCAGTTGGCCAGCCGATATGCTATAGAACGCCGCGTTCCCGTCAATACAATTGTGAAAGAAATTCTACACTATGAAATCCTGTACGCGTTGGGCCAGAGCGGCGCGTCCAGCGCGCTGACCTTTCAAGGGGGCACCGCCTTGCGACTTTGCTATCAAGGCACCAGGTATTCGGAAGATCTTGACTTCGCCGCAGGTATCTCGTTCGATCCGGCAACGATGGCGCCATTTGCAGACCTCTTGCAGCGAGAAATTGGCGAGGCCTATGGGTTGGAGGTTGATATCAAAGCACCAAAGGATCGGCCGACTTCTGACGGCGTGAACGTAGCGCGTTGGAGGGCTCGCGTTCGAGTGCCGCAAGCAGACCTCAGCAGTCCCCAGAACCAGGTGATCAACATCGAGGTAGCCAGTGTTCCCGCTCATGACCCTGACCTGGTGGCGGTGACCGCAAACTATCCACATCTGCCAGCACAGCACAAACAGATGCTTATCCTGGCAGAATCGAAGCAAGAAATCCTCGCGGACAAAATCGTCGCACTGGGCGCTCGGCCTTTTCTCAAAGCTCGCGACATATGGGATATTAAGTTTCTGACTGACCTGGGTACCGAACTTGACTTTGATCTCGTTGGCCGCAAGCTGATCGACTACGGCTGGGAAGAAGCACGATTCAAAGAGTGTCTCAGTGAACAGATTGAAAAACTAAAGACCCCCAAGCAAGCTGCCGCTTTTACACATGAGATGTCCCGCTTCGTTGACGCTACTATGGTCAAGCAGCTCGAAAACCCCGCTGTGGTTCAGGCCTATCTAAAACGTGCACACGCCCTCGGGGTAAGCACTATTAATCATCCTTTTCCCGCCACCTTTCAGCCGCGGATGTAAACTGCCCCTATTGGTGTTGGGTGCGAAGCCGCAACCCTCCAGCTAACTTTAGAGGGTTGCGAAGCCGCGATCAATTTCTCAAGGCAGTACACCGAGAGGGGTAAGGCTCATGCGCTGATGGCACTGGCCTTTACTGATTGTCCAGCGGGTGGAACGGGCTGTGCTACGGGTAGGGTATCGACTGTCGTGCGGTTTACCGCCGTGAGTTTAGAGGCCACGGATCCCATGCTGATGAGCCTCTTCCCTGCCCCTTTGAAACTTAAAGGCGCAATCGGTTTACCCACAGCCCCGCGTTGCTTTAAGAGTCGCTGGTTCGCATGGTTTAAGCCGTGTACCTCTTCGATAGAAGTATCCGTCACGGTCAGCAGATCATGGGTTGAGCTCCAACTCAAACGCACGTCGCACTGACCACCCTCTTCTATAATCTGCCACAAGCGAACGGATTTATCAGCACAGCCGGTTACCAAATAATTGCCGTTGCCGATCTCTGCGTCGCTGGCCTCTTTCCAGGCGACACTATAAACTGCTCCACCAAAAGCTCGAATCACCATCCGACATTGCCCCGAGGACACATCCCATAGACGCACCGTACTGTCACGGCTGCCGGAGGCAAGCTGCTCGCCGTTGGGCGAATACTTCACGCTTAACACATCGCCGGTATGGCCACTTAAGGTGTGACTGCGCTGACCGGTTTGCGTATCCCACAGCAGCACCTTCTTGTCATCCGCGTAGGTGGCGAGCTGCTGGCCATTCAGCGAATACACCATACTTCCATGCACGCCCATATTCCGGTTTAATGCATGTCCGTTTAAGGTGTGGCTGAGCTGACCGGTTTGTGCGTCCCATAGATGGACTTTATTGTCCTCATCGCCAGATGCAATCTGCTTGCCATTGGGCGCATACACGAGGCTATAAACCTTGCCGGTATGTCCGCTTAAGGTATGGCTGTGACCGGTTTGCGCATGCCACAGACGCATCCCGGCACTCCAATCGCCAGAGACGATTTGCTGGCCGTCGGGTGAATACGCCACACTCCAAATCATGTTGTGATGCCCGCTTAAAGTCTGGCGGAGCGCACCGGTTTGGGTGTCCCACAGACGCACTGTCCGGTCAGAACTGGCGGAGGCGATGTGCTCGCCGTTCGGCGCATATACCACGCTATTAACTGGGCCGGTATGTCCGCTTAAGATGTGGCTTCGTTCACCCGTTTGTGCGTCCCACAGAAGCACTGTATTGGCCTCATCTGTGGAGGCAATCTGCTGGCCGTCGGGTGAAGCCACCACGCTCTTAACCGCGCTGGTATGCCCACTTAAGGTGTGAGTGAGTTGGCCGGTTCGCACGTCCCACAGCCGCACCGTTTGATCCCAACTGCCAGAGGCGATCTGCTGGCCATTCAGCGCATAGGCCACGCTTGAGACCCCGCTGGTATGTCCGTTTAAGTTGTGGCTAAGCTGGCCCAGGTATCCGTCCCACAGCCGTACCGTATGGTCACGACTGCCGGAGGCGATTTGCTGGCCATTGGGCGCATACGCCACGCTACAAATCTCATTGGTATGCCCGCTTAAAGTCTGGCTGAGTTGACCGGTTTGCGCATCCCACAGAAGCACTTTATCAAAATCATCTCTGGAGGCAATCTGCTGGCTGTTGGACGCATACACCACACTCTTAACCGCGCTGGTATGCCCATTTAAGGTGTAGATGGGCAGACCGGTTTGCGCGTCCCACAGCCGCACCGTAGTGTCACGACTGCCGGAGGCGATCTGTTGGCCATTGGGCGCATACACCACGCTATAAACCTCGCGGGTATGTCCGTCTAAGGTGTGGCGATGCTCACCCGTTTGCGCATCCCACAGCCGCACCGTCTGGTCCGAGCCACCCGCGGCGATCTGCCGGCCGTCGGGCGAATACACCACGCTATAAACCGTGCCGGTATGTTCGCTTAAGGTATGATTTAGTTGACCGCTTTGCGCATCCCACAGACGTACCGTACTGTCATAACCGCCAGAGGCGATTTGCTGACCATCGGGTGAATAGCCGATGCTCAGAACGTAGTGAGTATGTCCGCTTAAGGTTTGGTGGTGTTGGCCCGTGTGCGCATCCCATAGATGGACGACCTTGCTTTTAATGCCGGTCGAGGCGATCTGCCGGCCGTTGGGCGAATACATCACACTACCCACTGGCTCGCTATGTTTGCGTAAGGTGTGGCTGAGTTTACCAGTTTGCGCGTGCCACAACCGCACCGTTTTGTCGAAACTACACGATGCGATTTGCTGACCATCAGGTGAATACACCACGCCATAAATCTCATTGGTATGCTCGCTTAAGGTGTGGAGCTTTTTCCAGGTCAACGTGTCATATACGCTGATTGTGCCGTCGCCAAGGCCCACCGCGCAGGTTTTCCCATCTGGGGAATACGTGCAGACCCTAACCAGGCTCTTTTCTTCAAGAAAAGGCAATTCACCAAACTGTGCGCCCGCCATTTTTGCGCCGGTCAAATTGGCCTGGCGTAGCCAACTATTGCGCAGTTTGACCTTCCTTAAATCCGCCCCTTGCAACTGCGCAGAATCGAATACGCCCTGATTTAGATCAGCGCCTGGAATCTGGACGCCCTGTAAATCTGCTCCATTAAACTGCACGCCCGCTCTAACCAAAATTGTGATTGCATTAGCCGCGGCCTTGCGAGCTTCTTTGTCGTGTTTAGAGCGCTCAATCACCGCGTGCAACTGTTGGTCGAACAGGGGCTCCTGCTGTACCCGCTCGGCGAGAAATTGCAAAATCGATGGCTCATTGACAAAACTCTTCTTCCACAAGGGTGAATCGAGCAAGGGCTTATCAATCTCCACCGCGGCGGCTTCCACCGCTGCTTGGCTATCAAAGCTCCAGTCAGAACTAACGCTGCCTCGACGGTTCGAGGTTTGCGTCAGGGCAGCTTTGCGCGCGCGCTCTCCATCTTGCGGCTCAAAGATCGCACGGGACACCCCATATTCCAATAGCGACCGATGGATAAAACGGAACTGATTGCCACTGCGCGTTAGTGGACTGGCTTCACGCAGCAGATGCTTGTCGTCTTCCCGACCAAAAAATTTTTCTTTCCAGGTCCCTTGATCTTTAAAGTGCGAATACTCAACGACTGGGTTCCCCGCTTGCTCTAGATAGATCTCCGCCGACAAGTTTTTCAAAAAGACGATGCCATTTTGCGTAAAGCCTTCATCGCTCAAGCTCTCAAAGGCTTTCTTTTCTAACTCGGTTAACTTTTTATCTCCCACGCGTTTTTTACCACGCTCTAGCCAGTGCTCCACGAACTGGTCGTACAGCGCCACCCGGGTGACCCGCACCGAAGAAAACTTTTGACTTCCTACATCCACCATGCGAGGCAATACCTCTAAGGCCAAAGTTAAAAGAAAGGGGTTCTTTACTAAGTCTTGTAAGTGAGGAATCTGCTCAAGCGCCTCCTTGTAATCTTTGGCCTGCCAGAGTGGTCTACGCACGGCCACATATTGCTTGATGTACTCGTTAATCTTTTCCTTTGAAAACGGCGCCATCACCGCCTCCTGAAATAGCGCTGACGACTTGGCCTGGTGATTACGGTCCATTGGCTGAAAGCGGTCGCGATAATCTAGACCAATATATTCGCTACGGCAGCTGATGACCATCTGCGCCTGCCATTCTCCTGACTCATTCAGCTGATTACTGGTATATAGATTATGGGTTTGCTGACTCTCGTCATAGCCATCGCAAATTAAGACAAATTGATGACGGTCCTTTAACTCTCTAATCTGTGGCTCGGTAAAACCCGCTTTGCGTAAGTGTTTGGGAATCAGATCCTGGTCAGGTTTGTCGATCGCGGGCAAATTAATAAAAAGCGGGATGCTTTGATTTTGCTTGGGCGTATAAGCGCGCCATAAGTCCTTTTCGAGCATCCGGTTAAAGGCCGATTTACCCGAGCCGGAGTCCCCTAAGAGCAGCATTACCTTTTGCGTACCCTCGAGAAATTCTTTGACCTTAGCCTTTAGATCGAACAGTGTCTTATCAGATGCTTTTAGGCTGGGCTTGGCCTGCGGGGAGATATATACGACGTCGCCGCCTTCTTGCAATCGCTCTTGCAAGCGCTGACGTCTGAGCCTACGTAAATCGACTTCGACATCGGGTTTATTCTGCACGCGCTCTAGTAGAGAGGTAGAGGCCGATAGGGGCAGCACCACGTTTAGTGGATACTGGCTATGGGCTTCCTCCTGGCACTTGTTATAGAGGGCTTGTGTAGCGGCATCCCCAGTCTTTTCCAACTTAACCAGCATGGTTTTGGCTGCCGCAGCACTCACAGACCTCACAGATTTATCGGATAAGTGGAGCAGAATCTTAATAATCCATTGCTTTACGTCAGCCTGCTGACCCCACTCTGTCTCGTTGGTATATAGATCACTGAGAAAATTTAAAGCGCTTTGACGCGTGTCAGCGTCCCATAGTGGATTTGCGGCTATTTGACCTAAGCGCTCACACAGCCCCCATTGAAAGGCAAGATGACGTCGGCAAGGAGCAGTCCGCACTAATTCCTCAAATGCCGTGAATTGCCCATTTTGCAGCAAGGTGTCACTACCGCGTAGCGCGCTATACCAGACGCTTTTGCGTTGAAAAGTGAAGCCTTCTTGCAAGCTGTCGATAAGGTCCAGTCCACTCTCGTACATCGACATTGCGCCTACAACCCCGTCCTTGAGAGTCTGCGCAACCCCTACCACGCCTTCGATGCCCTGCTGAATACTCTGCAGTCCGTCTACAAAACCCTTCAAGTCAAAGGCTTTGACGGCACTGACGATGCCAGCAACGCCACCAATGACTTTAGTGGTGCGCCGCCACGCCGCGTCCCATGGGGTTTCATTATCCGGCACATACAGCAACGCTTGCGCGGCATAGGCTGCTTTATAGACTAAATAGGGGTCGCCGCTCCCTTGTAATCCGCCCAGATAACCGGCGAGCGGCGCATGGAGTTTTTCGCGATCTAAGCCTGCGACCTGGCTATCGGCCATCGCATCCAACACGTTCGCTACCGTGCGCGTCAATTGATAAATATTGTCCCCGGATTGCCCATGCGTTTCTTGTAAGCGCGTGTTTAAAAGATCTAATATTTTGACTAAATCATCCGGCTTTAAAGAACCGCGGGCGGCACTTTGAATCATGCGAGCCAGTCCTTCTACCAAATGGAAGTCCAGCAAGAGGGGCTGGTTAACGCCATCCACAAACACTGCCAACAATTTTTGAAAATTGTCTGATTTCAGCGCTGGGGCGACACACAAGATTTCGGCGACGGTTGCTTCATCTTTGAGTTCGTCATTGATAAAGGCGCGGATCAAATCGGTGGCGAGCGTGTGCAGTCGCTCTCGTTCTTCAGTATTACTGGCGGTGGCTTGTGACCAAAGGCGCTGTTTTTTTTCGAGGGTTTCGCTAGAGCGCGCAGTTTCTGATAAAAGGCTTAGGCAGTACGCGAGCTGAGCGGTGCTCGTGAAACAGTCGTCCACTTCGGGTAGCTCATGCTCAGCGACTGGCTGAGGCACATTCTTAGCAAAAAGTTGCCGGGCAATCTGTGGCGTGTCGAGGCCCGGGTTTTCCTGGCTCTGCAGAGTAGGAGAAAGGGAAGGCATGGCGAAGGAAGCAGCGGGAGAAAGGAAGACGCCTCTGATCGAACCAAACGTGCTGCTGGGACGTGGGGACGGAGACAATTTGCTTTGCGCTTCGACATGGCCCCAGGTTTGGGCTTTCTCATAACTGGCCTTCGCCTTATCGGGCTTGCCCATTGCCTCGAGTACCTCGCCGCGCTCTAAGTAGATGGCCGCAAGGTCATCCCGCAGGGCTTGGTCTTCTGGCGTCTGTGGGGCCTGTGCTTTTCTGAGCGCATCTTTCACTTGAGATAAAGGCGTCACATGGCGCTCGTCAGCGACTTTGACTAATGAGACCTTGGCATGCTCATACAAGACAAAAGCGGTTTCCAGATGTTCCGCTTCCTTATGATAACGACCTTCCTTTAAATAGCTTTGAGCAAGCTCTAGGTTAACGGAGGCAGGCGTTGCATGGGTGAGTCTGGACAACATAGAGTTTTCCTTTTATTTTTTGCGACTAAATTTTGTAAAGCAGAGCTTATTTGGGCCAGCCCGCACCGATGCTTCATCTTGGCAGTTTTTTCTAGAGCCAAGTGAGCCAGAAGCATAATGGCTATAGATAATGCGCGGACCTTTTGGGCAACAATCCGTCACGCACAGGAGTATATCGGTACTTTTCCGGCGCTGCCACTCATTCGTTGCTGTGATCGACATCGCTGGGGGATACGACGGCTTGTTGTACCTCGAAAAATGATAGCTAGCGAGTCTGAAATGACGGCTAGCTAGTCTGGCATGGTGTAGTCATCACGATCTGATCACGATGACTACACTATCCTCTAGGACTACATGACTAAACAACTATTTTGCTGATGTTGCGTCTCTTCTATAACTTGTTGCGCTTCGGCTTCACTCTTAAATACCCCCTGATACGGGCGCGTACGTGCCTCCAGCGGCGAGCCAAATCGATAGCCGTAAACACTAGGACGCACCTGCTGGGATGGGAGATACAACCCGGCACCCTGTTCTTCCGTTTCCACCTTGACGCCTGGTTTGGAGAAAAATCCTTGGACGCTCCAGCCGCCCTGTAACGACCGCCCCGACTCGCCCGCTTTCGGTTGACTCAAGCGTGCATTCGCTTCGCCCGTCATCAGAGCAAGGATCACCCTTTCCTGAGAAGACAGCATATCGACACCCCCTGTTTTCAGGTAATCCATCACGCGGCGCGCACCATACTCGGCCAGCGTTTGAATATCTTGGGTGCGCCACGCTTGTCCTGAGAAGACAGGCTGCCAGCAACGGGCCGCATAGTAGGCCATTTCTTCTATCTGCTGCTGGATGCCAGCAGACACGTGCAGACTTTTTGACTTCTGCTCAGGATCTGCAACACGCAGGACACCCGCCTTTTGATCACTGCGTTGCGGCTCGCTGAGCAGTTTCGCCACCGCCTGCACGATGGCCGGCAGATCGACCGTGTCGGCGATTCCCAATTCGATTTTGGGTAAGGCACCTGATACCGCCTCGTTCAACCTTTCTGCCAACGCGGTTTTATTTTTCAGCAACGCTTCTCCATTCGCGCGTCGCAGCAGTTGAATAATTTGATACAGTTGCTCTTCTTGGAATTGTTCGGCAAAGAGGCGGGCATGCTTGTTCTCTGGCGCGTCCAAATTAATCCGCTGCGCCAAAGTGGCGTACCACAGCGCCTCTTGCTGAAGCTGCAGCGTCCGTTTTTCCTCTTGAGTTTTTTCCTGAGCGTCGAGCGCCGCAATTTTCTGGGTGAGTTCGGCTTGCTGTGCCTCTAGGGCGGCTTGCTCTGTCTCAAGGACTGCTTTTGCATGCTGCTGCCACAACCAGGCATAGGCGGTGGCCTCGACGACCTCAATCTGAGCGCGGGAAATCAGTTTGGGCGGTGCACTGCCGGCGACCAACTGTGCTTCACAATAGGCTGTCAGGCTCGCTTGGGTCTCCCAGTTGGCGCTTTGGGCATTGCTTGGGCTCTGCGTGACCGTCTGCTGATGTTGCAGCAGTTTTTGCTCTATTTTGAGACCTAAGACTTTTGTCACCGACTGAAAGGCCCCGATTTGGATGGGCAAAGCCTGGTCAACGAAGAGCTTAGCCAGAGCCCAATACTCCGCTTCGTAAAACGCCCGCGCTAGATTGAAGTAAGCACGGCCCTGTCTTTCTCGACGCTTGCCATCGTAAAGGAGGATCTGGCAGGTATGCGTCATCCCGGCCTCAAAATTCCCCCCCGCCAAATAAGCCTCGCCAAGGTAAATAGACAGCATCCCCAATGCTTGGTGCTGGTTTGCCGTTTCGTGTCTCAAGAAAATACGGTGCGTCTCGTACAGCGCATCGATCGCAGGTTGATAATTCCGCTCAGCTGCCGGCCGAGCATCTTCCAATTCCTTCTGGATAATCCCTTGATCAATCAAAATCTCTGTGCGCACACGTTCGTTGAATACCGCCGGATAGCGATCGAACCATCTCGCTAATTCATCAAACCTTTCGAGCGCATCGACTAAACGTCCTTGCTTGCGCAACGCCCGGGTGAGATTGCGCAGCGTATAGGCAACCGCCTCTGGATTGCCCACGGTACCCAAATTGACTTGAATGGCGTAACTCTTCTCAAAATTCTGAATCACTTCCACGGCAACCTGGCCGCGTGGAACCAACTGAGAAGCGAGGGTCCCCTCTTGATACAGATATTCTTCCGCATACAGTTTGAGTAATTGGGCCTCTTCCTGATTAGCCTCTTGCCGAGTGATGGATAAGGCAAAGTCCTCTGGCCGCTGTTCAAAGTGTGCGATTTGTTCCTTGGACAACCCCTGCTTAAAGAGGCGCTGGGCCCCTTGCAGACAATCATGGGCTAGCTGTAACTCACCGTGATGCAGGTAGTAGAGTCTGGCGAGACTGCTACCCAACGTCAGCACTTGGTGCAGTAAGGGCAAATTCTTCGCAAAGGAGACCGTGGCACAAGTCTCAAAAACCAGCGTATGGACCAGATCCGTATAGGGTTTTAAGTCTTCTGGCTTGTTATGGCGACCCTCTGAGCTTTCGTTATCTGTCAAATAATTAAAAACCTCAGACAGTCGCTGGATGTTTTTTTCAAGCAGCGGACGTTGTTCTGACAGATACCGATTTTGCACGACGCTTAGGAAGGCCGGGTTAAGCTTGAGACTGTTAGTCGCCTGATCAAGGTCCAGAATCTCGAGTTGCTTCTGGGACAACATCTGAATGGCCTCTTGATCAACCGGTTCATTGCCAAAAAAGGCCAAGGGGATGCGGGGTTCGCCCAGCCAGGCCGCCTGTTTCAGGATAGTCAGTGCCCGCTCTGTGATCGGGTTCGTTACCGTTTCCGCTTCTAGTGGCCCTAGACTCGCCTGCGCGATCTCACTCAATAAGGTATTTCGCACCTCTTGGTGTTGCTCAGGTTGCGCCAAAAAGTCGGCAAAATTTCTAAAACTCGTCTTCGTAGCTTGGTAATGTCGGCACAACGCCTGAATCACAGCTGGAAACCCCTCTGTCATGCGAATCACCTGAGCAAAATCACAGGCGTCGAGCGGCTCTTGCGGCAGGCACTGCTGAACTAAATCCTTCGCTTGCTCCGGGGTAAAAAGGCTCAGCGGCAGAGAGTCTATGTCTCGCTCTAAGCGTTGTTTGAGCTTATCGGTCAATGGCTGGGCGGTTGTATAAATCAATTGACCGGACCAAAAAGACGGCTTCAGCCAAGTCAAGACAAGATCGGCATTACTCGGCGTTAGCCCGTCCAAGATCAATAATGAACGAGGATGTTTCTGCACATAGCTGGCCACTTGCCGCAGGGCTGTTTGCGGCCTTAGATTGCCATAACCGAGCGCGTAACCAATGGCTTGGATATCTGCATGAGCACGATTCACACTGCTGCAGTCAATCCAGGCAAGCAAATCGTAAGACGCAAAGAACGCATCCGGGCGCGGATGAATCAAGCGCTGCAGCAGCGTGGTTTTACCCACACCAGGCAGGCCGATGACTTCAATTAGGGCTTTGGGCTGATCCTTGAGCAGTTCGAATAATTGGGCTGATTCTGCTCGAGGAACGTAATGGTTTGGACGAATCGGTAGCTTACCGAGGGAAAATCGGGGGCCTGCTGCCGCCAACTCGGGCCGCGCTTGCGCTAAATCCGGCGCAAGCCTATCTGAGGCAACAGAAAGTAGCGGTGTATTCGGAGAATGCGTTGAAATGTTTAACATGGGGTTAACCTTATTGCGCTTGCAGTTAATAGTGCGTATTGAGCAACTGCAAGGGAGTGTAAAAATAGTGCGTGAGGAGGATGTTCATCCTAGGAAAAATGAATGCGTTTTACCTAGATTTAGATTGTCTTACTCGTGTAAAGAATCAGCCGATTGAATATAATTTTTTTTTGCAATCGCTTCCTTTCGAAATGAATCTGGACATGTCGTTAAGCGCAGAGTGCCCGCGCTTAACTTAACCTGTCACTCACCTGTTTGAACCACATAGCGCAAACTCATGCCCTTTTTTAAGTGAGTGGCAACGCTATGCAGCCTACAACTTGCATAGCTCTTCAACCTATATTGATGGGCCAGAAATGCGCTCAGTTCACTCGTTCACTTAGTGCGGTTTCAGATGAATTGCCAAATCAATATTAAAATATTATCGATACTGACGTGGTTCGTCAAGCATGAGCATCTTCCAATGGCATAAGTCATTAACAGAAATTAGCTCTATAAATTGAGCTGAAGTTATGGAGCACGTGTTCGACCTCTTTTTGAAGGGTTTCGGGGTCACGGGCTTTGAAAGGGAGCCATTTATGCTTGACGAGGTACCAGAGTTTTTCAATCCGGTTTAGTTCAGGGCTGTAAGGTGGGAGGAAATACAGCGTTAAATCCTGCCCCTGCTCTCGGAAGATTTTCAGATCAGCACATGATGAAAGCTATGCTTTATAGTTGTCCTCTTGAGAAAAATTTCTCACTACTCACTAATTTTAAGAATTTCTGAATGGCTCGACTGTTTACGGTCTTTAAGGTAAGCCTGTCGAAATTCCTGATCAGGTGGGCCGTTCTCTGCTAGATTGCCAACAGCGATTGAAATTTGCTACAGTTTGCAGCGAAATCCTGACTCGATATCCGATAAGGAATAAAAAATGAACACTCAAGGGAAAAAAATGCTTAGTCGTAAGGTACTGTTGGTCGCAGCCATGAAAGCCATATTCTGGGCTTTTATGGGGATTCGAAAAAGTCGCGATCATAAGCGAGACGTTGAACGCCTCAACCCTCTCCATGTATTGATTGCGGCCCTCGTAGGCGGATTGATTTTTATCACCACACTGATCATTGTGGTTAAGCTTGTCGTCCAAAATTAATTGTTAGGGCGCATGGGTGACTTGAACGCAAAAGCGGATGTCCAGTGATACAGTAGCTCATCTAGCAAGAATTTGAACCGATGTGCGTCATCGCACATACCACCAATTTTATCCAATATGCTATTGAGAATCGTCGATAAGTCAGAGCACTCCACTGCCGCAGAAAGCGTGCAGTGCGCCTACTCAGAATCTGTTGCAAAGGCCCCCGAGCAGCGGGCAGAGCCGGTTGAAATCTCTATCGAAACCCGTACCGGCGTCACACGTTTTGTGACGAATTTTGACTTAGCCTCGATCCCTAGCGATTTACGGCAAACCTTGGACTGGTATTTCACTGAATATCCGCATGCTGCCACCGTTCAACCCGATGATCATGGTATCGCGGCCAAACTGACCGAGCTTGGACAAGCCATCGGCAATCAGCTTCTAGGCGAGCAGCCGCAATGTGCGCAGGCCATCGCGGCGCTCCAAAAACAAGGGATGCAGCAACTCACTGTGCGCATTGAATCAACGCGCGCCAACTTTTTGGCGCAGCCGTGGGAGTGGCTGGTATTGCCAGCTAGCAGCCAGGTGTTGTCGACGATAGTGAAGAGCTTTGAAAAGCGATTCACCGGTGGCAGATTCTCGGAATCAGATACTGAGTTGGAATACGATCTGAAAGTCACACCGCCGACGCCAGATGCCATTGCTGAGCTTAATCAACAAATGGGAAATTCAGCTCCAATCCAAGCCACCGCGGAAAAATCCTATGATGCGCCGCTGCGCATCTTGCATATCGTCTCTAGAGCGGACTCAGAACATCTCCCTTTTGCCTCTAGCGCGGCGCTTGAAGCGGCCACGGATTCGTTCTGCTCAGAAGGCGCCATCCACTATGAAATTTTTGTCACAGGAACTTGGGCGCAACTGCAAAAACGACTCAGCGATCCTCAGCGTCCTGTGCATATTGTGCAGTACGATGGCCCGCTCGTAGTAGACGGTACAGCAACCAGCGGTGGACAAAATACGAGCGAGGCGGGTTCAGGTGAGTCGCTCAGCCTTCTGCTGGAGGATGCCGGCACTACGTTAGCGCCGATTGCATTTGCTGATTTTTCGAAAGTGCTGGTGCAAAACAAAATCGCGGTGCTGTGCCTCGATGCCCGTGGGTATTTCAAGGGTGGCCAACGGCTGGATGCCGCCGCCGGCTTAAGCGCTGCTGCCCATGCTGCTCACCACGCAGGTCTGGGCAATCTGATTGGCCTGGCGCAGATCACGGATCCGTGGACCAGTGGCCAGTGTTTCCAAGCTATCTATCACAGTCTAACCGCCGGCTTAACCTTGGGCCAGGCTGTCACCCAAGCACGTCAACGCTTGCAAGCGCAAACCGAAATCGCGCGCTTTACCTCACAAGGATTACCTTTTCAGAGTTGGCCATTGCTGGTTCATTATGGCGGTCAAACCATTACATTTTTTGACACCCCGCAGGCAAGTGTGAGTCTGTCGGAGTCACAAACCTTTGCACATACACGCAAGCGCTTACTGGGTTTCAAGGCCACCCTACTGTCTCCTTTGCTCAACCATGCCAGCGATGGGCAAGCGCCCGCCCTGCTGGCCGCATTTGAAACTTCACCGCAAGCACTGATGCTCACCGGCCCGGCCGGCAGCGGTAAGACGCATCTCGCGCATCGTTTTGCGCTTTATTTAGCGCAGCGCGAGCACATTGATTTTGCCTTTTATTTTGATTTCAGTGACGATTTTTACACCGTCGATGTGATACTGGAAATGATCACTCCGGTCCTTGGGCTGGCCATCGGTCAGCAGGCTGAAACTAAAGCTGCGCTTAACACGCTGCGCTGCTGCTTTGTCCTAGATGGGCTTGCGCCAGATCTCTTAAATCAAGAGTACGAGCATGACCCTGCCGCTAAAAAAAGCATGCATCACACCCACTCAGCGCCGGTTTCGGCCGCTTCTGCAGACCACCGCGAAGAGCAAATGTCTGCAGACCGCGAAGCTCAAGTCTTAGCGACACAGCGAACACTCAGCGGCTTCGTGCATGAATTGTTGGCTCATGGACATGTAGTCCTTACCACCGCGCCATGCGGGCAAGATAGGTCGCCCTCGACAGTCACTGAGATCCCGCTCGCGCCCCTGCTCGCTGCTGAACGGCGCCTGCTGGCGGCAGCTCAATTGCGTGCAAACGCTCTCGTGGGCAAAGATCTAGACCACGATTGGCCTGCCTTGTTAACGGCCACCCAAGGCAATCCGTTTCTGCTCCAGCATGCGCTGCCACTACTCAATCGCCTCACGGTCACAGCGCTGACCACAGAACTCAACGCCCGCATCGCGCACGATCGCTCTGTGGTTGATTCATTTTATGCATGGCAATGGTCAGAGATGCCGCACCAATGGCAAGATCTGCTACTGCTGAGCACTGAAGTCGATGGCCTGTTGCTGGAGTTGCTGATGGTTGCCTTCGATCAGAAGGAACCGTTCGCGCCGGCCAAAAAACTCATGGCACTCACCGGCAATGAAGCGGCGGTCTTCTCTGACGGACTGACGCTGTGGCAGCGCTGCGGTTTTCTGGTTGTCCTGCCCCACGGTCGGATCATTGATAGCCGCTGCCGGCCTTTTCTAGAGCGCAAACGGCACGAACAAACTGAGCGTGCGGTCACCGCCATCGAAAGCGAACTGTATTTCAGTCAAGTGCTATGCGAAGGAATCCGCATCTTAAGCCGCCACCTAAACGGGCAACAAAATCCCACCTTGGCTCACTATCTTTTGATGCACCGGCGACACTGGAGTACGCATTTAGAAAAACTCTGGTTTGCCCAAGACTACCGTGGCTTTCTGAGTGCCAAACATGCCTTTGATCAAGTGCTGCGGCAGGCTCAGTTGGGCGCAGAAAGTGCTGCGTGGTCACTCGACCTGCTGGCACGCTCCCCGGCTGTTCAGGTTGATGACGAGAGCCAGCCGGAAGCGCCGTTAGCTTGGCTGGCGCTGGCCCTCGACGCCATGGCCGCGAACCAGGCGGCACACCAGGCCGGCCTAGTCAACGGTGCCGAATGCTGGCAAGCGTGGCTCGATGCCCTGCCGGCGATCATCGAAAAACAGCAGATTTTATATTTTCAGCAAGCGGCCACCTTCCTCGATGTGTTCTATCAAAGTCGGCAAGATTGGACCGCGGCGCTGGCCGTGAATGAAAGAGCGGTGCAAGTTTATACTCAGTATGAAGCCTGGCCGAAGGCGATCCAAGCACTGAAAGCGCTCGCGCGCTGCTATCTCGAACTAGGAGAAGCCGAACAAGCTTTAATCTGCGAGGACAAAATCCTGCATGAAATTTCTTACGCCGGCGCGCCCCCCGGCTTTCACGCTCAGCAAGTGTTCGATGTCGCTTGCGCACGCGTTGCCCGCGGCTCTTCCGACTATGCGCAGGTCGCCTTGGACCAGTTAAAAGCCATGGACGAATCTAAACGCTTCGGCGATATGCTGGATGGGCTGCAGGCAGATATCGACTACCAGCAGGAAAACTACGCGGCAGCGATGCCCTACTATTGCAAACTGTGGGCCCGCGCAATCCAAGCCGGTCAGCAGCCTTATATCGAGCAATTGAGGCAAAAATTCTTACAGATTGAGCAAAAGCTAGGCGCAGAAGTCTTCGCGCAATACCTCGACGATGAACTGGAAGAAAATATCGTGCGGCCGCAAGAATATATCGCGACACCAAGGACAATACATTAGGATTCAATCTGCAGTGGGCGCTAGGCCAATGAAAAAGGCTAAAAAAACTTATTGAGTGCTGAGGCTGCGCTGATTAGAGCAGCATTCATAAGGCCGTGTTTGATGGTAAAATCAATATACAAGTTCGGGATAAGGAAAGGTAGAGAGAAGAGAAAAATATTTGATTGAAAGCAAGCGAGCGCCTAGCCTTTCTAGAGGGAATTTAAGTTTTGCGAACAGAACCCTCCCAGAAAGGACAAGGCGCTCATGGAC